>NZ_AULS01000003.1 GCF_000422405.1 Microbacterium luticocti DSM 19459
AACACCGACACCACGCACTACCGGCTGCGCTACGACCACGTCGGCAGCAACGGGAAGATCAGCTTCCGCCGCGCCGGCCGCATGCACCACCTCGGCATCGGCGCCGACCACGCCGGCAAACGCGTCCTCATCCTCGCCGACCAGCAAACCACCACCGTCGTCCACCTGAACACCGGAGAGATCATCGCGACCAACACCATCGACCCCGACCGCACCTACTGGCGCAACACGATGAAAGCCCAAGGCCGATGGCCCAGGGCTTCCAAACAGTGACCTAAGTCGCGACTCAGGTGGGACCTATGACGCGACTCATGACAAAGCCCCCCCGGGAGGATTCGAACCCCCGACCTGGCGGGTAGAAACCGCTCGCTCTGTCCCCTGAGCTACGGAGGGAAGGGTGCCCTTCAGCCTACCCGGATCTGTGTGACGACGGGAACGCCTGGCGGCGATGCGCCCCGTGGCGTACGGTCGGCAGTACAGCGGAAGGAGTTCGAGATGGAGCAGACCGATCGGCGTCATTCCGTGTGGGTGGCCTTCGGGACCACCGGGGTCGTGGGCAGCATCCGCGAGACCGACGACGGGTACGTGGTCACGATGGCCGGTGCCGACGCGTCACTGGGCACCTACCCGTCGATGGACGTCGCCAAGTCCGCGCTGTACTCGGCGATGCCCGCCGGCAGCGACTGGCCGCGGTTCGAGCAGCACTGACCCGCGGCACGGCTCGTCACGACGGCCAACCGTGCGTGCGATCCCGCTCGTGCGATCCCGCGCGTGCGGTCCCGCCATGGCCCCGCCGGTCAGGGCACGTCGCACACGACGGTCGCCAGAGCCACCGGGCGGTCCCGCTCCAGGTGCCGACGTTCCTGCGCCGCCCAGCGCTCCCAGTGTGGTCGATAGCCGTCGCCGTCCCGGTCCAGGGCGCGGCGCCGACGGGACGCGTCAGGCGCCTGTACCCACACCCGCACATCGCCCAGCGGTGCGGTCTGAGGTGTGAGCAGACCGGCGCCTTCGACGACCAACGGCAGCGACGGGTCGACCGCGTGGGCCTCGGCGGGCGCCTCGGCATCCCAGTCCCACCGCCGCCAGACGCCGACTCTGCCGCGCGCGTGCGGCAGCAGGATCGTCTCGCAGGCCGCCCGCACTCCCTCGTCCAGCCCGTCCCACCCCGGGTACAGCGAGTCCAAGGCGATCAACTGCACCGGTGCACCGCCCGGCCAGCCCGCGACCAGCAGCCGCGCCAGCGACGACTTGCCCGCTCCGCTGCGCCCGTCGATGAGCACGACCGGATTCGCCGCGGACACCGCCGTCACGGCATCCCGCACCGCCGTCACGGCACGCGTGAGTGCGTGCGCGACGGGGTCGACGCTACTTCTTGAGGGCGCGGATGACACGACTCAGCGCGCGACCGCAGACCCACACGAACGGGATCGCCACGGCCAGGAACGACACCACGTTCGGCTCGAAGCGCAGGTCGTCACCGCGGCGCACGTAAGCACCGATCGGCACGGCGTACCCGCCGCCGCCTCCGCCACCGTTGCCGGCGTCATCGGATCCGCCGCCATAGCCCGACCAGCTGATGGCGACCGGGATGATGCGGACGCCGTCGACATCCTGCTGCTGGCCGTACGCGCTGTTCACCCCGAAGGATGCCGCCTGTTTGCCGAGTTCGAGTGCGATGTTGGGCATGCCTCCACGCTAGTCGTCCGAGCGGCCGCTGCCCACCCCGGGCGCGCGCATCGGCGGATGATGGGTCACCCCGCCGACGTCGCGTTTGGGGCCGAGGAATGCCGCACGCGTGATCGTGCCGGCGCCGAACCGGGCGGCCGCATCGTCGAGGGCCTTGTCGACCTGCCGCCACTCGGCATCGTCATCCCACAGCGCCAGGCCACCGGCCCCGGCGGGCATCAGGCGCTCGGCGCGCACCCCGACCAGCCGCACCGGCAGCGGCCGGTCGAGCGCGTCGAACAGGTCGATCGCGGCGGCCCCGATCCGCTGGCCGACGGAGGTCGGCTCACCGAGCGTCTGCGTGCGGGTCAGGGTGGTGAAATCGGCGAAGCGGATCTTGATCGACACCGTCGCCGCCTCCCACCCGGCCTGCCGGAGGCGGGCACCGACCCGATCGGCGAGCCGGCGCAGCTCGGCGCGCAGCACCGTGGCATCGGCGATGTCGACCTGGAAGGTCTCTTCGTGACCGACGCTCTTCTCGATGCGCTCGGGCTCGACCGTCCGTGGGTCCTCGCCCTGCGCGAGCTGCCGGATGCGCGCGGCGCCGGTCGGTCCGAGCACCCGGTCGAGCACGCCCGGCGGGCTCTCGCGGATGTCGCGGATGGTGCGGATACCGCGCGATTCCAACGCATCCGCGGACTTCGGACCCACGCCCCAGATCGCGCGCACACTGAGAGGGGCGAGGAAGTCGGCGGTGTCGCGCGCGGCGACGATGAGCAGCCCGTCGGGTTTGCTCATGGTCGAGGCGATCTTGGCGACGTGTTTCGTGGATGCCGCACCCACGCTGCAGGTGAGCCCGGTCTGTTCGCGCACCCGGGCCCGAAGCATCCGGGCGATCCGTCCCGGCGGGCCGAGCAGCCGGCGCGCCCCGCGCACGTCGAGGAACGCCTCGTCGATCGACAGCGGCTCGACCAGCGGCGTGATCTCGTGGAAGATCGCCATGACCTGCCCCGACAGCTCGAGGTAGCGCGCGAAGTGGGGCGGCACGACGACCGCCACCGGGCACAGGCGCAGCGCCTGCGACACCGGCATCGCCGAGCGCACACCGAACCGACGCGCCTCGTACGTGGCGCTGGAGACGACGCCGCGGCCTTCGGGCGAGCCGACGATCACGGGCTTTCCGCGCAGCGACGGGTCGTCGAGCACCTCGACCGACGCGTAGAACGCGTCCATGTCGACATGCAGGATGCCGGCGCCGGTGTCGTCGGCGTCGTCGGGCGAGACCTGCCTGCCCGATCCGTCGCCCCGTCCCATGGCTCCATTCTCGCCGAGACGTCCGACATCGCGTTCCCGGTCGTCGGGCGGGCGCAGCCCGTCGAGGCGGTGTCGAGTGCGTGTCGACTGGGCCGCGCTGCGCGCGCTCAACGACCGGTGGGCCACACGGTGCGCGGCCTGGCTCAGCGACCGAGCAGCACCTTCCGCGCGGCCTCACTCACCGACCGGGCGGCGCCTCGCGGGCGGGGCGCTCCAGCCTCTGCCTACGCTTCCGGTGCGCTCGCGCGCTCCAGAACGAGCTCGCGCACGCGCGCCGCATCGGCCTGGCCGCGCATCGCCTTCATGACGGCGCCGATGACAGCACCGGCGGCCTGCACCTTGCCGTCGCGGATCTTCGCGAGCACGTCGGGCTGCGCCTTCAACGCCTCGTCGATCGCCGCGATCAGCGCGCCGTCATCCGAGACGACCGCCAGCCCGCGGGCATCCACGATCTGCTGCGGGGTGCCCTCACCGGCGACCATGCCCTCGAGCACCTGGCGGGCGAGCTTGTCGGTGAGCGTGCCCGCGTCGACGAGCTTCTGCAGCTCGGCGACCGCGGTGGGCTCGACGAGGTCACTGGTCTCGCAGCCTGCCTCGTTCGCGAGCCGGGCGATCTCGCCGGTCCACCACTTGCGGGCGGCGGCCGGCGTCGTGCCTGCGGCGATGGTCTGCTCGACCTCGGCCAGCACGCCGCCGTTGGCGACGTCCTGGAACTCGAGGTCAGTGAAGCCCCATTCGGCCTTCAACCGTCGCCGGCGGGCCGCGGGTGGTTCGGGGAGCGCCGCGCGCAGCTCTTCCACCAGTTCGCGCGAGGGCACGACGGGCAGCAGGTCGGGCTCGGGGAAGTACCGGTAGTCGTCGGCGTCCGACTTGGGGCGTCCCGGCGAGGTCACGCCGGTGTCTTCATGCCAGTGCCGGGTCTCCTGCGTGATCGTGCCTCCGTCGGCGAGGATCGCCGCCTGACGCTGGATCTCGTAGCGGACTGCGCGCTCGACAGAGCGCATCGAGTTGACGTTCTTGGTCTCGGTGCGGGTGCCGAGTTTCTCCTGGCCGCGCGGACGCAGCGACACGTTGGCATCGCACCGGATGTTGCCGCGCTCCATGCGGGCGTCCGAGATGCCCAGCGCCCGCACGATGTCGCGGATCGTGCGCACATAGGCCGCGCCCAGCTGCGGCGCGTTGTGCTCGGCCCCGAAGATCGGCTTCGTGACGATCTCGACGAGCGGCACGCCCGCGCGGTTGTAGTCGACGAGTGAGTACTCGGCACCCTGGATGCGGCCGGCTGACCCGCCCACGTGAGTCAGCTTGCCGGCATCCTCTTCCATATGCGCACGCTCGATCGGCACCTGCACCAGCGTGCCGTCTTCGAGCTCGACCTCGACCTGCCCCTCGTAGGCGATCGGCTCGTCATACTGCGAGATCTGGTAGTTCTTCCCCAGGTCGGGGTAGAAGTAGTTCTTGCGCGCGAAGCGGCACGACTGCGCGATCTCGCAGCCCAGGGCGAGTCCCAGGCTGATCGAGTACCGCACCGCCTGCTCGTTGACCACCGGCATCGACCCCGGCAGGCCCAGGTCGACGGGCGCGAGATCGGTGTTCGGCTCGCGGCCGAACGAGTTCGGCGCGTCGGAGAACATCTTGGTCTTCGTGTTCAGCTCGACGTGCACCTCGAAGCCGAGCACGGGCTCGAACAGTTCGAGGGCCTTGTCGAAGTCCATGATCTTCGCGGCCATCAGCGCGCCCCTCCCAGAACGGGGGCGCGACCCAGCAGCGGGCCGCCCCATGAGTCGACGAGCGCAGCCTCGAGCGCAGCGCCCACACGGTACAGCCGGGCGTCTTCACGCGCCGGTGCGAGGAATTGGATGCCGACGGGCAGGCCGTCGTCGGATGCCAGGCCCGACGGGATCGAGATGCCGGGAACACCCGCGAGGTTCGCCGGGATGGTGGTCAGGTCGTTCAGATACATCTGCAGCGGGTCGTCGATCTTCTCGCCGATCTTGAACGCCGTGGTCGGCGCCGACGGCGTCGCAATGACGTCGACCTGACCGAAAGCGGTCGTGAAGTCCTGCTGGATGAGCGTGCGCACCTTCTGCGCCGAGCCGTAATAGGCGTCGTAATAGCCGGCAGACAGGGCGTAGGTACCCAGGATCACGCGGCGTTTGACCTCGTCGCCGAACCCGGCGTCGCGGGTGGCGGCCATGACGTCTTCCACGGTGCCACCGGGCACGTCCACGCGCATCCCGAACCGCACCGAGTCGAACTTCGCGAGGTTGCTGGATGCCTCGGCCGGCAGGATCAGGTAGTACGCGGCGACGCCGTACTCGAAGTGGGGGGCGCTGACCTCGATGATCTCGGCGCCGTGCGCCTGCAGAATCTCGAGCGAGGCACGGAACGACTCGGCGACGCCGGGCTGGAAGCCGCTGTCGGGCAGTTCGGTGATCACGCCGACCTTCAGGCCCTTCAGCACCTCACCGCGTGCGCCCTCGCGGGCGACGTCGGCGAACGACGGCCAATCGTCGGTCAGCGAGGTCGAGTCGTGCGGGTCGTGCCCGCCGATGACGTCGTGCAGCAGGCCTGCGTCGAGCACGGTGCGGGTCACCGGACCGACCTGGTCGAGCGATGAGGCCAGGGCGATCGCGCCGTACCGGCTCACTCCCCCGTACGTCGGCTTCATGCCGACGGTGCCGGTGACATGTGCGGGCTGACGGATGGAGCCGCCGGTGTCGGAGCCGAGCGCCAGCGGCGCCTCGAACGCGGCGACCGCGGCGGCCGAGCCGCCGCCGGAGCCGCCCGGGATGCGCTCCAGGTCCCACGGATTGTGCGTGGGACCGTACGCGGAGTGCTCGGTGGACGAGCCCATCGCAAACTCGTCCATGTTCGTCTTGCCGAGCGGCACCAGGCCGGCCACGCGTGAGCGGGCCACGACCGTGGCGTCGAACGGTGACATGTAGCCCTCGAGGATCCTCGAGCCGCTCGTGGACGGCATGTCGGTGGTGACCAGGACGTCCTTGATCGCCAGCGGCACTCCGGCGACAGGGCCGAGCTGCTCGCCGGCCGCACGCCGGCGGTCGATGTCGGACGCCGCATCCAGCGCGTGCTCGTTCACGTGCAGGAACGCGTGCACGTCGCCGTCGACGGCGGCGATGCGGTCGAGGTGCGCCTGCGTCGCCTCGACGGCCGAGACCTCGCCCGCGGCGAGCTTGTCGGCCAGTTCGGCGGCGGTCAGCCGGGTGATGTCGTTCACTGTTCCTCCCCCAGGATCGCCGTCACGCGGAAACGCCCGTCCGCGGCATCCGGAGCATTCTGCAGCGCCTGCTCACGGGTCAGGGTCTGGCCGACCTCGTCGGGGCGGAACACGTTCTGCAGCGCGATCGGGTGGCTGGTGGCGGGCACGTCGGGGGTGGCCACCTCGGACACCTTGGCGATGTTGTCGACGATGACGTCGAGCTGACCGGTGAGGCGCTCGACCTCGTCATCGCTCAGCCGGATGCGCGCGAGCACGCCGAGATGGCGCACGAGATCGGGGGTGATTTCAGACACCCCTCCAGTCTATGGGCGCGCCGATGCCGTCCCCCTTCGGCCGACGGTGCCGAGCACGCCCCATCGGATGCGGATGCGGCCCGCACGGCCGGCCCGCGGGCACGAAGTCCCGTGGCCTCGACGCGTAGGCTGGGTGGATGACGTCGTTCGATCCGCCGCGCCCGTGGACCGCCAGCTACGCGACCGGGGTGCCCGAGGATCTCGAACCCGTCAGCGGCTCGCTCGTCGACCTGGTCGCGGCATCCGCGCGCACCTACCCGGATGCGCCGGCGCTGGAGTTCTTCGGCCGCGTCACCACCTACCGGCAGCTGCAGCAGCAGATCGACCGCGCCGCGGCCGGCCTGAAGGCCCTGGGCGTCGGCGCCGGCGACACCGTCGCGCTCGTGCTGCCGAACTGTCCGCAGCACATCGTCGCGTTCTACGCGATCCTGCGGCTGGGGGCCGTCGCCATCGAGCACAACCCGCTGTATACGCCGCGCGAACTGCGCAAGCAGTTCGAGGACCACGGCGCCACAACGGCGATCGTGTGGACCAAGGTCGCCGCAACCATCCAGGACTTCCCCGCCGACCTGGCCGTCGACAACCTCATCTCCGTCGATGTGATCCAGGCGATGCCAGTGACGACCCGCCTCGCGTTGCGGCTGCCCATCGCCAAGGCCCGCGCATCCCGCGACGCGCTGGCGTCACGGGTGACCGGAACGATCCCTTGGCGACACGTCGTCGCGGCCGAGCCGCTGGCATCCACCCACCCGAAGCCGACCACCGACGACCTCGCGATCATCCAGTACACGAGCGGCACCACCGGGTCGCCCAAGGGCGCCGAACTGACCCACCGCAACCTGCTGGCCAACGCGGCGCAGGCGCGGGCGTGGGTGCCGCAGATCCGCGCGGGCGAGGGATGCGTGGTGTACGCGGTGCTGCCGATGTTCCACGCGTACGGCCTGACCCTCTGCCTGGCGTTCGCGATGTCGATGGGCGCGCGGCTCGTGCTGTTCCCCAAGTTCGACCCCGACATGGTGCTCGCCGTCACCGCGAAACGCCCGGCCACGTTCCTGCCGCTCGTGCCGCCCATCGCCGAACGTCTGCTGAACGCTGCGCAGGAGAAGGGCGTGTCGCTGGCGGGCACCGAGATCGCGATCTCGGGCGCGATGGCGTTGCCGCACGATTTGGTCGTGCCGTTCGAGAAGGCCACCGGCGGGTACCTGGTCGAAGGCTACGGCCTGAGCGAGTGCTCGCCCGTGCTGATGGCGAACCCGGTCGCCGAGAACCGGGTGCCCGGCACCGTCGGTCTGCCGCTGCCGGGCACCGAATGCCGCGTGGTCGACCCCGACGACCCGACGACGGACGTCGCCCCAGGCACCGCCGGCGAGCTGATCGTGCGGGGCCCGCAGGTGTTCGGCGGCTACCACGGCCGCCCCGAAGAGACCGAGGCGGTCTTCGTGGACGGCTGGTTCCGCACCGGCGACATCGTCACGATCGACGAGGGCGGCTTCGTGCGCATCGTCGACCGCATCAAAGAACTGATCATCACCGGCGGTTTCAACGTCGCCCCCACCGAGGTCGAGAACGCACTGCGCCAGCACCCCGACGTCGATGACGTCGCCGTGGTGGGCCTGCCCAGCGAGCACTCCGGCGAAGAGGTCGTCGCCGCCGTGGTCCCCGCGCCCGACCGCGAGGTCGACGTGGACGAGCTGCGCGCGTTCGCCCGCGGCATCCTGACCCCCTACAAGGTGCCACGGCGTGTGTTCGTCGTCGACGAGCTGCCGCGATCGCTCATCGGCAAGGTGCTGCGCCGCCAGGTGCGCGACAAGCTCATGGATCTGACGGGAGCGGGACGATGACAGATGCGACGGATGCCACGGGCACGACGCCAGCCGACACCGGTGACGGCATGCCGGCGACGGATGCCGCAGGCGCGGACGAGACGCTGGTCCCCGGCTTCGACGACCTCGGCATCACCGGACCGGTGCTCGCCGCGATCCGCGATCTCGGCTACGAGACGCCGTCGGCCATCCAGGCGGCGACGATCCCGCCGCTGCTGGCCGGCCGTGACGTGCTGGGCACCGCACAGACCGGAACCGGCAAGACCGCGGCGTTCGCGCTGCCGCTGCTGGAGCGGCTCGACCTGTCGCAGAAGACCCCGCAGGCGCTGGTGCTGGCCCCGACCCGCGAGCTCGCACTGCAGGTGTGCGAGGCGTTCGAGTCGTATGCCGCCCGCATGAAGGGCGTGCACGTGCTGCCGGTCTACGGCGGGCAGGGGTACGGTCAGCAACTGTCGGCGCTGCGGCGCGGTGTGCACATCGTGGTGGGCACACCCGGCCGCATCATGGACCACCAGGCCAAGGGCACCCTCGACCTGTCTCACCTGAGCTACCTGGTGCTCGACGAGGCCGACGAGATGCTCAAGATGGGCTTCGCCGAGGACGTCGAGCAGATCCTCGCGCAGACGCCGGAGGACAAGCAGGTCGCGCTGTTCTCGGCGACCATGCCGTCGGCGATCCGACGCCTCGCGCAGCAATACCTGCACGACCCCGAAGAGATCGCGATCAAGACCAAGACCACCACCAACCAGAACATCACGCAGCGCTACCTGGTGGTCTCCTACGCGCAGAAGGTCGACGCGCTGACCCGCATCCTCGAGGTGGAGAACTTCGACGGGGTCATCGTGTTCGTGCGCACCAAGAACGAGACCGAGACCCTCGCCGAGAAGCTGCGGGCCCGCGGCTACTCCGCCGCCGCGATCAACGGCGACGTGCCGCAGGCCCAGCGTGAGCGCTCGGTGAACCAGCTCAAGGACGGCAAGCTCGACATCCTCGTCGCGACCGACGTCGCCGCGCGCGGGCTGGACGTCGAGCGGATCAGCCACGTGGTCAACTTCGACATCCCGACCGACACCGAGTCGTACGTGCACCGCATCGGCCGCACCGGCCGCGCCGGGCGCACCGGCGACGCGATCAGCTTCATCACGCCCCGCGAACGGTACCTGCTCGCGCACATCGAGAAGGCCACGCGGCAGCGGCCCGAGCAGATGCAGCTGCCCACCACCGAGGACGTCAACACCACCCGGCTGGCGCGCTTCGACGACGCCATCACGACGGCGCTGGAACAGACCGACCGGATCGCGGGGTTCCGCGACGTCATCGCCCACTACGTGCGTCACCACGACGTGCCCGAGACGGATGTCGCTGCCGCGCTCGCGGTCGTGGCACAGGGCGAGACGCCGCTGCTGCTGGATCCCGAGAACGACCCGCTCGCGGCATCCGTCGACGCCGTGAACCGTCCCCCGAAGGACCGTGCCGCCCGCGACGATCGCGGACCGCGCGAACCGCGCCGCGGGCGTGGCGACTACGCCCCGTATCGGATCGAGGTGGGTCGACGTCACCGGGTGGAGCCGCGGCAGATCGTGGGCGCGCTGGCGAACGAGGGCGGGCTGCGTCGCGACGACTTCGGCGCGATCACGATCAAGCCGGAGTTCTCGATCGTCGAGTTGCCCGCGAACCTCGATCCGAAGGTGCTCGACAGGTTGAGCGGCACCCGCATCTCGGGCCGGCTCATCCAGATGCGACCCGACCGGGGTGTGCCGAACCGGCGCCGTCCCACGGGCGACGATCGACGCGAGCGCGGCGAGCGGCCGGCATGGCGGGACCGCGACGACCGGCCACGCCGAGACGAGCGCCCGTCCGCGCGCGACCGCGACGACCGCCCGTCTGCCCGGGACCGCGACGACCGCACGTCTGCGCGGGACCGCGACGATCGCACGTCTGCGCGTGACCGCGACGATCGACCGCCGCGCAAGCCGCGCCACAAAGGCTGAGTCACGACGCGGCGTGCACCGTCGCAACGATGTCGACGCCGCTTGCCGCCGCCTGGTCCGCCAACTCCAGCAGCTGCTGTTCCGCCACGACTTCGTAGGCGTGCTCGGACGGCCGGCGCAGCATGTCGGTCAGCACGATCCACTCGCGCTGCCCGGGGACGACATCGAGATTGCGGGTCACATACTCGTCGATGAGCACCCGCTCGTGTGCGGGGATCGTCTCGATCAGTGCCGCCGCGCGGTGGAAGAAGCCGGCCACGTCGCCGCGCAGCAGCACATACCGCTGCCGGGTCGGCCACCGCGGCTCGGTGATCCGGATCGCCCGGAAGTCGACGTCGTCGAAGCGGGCGTCGGTGAAGTCCGCTCGCTCGAGGCCGACCTCGCACTCGGGTCCCTCACACACGCCCTCGGTGCCGTTGAACAGCACATCCGCCAGCGTCGCGCCCAGCGCACAGTCGCGCAGCATCGACAGCGCGACATCGAGACCGCGCAGTGTCGCCCCGGTGAAGTCGCACCGTTCGAACAGCGCATGGTCGCAGGGCGCATCGGTGATCCGTGCACCGGTGAACCGGCAGTCGCGGTACACCGACCCGCGCATCACCGGCGGCGTGCGGAATCGGTTCACAACACCGGTGGACAGCACCCCGCCGATGCGTGCACGGTCGAAGTCGACGCCCACCATGGTGCACCCGAGGAACGCCGTCGATTCCAGGTGCGCCCGTGCGAACACGACATCCTCGAACTCGCACCCGTCGAACACGATCCGGTCCAGTCGCGCACCGGTGAGGTCGACACCGGCGATGCGGGCGTCCGTCACCCGGGGCGGTGCGGTGGCGAGCAGGCCCACCTCGACCCGGCCGGCCGACACGATCTCATCGACAGGGATGTCGGGCAGGGTCAGCCCGCGCAGGTCGACGCGGCCATCCCGCTGGTCGAACCCGAGTTCGGTGAGAGGGGTGCCGGCCCGCCACGCGTCGAGCACGGTGAGCGCGCGCAACTCACCCTCCGGTGTCGTCCATCGTCTGCCCGTCACGCCGCCCCCGCGCATGCGACCAGGCTACCCGCCGAGTGTGATCCCCCACCACGCGCGCCGCGTCGCACGGGGCCGAGCACGGTCAGACGCGGATCACCACGTGCGGCAATGACGAGTCGATCAGGCCCCCGGAGCGCCCAGCGCATCCGGGCCCTGCTCGACGAGCACCTTGAACTGGGCGGCGTCGATGATACGCACGCCGAGCTCTTCGGCCTTGGCGAGCTTCGAGCCCGCGCCGGGCCCCGCCGCGACGAAATCGGTCTTCTTCGAGACGGATGACGCGGCCTTGCCGCCGGCGGCGATGATCGCCTCTTGCGCACCTTCACGGGTGTAGCCCTCGAGCGACCCGGTGGCGACCACGGTGATCCCCTCGAGCACTCCCCCGGTCGACGCGGCGCCCGGCCCCGGATGGCCGGGGATGACCCACGGCACCCCGGCGGCGCGCCACCGGTCGACGATCTCGCGGTGCCAGTCCACGTCGAACCAGTCCCGCAGCGAGTCGGCGATGATCCCGCCGACGCCCTCCACCGCCGCCAGCTGGTCGCGGGACGCTGCCCGGATCGCGTCGAGCGACCCGAACCATTGCGCCAGGGCGCGGGCGGCCACCGGCCCGACGTGCCGGATGTTCAGCGCGACGAGGAACCGCCACAGCTCCTTCGACTTCGCCTTCTCGAGCTCCTCCAGCAGCTTCAGCGCCTGCGACGACGGCTGCTGGCCGGTCAGACCCTCTCTGCGCTCGGCGGCCGTGGGGTTGCGCCGGAACGGCGCGCGCGTCTTCACGACGCCGTCCTCATCCTCCTTCGGCAGCCCGGTCTCGGCATCGCGCACGACGACCTCGATCGGCACCAGCTCGTCCAGGGTCAGGTCGAACAGTCCCGCCTCGGTGCGCAGCGGCGGCTCGGCCGGGTGCGACGGCTGGGTGAGCGCCGCCGCGGTCACCTCGCCGAGCGCCTCGACATCCAGCGCCCCGCGCGAGCCGATGTGCTCGACACGCCCCCGCACCTGCGCCGGGCACGACCGCGCGTTCGGGCAGCGCAGATCGATGTCGCCCTCCTTCGCCGGGCGCAGCGGCGACCCGCACTCGGGGCAGAACTCCGGCATCACGAACGCCCGCTCGGTGCCGTCGCGCAGCTCGACGACGGGGCCGAGCACCTCGGGGATCACATCCCCCGCCTTGCGCAGCGCGACCGTGTCACCGATCAGCACGCCCTTGGCCTTGACGACATCCTGGTTGTGCAGCGTCGCCTGCCGCACGACGGATCCTGCCACCCGGGCCGGTTCCATCACCGCGTACGGCGTGGCACGGCCGGTGCGGCCCACCGACACCACGATGTCGAGCAGCTTGGTGTTGACCTGCTCGGGCGGGTACTTGTACGCGATCGCCCAGCGCGGCGCCCGGCTGGTCGCGCCCAGCTCGTCGTGCAGCGCGAGCTCGTCGACCTTCACGACGATGCCGTCGATCTCGTGCTCGACGTCGTGCCGGTGCTCGCCGTAGTACGCGACGAACTCGAGCACCCCGTCGATCGTGTCGGGGGTGCGGTAGTACGGGCTCGTGGGCAGCCCCCAGCCGGCCAGCAGCTCGTACACCTCGCTCTGCGACGCCACCGGCGGATCTGACCAGGCGCCGATGCCGTGCACGAGCAGACGCAGCGACGCCAGCCGCCGACGCCCCGACTCGAGTTCGAGGCCGTCCTTCTTCTCCAGCTGCTGGCGCAGCCCGCCGCTGGCGGCGTTGCGCGGATTCGCAAACGCGGGGAACCGACGCCCCGCGCTGACCAGCGCCTTCGCCTCGTCGAACCCGCGTCCGCGGGCACGGGCCTCGTCGACGGCGCGATCGCGCAGCTCGGCCTGGAAGGCGTTGAGCTCGTCGAACGCCGCGACAGGGATGAACACCTCGCCGCGCACCTCGACGAGGGGTGGATGCCCCGACCCGGCCAGTCGCTCGGGGATGCCGGCGACCCGCAGCGCATTGCGGGTGATGTCCTCACCGACCCGCCCATCGCCGCGGGTGGCGGCGGAGGTGAGTCGCCCGTGCTCGTAGCGGAGGCTGATCGCGAGTCCGTCGATCTTCAGCTCGGTCAGCCAGCGCACCGGTCGCCCGGCAGCGGCCGCGGTCTTCAGGCACCAGTCCCGCAGCTCGTCCAGCGAGAACACGTTGTCCAGGCTCAGCATCCGTTCGGCATGCTCGACCGGCGCGAACGGCGTGTTCTCGGCGGCACCTACGGTGAGGGTCGGCGAGTCCTGCCCCTGCAGTTCGGGGTAGAGCCGCTCGAGCTCCTCGAGCCGCCGCATCCACCCGTCGTAGGTGGCGTCGTCGACGATCTCGGCGTCACGCCCGTAATAGGCGTCGCGCGCCTGGATGATGCGGTCGATCAGCCCCTCGGCCTCGGCACGGGCGTCGTCCCTTGAGATCTGCTGCGGCACGCCCCAAGTCTATGAGCGGGCCCCGACACGCGAGCGGCGCGCGGTGCGGGCCCGCGATCTGGCACGCCGACCGTGTCCCACAAGATGTGGGTCCCGCCGCCCGGAGGTCGCATCTTGTGGGACACACCCGGCAGCCGTGTCCCATAAAATGCGGGCTCCGGTGCCGTCAGGTCGCACGTTGTGGGACACGCCCGACATCAGGCGACGCTCGCGCCGTGCGGCATCCCCGCAACAGGAGATCTCACGAGGACAGGACGATCCGGCCGCTCTCGTCCTGTCCCGGTGATATCTCCTGTGTTCGAGGTGGTATCTCCTGTGTTCGCGACGCGTTCGCAGTGACATCTCCCGCGTTCCCGCGCCGCACCTGGGGCACCCTCGGACCCGCTGCCTAGACGGGAACCGCCGATACGGTGCGGTCGATCGTGAACTGGCCGATCACCCGGGTGCCGTCGTAGAGCACGGCGGTCTGGCCCGGCGCGACGCCGTCGAACGGATGCTGCGGCCGCACCGTGACGAGGCCGTCCGCATACACCGCCTGCGCGGGCACCGGATCGGCGTGCGCACGGATCTGCACCTCGCAGTCGAACCCGCCCGGCTCGGGCTCCCGGCCCGCCCAGCTGAACCGCTCCCCCGCGATCTCGGCGGTCGCCAGCGCCTCTTTCGGCCCGACCACGACGGTGTTGCTGACGGGGCGTACCTCGAGCACGAACCGCGGCTTGCCGTCGGGGGCGGGCACGCCCAACTGCAGGCCGCGGCGCTGCCCGACGGTGTACGAGTGCGCGCCGTGGTGTGTGCCCACGACAGCGCCGGAGCGATCCACGATCTCGCCGTCGGCCTCACCCACGCGCTCGGCGAGCCAGCCGCGGGTGTCGCCGTCGGGGATGAAGCAGATGTCGTAGCTGTCGGGCTTGCGCGCTACGGCCAGCCCGCGCCGCTCGGCCTCCGCGCGCACGAGTTCCTTCGACGGCGTGTCGCCCAGCGGAAAATACGTGTGCGCCAGTTGCTCGGCGGTGAGCACCCCCAGCACGTACGACTGGTCCTTCGCCGCCTCGCTCGCCCGGTGCAGCTCGTGGCCGGCCGGGGTGTCGACGAGCTTCGCGTAATGCCCGGTGCACACCGCGTCGAAGCCGAGCTCGAGACCGCGCTCGAGCAGGGCGGCGAACTTGATGTGCTGGTTGCAGCGCATGCACGGGTTCGGGGTGCGCCCGGCCTGATACTCGGCGATGAAGTCGTCGACGACGTCCTGCCGGAACCGCTCCGAGAAGTCCCATACATAGAACGGGATGCCGAGCACGTCGGCCACCCGGCGGGCGTCCATGGCATCCTCGATGGTGCAGCAGCCGCGGCTGCCGGTGCGCAGCGTGCCGCCCGCGCGCGAGAGCGCCAGATGCACGCCGACCACGTCGTGCCCGGCCTCGACGGCCCGCGCGGCCGCGACGGCCGAGTCGACGCCACCGCTCATCGCCGCCAGGATCCGCATGCGACAAGTCTACGAGCGGCCCGCTGGGCGGGGGCCGGATGCCGCGGCCCGCGCGCGTTCGACGGCCTGCGGCAGCACCGCCAGGGCCGCGTCGACATCGGCTTCGGTGGTGTCGCGGCCGAGGGTGAACCGCAGCACCTGGCGGGCCTCGGTCTCGGTCCGGCCCATCGCGGTCACCACGTGCGAGGGCTCGGGGATGCCGGCCTGGCACGCCGATCCGGTGGACGCGCACACCCCCGCCGCATCCAGCAGGAACAGCAGCGTCTCGCCGAGGGCGCCCGAGAACAGCACATGGGCGTTGCCCGGCAGCCGGTCGATCGGGTCACCGAGCAGTTCGGCGTCGGCGACGGTGTTCAGGATGCCACGCACCAGGCGGCCCCGCAGGCCCGCCAGCCGGACGGATTCGCTCTCACGCTCGGCGGCGGCGAGCTCGGCCGCGACCGCGAACGCGGCCGCGCCGGCGACATCCTGGGTCCCGCTGCGCAGCCCGCGCTGCTGCCCGCCGCCGTGCAGCAGCGCGGCCGGCTCGCTTTCCCGCGCCACCACCAGCGCGCCGACGCCGACGGGTCCGCCGATCTTGTGGGCCGACACGCTCAGCGCCACCAGGCCTCGCGGTCCGGTCGCCTCGCCCCGCCAGGAGCGGAACGAGACCGGGACGTGTCCGAACGCGGCCACGGCGTCGGCGTGCAGCGGCACGTCGGCCGCGGCGGCCGCGGCCGACAGCGCCGCGATGTCGTTGACCGTGCCCACCTCGTTGTTGGCGGCCAGCGCGGTGGCCAGCGCGGCACCGGGAAGGGCGGCGGCGAAGACATCCGGCTCGATCCGGCCGACCCGATCCAGCGGCACCGGCACCACCCGGGCCCCCTCATGGGTGTGCAGCCATTCGACGGTGTCGACCGTGGCGTGGTGCTCGCCGTCGGGCAGTACGATCGCCTCCCGGCCGGCCGGCCGCGCCCACCACAGGCCCTTCAGTGCCGTGTTGATCGATTCGGTGCCGCCGCTGGTGAGCACGACCTCGATCGGGTCGCAGTCCAGCACCGCCGCCAGCCGCTCCCGGGATTCGGCCAGCAGCCGCCGGGCGTCCTGCCCGGCGCGGTGGATGGACGATGCGTTGCCCACGCGCTGCGCGGCCGCAAGCCACGCGTCGCGCGCCTCGGGCCGCAGCGGTGTGGTCGCGGCGTGGTCGAGGTAGATCGTCACCGTTCCACTCTGGCACGCCGCCGGGCGGCGGGCGCAGGCTGCGGCATCGGCTCGCGGGTCGCCACCGCCCGCACGCGCAGTGCACCGACGAACCCGAGCAGCAGAAAGCCGGCCGCCACCAGCAGCGAGATGCGCGTGGCGTCGGCGAACCCGCTCGAGAGGGCCGCCACCAACGCGTCGGAGTGCTGGGCGCGCAGCTGCGCGATGGTGGCGCCGGCGCTCGAGCGGGTGGCATCCACCAGCCGGTCGACGTTCGGCCCGGTCAGGTGCGCTGCCCGGGTCGCGGCCGGCAGCGTCACCGCCAGCGCGACCGACAGGGCGGCTCCCGACAGCGCGGTGCCCAGAGCACTGCCCACCTGGCGGAACGTGCTCTGCGTCGCCGAGCCCTGTCCCGACATCGCCGTCGGCACATCGCGCAGCACGGTGCCGGTCAGCTGCGCCGAGGCCAGCCCCAGCCCGAGCCCGTAGACGACCAGCGGTGCCGCGATGACCCAGGCCGAGGCATCCGGCCGCACGGTGAGCGCGACCGCGACGACGCCGAGCACTTCCATCGCCAGTCCCAGGATCACCACCCCGGGCGCCCCCAACCATCCGGCCAGGTGCCGGGCGAACGCGCCCGAGGCGAACGCGCCCACGGCCATGCCGGCCAGCACCAGACCGGCGCCGAACACGTCCAGGCCGAGCGCGTTGACCAGGAACAGCGGCAGCACGAAGACGATGGCGAACTCGCCGACGGCGACCGTTCCCGCCGTGACGTTGCCCCACGCGAACGTCGGCAGCCGGAACAGCGACAGCTGCAGAAGCACGCCGCGGCCGGCGCGCGCCCGGCGCCACTCCCACGCGACGAACCCGGCGATGCCGGCGACGGCGATGACCGCCAGCACCGGGATGAGCGAGATCGGCGCCGTGTGCGGCCAGACCAGACCGAAGATCTGAAAGTCCTCGGCGGGGGCCCACCAGCCCAGGTCGGGTCCCTCGATGACGACGAACACGAGGGCGGCGAAGCCGACCGCGCTGAGCAGGGCGCCGACGATGTCGGGTCCGCCGGCGGATGCCGCAGCCTGCCGGTCGCGGGTCTCGCGCACCGTGAACAGTGCCGCGACGAACACGATCGCACCGACCGGCAGGTTGACGAAGAAGATCCACGGCCAGGACGCCCACTGGGTGAGCGCCCCGCCGGCCAGCGGCCCGATGGCGGCGGCGCCCGAGATCACCGCCCCCCACACCCCGAACGCGGCGGCACGGTAGCGGCCGCGGAAGGTGGCGTTCACGCTCGAGAGCGTCGTGGGCAGGATCAGCGACGCACCCAGCGCCTGCACGGCGCGGGCCGCGATGAGCCCGGACGAGGCGTCGGCGGCCCCGGCCCACATGCTGCCGGCGACGAACACGACGATGCCGGCCAGGAACAGTCGCTTGCGGCCGAATCGGTCGGCGATGCGGCCGGCCGACAGCAGCAGCGCGGCCAGGATCGCGGCATACAGGCTGCCGACCCACTGCGCGTCGCTCAGGGTCAGGTGCAGGTCACGGACGATGTCGGGCAGGGCGACGCCGACGATCGTGCCGTCCAGGACGATCATGCCGAGCCCTGCGGCGAGGGTCGCCAGGCCCAGCCAGTCCCGCCGGGTCGGGGCGGCCACCGCTGGCGATGCCGATGCCGAGCCGGTCATCGCACCTGCTCCCGCTCCTGTGGGTGGGCCGTCCACACCGCCTGCCCCAGCATCACGACGAGCAGGACCAGGCCGATCGTCAGCGCGATGTGGCCCATCCCGGCGATCCCCGCGGTCGCGGCCGTGACCTCGCCGCCGCCGAGTTCGGTGAGCCCGTGCACGGCCATCATCGCGGCGCTGAGCACCACCCCGGCGTTGTAGACCCAGAAGAACACCGGGAACAGCCGATGGTGTCCGAGCGCGAAGACCCGGTCGAGCACGAGCACGATCAGGCCGACGAGGAACCCGAGCGTGAGCAGGTGGGTGTGCAGCACGCCCAGCTGCAGCGGCCGGCCCGCTGCCAGTCCGGCGTTCTTGGTCAGCTCGCGGTAGACGAGCCCGGCGCCCAGTCCGAGCACGAGGTAGACCGCCGTGGCGACGAGGAGGAAGCGCTGCGAGTGCTTCGACACGGGATGACTCCAACCTTCAGTACGACTGATATAGCTTCAGTGTAACTGAAGGAGAGTGATTCCGCACCCCGCTCGTTCCGATCGGTGCCGGCTGTCGCCCAGGGCGACACCGAACCATCACCCCAGGGCGACGCCGAACAGCGCCCCGAGCACGTAGGTGACCGCCGCCGCACCGCATCCGATCAGCAGCTGGCGCACCGCACGCCGCAGCGGAGGCGCCCCCGACAGCAGCCCCACCATGGCACCGGTGGCCAGCAGCGCGGCCCCGACCAGGGCCAGGGCGACGACCACCGCCCCGGTTCCCGACATCCCGAACAGCCACGGCAGCACCGGGATGACCGCGCCGACGGCGAAGAACAGAAAGCTCGAGATCGCCGCCCGCCACGCGCCGCCGACGACCTCGTGCGCGTCGGCGCCGACCGGCCCGGTGGTGGCGGGCACGGCATCGGCCCGGCGGGCTCGGGCCAGCATCCGCTCGGCGCGGGCGATCGCCTCGTCGGCGCCGAGCCCGCGGCTGCGGTAGACGAGCGCGAGCTCGTTGGCGTCCAGGTCGAGGTCGGGCAGGATGCCGTCGGCGAACTCGCCGGGCTCGGTGGCTTCGAGCAGCTCGCGCTGCGAGCGCACCGACACGTATTCCCCCGCCCCCATCGACAGGGCGCCGGCGAGCAGTCCGGCGACCCCGCTGAACAGCACGAACTGGGCCGACACCCCGGTCGCGCCGATGCCCAGCACCAGCGCGAGGTTCGAGACGAGCCCGTCGTTCGCGCCGAACACCGCGGCGCGGAAGCCGCCCGACAGCCGCCGGCGGCCGCGGGCGGCCAGCCCGCGCACCACCTCCTGGTGCACCTTCTCGTCGGCGGCCATCGCCGCAGTCGCGTGCGGGTCGGCGTCGTACGGCGAGCGCCCCTCGGCGTTCTGGGCGAGGGCGAGCACGAAGATCGACCCGAAGTGGCGTGCCATCCAGCCCAGCAGCCGCGTGCGCGTCGAGGCACGCGGCAGGGTCGCCGGTTCGCCGCCGAGCAGCGCCAGCCAGTGCGCCTCGTGTCGCCCTTCGGCGTCGGCGAGTGCGAGCAGGATCTCGCGCTCCTGCCCGGTGCGGCGCCCTGCGAGCTCGCGATACACGCGCGCCTCGGCACGCTCGTTCACGAGGTACTGGGCCCACAGCCGGCGCTCACGCGCCGTGGGGTCGGGTACGGGTGTCACAGCTCTCCCCGGGGTCGACGACCGTTCGAGGCTATCGAGGGCGGGATGCCGCGCCCGGCGGTTCTGCGGGATTGCCAGCATTTCGGGGGTCCGAACCGCGCGAGACGGCCGCTCGCAGCCCGGCTTCGCCGGCGCGCATCACCCGGCGGTGGGCGGCGACGAAGACCGGACGCAGCAGGGGCGCGGACAGGTTCATCCACCGGCGGGTGGTGGCCACCTCCCAGTGCACGTCGAGCACGCTGCCGTCGCACGCCGCACGCAGCCGAATGCTGCCGTGGCCGCGCAGGTCGCCGCGGCTGTCGGCCGCGACGGCACGCCCCGCCTGCCAGCGCGTGACGGTCAGGCGCGTGCGCAGCCGGTACCCGAGCGGGCTGCGCACGAGAAGCGTCAGCGCCACGGGCCGCGCCTGCGGCATCCCGATCGTCACGTCGGCCACCTGAACGGCCGGCCACCACGGCGCCGCGCCGGTGCGCAGCATCCGTTCCAGTTCCGCCCAGCAGCGTTCGGGCGGCGCCGGGATGTGCCAGCGCGAGTCGAACGAGTACCGCACGCGGCGAGTCTACGAGTGCACGCGGCGGCGCAGCAGGTCGATGCGGGCCTGCAGCTGGGCGACGGTGGCGCGCGACACCTCGGGGCCGCCGCACATGCGCCGAAGCTCCGCGTGCACCAGTCCGTGCGGCTGCCCGCTCTGCCGCGCATACAGGCCGACGAGGCTGTTCAGCAGCTGCCGCTGCTCTTTGAGCGTGCGATGCAGGGCGACCGGCGGGGCGTCGCCGGCGGGGTGCGCGCCCTCGCGCGCCTCGCGTTCGGTGCGGCGCCGGCTCTGCCGGGCCTGCCGCTGCATGAGCAGCTCGTGCACGTGCTCGGGTTCGAGCAGACCCGGAAGCCCGAGGAACTCCTCCTCTTCGGGCGTGCCGGGCACGGCGAGCTGACCGAACTCACGGCCGTCGTACAGCACCCGGTCGAAGTGGGCAACCGATCCCAGCGCCTGATACGTGAACTCCTCGGTGAGCGCGTCCGAGGCCTTCTCGTCGCGCGCCGCGGCATCCATCAGGTCTTCTTCGGCGTTCCACTCGTCGCCCTCCGCGTCGCGGTCCAGGGCATGGTCGCGCTGCCGCTCCAGCTCGTTCGCCAGCGCCAGCAGCTGCGGCACGTTCGGC
Organism: Microbacterium luticocti DSM 19459; assembly: GCF_000422405.1. Classification (GTDB taxonomy): domain Bacteria; phylum Actinomycetota; class Actinomycetes; order Actinomycetales; family Microbacteriaceae; genus Microbacterium; species Microbacterium luticocti. Next base: position 20,947 of record NZ_AULS01000003.1, read on the forward strand.
AGGAACACGCTCGCGGTCTCGCCGCGGCGCCGCGCCCGCACGAACCGGCCGATGGCCTGGGCGAAGAACAGCGGCGTGGACGCGCTGGTGGCGTACACGCCGACCGCCAGGCGGGGCACGTCGACGCCCTCCGACACCATCCGCACCGCCACCATCCAGCGGCTCGTGCCCTGCGAGAACGCCTCGATGCGGGCGGATGCCTCGGCCTCGTCCGAGAGGACGACGGTGGGCGCCTCGCCGCTCAGCCGGGCGAGGATGTCGGCATAGGCCCGGGCGGCGGTCTGGTCGGTCGCGATGACCAGCCCACCGGCATCCGGCACCTGCTCGCGCACCTCGCTCAGCCGCCGGTCGGCGCTGCGCAGCACGGCGGGGATCCAGTCGCCCTGCGGGTCGAGCGCGGTGCGCCAGGCCTGCGCGGTGACGTCCTTGGTGTTGTCCTGGCCGAGCTGGGCCTCCATCTCGTCGCCGGCCTTGGTGCGCCACCGCATCTGCCCGGCGTAGACGAGGAAGATGACCGGCCGCACCACGCCGTCTTCGAGGGCGCGCCGATACCCGTAGCTGTAATCGGTGCGTGAGATGCGGATGCCGTGCTCGTTCGGGTGGTACTCGACGAACGGGATGGGGGCGGTGTCGCTGCGGAACGGGGTGCCCGAAAGCAACAGTCGGCGGGTGGCCCGCTGGTACGCCTCGCGCAGCGCGTCGCCCCAGCTGAGCGCGTCGCCGCCGTGGTGCACCTCGTCGAGGATGACCAGGGTGCGCCGCTCGAGCACCAGCCGTTGGTGCACGGATGCCTTGACCGCGACCTGCGCGTAGGTCACCGCGACGCCGTGGTAGTGCCGGGCAGGGGTGGCGTGCCGGTTGCTGAACGCCGGGTCGAGCCGGATCGAGACCCGGGCCGCAGCATCCGCCCACTGCGTCTTCAGGTGTTCGGTGGGCGCCACCACGACGATGCGGTCGACGACCTCGCGGCGCAGCAGCTCGCTGGCCAGCCGCAGGGCGAACGTGGTCTTGCCGGCGCCCGGGGTGGCCGCGGCGAGGAAGTCGCGAGGGCCCTTGCCGATGCCGTCGGGGCCGTCCAGGCCGAAGTAGAGGTCGAGCGCCTCGGCCTGCCAGGCGCGCAGCCGCTGCGCGGTGCCCCACGGGGCGCGCTGCGGGTAGGTGGGCGAGAGGTGTTCGGCGGCGGAGCTCCCGAGTGAGGCGTGCTCGACCACCCGGACTCCCTTCCGCGACAGTGTGCGCGCCGCGTCGTCGGCGCGACGAGATTCCACCTTAGGCGACACCGACGACCTCCCCCGGCGGGCTAGGGTGAGACTCGGTCACGAACCGGGAGGCCCCATGTCGGACGATCTTCGCAGCCCGTACGTCGAGAACGCGCAGCCGCACCCGTGGCGGCGCTTCGTCGCACTGGGCGACTCGTTCACCGAGGGGGTGGGCGACCCCGACCCGACTCGTCCGGACGTGTACCGGGGCTGGGCCGACCGGGTCGCCGAGGTGCTGTCGAGCCAGGTGGACGACTTCGCATACGCGAACCTCGCCGTGCGCGGCAAGCTCATCCGTCAGATCGTCGACGAGCAGGTGGATCCGGCCCTGGAACTCAAGCCCGACCTGATCACGTTCTGCGCGGGCGGCAACGACGTCATCCGGCCCGGGTCGGACCCGGATGCCGTCGCCGAGATCTTCCGCGACGCGGTGGCGCGTCTGTCGGCCACCGGCGCGACGGTGGTGGTGTTCACCGGCATCGACACCGACTTCACCCCGGTGTTCCGCGCGATCCGCGGCAAGGTGGCCATCTACAACGAGAACGTGCGCGCCGTCGCCGACCAGTACGACTGCATCGTGGCCGACCAGTGGGCGCTGAAGACCGTGCAGGACCCGCGGTTCTTCACCGACGACCGGTTGCACTTCAACGCGCTGGGTCACCACGAGGTCGCACGCATGGTGCTGCGGGCGCTGAACGTGCCGAACGAGCTGACGCCGATGCAGCCCGATCCGCTGCCGCAGCGCACCTGGCGTGAGGCTCGCGCCGAAGACCTGGTGTGGGCGCGTGCGCACCTGGTGCCGTGGGTGCTGCGCCGGCTGCGGCACCAGTCATCCGGCGACAACGTCACCGCCAAACGCCCCGAGCCGCTGCCGGTCACGACGCTGGCGCCGGGGAAGGATGCCGCCGCGCACCGCGGCGAGAGCGCGTAGTGGCGACGCCGTCCGGGGCGGCGCTGCCTCCTTCGCCCGGCCCGCCCACCCACGGCATCCGTCCGCTGTTCACCCTCCGACCGGCCCCGCGCCGCTGGCCGAGCGCGCTGCGGGCGTCGATCTGCATGGGCGTGCCGCTGACCGTCGGGTGGCTCAGCGGGCACATGGATGCCGGGATGATGGCGAGTCTCGGGGCCTTCACGTCGTTGTACGGCAGCGGGCGCCCCTACCTGAACCGGGCCGGACATCTGGCGCTGATCGCCCTGTCGTTCGCGCTCGCCGTCGCGCTCGGCATGGCGGTCGAGGGAGTGCCGCTGCTGGTGGTGCCCACCGTCGTGGTCATCGCGATGGTCTCGACGTACATGTGCAGCGCGCTGCGCGTCGGCCCGCCCGGCGCCTACATGTTCACCCTCGCGTGCGCGGCCGGGACGACGCTGCCCACGGCGAGCATCGCACCCTGGCACGCCGGACTGCTCGTGCTGGCCGGGGGCGCGGTCGCGTGGGTCGTGCACATGGTGCCCGCCGTCGCTCGTCCACGCGGGCCCGAGGGGCTCGCCGTCGCCGCCGCCGTCCGGGCCGTGGCCGCACACGCGGCGGCCGTCGGATCCCCGCGGCAGCAGGACGCCCGGCACCGCGCCGCGCTCGCGCTGAACGCCGCGTGGACCACACTCGTCACCGAGCAGCCGACGCGCCTGCCCGCCACGGCGACGCTGCGGCATCTGCAAGGGCTGAACCGCCGCCTGCACCTGCTGTTCGCACGGAGCGTCCGTGCGGCCGCACGTGGAGCATCCGCCGACCCGGTCATCATCGACACCGCCGTCGAGCTGGTCGAGCGGGCGCGGCAGCGGCCCGCGGACCAGGGGCATGACGGGTTCCTGCCGCTCGGCGCCGCGAGCCCGTGGAACGCGTTGCGCGCCGGGCTGCGCCCGGGTGCCCCGGCGCGGCTGATCGTGCTGCGGGTCGGTGTCGCGGCCCTGCTCGCCGGCATCGCGGGCGGGCTGCTCGGCCTGGAGCGCGCGTACTGGGCGGTGGCCGCGGCGGTTCTCGTGCTGCACGCGGGGCTGGACTGGATCCGCACCGTGCAGCGCGGCGCCGAGCGCATGGTGGGAACGTGGGTCGGCCTGTTGCTGGCCGGCGCGGTGCTCGTCGCGCATCCGCAGGGGCCGTGGCTGGTGCTCGTGGTGATGGTCGCGCAGTTCGTCATCGAGGTGACGGTGATGCGCAACTATTCGCTCGCGGTGGTGTTCATCACGGTGTCGGCCGTGGTGATCGCCGCGGGCGCGCAGGGCGAGGGCGACATCCCCGGCCTGCTGCTGGCCCGGGGCGTCGACACCACGATCGGGTGCGCCATCGGCGTGCTCGTGTTCTTCGCGTTGCGGGCGGCGACCGCCCGCAACCGCCCGACCCGCATCCCCGACGCCATCGTGGCGGCCGTGCAGAGCGCGGAGGCGGTCATCGTGCACGTCGCGGCGGCCGATCCGGGCTCGCCGCAGGCGCACCGTGCCCGGCACCGGCTGCAGTCCGCGCTGTTCGCCGTCGGCAACGCGTACACGGCGGCCGTCGGCGGATCGGCGGCGCAGCGACGCACCGCCGAGCAGCACTGGCCCGCGGTGACCGCGGTGCAGGAACTCGGCTACGGCGCGCTGGCCGCCTGCTGGATGCTCGAGCACGGCGACCGCGACATCTCCGCCGAGCGCGACGACGCGTTCGGCGACGGTCGTGACGGGATGTCGCGGATCCACGATGCGCTGGCGGCGGTGGCCGCCGCGGTGCGTGACGGGTCGGAGCCGGCGCCGCTGCCGGCGCTGCCGCGCCTGTTCGGGCCCGAGATCGACGCGCTCGCCGCGTCACTGCCCGCCCCGGCCGCCGCGGCCGGACCGGATGCCGGCTGAGCCCCGCCCGCCGGGCGGGGCGCGGCGGACCGCCAACAGGCCGAGATGTGCACAGGGCCGTTTCTGAGCCTCTCCGAACGCATCCGAGCATGTCGGCGGCCCGCCCGTCACTCCATACGCAACGCCCACATCGCCACCGCCGCGGCAGCTGCCACATTGAGCGAGTCGACCCCGCCGCGCATCGGGATCGTCACGATCTGGTCGGCGGCGGCCAGCGCCCGGCGTCCCAGCCCGTCGCCCTCGGCGCCGAGCATCAGTGCGACCCGCTCCGGCGGGTCCGCGGCGAACTCATCGAGCGGCACCGCGTCGTCGGCGAGCGCGAGTGCGGCGAGCACGAAGCCGGCGTCGTGCAGCACGTCGGCGGCCTCGGGCCAGTCGGGCAGCCGGGTCCACGGCACCTGGAACACCGTGCCCATGCTCACCCGCACGCTGCGCCGGTACAACGGGTCGGCACAGCGCGGACCGACCAGCACCGCGTCGGCGCCCAGGCCCGCGGCCCCCCGGAACATCGCCCCGACATTGGTGTGGTCGACGATGTCGTCGAGCACGAGCACCCGCCGGGCAGCGGCCAGCACCTCCGCCGGCTCCGGCAGCGCCGGCCGGTGCATGGCCGCGAGCACGCCGCGGTGCACCGCGTATCCGGTGACCTGCTCGGCGACCTCGGCGGGCACCGTGTACACGGGCACGTCGGGGCGCCTGGCGAGCAGGGCTTCGGCATCCGGCATCCACTTGTCTTGGATCAACACCGACCGCGGCCGGTGCCCCGCCGCCAGCGCCCGGGCGAGCACCTTCGCCGATTCGGCCATGTACAGGCCGCCGGCGGGCTCGATCACCCGCCGCAGTGCGACGTCGGTGAGGTCGCGGTAGTCGGCCAGACGCGGGTCGTCCGCGTCGTCGATGCGGGTGACGATCACGCATCCAGGATGCCGCCGCCGCTGCACGATCCCAAACCGCGGGCGTAGCCTGGACGGGCGGGGGTGCGGATGACGGACGCGATCGACCAGGCGGTGACGGTGCTCTCGGGCCGCCGGCTGGCGGTGCTCACCGGCGCGGGCGTCTCGACCGACTCGGGGATCCCGGACTACCGCGGCGAGGGAGCCCCGGTGCGCACCCCGATGACCGTGCAGCAGTTCCTCGGCTCCGAGCAGGCCCGTCGCCGGTACTGGGTGGGCAGTCACCTGGGCTGGAAGCGGTTCTCGGCGGCGCATCCCAACCCCGGGCACGCGGCGCTCGCCCGGCTGGAGCACCTCGGCACCGCCACCGGGGTCATCACGCAGAACGTCGATGGCCTGCACCTGCAGGCCGGGTCGGGGCGCGTGGTCGAGCTGCACGGCACCATGCGCCGGGTGGCATGCCTGCGCTGCGGCCAGGTGTTCGACCGCCGTGACCTCGCCGCCCGCATCGAGGCCGACAACCCCTGGCTGGTCACCGACGAGCAGGCGGTGCTGCTGCCCGACGGCGACGTGAACCCCGACTCGGTGGACGGGTTCCGCATCCCGGTGTGCAGCGTGTGCGGCGGGATGCTCAAGCCCGAGGTGGTGTTTTTCGGTGAGACGATCCCGCCCGCACGGTTCGCCGGGGCCGCGCAGCTGCTCGCCGCGGCGCAGGCGCTGCTGGTGGCGGGCTCGTCGCTGGCGGTGAACTCGGGGATGCGGCTGATCCAGCGCGCGCATCGCCGCGCCCTGCCGGTGGTGATCGTGAACCGGGGTGCGACCCGGGCCGACGCATCCGCCGCGGTGAAGATCGACGCGGGCACCAGCGATGTGCTGGGCAGCCTCGCCGCCCGGCTCCCCCGCCCGGCCGGTTGAGCGTGCTCGGCATCGTTCAGCGTCCGCTCGGCATCCGCTCGGTGCGGGTCGGTAGGCTCGCGGCGTGACTTCGCTGACCCTCGTGCGCCATGGCGAGACCGACTGGAACCTCGTCGGACGCATCCAGGGCGCCACCGACATCCCGCTCAACGACACCGGTCGCCGTCAGGCGCGCGAGGCCGCCGCCGACCTGGGCGAGCGGCTGCACGGTCCGGTCGCGATCGTCGCCAGCGACCTGTCGCGCGCCCGCGAGACCGCCGAGATCATCGCCGGCGAGCTCGGACTGCCCGTGCCGCGGCTGTACCCCGGTCTGCGCGAGCGGGGGTACGGCGCCGCCGAAGGGATCACGGGCGACGAGTTCGCGGCGCGGTTCGGTCCGTGGGCCACGGCCCAGGTGCCCGGCGCCGAGACCGCCGACCGGTTGCGCCGCCGCGCCGTCGCCGCGGTGCGCCGGGTCGCGCACGATGTGCGCCGCGCCACCGCGCCCGCCGCGGCATCCGTCATCGTCGTCTCGCACGGCGCGCTCATCCGCGAACTGGTGCGGCACGTCACGCACGGCGACCTGCCGGAGCCGGGCACGTCACTGCCCAACGGCGGCGGCTACACGCTGCTGTTCGAGCGCGAACGGCTGCGTCTGGTGGATGCCGCCCGCAGCGGCGCCGCGCAGGCCGAGCGGGTCTGAGCCGTGGGTCTGAGCCGCCGGTTCTCGGATTCAGGCCCGGCCCAGCACCGCCCGGGCGTGCCGCAGCACCGGCTCGTCGACCATCCGGCCCCGGAACGAGAACACGCCCCGTTCGCCCTCGGCCGCAGCCAGCACCGCCTTCGCCCAGGCGACGGTGTCGGCGTCGGGCCGGTACGCGGCACGGATGATCTCGACCTGCGAGGGATGGATGCACGCCGTCGCGGCGAAACCCGTCGCCGCGGCATCTTCGGCCTCGCGGGCGAGCCCTTTCGCGTCGGCGATGTCGAGGTGCACCGCGTCGACCGCGGCCCTGCCGTGCGCGCCGGCGGCCAGGAGCACCCGCGCCCGCGCGTAGCGGGCGATGTCGCGGTAGCGGCCGTTGCGCTTGCGGCTGGAGGTGCCGCCCAGCGAGGCGACCAGGTCTTCGGCGCCCCACATCAGCGCGTCGACGTTCTCGAGCGCGGCGATCTTCTCGGCCCGCTCGACCCCGCGCGCGGTCTCGCACAGCGCGACGACGCGCAGCCGCGGGTCGAGCCGGCCGATCCGCTTCGCCGACTCGGCCTTGGCGACCATGACGGTGCGGTAGTCGGTCTGCAGCACGGTCGACAGATCGGATGCCAGGTGGTCGGAGTCGAGCGGATTGATGCGCACGATGGTCCGGGCCGGGTCCAGGTCGCTCTCGATCACATGCCCGCGGGCGGCGGCCTTGGCATCCGGCGACACCGCGTCTTCGAGGTCGAGGATCACCGCGTCGGCGCGCTCGGCCGCCTTCGCGTACCGTTCCGGCCGGTCGGCCGGGCAGAACAGCAGCGCCGGGCCCATGGCGAAGCTCATGCGTCCTCCTGCGGCAGGCACCACATCAGCGCGACGCGCGTGACGGTGGCGACGATCTCGTCGTTCTGGTTGCGTCCGGTGTGGGTCATGGTCACCAGCCCCTGACCGGGCCGCGACTTCGACAGGCGTTTGGCGACGATCTCGGTGTCGCCGTACAGGGTGTCGCCGGCGAACACCGGATGCGGGAAGGCGATGTCACTGAGCCCGAGCTGGGCGACCAGGGTGCCCTGGGTGATCTGCGCCACCGACATGCCGACCAGCGTCGACAGCGTCCACATCGAGTTCATCAACAACCGGCCGAACGGCTGCGTGGCCGCGTAGGCGGCGTCCAGATGCAGCGCCTGGGTGTTCATCGTCAGCGCCGAGAACAGCATGTTGTCGGCTTCGGTGACGGTGCGACCGGGCCGGTGCAGGTAGCGCGCGCCGGCCTCGCACTCCTCGTAGTACAGCCCGCGCTGGACGATCTCGGTCATCGCCGTCACGCCAGTCCGAGTGAACGGGCGATGACCAGCAGCTGCACCTCGGTGGTGCCCTCCCCGACCTCGAGGATCTTGGAGTCGCGGTAGTGCCGGGCGACCGGGTATTCGTTCATGAACCCGTTGCCGCCGAAGATCTGGGTGGCGTCGCGGGCGTTGTCCATGGCGGCGTCGCTGGCGGTCATCTTGGCGATCGCGGCCTCGGTCTTGAACGGCTTGCCGGCGTCGCGCAGCCGGGCCGCGTGGTGCCAGGCCAGGCGCGCGTTGTGCACCCGGGCGTGCATGCGGGCGATCATGAACTGGATGGCCTGCTTGCTCGCCAGCGGCTGCCCGAACACGGTGCGGCTGTGCGCATAGTCGACGGCCGCGTCCACACATCCCTCGGCGGCGCCGGCGGACAGCGCGGCGATCGCTATGCGCCCCTCGTCGAGGATGTGCAGGAAGTTCGCGAATCCGCGGCCACGCTCACCGAGCAGGTTCTGCTCGGGCACCCGCGCGTCCGCGAAGGTGAGCGGGTGCGTGTCGGAGGCGTGCCAGCCGACCTTGTCGTAGGCGGGCTCGACGGTGAAGCCGGGGGTGCCGTTCGGTACGACGATCGTCGAGATCTCCTTGCGCCCGTCGCTTTCGCCGGTGACGGCGGTGACGGTCACGAACCGGGTGATGTCGGTACCCGAGTTGGTGATGAACTGTTTGGCGCCGTTGATCACCCAGTGGCCGTCCTCGAGGCGCGCCGTGGTGCGGGTGGCCCCGGCATCCGACCCCGCGTCGGGCTCGGTGAGCCCGAACCCGGCGAGCGCACGGCCGGCCAGCAGGTCGGGCAGATACTGCTGCTTCTGCTCCTCGTTGCCGAACCGGAACACCGGCATCGCGCCCAGGCTCACACCCGCCTCGAGGGTGATCGCCAGGGACTGGTCGACCCGGCCGAGCGCCTCGATCGCCAGGCACAGGGCGAAGTAGTCACCGCCCTGCCCGCCGTACTCCTCGGGGAACGGCAGGCCGAACAGGCCCATCTCGCCCATCTGGGCGACGACGTCCAACGGCAGGGTGTGGGTGCGGTCGGCCTCGTAGGCGACCGGGGCGACGACGGTGTCGGCGAAATCGCGCACCATGCCGGCGAGGTCGCGCTCGTCGTCGGTGACGTCATAGGTGCTGTAGGTGTCCATGCGGGTCCTTCATTCGGGGCTGTCGGTGGTCACGGATGCCGCAGCGTCCGTGGTCTCGGGTGCGGGGGTGTCGGCGATGACGCGGGCGAGCACCTGGTCGCGGCGCACCTGGTCGCCGACGGCGGTCGACAGGGCGAGGACGCCGTCGTGCGGTGCGGTGAGCGGATGCTCCATCTTCATCGCCTCGATCGAGAGGATCTTGTCTCCGGCGGCGACCCGGGCGCCGTCGGCGACGTGCACGGCGACGACGGCCCCCGGCATCGGGGCACGCAGGTCGGGGTCGGATGCCGCATCCGCCCGTTCGCGTTCGGCCAGGCGCCGTGCCAGCAGCTGCCGTCGACTGAGGGGGGTCAGCGCGGTGTTGACGCCGTCGGCGTGCACCCAGATCTGGCCGTCGGGTCCGACCGCGGCCCGGTCGGCCTGCGCCGCGATCGTCATTTCGGCCCGCGGCGCCCGCTCGGCGACCATGATCGCGCCGTCGGACGTGGCGAACCACACCCGGGCGGGCACGGGCTCTTCGCCCATCCGCCACCCCGACCCCGCCAGCCACAGCGGCGAGGCGTGCCCGCGCTCCGCGGCCGCCGGCACGACGGCGGCGGCGGCCGCCAACGCGGCATCCGCCGGTACGGGGTCTTCGAACGGCGGCATCCGGTCGATGAGACCGGTGTCCATCCGTCCCTCGATGACGGCGGGGTCGGCCAGCAGCGTGCGCAGGAACGCGATGTTCGAGTCGACGCCCAGCAGCACCGTGTCGGCCAGGGCGGCGTCCAGTGCGGCCAGCGCGGTGGCGCGGTCGTCACCGTGGGCGATGACCTTGGCGATCATCGGGTCGTAGTCGGCGGTGACGACGCTGCCGGACTCGACCGCGGCATCGGTGCGCACCCCGGGCGCCGGCTGCCACCGCAGCACATCGCCGGTGGCGGGCAGAAAGCCGCGCGAGGGGGCCTCGGCGTACACGCGCGCCTCGATCGCGTGGCCGTCGAGCACGACCTCGCCGAGGGCGAGCGGCTCGCCGGCGGCGATGCGCAGCTGCTGTTCGACCAGGTCGATGCCGGTGACCAGTTCGGTCACCGGGTGCTCGACCTGCAGCCGGGTGTTCATCTCCATGAAGAAGAACTCGTCGGGCGCGTCGGCCGAGACGATGAACTCCACGGTGCCGGCACCCGTGTAGGCCACGGATGCCGCGGCCGCGCAGGCGGCCTCGCCCAGTCGGGCTCGGGTGACCGCGTCGATGATCGGCGACGGCGCCTCTTCGATCACCTTCTGGTGGCGGCGCTGCAGCGTGCATTCGCGCTCGCCCAGATGCATGACGTGGCCGTGGGTGTCGCCGAGCACCTGCACTTCGATGTGGCGCGGGGTCCGGATCAGTCGTTCGAACAGCAGCGTGTCGTCGCCGAACGCGGCCTTCGCGACGCGACGGGCGGTGGCCACGGCATCCGGGATCTGCGCCGCGTCGTGCACCTCCTGCATCCCCTTGCCGCCGCCGCCCGCGGACGGTTTGATGAGCAGCGGAAAGCCGGCCGCGACGGCGGCCGCGGTGATCTCGGCGTCGGTCATGCCGGCGGCGCTGAACCCGGGCACGATCGGCACGCCGGAGGCGGCGACGTGGTCGCGGGCACGGATCTTGTCGGCCATCACCTCGAGCGCCTGCGCGCCGGGCCCGACGAACACGATGCCGGCCGCGGCGCACGCGGCGCCGAACGCCGGGTTCTCCGACAGGAACCCGTAGCCGGGGTGGATCGCGCGGGCGCCGGTGGCGCGGGCGGCGGCGATGATCGCGTCGATGTCCAGGTAGGACTGCGCCGCCGCGGCGGGGCCGATGCGCACGGCGACGTCGGCCTCGCGGGTGTGCGGGGCGTCGGCGTCGGCGTCGCTGTAGACGGCGACCGAGCGGATGCCCAGACGGCGCAGCGTGCGGATGACGCGGCGGGCGATCTCGCCGCGGTTGGCGACGAGGACGGTGTCGAACACCTCGGTGAGCGGGGTCATATCCTCACATCCGGAAGACGCCGAAGCGCGGCTCGGGCAGGGGGGAACGGGAGACGACGTCGAGCGCGAGGCCCAACAGGTCGCGGGTGTCGGCGGGGTCGACGACACCGTCGTCCCACAGCCGCGCGGTGGCGTAGTAGGGGCTGCCCTGCTCGTCGTACTGCGCACGGATGGGCGCCTCGAACTCGGCCTGCTCGTCGGCCGACCACTCCTGGCCGCGCGCGGCGAGCTGGTCGCGTTTGACGGTCGCCAGCACCGAGGCGGCCTGCGGTCCGCCCATCACCGAGATGCGGCTGGCCGGCCACGTCCACAGGAACCTGGGCGAGTACGCGCGGCCGCACATCGAGTAGTTGCCGGCGCCGAACGAGCCGCCGATCACGACGGTCAGCTTGGGCACGCGGGTGGTGGCGACGGCCGTGACCATCTTGGCCCCGTCTTTGGCGATGCCGCCGGCTTCGGCATCCCGCCCCACCATGAAGCCCGAGATGTTCTGCAGGAACAGCAGCGGGATGCCCCGCTGGTCGCACAGTTCGATGAAGTGGGCGCCCTTCAGCGCCGACTCGCCGAACAGCACGCCGTTGTTGGCGACGATGCCCACCGGATGACCGTGGATGTGCGCGAAGCCGGTGACCAGGGTGGTGCCGTACTCCTTCTTGAACTCGTGCAGCTCGCTGCCGTCGACGAGGCGCGCGATGACCTCGCGCACGTCGTACGGCTGGTTCACGTCAACCGGCACCACACCGTACAGCTCGCCCGGGTCGGCCACCGGCTCGCGCGAGTCGAGCACCTCCCACGCCGGGTCCGCCGGCGGCGGCAGCGTGGCCACGATGTCGCGGACGATCTGCAGGGCGTGCTCGTCGTCTTCGGCGAGATGGTCGACCACGCCCGAGCGGCGGGCGTGCAGCTCTCCCCCGCCGAGCTCTTCAGCGGTCACGATCTCGCCGATCGCCGCCTTCACCAGCGGCGGTCCGCCGAGGAAGATCGTGCCCTGGTTCCGCACGATGACCGTCTCGTCGCTCATCGCCGGCACGTACGCACCGCCGGCGGTGCATGAGCCGAGCACGGCGGCGATCTGAGGGATGCCTTCGGCCGACAGCCGCGCCTGGTTGTAGAAGATGCGGCCGAAGTGATCGCGGTCGGGGAACACCTCGTCCTGCATGGGCAGGAAGGCACCGCCCGAGTCGACCAGGTACACGCAGGGCAGCCGGTTCTCGAGGGCGATCTCCTGGGCGCGCAGGTGCTTCTTGACCGTCATCGGGTAGTACGTGCCGCCCTTGACGGTGGCGTCGTTGCACACCACCATGACGTGCCGACCGTGCACCAGCCCGATGCCGGCGATGACGCCCGCCGCGGGCGCCTGGTCGTCGTAGAGCCCGTTCGCGGCCAGCGGCGCGATCTCGAGGAACGGGCTGCCCTCGTCGAGCAGCCGCCTCACACGGTCGCGCGGCAGCAGCTTGCCGCGCTTCACGTGGCGCTCGCGGGATGCCTCGGGGCCGCCCAGCGCGGCGGCCGCCAGGCGTTCGCGCAGCTGCGCGGCCAGGTCGCGCTGCGCCTGCGCGGTTCGCATGAACGCGTCGCCCGCGGCCGGGGCGGTGTCGATCACCGGAGCCAGTGGGGCCATGCCATCTCCCTCGACGTCCTGCGGCCCCGTGCACGGATGCCGCCACTGCTGTTAGTGTTCACTAACTGAGAAGTCATGTTAGCGAGGATTAACTGAAATGGCAACGGTCCCCACCGATCGTGAGCGGGCGAAGTCGGATCGGCAGTCCGCGCTGCTGCGTGCCGCGGCGCGGCTGTTCGCCGAGCGCGGGTTCGCCGGGGTGAGCCTGGAGGACCTGGGAGCCGCCGTGGGCGTGAGCGGCCCGGCCGTGTATCGGCACTTCGCCAGCAAGCAGGCGCTGCTGGCGGCCATCCTCGTCGGGGTGAGCGAACGACTGCGCGACGGGGGCACCGCGGTGCTCGAACGTGAGACGGATGCCACGGCGCGGTTGGATGCGCTGATCCGGTTCCACGTCGACTTCGCCCTGACCGATGCCGACGTCATCCGCGTGCAGGACCGCGACCTCGCATCGCTTGCCGACGCCGACCGGCACCGGGTGCGGCGACTGCAGCGCGAGTACGTGGAGTTGTGGGTCGGCGTACTCCGCGGCATCCACCCCCAGCGCACCGACGCCGACCTGCGCGTGCGCGCACACGCCGTGTTCGGGCTCATCAACTCGACGCCGCACAGCGTGCGCGGCCTACGGGCGGCACCGGCAGAAGCCGAGGTGCGCGCGACGCTCGAGCAGTTGGCGAGCGCCGCGCTGCGCGCGTGAGCCCGCTGCGGTGCACAGACTTTGGAGCACAGACTTCGGAGAAGTCGACGTACCTCGGACGATTCCCGCAGAATCACCCGACGTACGTGCGATCATCCGGAGTCTGTGAGAGCAGCCCGCGCCCCGTCAGCGGACGAACCCGGCCTGAACCCGCCCACCGCCTTGCTCAGCTCGACCTCCACCCGGTCGCCGAACGCCGCGAGATCACCTCGCCGCAGCGGAGGCGCGAGTTCGTCGCGTTCCCGGCCGCGCCCGAGCCGCGACGAGTTCGTCGGTGCGTTGCCGGCTGCGCCCAAGCTGCGAGGGCGCGCCGTTCCGCATGGCGCGGAGCGACTCGCCTTCTCCATCGCTAGTAGGGCGCCACGAGGCCCGGGAACATCGGGAAGTGCGTGATGTTCTTCGTCAGAAGCTCCGCGCCGATCAGCGTCGCGGTCGCAGCGATGAGGAAGTCCGCCACATCGATGCCGTTGTGCGACGGAAGCCAGCGCCGCCCCAGTTCACCGGCGCGCTCAGCCACCGGCTCATCGACGGGATGCCAGGTGATGACTTTCAGGAGCGGAGAGACGGCCTCGCGTTCGGCAGGCCGGATCAGCACCAGCAGCTCCGCTCGCACAACTTCACTCGAATGCAGTTCTCCGCTCTCCGCTGCGCGAAGCAGCGCATCGCGCGCCCCTGCCACCCCCCGGGTGTGATCGATCAGCACCGATGTGTCGATGAACCACGCGGTCATGCGAGCTCTGCCAGTCTCCGCCCGCTGCGTAGCCGCTCGACCTCGCGTTCTCCGTCATGCTCGATCGCCACAACACCGAATGACGTGTCGATCGCGGTGCGCACGGCGTCGGCAGCAGTCGGCGCGCCGTAGGTCGAATGGATCGCATCACGGATGAGCGCGCTCATCGACAACCCGGTCCGCCGGGCGGCCACGTCGAGGATTCTCCGGTCGTCCTCGCTCAGGGAGATCTGGGTGCGCGACAGGACCATGATGTAATACTACTACATCATCCGAATACCGGCTCGTTCGATGCGCGCGCTGCTCGAGCAGCTCGCCCGTGCCGCGCTGCGCGCCTGACCCTGGCCGCGGGTTTGCCGCGGGTTTGGGGCGGGTTTGTGCGGATTCGGCCGCACAGATCCGCCCCAAACGCACAGATCCGCCCCAAACCCGGTGCCACGGCGCACCGCGCCGGTGCACGCGACCGGCAGTTCGCGCCGGTCCACGCGACGGGCAGTCCGTGCCGACTCAGCGCAGCAGCATCGCCCGCCCGGGCTCTTCGAGCACCCGGGCGACGTCGACGAGGAAACGCGATCCCTCGGCGCCGTCCACCAGCCGGTGGTCGAACGAGAGGCTCAGGGTCATCACGTCGCGCAGGGCGATCTCGCCGTCGTGCTCCCACGGCCGCCGTGCCACCGAGCCCAGGCCGAGGATGCCCGACTCCCCCGGGTTCAGGATGGGGGTGCCGGCCTCGACCCCGAACACGCCGAAGTTCGTGATCGAGAACGTGCCACCGGTCATCGCCGACGGCGGCGTCTTGCCCGAGCGCGCGACCTGGGCGAGCTCGGTGATCGCGTCGGCCAGCTCGACCAGGGTCATCGCGTCGGCGTCCGGGATCACGGGCACGATCAGCCCGCGCTCGGTGGCCGCGGCGATGCCGAGGTTGACGTAGTGGTGCTCGACGATCTCGCCCGCATCGGCATCCCACTTGGCGTTCAGGCTCGGGTTGCGCCCGAGTGCCAGGCAGACGGCCTTCGCGGCGACCGCCATCACGCCGATGCGGTGCCCCTCCAGCGACCGGTCGGCCTTCAGCGACGCGACCAGCCGCATCGTCTCGGTGATGTCGACGGTGTGGAACGTCGTCACGTGCGGCGCGGTGAACGCGCTGCGCACCATGGCCTGGGCGGTGACCTTGCGTACCCCACGGATCGGGATGCGGGTGACCCGCTCACCCGGTGCCGCCTCACGCCCGGCGGCCACCGACTGCCCGGTTCCCGCCGCACCGGCCGTGCGCGCCTCGTCGGCGGCCGGGTGTGCGTCGAGACCGACCCGTGCGGCATAGGCCTCGACGTCGGCACGGGTGATCAGACCGGTGGCCCCGGTGGCCTCGACGAGCGCCAGGTCGATGCCCAGGTCCTTGGCGAGCTTGCGCACCGGCGGTGTGGACCGCGGACGCTCGATCGGGCGTTCCAGGGGCTGCTCGACGATCGCGTCGTGCGGGGCCGCCTCGAGCACGGCCGTCTCGGCACCGGTACCTGCGCCACCGGTGCGGGCGGCGCGGGCGCGCCGCTGCGGCCGAGCCGACTTGCGCGGCGCGGCACCGTAGCCCACGAGGTTCGGCGTGGCCTTCTCCTCTTCCTCGGCGGCGTCCTCGTCGGCCGCCGCAGGGGCTGCGGCATCCGGTTCCCCGCCGCCGAACGTGATGAGCACCTCACCCACCTCGACGACGTCTCCGGCGGCATGGTGCAGCTTCTGCACCGTACCGGCGAAGGGACTCGGCAGCTCGATGACGGCCTTGGCGGTCTCGACCTCGGCGATGTTCTGGTTCAGGGCGACCTCGTCGCCCTCGGCGACCAGCCACGAGACCAGCTCGGCGTCGGGCAGTCCCTCACCGAGGTCGGGCAGACGGAAATCCTGGCTCACAGTTCGACTCCGGTCAGGCTGTTCGGCCGGTCCAGCACGCTGTCCACCGCGTCGAGGATGCGGTCGAGGTCGGGCACATGGTGCTTCTCGAGCTTCGCCGGCGGGTACGGGATGTCCCACCCGGTCACCCGCACCGGTGCCGACTCGAGGTGGTTGAAGCAGCGTTCGGTGACGCTGGCGATCAGTTCGGCGCCCATCCCCGCCTCGCGGGCCGCCTCGTGCGTGACCACGACACGGCCGGTCTTGCGCACCGAGGCGGTGATGGTCTTGTAGTCCACCGGCGACAGCGACCGCAGGTCGATCACCTCGATGTCGACGCCCTCGTCCTCGGCGGCGGTCGCGGCATCCATCGCCGTCGACACCTGCGCACCGTAGGTGAGCAGCGTCACGTCGCGGCCGGGCCGGGCGATGCGCGCCAGGCCCATCGGCGCGGCGTCGGCGAGGTCGCCGTCGAGCTCCACCTCGCCCTTGGTGTGGTAGAGCCGCTTGGGCTCGAAGAACACGACCGGGTCGTCGCAGGCGATCGCCTGCCGCAGCACCGTGTAGGCGTCCTGCGGGTTCGAGACGGCCACCACCCGCAGACCCGCGGTGTGCACGAAGTACGCCTCGGGCGACTCGGAGTGGTGTTCCGCGGCACCCACGCCGCCGGCCCACGGGATGCGGATGGTGATGGGCATCTTCACCGCACCCTGCGAGCGGTAGTGCAGCTTGGCGACGTTCGAGACGATCTGGTCGAACGCGGGGTACACGAAGCCGTCGAACTGGATCTCGACCACCGGCCGGTACCCGCGGTAGGCCAGGCCCACGGCGGTGCCCACGATGCCGGACTCGGCGAGCGGGGTGTCGACCACGCGCTGCGCGCCGAACTCGGTCTGCAGGCCGTCGGTGATGCGGAACACCCCGCCGAGCTTGCCGATGTCCTCACCCATGATGAGCACCTTGTCGTCATCGCGCATGGCGCGACGCAGGCCCTCGTTCAGGGCCTTGCCCATGGTGAGCTGGGTCATCGTGCCACCTCCGCCGACTCGTCCTGGAAGCCGTCGAGGTAGGCCGAGAACCAGGTGCGCTCTTCGTCGAGGCCGGCGTGCGGCTCGGCGTAGACATCGTCCAGGATGCTCAGCGCCGGTGCCGTCGTCATGGCCAGGCAGGTGCTGCGCACGGCGGCGGCCATCTCGTCCGAGGCCGCGGCGACGACGGCGGCGAACTCGTCGTCGAACGCGCCCTGGCTGCGCAGGTACGCCTCGACACGGGTCAGCGGGTCGCGGCCGCGCCAGGCATCGAGCTCGCCCGGGCTGCGGTAGCGCGTGGGGTCGTCGCTGGTGGTGTGCGGGCCCATCCGGTAGGTGACCGCCTCGATGAACGCCGGTCCCTTGCCGCTGCGGGCGTGATCGAGCGCCCAGCGCATCGCGGCGGTGACGGCGAGCACGTCGTTGCCGTCCACGCGCATGCTCGGGATGCCGAACCCGGGCGCACGGCCGGCGATGGGCGCGGTGGCCTGCACGCCGACCGGCTCGCTGATCGCGTACTGGTTGTTGGAGCAGACGAACACCACCGGCGCGTGGTACGACGCGGCGAACACCATGGCCTCGTTCACGTCGCCCTGGCTGGTGGCGCCGTCGCCGAACCAGGTCGCCACGACCTGGTCGGTGCCGTCGCGCTGGATGCCCATGGCGTAGCCGACCGCGTGCAGGGTCTGCGCACCGATGATGATCTGCGGGATGGCGGCGCCGATCTCGTTCGGGTCGTAGCTGGAGTGCGCCTCGCCCCGCCAGGCACGGATGTACCCCTCGGGCTTCGCGCCGCGGGCGTACGTCACCCCGGTCTCGCGGTAGCTCGGGAACGCGAAGTCGTCGGCCCGCATCGCACGGGCGGTTCCGATCTGGGTGGCCTCCTGGCCCTGGCAGGGCGCCCACAGGCCCACCTGCCCCTGACGCTGCAGCGCCATGCCCTCGGCGTCGATCCGGCGCAGCACGACCATGTCGCGGTACAGGTCGCGCAGCGCCTGCACGTCGATGTCGGCGACCCACGGGTCCAGGTCGTGGTCGGCGATCCGCTCGCCGTCGGCGGTCAGCAGTCGTGCGACGTCGTCGACATCCGTCTTGAGGTCGGCTGTCCCAGTCAGGGTGTGCACCATCGTCATCCCTCCTTCTCGCGGCACCCTCGTGGGGCGCCGCGTGATGAGCCGGCTACACCGCCGGATACCGTGAGAGTACGTGCATTTTGCACCTAGCTCAAGCAACACGAAGCCGACTGAGCATGTTGCGCAGTATCACCCGGCAGCGTCGTGCTAGTGTTTCGCACTATGGCCCACCTGGACAGTGTCGATCTGGAGCTTCTGGCCACCTTGTCGCAGGATCCGCGCGCCACCGTCGTCGCGCTCGCCGAGAAGCTCGGGATGAGTCGCAACACGGTGCAGGCGCGGATGGCGCGACTGGAGCGGTCGGGGGTGTTCCTCTCCTTCGAGCGGGCGATCTCGGCGACCGCGCTCGGCTTTCCCATCGAGGCGTTCATCGCCGTCACGGTCAGGCAGGCCGATCTGCCCTACATCACCGGCGAACTGCACCGCATCCCCGAGGTGTTGCAGGCGCATGGGATGAGCGGCCAGGTCGATCTGCTCGTGCATGTGGCGTGCCGTGACACCCAGCACCTGTTCGAGACGGATGCCCGCATCCTCGCCATCGACGGGGTGGAGCGCACCGAGACCTCGCTGGCGATGGGCGAGGTCATCGGTTACCGGGTGCGTCCGCTCATGGACCTGGCCCGCGAAGGCGCATAGTCCCCCGGCGCGGCTCAGCGTGCGAGAAAGCGCATGATCGCCTCGGCGGCCGGTCGCGGCGTCTCGTAATGGATGAGGTGCCCGACCGCGGGGATCTCGTACAGGCGGGCGTCCGGGAACAACCGCACCAGTTCCCGTTCCTTCTCGATCGGGGTGATGTCGTCGCGTTCGGCGGCGATCAGCAGCGTGGGCTGCGCGATGCCCGCGGCCGACTGCCGCACGTCGTGCGACACGCTGGTCACGAACGCCTCGTGCAGCACATCGCGGTCGGCGAAGCGCGAGAAGTAGGTGTCGTGCTGGTCGTGCACGAAGCGACGCAGCGTGGCATCCCGCGTCTTGACCATCGCCAGGCTCATGACCCGCACGATCATCCGGTTGCGCAGCAGCGCCTCGCCCACACGGCGCGGCAGCCGCGCGCCCAGCAGGTAGTAGAGCACGGCCAGGCGGGTGAACACCCCGCGCGGCCCGGCGAGTGCGGGCGCGCCGATCGGGTTGACCAGGATCAGCCCCGGCGTCGGCAGGCCGGCGGCGACGGCGGCCGCCGCCACGATCGACCCGAAGCTGTGGCCGAGCACGACGGCGCCGGGGCAGGTGTCGGCGGCGAACGACGTGAGCCAATCGACGTATCCGCCCAGGTCGTGGCGGCGCCCCGGCAGCGGCGCGGTCTCGCCGAATCCCGGCAGGTCGGGCGAGATGACGCGGATGCCGGGCAGGAACGCCACGATCGGTTCGAGACCGTGATGCTCGCCACGGAACCCGTGCACGGCCAGGATCGTCACCGCGGCGTCGTCGGGCCCGTACACCCAGTAGGCGGTGGTGCCGCCGAGCACGGTCGCCTCGCGACGGGTGACCGGGATCTCGGCCAGCTGTGCGGCGTACGGGTTCGGGGCGCTCACCCGTCGAGTCTAGGATGCCGCGGCGTCGCTGCCGGGCGTTGTCGGAGGTGTGCCCTACCGTGGGCGGCATGGACCAGCCGGCACTCTTCGACCTCGATCCCGACGACGCCGCCACCCCGCACACGGACGCGGCCGTGCCGGACTGGTCGCGCCGGGTGGGCGTGTTCGATCTCGAGACCACGGGCATCGATGTCACCGGCGATCGCGTGGTGACCGCACACGTCGGTGTGCTCGACGGCACCGGTGCGGTGGTGCAGGCGCAGGACTGGCTCGCCGACCCGGGGGTCGAGATCCCGGATGCCGCGGCGGCGGTGCACGGTGTCACCACCGAGTACGCCCGTGCCCATGGCCGACCCGCGGCCGACGTGGTCGCCGAGGTGACCGCGGCGCTGCGGGCCCTGTTCGAGGCGGGTGTTCCGGTGGTCGCCTACAACGCGCCGTACGACTTCTCGCTGTTGGCCCACGAGTGCCGGCGACACGGCGTGGCCGAGATCGCACGTCCCGAGCCGGTGATCGACCCGCTCGTGCTCGACAAGGCGCTCGACCGGTATCGGCGCGGAAAGCGCACCCTCACCGCGGTGGCCGCGCATTATGCGGTGGCGCTCGAGGACGCGCACGAGGCGGCGTCCGACGCGGTCGCGGCCGGTCGGGTGGCGTTGGCCCTCGCCCAGCGGTACGCGACGGCGTTGCCCGCATCGGCGGTCGAACTGCACACCCGGCAGATCGGCTGGGCGCGCGACCAGGCCGAAAGCCTCACCGAGTACTTCGTGCGCATCGGGCGGATCGATCCGGCCGACACCCTCGACGGCAGCTGGCCGATCCGCGCCCGCACATGACGAAGACCCCGCCGCAGCGGGGCCTTCACCGGGTGCGCGATTACTTGGCGGCGCCGAAGCCCTTGAAGCGCTGGTTGAACTTCTCGACGCGGCCGGCCGAGTCGAGGATGCGCTGCTTGCCCGTGTAGAACGGGTGCGACGCCGACGAGATCTCGACGTCGATGACGGGGTACTCGACGCCATCGAGCTCGATGGTCTTGTCGCTGGTCGCGGTCGAGCGGGTCAGGAAGGTCTCGCCCGAGCCGAGGTCGCGGAAGACAACGGCGTGGTAGTCGGGGTGGATGTCAGTCTTCATTGGGATTCCTTGCGGTGCGGAAGGGAAATCTGCGGCGCCGAAGCACCAAGGATCGAGTCTATCAGCGATCGCCGGGGTTCTGCGACGCGGCACGGGCGGCGTAGCGCCCGTCCTCGGTGGCCAGGGTGATCGGCATGCCGAACGTGGCGCTGAGGTTCTCGGCGGTGAGGGTCTCCTCTAGCGGGCCGGATGCCACGACCGCACCGTCCCGCAGCAGCAGCACGTGCGTGAACCCGACCGGGATCTCTTCGACGTGGTGGGTGACCATGATCATGGCCGGAGTGGTCGGCGCCTGCGCGTATCCGCCGAGCAACTGCAGCAGCTCCTCCCGGGCCCCCAGGTCCAGGCTCGCGCTCGGCTCGTCCAGCAGCAGCAGCTCGGGATCGGTCATCACGGCACGGGCGATCTGCACGCGCTTCTGCTCCCCCTCCGACAGGGTGCCGAAGGTGCGGTCGGCGAGGTGGTCGAGCCGCCACTCGGCCAGCACCCGCAGGGCGCGACGCTCGTCGATGTCTTCGTAGGACTCGTTCCACCGGCCGAGCACCGAGTACGCCGCGGTCATCACCACGTTCAGCACGGTCTCTTCGGGCGGTACCCGGCGCGCCATCGCCGACGAGGCGAAGCCGATGCGGGGGCGCAGCTCGAACACGTCGGTGCGGCCGAGCCGCTCGTCGAGCACGGTGACCGTGCCGCTGGTGGGATGCAGCAGTGTCGCCGCCAACTGCAGGATCGTGGTCTTGCCGGCACCGTTGGCCCCGAGCACCACCCAGCGCTCGTCGCCGCGCACCGACCAGTCCACGTGATCGACGATGTTGCGGGCGTTGCGGCGGACGACGACGTCGGCGAACTCGAGGACCTGGGGCATGGCATCCAGCCTAACGGCCGGACCCGCTCACCTCCGCGTACAGCGCCGCGGTCTGCCGGGCGATCTGGTCCCATCCGAAGTCGGTCGCGGCCCGCTCGCGCCCGGCCCTGCCGTAGGCGGCGGCACGCTCGGGGTCGCACGCCACCTCGGTGAGCGCGGCGGCCAGGTCGGCCGCGAACCGTTCCGGGTCGCGCGGGGTGCCGGTGCCGTCGTCGGCCTGGTCGATGGGCACAAGCCGCCCGGTGACACCGTCGAGGACGACCTCGGGGATGCCACCGGTCGCGGTGCCCACCACCGCGGCGCCGCACGCCATCGCCTCCAGGTTCACGATGCCCAGCGGTTCGTACACCGACGGGCACACGAACACGGTCGCCGCCGTCAGCACCGTGCACAGCTCGTGGCGGCTGAGCATCCGGTCGATCCAGACGACACCGTCGCGCTCGGCCTGCAGCCCCTGCACCAGCTCGGTGACCTCGGCCATGATCTGCGGGGTGTCGGGGGCGCCGGCGCACACGATCAGCTGCACCTCCGGCGGCAGCATCCGAGCCGCCCGCAGCAGGTGCGGCAGACCCTTCTGCCGGGTGATGCGGCCGACGAACACGACGCTCGGCCGCGACGCGTCGACCCCGAGCGTCGCGAGCAGCGTCGGGTCGTCGACGGGATGCCACGCCTGCACGTCGATCCCGTTGTAGATCACGCGCACCCGGCGCGGATCGAGGTCGGGGTAGGTGCGCAGGATGTCGGAGCGCATGCCGTCGCTGACGGCGATGACCGCCGCGGCAGAGGCGAACGCGGTGCGCTCCACGAAACTCGAGAGCGCATACCCGCCGCCGAGCTGCTCGGCCTTCCACGGACGCAGCGGCTCGAGGCTGTGGGCGGTCACGATGTGCGGGATGCCGTGCAGCAGGGATGCCACATGCCCGGCGAAGTTCGCGTACCAGGTGTGCGAGTGCACGACGTCGGCGCCGGCGATGTCGGGCACGATCTCGAGGTCGGTGCCCAGGGTCTGCACGGCGGGGTTCGCGTCGCGCAGCGCATCGGGCACGCCGTAGGAGCGGGTGCCGCGCTCATCGCGCAGCGCGCCGAACGCGCGCACCCGTGCGTCGACCGGTCCGCCCTCGCCGACACCGAGCCGGCGCAGCGCCTTCACGAGCTCGGCGACGTGCACTCCCGCCCCGCCGTAGACCTCCGGCGGGTACTCCTTCGTCACGATGTCGACGCGCATGTCAGGAACGCTAGTACAGCCGGGGCGGCGGGCATAGTGTGGTGCCATGCCAGCCTCGCCCAAGGTCTTCGGAATCATCCTCGCCGGTGGTGAGGGCAAGCGACTCATGCCGCTGACGGCCGATCGGGCGAAGCCGGCGGTGCCGTTCGGCGGGCAGTACCGGCTGATCGATTTCGCGATCTCGAACCTCATCAACTCGGGGCTGCGGCAGGTGGTGGTGCTGACCCAGTACAAGTCGCACAGCCTCGACCGGCACATCTCGCAGACCTGGCGCATGTCGGCGCTGCTGGACTCCTACGTCGCCTCGGTGCCCGCGCAACAGCGCCTGGGCAAGCGCTGGTTCTCGGGGTCGGCCGATGCGATCCTGCAGAGCCTGAACCTGATCAACGACGAGCAGCCCGACATCGTCATCGTCATCGGCGCCGACCACGTGTACCGCATGGACTTCCGGCAGATGCTCGACGCGCACCTCGAATCCGGCGCACGGGCCACGGTGGCCGGCATCCGTCAGCCCCTCGGCCTGGCCCACCAGTTCGGTGTCATCGACGTCGACCCCGAGCATCCCGGGCGCATCCGGCGGTTCCTCGAGAAGCCGCAGAGCGCGACCGGGCTGGCCGACGCGCCCGACGAGGTGCTCGCCTCGATGGGCAACTACATCTTCGACGCCGACGCGCTGATCGAGGCGGTCACCGCCGACGGCGAAGACACCACGAGCAACCACGACATGGGCGGCGACATCGTGCCCTACTTCGTCGACCGCGACGAGGCGGGCGTGTACGACATGAAGCTCAACGATGTGCCCGGGTCGAACGACCGCGACCGCTCGTACTGGCGCGACGTGGGCACGATCGATTCGTTCTTCGACGCACACATGGACCTGATCTCGACGCTGCCGGTGTTCAACCTGTACAACATGGACTGGCCGATCCACTCGCAGACGGTGAACTCGCCGCCGGCGAAGTTCGTGCGCGACTCGGTGGGACGCATCGGCAACGCCATCGACTCCATCGTCTCGCTGGGGTCGGTGCTGTCGGGCACCCATCTGGAGCGCAGTGTGGTGGGGCCGTGGACGCTGGCGGCCGGCGGCTCGACGATCACCGACGCCGTGCTGTTCGAGCATGTGCGGGTCGGTCAGGGCGCACGGGTGCACCGCGCGATCCTCGACAAGAACGTGGTGCTCGCCGACGGTGCCACCGTGGGCGTCGACCGCGAGCGCGACCTGGCGCGCGGGTTCACGGTGACCGATTCGGGCATCACCATCGTGGGCAAGGGCGTGCACGTCGAGGCCTGACCGCGCCGGTACTGTGGACGCGTGCCCGCGCGTCTGCTCGTCGTCCTCGATGCCGATTCCACGCTCATCCGCAACGAGGTGATCGAGTTGATCGCCGATGAGGCCGGGCGCGGGCCCGAGGTGGCGGCGGCGACCGAGGCGGCCATGCGCGGCGAGGTCGACTTCGCCTCCAGCCTGCGCTCGCGCGTGCAGGCGCTGGCGGGCGTGCCGCTGACGGCGTTCGCGCGCGTGCTGGCGCGGATCGAACCGACGCCCGGGGTGCGCGAGCTGATCGACGCCGTGCACGACCGCGGCGGCGTCGTCGGGGTGGTCTCGGGCGGGTTCCACGAGATCCTCGACACCGTGGCGCCCGACCTGGGCGTGGACGTCTGGCGCGCGAACCGGCTCGAGGCCTCGGACGGCGTGCTGACCGGCCGGGTCGACGGCGACATCGTGGATGCCGCGGGCAAGGCCGCCGCCCTCGGCGAGTGGGCCGCCGGGTACGAGGTGCCGACCGCGCGCACCCTGGCGATCGGCGACGGGGCGAACGACCTGCAGATGATGGCGGCCGCCGCCCTGGGCGTGGCCTTCAATGCCAAGCCGGCGGTGCGGGCGCAGGCCGACCTGGTCGTCGGCCCCGTCGACCTGTCGCAGATCGTGCCGCTGTTGCCCTGACGGAACGCCGCTCCCGCTCCCCGCGATCCCCCATCGGCGCGCTACCGTGCCGTCATGGACGTGATCCTGGTGCCGGGGCTCTGGCTGGACGCGTCGTGCTGGGACGGCGTCGTGCCGGTGCTCGAGCGTGCCGGCCACGTGCCGCGCCCGCTGACCATGCCCGGCGTCGGTGAGCCGGCGTCCCGGTCGGCGCACATCCGGATGGCGGATTGGGTGGCGGCGGTGGTGGCCGAGATCGACGCGTCTCCACGACCGGCGGCCCTGGTCGGCCATTCCGGCGGCGGAAACGTCGTGTGGGCCGCAGCCGACGCCCGCGCCGCCCACGTGACGCGCGTGGTCTTCGTCGACACCGTGCCACCGGCATCCGGATTCGGCATCGCGCAGTATCCCCCACACGACGGGGTGGTGCCGTTCCCCGGGTGGGACTACTTCGACGGCGCCGACATCGCCGATCTCGACGACGCCGTCCGCAGCCGGGTGCGCATGCATTCGGTGCCGGCGCGCGTGCCGACCGACGCCGTCGAGTTGCGCGACCCCGCACGGCACGCGATTCCGGTGACCCTCTTGTCGGGCCGACAGGACGAGACCGCGTTGCGCAACGAGCTGGCCCACTGGGGCCCCTGGGACGACGAGTTCGCGGCCATCCGCGACGTCGACATCGTCCATCTGGACACCGGGCATTGGCCGCAACTGTCGCAGCCCGGTCGGCTGGCCACCGCGATCGTGCGTGCGCTGCAGCGGCGACGCGTCGACCGGCCGACGATCGGACGCGCCCGCTAGAGTGGCGCGATGACGACGAAGCCGTGGATCCTGTTCGACATCGGCGGCGTGTTCGCCCTCGCCGACGACGGCCAGTGGCAGCCGCGGTTCTCCGCGCGTCTGCGCGAACGGGCCGGGCTCGATCTCGACGCCTTCGCTGAACGCGTCGACGCGGCGGATCTTCCTCGCCTCGACCTCGAGCAGGGCGTGCAGTCGGAGTATTGGCGGCGCCTGGGTGACGCCCTGGGCTTCGATGCCGCGACCCGCGACGAGGTGCGCACCGAGTTCTGGGATGCCTACTGCGGCACGGCCAACGCCGACCTGATCGCATACGCACGCTCGCTGCCCGCGCACATCGGGCGAGCCGCCCTCTCGAACTCTGTGGACGGCGCGCGCGAAGAGGAAGAGCGGCGTTTCGGTCTGTCGGGTGTCGTCGATCCGATCGTGTACAGCCACGAGATCGGGGTCGCCAAGCCGGATGCCGCCGCCTACACGGCCGCGCTGTCACAGATGGGCGCCCGCGCCGACGACGTGCTGTTCATCGATGACCACCGGGTGTCGCTCGACGGGGCCGCCGACCTCGGCATCCGCGGTCATCTGCACACCGACAATGCGACCACGATCGCCACGATCGAGGACTTCCTCACCGCGTACGCCGCGTAGACCGGGCAGTCGCCGGCCTAGTGCCCCATGCCGAGGCCGCCGTCGACGGGGATGACGGCCCCGGAGATGTACGACGCCTCGTCCGAGGCGAGCCAGGCCACGACGCCGGCGACCTCGTCGGCCGACGCGTAGCGGCCGGCCGGGATCGCCTTCTTGTACTCGGCCTTCTTCTCCTCGGGCAGCTCCGCGGTCATCTCGGTCTCGATAAAGCCCGGCGCCACCACGTTCGCGGTGATCGCGCGGGCACCGAGTTCGCGCGTCAGCGACCGGGCGAAACCCACCAGCCCGGCCTTCGAGCTCGAGTAGTTGATCTGTCCCGCCGAGCCGTACAGCCCGACCACCGACGAGATGAGGATGACGCGGCCCCACCGGGCCTTCAGCATCCCCTTGGCGGCCCGTTTGACGACCCGGAAGGTGCCGCCCAGGTTCGTGTCGACGACGGCGTCGAAGTCGTCCTCGGTCATGCGCAGCAGCAGCGTGTCCTTGGTGATACCGGCGTTCGCCACCACGATCGTCACCGGCCCGAGCTTCTGCTCGACCTCGGTGAACGCGGCGTCCACGGCCGCGGCATCCGTCACATCGGCCCGCACCGTCAGTGTGCCGGCCGGCCCCTCGCCCGAACGCGCGGTGACGGCGACCTTGTAACCGTCGGCGACGAAGCGGGCGGCGATGGCGCGGCCGATGCCGCGGTTGCCGCCGGTGACCAGGACGACGCGGTCTGCTGCTGACATGGATCACTCCACAGGGTCGGGGACGGATGCTCGCACCAGCCTACGCGGCGACGACCGCACGGCCGGTGCGGCGTAGTCTGGGAGCACCGTGAAAACCACCCCGTCACACCCCCAGTCGGCGACCTCGCTGCCGCGCGCGCCGCGCGACGAGGTGGGCGCGCGCTCGGTGCGCTACCTGCTCATGATGGCCGTGCGCGTGGCGTGCTTCGTCGCGATGGTGTTCGTGCAGCCGTTCGGCTGGTACACCTGGGTGTTCGGCGCGGGAGCGATCTTCCTGCCGTACGTCGCGGTCGTGCTCGCCAACGTCGGCCAGGAGTCGAAGACCGTCGCCGCGGTGCCGCCCGAGCGGGCGCTGCCGGCCGCGGCAGCCGACGCCGGGCACGAGACGGTGATCCGCGTGCGTGAGACCCGCGAGGTGGGCGGGGCCGCGCAGCCCGACCGAGTGGACGGGGACGGCCGGGAATGAGCGCCCCGACCTGCGCGCGCGCCGGATGCACCGCCGCCGCCACGGCCCTCGTGGTGTGGCGCAACCCGCGCATCCACGCCACCGACCGGCGCAAGCTCTGGCCCGCCTGTCCCGCGCACGTCGACTACCTGCGCGACTTCCTGGCCGCCCGCCGCTTTCCGGTGGCGGTCGAACCGTTGCCCGCCGACGAGCCGGAGCCGCGATGAGCAGCCGCCAGTCCGCCCCCGCCGCCGTCCGCTGGACCGCCTACATCGGCGTCGCCATCGTGTTCGCGATCGCCTGCGCGTTCCTGGCCCACTGGCAGCTGAGCAAGAACGTGGCCCGCACCGCGCAGCTCGAACTCATCTCACGCAACTACGACGCCGCGCCGGTGGCACTGGACCGCCTGCTGCCGGCGGGGGCGACGCTGGATGCAGCAGACAAGTGGCGTCCGGTGACCCTCACCGGGCACTACCTGACCGACGACCAGCTGCTCGTGCGCAACCGCGTGCACGAAGGCACCGCCGCCTACGAGATCATCGTGCCCTTCCAGCTCACCGACGGCCGCGTGTTCCTCATCGACCGCGGCTGGGAGCCGCCGGGCAACCGCCAGCCCACCCCCGACCGCATCCCGGCCGCGCCGACCGGTCAGGTCACCGTCGTCGCCCGGCTGGTGCCCGGCGAGGGCCTGCCGAACTCGGGGGCCGCAGCCCCCGCCGGACAGGTGCCGTCGGTGAACCTGCCACTGGTCGCCCACAAGACCGGGCTGGCCGACCTCGACCGGGGCGCCTACGGCGAGCTGATCAGCGAAGACTCCGCGCCCGCCGAGGTGCCCTCCGCGTTCGAGTCACCCTCCGAGGACCCGGGACCGTACCTGTCGTACGGCATCCAGTGGATCATGTTCGCGGTGATGGGCTTCGTGTTCATCTGGTACGTGATCCGATCCGAACGCCGCGCGCGCCGCGAGGCCGCCGAGGACGCCGCCGCCGTGGCGGCTCTGGCCGCCACCGACCCCGAGGCGGCCGCGGCGCTCGAGGCCGAGGCATCCGCCCGCCGCATGCGGGAGCGTCGGGCCGCACGCCGCGACCGCGACGCGCAGGACGAGGACGCCCTCCTCGACGACGCATCCCGCTGACCGCGCGGGGCGGGTCCGCTGATTACGCCAGCGCGACGAGGTCGGCGTAGTCGCGGCCCCAGATGTCTTCGACGCCGTCGGGCAGGATGAGCACCCGCTCGGGGTTCAGCGCCTGCACCGCCCCCTCGTCGTGCGAGACGAGCACGACCGAGCCCTCGTAGTGCGCCAGCGCGTCGAGGATCTCGTCGCGTGAGGCCGGGTCGAGGTTGTTCGTGGGCTCGTCCAGCAGCAGCACGTTCGCGCTCGAGACGACCAGGGTCGCCAGCGACAGCCGCGTCTTCTCGCCGCCCGAGAGCACGCCCGCGGGCTTGTGCACGTCGTCGCCGGTGAACAGGAACGATCCGAGCACCTTGCGGGCGTCGGTCGCGGTGATGTCGGGCGCCGCCGACGTCATGTTCTCGAGCACGGTCCGCCCGACGTCGAGGTTCTCGTGCTCCTGCGCGTAGTAGCCGATCTTCAGCCCGTGCCCGGGCACCACCTGCCCGGTGTCGGGCTCGTCGACCCCGGCGAGGATGCGCAGCAGCGTGGTCTTTCCGGCGCCGTTGAGCCCGAGCACCACGACCTTCGAGCCGCGGTCGATGGCGAGGTCGACGTCGGTGAAGATCTCCAGCGACCCGTACGACTTGCTCAGCCCGGTGGCCGTCAGCGGGGTGCGGCCGCACGGCGCAGGCTTGGGGAACCGCAGCTTGGCGACCCGGTCGACCTGGCGCACCTCGTCGAGGCCGTTCAGCAGTTTCTCGGCGCGCGCGAGCATCTGGTGCGCGGCCGCGGCCTTGGTGGCCTTCGCCCCGAACTTGGCGGCCTGCTGCTGCAGTGCGGTCGCCTTCTTCTCGGCGTTGGCGCGTTCCTTCTTGCGACGCTCCTCGTCGGCGACGCGCTGGCGCTGGTAGTTGCGCCAGTTCATGTTGTAGATGTCGATGACCTGACGGTTCGCGTCGAGGTAGAACACCCGGTTCACGGTCTCGCCGACCAGTTCGACGTCGTGGCTGATCACGATCAGCCCGCCCTTGTAGCCCTTGAGGAACTCGCGCAGCCACACCACGCTGTCGGCGTCGAGGTGGTTGGTCGGCTCGTCGAGGATCATCGTCTCGGCGTCGGAGAACAGGATGCGGGCCAGCTCGATGCGCCGGCGCTGACCGCCCGAGAGGGTGCGCAGCGGCTGGTCGAGGATGCGGTCGGGCAGCGCCAGGTTGTGGGCGATCGAGGCGGCCTCGGCCTCGGCCGCATAGCCGCCGAGGGTCTCGAACCGCTCGGTGAGGGTGCCGTAGCGACGCATCGCGCGGGCCGCGGCATCCACGTCGTCGCTGCCCATCTGCTCCGAGGCCTCGCGCATGCCCAGCTGGATCGACCCGAGTCCCCGGGCGTCGAGGATGCGCGTGCGGGCGAGCATGTCGGGGTCGCCCGACCGGGGATCCTGCGGCAGGTAGCCGAGCTCGCCGCCGCGTTCCACGCGCCCCTCAGAGGGAAGCAGGTCCCCGGCGAGGACCTTGGTCAGCGTCGTCTTGCCGGCGCCGTTGCGCCCCACGAGCCCGATCTTGTCGCCGGCCGACACCCGGAACGACACGTCCTCCATCAGGACGCGCGCGCCCACGCGGATCTGCAGGTCGTGCACGGCGAGCACAGGGACATCCTTCGCGGTGGGGGTGGGTGTTCGGCCCGACGGGGCCAGCCTCCCAGTATACGGCGGCGCCCGCACCGGCCTTCGGCGGCGGCGGTGTGGTCGCGCCTTCGACGGCGGGCAGGGGGCGCTGGCACGGCGGGTGCAGCCGGGGCCTCGGCGGCGGGTGCAGCCAGGCCATCGGCGGCGGGTACGGTCGATCCCTGCGGCGGCAGTCCGGTCGGTCCCTGCCGCGGCGGGTGCGGCCGGGCCGCTCCATCCGTCGCCCGGACGAACCCACTCCCTGTGCGCTGTTAGGCTAGCCTTACCTATTCACTTTCCCGAGGAGTCCCCCGTGCCCATCCGCCGCGCACTGTCCCTGGCCCTGGCCGGCCTCGCCGCCTTCTCCCTCACCCTCACCGGCTGCGCTTCCGGCAGCGCCGCACCCGCGGCCGACGGCCCGGCGTCGCCGGCATCCGACGGCTTTCCGGTGACGATCACACACGCGTACGGCACCACCACGATCCCCGCCCAGCCCACCCGCATCGCCACCGTCGCCTGGGGCAACGACGAGGTGCCGCTGGCCTTGGGCGTGGTGCCGGTCGGCATGGCCAAGGTCACGTGGGGCGACGACGACCACGACGGAGTCCTCCCCTGGGCCGAAGACCGCATCGCCGAGCTCGGCGGCACGACCCCCGCCCTCTACGACGAGACCGACGGCATCGACTTCGAGGCCGTCGCCGCCACCAAGCCCGACGTGATCCTCGCCGCCTACTCGGGCCTGAGTCGCACCGAATACGACACCCTCTCGAAGATCGCCCCGGTCGTCGCCTACCCCGACGTCGCCTGGGGCACCTCGTACGAGGACATGATCCGCATGGATGCGGCGGCGATCGGCAAGAAGGCCGAAGGCGACGCGCTCATTCAGAAGCTGCACGGCGAGGTCGACGCCGCGCTCGCCGACTTCCCCAAGCTGAAGGACGCGAAGGTGCTGTTCTCGTACATCGACCCCGCCGACTTCAGCAAGATCGGCTTCTACACCAGCCACGACACCCGGCCCGGGTTTCTGCAGAGCCTCGGGATGCCGGTGCCGCAGGTGGTCGCCGACGAGTCGGCCACCACCGACCAGTTCTACACGACGGTCAGCGCCGAGCAGGCCGACCGGTTCGCCGACGTCGACCTGTTCGTCACCTACGGCGACGACGCCGACGCGATGATCGCGAAGCTGAAGGCCGACCCGCTGCTGGGCAAGATCCCGGCCGTCGCCGCCGGACACATCGCCGTGCTGCGCAACAACACTCCGCTGGCCGCATCGGCGAACCCGTCTCCCCTGTCGATCGGCTGGGGCATCCACGACTACTTCGCACTGCTGTCCGGAGCCCTGGGCGAATGACCGCGACCGCGACCGCGGCTGCGGTACCCGCGGTCCCTGTCCGGCGACGCCGCACCACGCGCACCGCCTGGCTGATCGCCGCGGTGGCCGTGCTGGCGGTGCTGTGCGTGGCATCCGTCGCACTCGGCGTGCGGGCGGTGACCCCGGGCGAGGTGTTCTCGGCGCTCGGCGGACAGGCCGACACCGTCGGTGAGGCCGCGGTCCTGGCCCGGCTGCCGCGCACAGTGCTGGCGGTGCTCGTCGGCGCCGCGCTCGCACTGTCGGGCGCCGCCATGCAGGCGGTCACCCGCAACCCGCTCGCCGACCCCGGCATCCTGGGCGTGTCGGGCGGGGCGTCGCTGGCGGTGGTGGTGTGCATCGTGCTGGTGGGCACCACGGCCCCGGCCGCGCTCATGGGTGCGGCCGTGCTGGGCGCCGCGGCGGCCGCAGTGCTCGTCTACGCGGTCGGCTCCCTCGGCTCGGGCGGGGCGACCCCGTTGAAACTCACCCTCGCCGGCGCTGCCGCGTCGGCCGCCTTCGCCTCACTGGTGCGGGCGATCCTGCTCCCCCGCGCCGACGCGATGGAAAGCTTCCGGTTCTGGGAGATCGGCGGCGTGGGCGGCGCCACCTGGGACCGGATCGCGCTGGTGCTGCCCGCCCTCGTCGTCGGCGCGGCGGTGTGCCTGCTGAGCGCGCGCGGCATGAACGCCCTCGCGCTGGGCGACGATCTGGCGGCGGGCCTGGGCACCCACGTCACCCGCACCCGACTGGTGGCCTCGGCGGGTGCCGTGGTGCTGTGCGGTGCCGCCACCGCGATCGCCGGCCCGATCGGCTTCGTCGGCCTCGTGGTGCCCCACCTGTGCCGGCTGCTGGCCGGGCCCGACCATCGCTGGCTGCTGCCGTTCTCGGCGGTCGCCGGAGCCGGGCTGCTGGTCGGCGCCGACGTGATCGGGCGCCTGGTCGCCCGTCCCGGCGAACTCGACGTCGGCATCGTCACCGCGCTGGTGGGCGCACCGTTCTTCATCTGGATCGTGCGTCGGCAGAAGGTGCGCGAGCTGTGACCGCCCCCGTACTGACAGCGGATGCCACGACCGTGCGCGCGATCGCGGCCGGCCGGAGGGCGCGCCGCCGGCGGCGCACCCTCGTGGTGGCCGGGCTGGGTGTGGCGGTGCTGGCCGCCTTCGCCGCCGCCCTCATGATCGGCGACGCCTTCTACTCCCCCGACGAGGTGCTGCGGGTGCTGGCCGGTCAGGCCGTGCCGGGTGCGTCGTTCACGGTCGGCGACCTGCGGCTGCCGCGCGCGAGTTTGGCGGTGCTGTCGGGCCTGGCGTTCGGGCTGGCGGGGGTCACGTTCCAGACCATGCTGCGCAACCCGCTCGCCTCGCCCGATGTGATCGGCATCAGCGCCGGCGCCGGTGCGGCCGCGGTGGCGGGCATCGTGTTGTTCTCGCTGCAACCGGCCGCCGTGTCGCTGCTCGCCGTGGCAGGGGCCCTGATCACCGCCGCCGCCATCTACCTGCTGGCCCACCGGGGCGGATTCGCCGGCACCCGGCTGATCCTCATCGGCATCGGCGTCGGCGCGATGCTGACAAGCGTCACCACCTGGGTGCTCTCGCGCGCCGCCGCATGGGACCTGCAGGCGGCCACGCGCTGGCTCACCGGCAGCCTGAACGCGGCCGCCTGGCCGTCGATCGTGCCGTTGGCGGTGGCATCCGTGGTGCTCGTGCCGTTGCTGTTGGCGCAGTCCCGGGCGCTCGGCACGCTGCGGCTCGGTGACGACACCGCCACCGGGCTGGGCGTGCGCACCGGGCGCACCCGCATCCTCGCCCTGATCGCCGCCGTCACGCTGCTGGCGGTGGCGACCTCGGCGGCCGGCCCGATCGCGTTCGTCGCGTTCATGTCGGGCCCGATCGCGGTGCGTCTGGTCGGCCCGTCCACGGCGTTGCCGGCGGCATCGGGCCTGGTGGGCGCGCTGCTGGTGACGGTGGCGGACCTGGTCGGCCGGTTCGCGTTCGAGGGCCGTTACCCCGTGGGCGTGGTCACCGGCGTGCTCGGCGCGCCGTTCCTCGTCTTCCTGCTGATCCGCCTCAACCGATCGGGAGCATCGCTGTGACCGTCTCGCACACTCTGCGTGCCGCCGACCTCACCCTCGCCTACGGCGACCGGGTGGTCGTGCACGAGATCGACCTGGACGTTCCCGCCGGGGCCATCACCGCCGTGATCGGCGCGAACGGCTGCGGCAAGTCCACCCTGCTGCGCGCCCTGGCCCGCCTGCTGGCGCCGCGCGCCGGTGAGGTGCTGCTGGACGGCGAGCCGCTGCACCGTCGGCCCACGAAACAGCTCGCGCGCACGCTCGGCCTGCTGCCGCAGAGCCCCGTCGCGCCCGAGGGCATCGCCGTCGCCGACCTGGTCGGACGCGGCCGTCAGCCGCACCAGCGACTGCTGGCACGGTGGAGCGCGCACGACGATGAGGTGGTGGCGCAGGCGCTGGAGGCCACCGGCACCGCCGAGCTGGCCGACCGCTGCGTCGACGAACTGTCGGGCGGGCAGCGTCAACGGGTGTGGATCGCGATGGCCCTGGCGCAGCAGACCGACATCCTGCTGCTGGACGAGCCGACCACGTTCCTCGACGTGGCCCACCAGGTCGAGGTGCTCGACCTGCTCACCGATCTGAACCGTCGCAACGGGACGACCATCGTGATGGTGCTGCACGACATGAACCTGGCCGCCCGGTACGCCGACCACCTGTTCGCGATGCGCGACGGCCGGGTGGTGGCATCCGGCGCCCCCGCCGACGTGGTCACCACCACGCTCATCCGCGAGGTATTCGATCTGGACTGTGCGGTGATCGCCGACCCGGTCTCAGGAGCCCCGATCGTGCTGCCGCGCGGGCGGCACCACGTGCGTGAGAATGCCTGCACGGAAGGTGCCCGATGAGCGGGTACCGCTTCTTCCGCGCCCGGGTGGGCGCGGTCACCGATCTGACGCCGAGTTTTCGCCGCTTCACGTTCACCGGACCCGAGCTGGCCGGGTTCGCCGACCCGGGCTTCGACCAGCGGATCAAGATCGTCTTCCCCGCCTCCGCCGCCGCGCTGGAAGCGATGCCGACCGGCGACGACTGGTACGACGTGTGGCGACGCATGGACGCCGACGCCCGTCCCCCGTTCCGCACCTACACGACCCGGGCGGTGCGCCGTGGCATCCCGGAGCTGGACGTCGACATGGTCGCCCACGAGGTGATCGGGCCGGCGTCGGCGTGGATCGCCCGTGCCGGCGTCGGCGACGAGGTGCTGATCCTCGGTCCCGCCGAACCGCACAACGGTGTGAGCTTCGGTGTCGATTTCGTGCCGCCGGCGCACACCGGCGCCTATCTGCTCGCCGGCGACGAGACCGCCGCGCCGGCGATCGCGGCGATCCTCGAACAGGTGCCGGCCGATGCCCGTGGCATCGTGGTCGTCGAGGTGCCGCACCCCGACGACGTCGGCTACCTGCCGCACCACCCCGGTTTCACCTACCGGGTGGCAGCACGGGCCCACGGCGCACGGCACACACACCTGGTGCCGGCGGTGCAGGAGGCCGCGGCCGCGCTGGTGCCGCCGGGCCGGGGTAGCGAGGTCGAAGAGGTCGACATCGACGGCGGCCTGCTCTGGGAGGTGCCGCGCACCGCCCGCGGCGGGGCGGCCCTGCGCAGCGCGCCGCTGTACGCGTGGCTGGCCGGCGAGGCCGGGGCGATCAGACAGCTGCGCCGACACCTGGTCGCCGACCACGGCGTCGACCGGCGCGCAGTCGCCTTCATGGGGTACTGGCGGCTCGGCCGCGCCGAGGCGTGACGGCGGGGCAGGTCAGATCGCGGACCGGTCGGTCAGATCGCGAAGCCGAGGGCGCGCATCATCTCGCGGCCGTCGTCGGTGATCCGCTCCGGCCCCCACGGCGGCATCCACACCCAGTTGATGCGGAACCGGTCGACGACCGCATCCAGCGCCTGGGCGGTCTGCTCCTCGAGGACGTCCGTGAGCGGACATCCCGCGCTGGTGAGCGTCATGTGGATGACCAGCGCGTCGTTCTCGTCGTCCCACGCGAGATCGTAGATGAGTCCGAGGTCGACGACGTTGATCCCCAGCTCGGGGTCCATCACGTCTTTGAGCGCCTCGGTGACCTCGTCGTACTTCTCGGGTGACAGGGTCGCGGTCATGGTCCGAGTCTACGCGTCGATCTGCTCGGCGGGCTCGGCCGCCGACTCGGAACCCGTGGTCAGATACCGGTCGTAGCCCTCGTCCTCGAGCCGTTCGGCGAGTTCGGGACCGCCCTCTTCGGCCACCCGCCCCTGCACCAGCACGTGCACGAAGTCGGGGTGGATGTAGCGCAGGATGCGCGTGTAGTGGGTGATCAGCAGCACGCCGAGGTTCGTCTCGGCCTTGGCACGGTTCACGCCCTCCGACACGATCTTCAGTGCGTCGACGTCCAGGCCCGAGTCGGTCTCGTCGAGGATCGCCATCTTGGGCCGCAGCAGTTCGAGCTGCAGGATCTCGTGCCGCTTCTTCTCGCCGCCCGAGAAACCCTCGTTGACGTTGCGCTGCGCGAACTTCGGGTCCATCCGCAGGTTCTTCATCGCCTGCTTGATGTCCTTCATCCAGGTGCGCACGGCCGGGGCCTCGCCGTCGATGGCGGTCTTCGCGGTCCGCAGGAAGTTCGTCACGGTCACGCCCGGGATCTCGACCGGGTACTGCATGGCCAGGAACAGGCCGGCACGGGCCCGCTCGTCCACCGTCATCGCCAGCACGTCCTCGCCGTCCAGCGTGATCGTGCCACCGGTGACGGTGTACTTCGGGTGTCCGGCGATGGTGTAGGCGAGGGTGGACTTGCCGGAGCCGTTCGGGCCCATGATGGCGTGGGTCTCTCCGGTGCGGATGGTGAGGGTGACGCCGTTGAGGATCGGGGTGACGCCCGCCTCCGTCTCCACGCTCACGTGCAGGTCTCGGATCTCCAGGACTGACATTCAGACTTCCTTCGTGACGTTCGGGTCGATGAGCACGTCGTCGCCGTCGATGACGACGGCGTACACGGGCACAGGTTCATAGGCGGGCAGGTTCAACGGCGCTCCGGTGCGCAGCGAGAACCGGGAGCCGTGCGCCCAGCACTCCACCGTGTCGTCCTCGACGAAGCCCTCGGACAGTGAGATGTTGCCGTGCGTGCAGGTATCGCCGATCGCGTGCACCTCGCCGGCGGAGTCCTTCACGATGCAGATGGGCACGTCGTCGATGACCACGCGCAGCGGTGAGTCCTGCTCGAGCTCGCCCAGCGCGCACGCGCGGGATGCGCTCATGCGCCCACCTCCGCGGCATCCATCGCCCCGGCCGCCAACTCGCCTTCGATCTCGGCGATCAGCTCGGCCTCGATCTCGGGCAGGCCGATGCGCTGCACGATCTCGCTGAGGAACCCGAGCACCACCAGGCGACGCGCCTCGTGCTCGCTGATGCCGCGCGAGCGCAGGTAGAACAGCTGCTCGTCGTCGAACCGGCCGGTGGCGCTGGCGTGGCCGGCGCCCCGGATGTCGCCGATCTCGATCTCGAGGTTCGGGATCGAGTCGGCGCGCGCCCCCTCGGTGAGCACCAGGTTGCGGTTGGCCTCGTACGAGTCGGTGCCGACCGCATTCGGGCCGATCAGCACGTCGCCGATCCAGACGGTGTGCGCGGACTCGCCCTGCAGCGCGCTCTTGTAGAGCACGTCGGCGCTGGTGTCGGCGCCCTCGTGGAAGACGTACACCTGGCTTTCGAGGTGCTGGTCGGCGTCGCAGAACCCGATGCCGTACACGTCGGCGTGCGAGCCGGTGCCGGCCAGGCGCACGTTCGGGTTCACCCGCACCACGCCGCCGCCGAAGCTCACCACGATGTGGCGCAGCGTGGCGCCGCGCCCGACGGTGGCCTGGTGGGCGGCCAGGTGCACCGCGTCGTCCTGCCACTCCTGCACGCTGACGACCTCGAGGTGCGCGTCGTCGGCCACGATGATCTCGACGTTCTCGGCCAGGGCGACGCTTCCCGAGTGGCGCAGCAGCACGGTGCCGTGGGCGTTTGGCCGCGCCTCGATGACGAGGTGCTCGTGCGCGACCCCGCCGGTGCCGACCACCTCGACCAGGATCGGTTCGGCGGGTTCGCCGTCGACCACGATGTGGCGGGCGACGGATGCCTTCGTCCAGGCGATCGCGGCGGGCAGGTCTTCGGGCTCGAACACGCTGCCGCGCGGGGCGTCGCCGACGGCCAGGCCCTCGGCCGCACCCGCGCTGATGCGCACGGTGACGGCGTCCGCGCTGCCGGCCTGCGCGTCCAGCAGCGGCGCGATGCGGTCCATCGGGGTGTGCTTCCAGTTCACCTCGCGGCCGGTGGGCACGCCGAACTCGGCCGGGTCGTACGAGCGGGGCCGTTCCGAGCGGGTCTGCACCGGGGGCCGGTAGCCGCCCAGCGCTGCGGCCGGGTCGATGTGCGCGTGGTTGTCCTCCGTCCGCACGGCGGATGCCTGCGCGGACGCTGTCGATGTGGCCGCCATCTAGCCGACCGATCCTTCCATGCCCATCTCGATGAGCTTGTTCAGTTCCAGGGCGTATTCCATGGGCAGTTCGCGCGCGATCGGCTCGATGAAGCCGCGCACGATCATCGCCATCGCTTCGTCTTCGGGCACGCCGCGCGACTGCAGGTAGAACAGCTGCTCGGCGCTGACCTTCGACACCGTCGCCTCGTGGCCGAGCTCGACGTCGTCGACGCGGATGTCGATGGCCGGGTAGGTGTCGGACCGCGAGATGGTGTCGACCAGCAGCGCGTCGCAGCGCACGGTGTTGGCGGAGTGGTGTGCGTTCGGCTCCACCCGCACCTCCCCGCGGTAGCCGCTGCGGCCGCCGCCGCGCGCGATCGACTTCGAGATGATCGACGACTGCGTGTACGGGGCGAGGTGGATCATCTTCGCGCCGGCGTCCTGGTGCTGGCCGGGCCCGGCGAACGCCACCGACAGGGTCTCGCCCTTGGCGTGCTCACCGGCGAGGTAGATCGACGGGTACTTCATCGTCACCTTCGAGCCGATGTTGCCGTCGACCCACTCCATGGTGGCGCCCTCGTGCGCGATCGCCCGCTTGGTGACCAGGTTGTACACGTTGTTCGACCAGTTCTGGATCGTCGTGTAGCGCACCCGGGCGCCCTTCTTCACGACGATCTCGACGACCGCCGAGTGCAGCGAGTCGGACTTGTAGATCGGCGCGGTGCAGCCTTCGATGTAGTGCACGTAGGAGTCTTCGTCGGCGATGATCAGGGTCCGCTCGAACTGGCCCATGTTCTCGGTGTTGATCCGGAAGTAGGCCTGCAGCGGGATCTCGACGTGCACACCCTTGGGGACGTAGACGAACGAGCCGCCCGACCACACCGCGGTGTTCAGTGCGGCGAACTTGTTGTCTCCGGGCGGGATGATCGTGCCGAAGTACTCCTCGAAGAACTCTGGGCG
The DNA here is from genome assembly GCF_000422405.1 of Microbacterium luticocti DSM 19459. GTDB lineage: Bacteria > Actinomycetota > Actinomycetes > Actinomycetales > Microbacteriaceae > Microbacterium > Microbacterium luticocti. The sequence goes on from NZ_AULS01000003.1 coordinate 59,950, forward strand.
CTCGCGCAGCGCGGTGTCGGTGTCGAGGAAGATGACGCCCTGGGCGGCCAGGTCTTCACGGATCTGGTGGTAGACGACCTCGGACTCGTACTGGGCGGCCACACCCGCGACCAGGCGCTGCCGTTCGGCCTCGGGGATGCCCAGCCGCTCGTACGTGTTGCGGATGTCCTCGGGCAGCTCCTCCCAGGACTGGGCCTGCTTCTCGGTGGAGCGGACGAAGTACTTGATGTTCTCGAAGTCGATCTCGGAGAGGTCGGCACCCCACGTCGGCATCGGTTTGCGCTGGAACAGCGCCAGACCCTTGAGCCGGGTCTTCAGCATCCACTCCGGCTCGCCCTTCAACCGCGAGATGTCGCGCACGACGGCTTCGGACAGGCCGCGGCGGGCACTGGCCCCCGCGCCGTCCTCGTCGTGCCAGCCGAACTCGTAGACTCCGAGGCCTTCGAGTTCGGGACGTTCGATCAGCACATCGGACATGACGTCACACACTCTCCTCAATGGGCCGCAACGGTGTCATCCGTCCCGGCGTCCCGGTTCCTCCACGGGAGTGCTGGAGGGAGGACGCCGCTTTCCGGGCCCGCTTCGCGGCGCGTTCGCCGCGCCTAGACTGTCGGTGATGCGCCGCGTTCCTGCCGCGCACCCGACCCCTCGATTCTATAGGTTCCGCCCGACACCCGGGCCGGGCGGCGCTCCGCCCGCGTGGCGGACCGTGCTGGAGGCATCCGTGTCCACCGATCTGTCCACCGCCGACCGCACCACCGTCCCGGGCAACCGCTTCTGGCGGTGGCTGCCCGCGCAGGTGGACCGGCGGGTGATCGTGGCGGCGTGGATCTCGTTCGTCACCGAGGTGCTCATCATCGGCACCGGCGGTGCGGTGCGCCTGACCGGGTCGGGGCTGGGCTGCGAGTGGCCGCTGTGCGCGCCCGACTCGCTGGTGCCGATCGCGGGGATGGGACTGCACTCGTACATCGAGTTCGGCAACCGCCTGATGACCGGGGTGGTGGGCCTGGCCGCCCTGGCGGTGCTGATCCTCACACTGCGGATGCGCCGCGAGCGCCGCGAACTGTTCGTCCTCGCGGTGGTCGTCGTCGCCGGCGTGCTCGCCCAGGCGGTCGTCGGCGGCATCACCGTGCTGACCGGTCTGAACGCCTGGATCGTCGGCTTCCACTTCTTCGCCACGCTGGTGCTGGTGGCCGCCTCGGCCGCCTACCTGGTGCGGGCGTATGCGACGCCCGGGCCGCGCACCCTCGCGGTGCCGCGCTGGTACGCGATCCTGGCGCACGTCACCTCGCTGTTCCTGGTGCTCACGCTCGCGGTCGGCATCGTGACCACCGGCTCCGGCCCGCACTCCGGCGACGCCGACGTAGTGCGCCACGGCCCGAGCGCCGAGATCCTCGCGCACGTGCACTCGATCCCCGGGTACACGCTGTTCGGCCTGGTCGTCGTGCTCGTGGCCGCCGCATCCGTGCAGCGCCTGCAGACGCTGCGCTGGGGCGTGCTGCTGCTGGTCGTGCTGGTGGTGCAGATCCCGGTGGGGATCTATCAGGCACGCACCGGCCTTCCCGCCCTCGCCGTGGGCGTGCACATGGTGCTCGCCGGCCTTGCCGTCGCGGCCATGACCGCGCTCGTGCTCGCGCTGAAGAAGCCGGCCGACTGACCCGCGCCGCGGCTCAGAACGGCAGCAGCGGGTCGAGGGCGACGGCGAGGAACAGCAGCGTCAGATAGGTGATCGACGCGTGGAACACACGCATCGGCTTGGGACCGGCATCCCGCACCGCACGGTTGTAGAGCACGTGCGACTCGTAGATGAACCAGCCGCCGAACACCAGGGCCGACACCGAATACACCAGCCCCATGTGCCCGACGGGGATCAGCAGCAGCGAGCACGCCACCGTCGCCCAGGCGTACAGGATGATCTGCAACCCCACCTGCGAGCCGTCACGGGTCGCACCCAGCATCGGCACGTCGACGTCGTCGTAGTCGTCCTTGTACTTCATCGACAGCGGCCAGTAGTGCGGCGGCGTCCACAGGAACACGACGGCGAACAGCACGAACGGCGCCCAGGCCAGCGACCCGGTCACTGCGGTCCAGCCGATCAGCACCGGGAAACAGCCGGCGATGCCGCCCCACACGATGTTCTGCTCGGTGCGGCGTTTGAGCAGCATGGTGTAGATGACGACGTAGAAGAAGATCGCCACCGCCGACAGCACGGCGGCCAGCCAGTTCGTGGTCAGCCACAGCCACACCGTGGAGAGCACGGCGAGGGTCCACGAGAAGATCAGCGCGCCGCGCGGCGACACCTCCCCGGTGACCAACGGCCGGTTCTCGGTGCGGTGCATGTGCTGGTCGATGTCGCGGTCGAGGTACATGTTGAACGAGGCCGCCGACCCCGCCGACATCGCCCCGCCGATCACGGTGGCCGCCACCAGCCACAGGTTCGGCAGGCCGCGCTGGGCGAGGAACATGACCGGCACCGCGGTCACCAGCAGCAGTTCCATCACGCGCGGTTTGGTGAGTTGGAAGTAGGCGCGCACGGTGCGGCCGATCGAACGGGAGCCGGCGGGACGAGCAGAACGTGCCTGGGCACGTGACGTCGTGGTGATGGCGATCGCCTCCTGACAACCGACGCGGGAACCTGTCAAGTCTACGGCATCCGGCCGTTCCGGCTCAGCGCGGAGCACCCCCTGCGGCCGCTGTCAACCCCCGTCGCCGAAGGGAGCGGGCCCCGGTCGCTTCGCTATGCTGGGGCGTACACGCGCGCCCTGCGCCGAATCCCTGCCGTGGCGACGCTTCGCCGACCGGTTGTCGGGCGCCCTACCTGCGAAAGGCGGCCTCGTGTCGGATCTGGTTTGGGAAGAGATCGATGAGCGTGCCGTGGACACCGTGCGTGTCCTCGCTGCGGACGCGGTGCAGAAGGTGGGCAACGGCCACCCCGGCACCGCGATGAGCCTGGCGCCGGCGGCCTACCTGCTGTATCAGCGGGTGATGCGGCACGACCCGGCCGATGTGCACTGGATCGGCCGCGACCGGTTCGTGCTCTCGTGCGGGCACTCCTCGCTCACCCAGTACATCCAGCTGTTCCTGGGCGGTTTCGGCCTCGAGCTGGCCGACCTCGAGCAGCTGCGCACCTGGGGGTCGCTGACCCCCGGCCACCCCGAGTACGGGCACACCGCCGGCGTCGAGATCACCACCGGCCCGCTGGGCCAGGGCCTGGCCTCGGCGGTCGGGTTCGCCTACGCGTCCCGCTACGAGCGCGGCCTGTTCGACCCGGACGCGCCGGCGGGCACCTCGCCGTTCGACCACTTCGTGTACGTCATCGCCTCGGACGGCGACCTGCAGGAGGGCGTCACCAGCGAGGCGTCGTCGCTGGCCGGGCACCAGCGCCTGGGCAACCTCGTGGTGATCTACGACGCCAACCAGATCTCCATCGAAGACGACACGAACGTGGCGTTCACCGAGGACGTCGCCGCCCGCTACGCCGCCTACGGCTGGCACGTGCAGACCGTGGACTGGAAGAAGACCGGCCAGTACGTCGAGGACGTCGCCGAACTGTACCGCGCGATCGAGGCCGCCAAGGGCGAGACCGACCGGCCCTCCATCATCATCCTCAAGACCATCATCGGCTGGCCGAGCCCCGGCAAGCAGAACACCGGCAAGATCCACGGCTCGGCCCTGGGCGCCGACGAGGTCGCCGCCGTCAAGAAGGTGCTCGGGTTCGACCCCGAGCGCAGCTTCGACGTGCCGGACGGCGTGCTCGAGCACACCCGCGCGCTTCTGGAGCGCGGCGCCGCCGAGCACGCGCAGTGGCAGCAGGCGTTCGACGCGTGGGCCGCCGCGAACCCCGAGCGCAAGGCACTGCTGGACCGGCTCGAGGCCCACGAGCTGCCCGACGGCATCGAAGAGGCGCTTCCGGTGTTCGAGGCGGGCACGGATGTCTCGACCCGCGCCGCGTCCGGAAAGGTGATCAACGCGCTCGCCGAACGCATGCCCGAGCTGTGGGGCGGATCGGCCGACCTCGCCGAATCGAACAACACCACCATCGCCGGCGGTGGATCGTTCAACCCGGTCGAGTGGTCGACGCACGAGTGGACCGCGAACCCGTACGGCCGGGTGATGCACTTCGGCATCCGCGAGCACGCGATGGCCGCGATCCTCAACGGCATCACGCTGCACGGCCCGACCCGCGCGTTCGGCGGCACGTTCCTGATCTTCAGCGACTACATGCGGCCCGCGGTGCGCCTGGCGGCCCTGATGAACATCCCGTCCACGTTCGTGTGGACGCACGATTCGGTCGCGCTCGGTGAAGACGGGCCCACCCACCAGCCGATCGAGCAGCTCGCCTCGCTGCGCGCCATCCCCCACCTGTCGGTCGTGCGCCCGGCCGACGCCAACGAGACCGCGCAGGCGTGGCTGCAGATCCTGCGCCGCCACGGCGGCCCGGCCGGCATCGCGCTGACCCGGCAGAACGTGCCGACCTTCGCCCGCGGCACCGGTGAGGCATCCGGCGACACGCTCGCCTCGGCGGCCGGTGTCGCCCGCGGCGCCTACATCCTCGCCGAGGCCGCGAACGGCACCCCCGACGTCATCATCATCGGCACCGGCTCCGAGGTGCAGCTGGCACTCGCCGCCCGCGAGCGGCTGCAGGCCGACGGCGTGAACGTGCGCGTGGTGTCGGCGCCGTGCCTGGAGTGGTTCGACGAGCAGGACGCGGCCTACCGCGAGCACGTGCTGCCCGCGTCGGTGACCGCCCGGGTGTCGGTCGAAGCAGGCATCGCGCTCACCTGGCGGGGCATTGTCGGCGACCGGGGCCGCTCGGTCTCGATCGAGCACTTCGGCGCCTCGGCCGACTACAAGACGCTGTTCGAGAAGTTCGGCATCACCACCGACGCCGTCGTCGAGGCGGCACGGCAGACCCTGAAGGAGAACGCATGAGCACCCCGACCCAGCAGCTGGCCGCCCAGGGCGTGAGCATCTGGCTCGACGACCTCGCGCGGCGCCGCATCACCACCGGGAACCTCGCCGACCTGATCGCGAACCGCAACGTCACCGGCATCACCACGAACCCGACGATCTTCGCCGGCGCGATCAGCCACGGCGAGGGCTACCAGGACCAGATCGCCGAGCTGGCCGGCCGCGGCGCGTCGACCGACGACGCGATCTTCGAGATCACCACCACCGACGTGCGCGACGCGTGCAACATCATGAAGCCGGTGAACGCGGCCACCGACGGCGTCGACGGCCGGGTGTCGATCGAGGTCTCGCCCGACCTCGCGCACGACACCGACGCGACCATCGCGCAGACCGCGCAGCTGTGGCAGGCCGTCGACCGCGACAACGCGTTCATCAAGATCCCCGCCACCAAGGCGGGCCTTGCCGCCATCACCGCGTCGATCGCGGCCGGGATCTCGGTGAACGTGACCCTGATCTTCTCGCTGCAGCGCTACACCGAGGTGATGGACGCCTACCTCACCGGACTCGAGCAGGCCCGTGACGCCGGCCGGGACCTGTCCCGCATCCACTCGGTGGCCTCGTTCTTCGTTTCGCGCGTGGACACCGAGGTCGACAAGCGCCTCGACGCGATCGGCACGGATGCCGCGGCCGCGCTGCGATCGAAGGCCGGCGTCGCCAACGCCCGGCTCGCGTACGAGCTGTACGAGCAGACGTTCGCCACCGACCGCGCCCAGGCGCTGCTGAATGCCGGTGCCCGCCCGCAGCGGCCGCTGTGGGCCTCGACCGGAGTGAAGGACCCGTCGCTGCCCGACACGCTGTACGTGGTCGATCTGGTCGCGCCCGGCACCGTCAACACGATGCCCGAGAAGACCCTTGAGGCCGTGTACGACCACGCCGTGATCACCGGCGACACCGTCACCGGCAACTACGCCGACGCGCACGCGGTGATGGACGGCCTGGCCGCGGTGGGCGTCGACATCGACGACGTCACCCAGCTGCTCGAGGACGAGGGCGTGCAGAAGTTCATCGGCTCGTGGCACGAGCTCAAGGACACCGTCACCGCCGCGCTGGACTCGGCCCGGGGCGGCAGCCGGTGAGCTTCGAGATCCGTGTCAGCGGGCACGCACGCGCCGCCGTCGAGGCCACCCTGCCGCAGTTGGTGGCCGACCTGGTCGCCTCGGGCGTCACCGCACAGGACCCGACCCTGTGGGGGCCCGACGCCGAGGCAGAGGCATCCCGGCGCCTGGGCTGGGTGCAAGCGGTCTCGGTCTCGCGCCCGCTGGTCGCCGAGATCGAGTCGCTGCGCGACCGGCTGCGCGAGGGCGGGGTGACCCGCGTGGTGCTGGCCGGCATGGGCGGCTCGTCGCTGGCCCCCGAGGTCATCTGCCGCACCGCCGGGGTGCCGCTGGTGGTGCTCGACACCACCGCGCCCGGCGAAGTGCTCGCCGCGATTGACGGCGACGAGGACGGGGGCCTGGCCCAGACCGCCCTCGTGGTCTCGTCGAAGTCGGGGACGACGGTCGAGACGGATGCCGCCCGCCGCACGTTCGAGGCGGCGTTCCGCGACGTCGGCATCGACCCCGCCGAGCGCATCGTGGTGGTCACCGATCCCGGCACCGCACTGGATCAGGCCGCGACCGAGGCCGGCTACCGCGTGTTCCACGCCGACCCGACCGTCGGCGGTCGGTATTCGGCCCTGACCGCGTTCGGCCTGGTGCCGTCGGGGCTGGCCGGCGCCGACCTGGGCGAACTGCTCGACGAGGCCGACGCCACGCTGCTCGAGGTCGCCATCGACAGCCCCGAGAACCCGGCCCTGGTGCTGGCCGCCGCGATCGCGGGCGGCCCTGACCGCCGTGACAAGCTGGCGCTGGTCGCCGACGGCACGCACCTCGAGCAGCTGCCCGACTGGATCGAGCAGCTCGTGGCGGAGTCGACCGGCAAGGCCGGCACCGGCATCCTGCCCGTCGTCGCCCTGCCCGTCTCGCCCGAGCTGGAGAGCCGGCCCGCCGACCTGCAGGTGCTGCGCCTGGTCGACGAGGCCGACGAACCGCGCCTGTTCGAACGCCCCGAAGACGAGATCCAGATCAGTGGGTCGCTGGGCGCCCAGTTCGTGGTCTGGGAGTACGCGGTCGCGATCGCGGGGCGTCTGCTCGGCATCGACCCGTTCGACCAGCCCGACGTCGAGTCGGCGAAGGCCGCGACGCGCGAGCTGCTGGAGCGCCGGCCCGACCCGGTGCCGGCGGCGTTCACCGTCGACGGCGTCGAGGTGCGGGTCTCGGACCCGGCGCTGGCCGCATCCGGCACCATCGCCGGCGTGCTCGACGCGCTGTGGGCCCGGCTCGGCCCCGACGGCTACGTGGCGGTGCAGGCGTACGTCGACCGGCTGCGTGTGCCCGAACTGGCGGGGCTGCGCGAAATGGTCGCGGCCGATTCCGGCCGGCCCACCACGTTCGGCTGGGGACCCCGGTTCCTGCACTCGACCGGCCAGTACCACAAGGGCGGGCCCGCGACCGGGGTGTTCCTGCAGATCACCGAGCGCACCGACCTCGACGTGCAGATCCCTGGACTGCCGTTCACGTTCGGTCAGCTGATCGCCGCACAGGCGGCAGGGGATGCCGCGGTGCTGGCCGCTCGCGGGTGCCCCGTGGTCACCCTCACCCTGACCGACCCGCAGGCCGAGGTGCTCGCCCTGTTCGAGGCCGCACAGTAGGAGTCGCTTTCCACCCATGACCGTGCAGATCACACGGGACCGCAATCCGCTGCGCGACCCCGACGACCGCCGTCTGAACCGCATCGCCGGCCCGAGCGCCCTGGTCATCTTCGGGGTGACCGGCGACCTGTCGCGCAAGAAGCTCATGCCGGCGGTGTACGACCTGGCCAACCGGGGCCTGCTGCCGCCGGGATTCGCCCTGGTGGGGTTCGCCCGCCGCGACTGGGCCGACCAGGACTTCGCGCAGGTGGTGTACGAGGCCGTCAAACAGAACGCCCGCACCGCGTTCCGCGAAGAGACCTGGCGTCAGCTGCTGCAGGGCATCCGGTTCGTCTCGGGCGAGTTCGACGACCCCGACGCGTTCCGCCGGCTGCGTGAGACCGTCGAACGACTCGACGTCGAGCGTGGCACGATGGGCAACCACGCGTACTACCTGTCGATCCCGCCGAAGGCGTTCGCCACCGTGGCCGAGCAGCTGAAGAGTTCGGGCCTGGTCGACGACACCGCCGACCAGCCCGACCGGTGGCGTCGCGTCGTGATCGAGAAGCCGTTCGGCCACGACCTGGCGTCGGCGCGCGAACTCAACAGCGCCCTGCGCAGCGCGTTCCCGGCCGACTCGATCTTCCGCATCGACCACTACCTGGGCAAGGAGACCGTCCAGAACATCCTCGCGTTGCGGTTCGCGAACGAGCTGTACGAGCCGATCTGGAACCGCAACTACGTCGACCACGTGCAGATCACGATGGCCGAAGACATCGGCGTCGGGGGCCGGGCCGGCTACTACGACGGCATCGGCGCGGCCCGCGACGTCATCCAGAACCACCTGCTGCAGCTGCTGGCCCTCACCGCCATGGAGGAGCCGATCTCGTTCGACGCCCGTGACCTGCGGGCCGAGAAGGAGAAGGTGCTCGCCGCGGTCACCCTGCCCGCCGATCTGGCACGGGCGACCGCGCGCGGCCAGTACGGCGGCGGCTGGCAGGGCGGTGAGAAGGTGCGCAGCTTCCTCGACGAGGAGGGGATGGACCCGAACTCGACGACGGAGACGTACGCGGCGATCAAGCTCGGCATCAACACCCGGCGCTGGGCCGATGTGCCGTTCTACCTGCGCACCGGCAAGCGGCTCGGCCGCCGCGTCACCGAGATCGCGGTGGTGTTCAAACGGGCGCCCGAGCATCTGTTCAGCCGCAGCCAGACCTCCGGTCTCGGCCAGAACGCCCTGGTGATCCGGGTGCAGCCCGACGAGGGCGTCACCATCCGGTTCGGCTCCAAGGTGCCCGGCGCGGGCACCCAGGTGCGCGATGTGACCATGGACTTCGGCTACGGACACGCGTTCACCGAGGCGAGCCCCGAGGCGTACGAGCGGCTCATCCTCGACGTGCTGCTGGGCGACCCGCCGCTGTTCCCCCGACACGAAGAGGTCGAGCTCAGCTGGAAGATCCTCGACCCGATCGAACGGTTCTGGGCGCAGCAGGGCGGACCGCTCGAGCAGTACACGCCCGGTGGCTGGGGGCCGCGATCGGCCGACGAACTGCTCGCCCGCGACGGCCGCACCTGGAGGCGCCCGTGATCATCGACCTGCCCGACACCACCGTCAGCAAGATCGCCAAGGCGCTGGTCAGCGTCCGTGAGGAGGGCGGCGCGGTCGCGCTCGGCCGCGTGTTGACGCTCATCATCCTCACCCGGCACGGCGCCGAAGAAGAGGTCATCGAGGCCGCGAACGACGCCTCCCGCGAGCATCCCATGCGCGTCATCGTGCTGATGAGCGACCCGCACGGGCCCGGCGCCGACACCGACCCGCGCCTGGACGCCGAGATCCGTGTCGGCGGCGACGCCGGGGCCAGCGAGGTCATCGTGCTGCGCGCGTACGGCGCGGCCGGCAACAACTCCGAGAGCCTGGTCACCGGGCTGCTGCTACCTGACGCCCCGGTGGTGGCGTGGTGGCCGCGCGAGACTCCCACCCAACCGTCACGGTCCTCGATCGGCCGCATCGCCCAGCGTCGCATCACGGATGCCGCGACCCAGCCCGACCCGGCGGCGTGGGTCGCGGGCCTGGCCGGGCATTACGCCCCCGGTGACACCGACTTCGCGTGGACGCGCGTGACGCACTGGCGCGAGCAGCTGGCCGCCGTGCTCGACCAGCCACCGTACGAGCCGGTCACGGCCGTCGAGGTGCGCGGGGCGGCGGACTCCCCCTCGACCGCGTTCCTGGCCGCGTGGCTGCGCTTGAAGCTGGACGCGCCGGTGGCGTGGACGTACATGGACGCCTCCGAGTGGGCACACGGGATCAAGTCGGTGCGGCTGACCCGGGCAAGCGGCGACATCCTGCTGGAGCGCCCCGAGCCCGGCGTCGCGGTGCTCACCCAGCCCGGTCAACCCTCGCACGAACTGGCATTCCCGCGCCGCACACTGCGCGAGTGCCTCGCGGAGGAACTGCGCAGCCTCGACCCCGACCTGCTGTATGGTCGGGTCATCTCGCAAGGCTGGGACCTGCTGCACCTCGACGGGGAGGACCGGCGGCGAGATGACGCGGAGCGAGATGACGCGGAGCGAGATGACTGAGACGGCGGGAAAGCGGGTCGTGATCGGGCCCGACCCGGATGCGGTGGCCCGCGCGGTCGCCGACCGGCTCTACGACCGGATCGCAAAGCGGGTGCGTGCCGGCAAGACCGTGCACCTGTGCCTGACCGGCGGCGGCATGGGCACCGCCGTGCTGGCCGCGGCATCCGCCCACCCGCAACGGGATCGCATCGACTGGTCGCTCGTGCACGTGTGGTGGGGCGACGAACGGTTCGTGCCGGCCGACTCGTCCGACCGCAACGACGTCGCGGCCGACACGGCACTGCTGCGCGCCATCGACATCCCGGCCGGCAATGTGCACCGGATGGCCGCCAGCGACCAGGGGCGCACCATCGAGCAGGGCGCCGCCGACTACGCCGCCGAGCTCGCCGGGTACGGCCCCACCGCGACTGCGGCCACGGGCTACATCACGGGACCGTGGCCGTCGTTCGACATCTGCTTCCTCGGCGTGGGCCCCGACGCGCACATCGCGTCGCTGTTCCCCGACCGGCCCGAGATCCGCATCACCGACCGCGCCGCGGTGCCGGTGCTCGACTCGCCGAAGCCGCCGCCGCAGCGGATCACCCTCACCCGCCCGGTGATCAACTCCTCGAAGCGGGTGTGGCTCGTACTCGCCGGCACCGACAAGGCATCCGCCCTGGGGCTGGCGCTGGCCGGTGCCAGCTATCACAGCGTGCCGGCCGCCGGTGCCAAGGGCCGGCGCCGCACGGTCTTCTTCGTCGACGAGGCCGCGGCCGCACAGGTGCCGCCGGAGCTCATCGACGGGTCCTACTGACCCGTCGCCGCGCTCACTGGCCGCGACGCTCGCGCAGCTGACGCAGCGCGTCGTCGAGCAGGGCCTCGGCCTCTTCGTCGGTGCGCCGTTCCTTCACATAGGCCAGGTGCGTCTTGTACGGCTCGGCCTTGGCGACCTCGGGCGGGTTCTCTTTGTCGCGACCGGCGGGAAGTCCGGAGTGCGGCGAGTCGATGATGTCGGGGATCTCTTCGTCGGGGATCCCGGCGGCGAAGTAGCGGACGGTCTCGTTCCCCAGCGCGTCCCAGTACGAGACGGCGATGCGCTCCGCGTGGAAGCCGTGGTCCTGCTCGCCCATCGGACCGGCACCGACGCGGGTGCCACGGATCGCGTTGCCTCCGGCGGCCATGTCAGATCCCCTGCAGCTTCGTGATCAGGCCGAGTGCCACGATCGCGATGAACCAGACGAGCGCCAGCACCACGGTGAACCGGTTCAGGTTGCGCTCGGCCAGTCCCGAAGACCCGAGCGAGGAGCTCATGCCGCCACCGAACATGTCGGACAGACCGCCGCCGCGCCCCTTGTGGAGCAGGATCAGCAGGGTCAGCAGCAGGCTGGTGATGCCCAGCACCACCTGCAGGACGAACTCCAGGATTTCCACGCTTCGCCTTTCGCGGCGGCCCGGCGGGCCGCCCAGTGCTCGAGTACCGGTCAAGTATACGGGAGAGGATGCGGCGGGGCCGGGCCCCGCCGCACGCTCAGACGCCGACGTGCTTCTGGTAGCGGATGATCGCGGCGAACTCGTCGGCCACCAGGCTCGCGCCGCCGACCAGAGCGCCGTCGACGTCGGGCTCGCGCATGAACCCGGCGATGTTGCCCGATTTCACCGAGCCGCCGTACAGGATACGGGTGCGGTCGGCGGCGTCGCCGCCGAGCGCGTCGGCGACGACCTCGCGCAGCCGCGCACACACGTCCTGGGCCTGCTCGGGGGTCGCAGCCTGCCCCGACCCGATGGCCCACACCGGCTCGTAGGCGACGACGACCTCGGTGCCCGCCTTCAGCCCCGACAACGCCGCAGTCAGCTGCGCGACCGGCACCGCGCTGGCACCGTGCTGCGCAAGGTCGTCGGCGGTCTCGCCCACGCAGATCACCGGCACGAGCCCGTGCCGGATCGCCGCCTTCACCTTCGCCGCCACGACCTCGTCGGTCTCGGCGTGGTACTCGCGCCGCTCGGAGTGCCCGATGAGGACGTACCGGCAGTCGAGCTTGGCGAGGAACTGACCCGAGACCTCACCGGTGTACGCACCGGAGTCGTGCTCGGACAGGTCTTGCGCGCCCAGTGCGAACGGGATCTTGTCGGCGTCGAGCAGCGTCTGCACGGTGCGCAGGTCGGTGAACGGGGGGAACAGGGCGACCTCGACCGAATCCGACTCGTGCTTGGCGTCCTTGAGCGTCCAGTGCAGCTTCTGCACCAGTGCCACCGCCTGCAGGTGGTCGAGGTTCATCTTCCAGTTGCCGGCGATCAGCGGCGTGCGGCGCGCGAGCGCCGTCTCGGTCACTGCTCCCATCCGAGCACCTCCAGTCCGGGCAGCGTCTTGCCCTCGAGGAATTCCAGGCTGGCGCCTCCGCCGGTCGAGATGTGCCCGAACCGGTCGTCCGAAAAGCCCAGCTGCCGTACCGCGGCGGCGGAGTCTCCCCCGCCGACCACCGACAGGCCGTCGACCTCGGTGAGCGCCTGCGCGACCGCCTTCGTGCCGGCGGCGAACGCCGGCATCTCGAACACGCCCATCGGCCCGTTCCAGAACACCGTGGTGCTGGAGCGGATCGCGTCGGCGAACAGCTCCGCGGTGCGCGGTCCGATGTCCAGCCCCAGCCCGTCGGCGCCGAACGGGGTGTCTTCGAGCGCGTCCGCGGCGGCCACCACGTGGTCGGCCGACGCGTCGAAGGATGCCGCGACCACCGCATCCACCGGCAGTACCAGGTCGATCCCCCGATCGCGGGCGGTGTCGATGTAGCGGCGGACGGTGTCCAGCTGGTCCTGCTCGAGCAGGCTCTTGCCCACCTTGTGGCCCTGCGCGGCCAGGAACGTGAACATCATGCCGCCACCGACCAGCAGCTTGTCGACCCGGGGCAGCAGGTGCTCGATCACCCCGAGCTTGTCGCTGACCTTGGAGCCGCCCAGCACGACCGTGTACGGCCGCTGCGGATTCTCGGTCAGGCGGTCGAGCACGTCGACCTCCTTCTCAATGAGCAGCCCGGCCGCCGACGGCACGATCTCGGCGAGGTCGTAGACACTGGCCTGCTTGCGGTGCACGACGCCGAAGCCGTCCGAGACCAGCGCGTCGCCGAGCCCGGCCAGCTGCTGCGCGAACGCGCGTCGGGTCGCGTCGTCCTTCGCGGTCTCACCCGGGTTGAACCGCAGGTTCTCGATCACCGCGACGTCGCCGTCCGACAGGGCTGCCACCGCCTCCTGGGCCGACTCCCCGACGGTGTCGCGCGCGAACGCGACCGGGGTGCCGAGCAGTTCGCTCAGGCGCTGCGCGACCGGGGCGAGACTGTACGCCGGGTCGGGAACGCCGCCGGGTCTGCCCAGGTGCGAGCAGACCACGACGCGTGCGCCCTGGTGGATGAGCCGGTTCAGCGTGGGAAGGGACGCACGCACGCGACCGTCGTCGGTGATGACGCCGTCGTCCAGCGGGACGTTCAGGTCACAACGGACGATGACGCGGCGGCCGGTGAGCGGGCCCAGCGACGCGATGGTGCGCAGTGCCATGTCAGAGGCGCTCCGCGACGTACTCGGTGAGGTCGACCAGGCGGTTCGAGTAGCCCCACTCGTTGTCGTACCAGCCCGACACCTTGGCGAGGGTGCCGCTGACGTTGGTCAGCTCGGAGTCGAAGATCGACGAATGCGGGTTCAGCTGGATGTCGCTGGAGACGATCGGGTCCTCGGTGTACTGCAGGTAGCCGGCCAGGCGCCCCTCGGCGGCCGCAGCCCGGTAGGCGGCATTGATCTCGTCGACGGTGAGCCCGTCGCGGCCGGTGACGATGGTGAGGTCGACGATCGAGCCGGTGGGCACCGGAACCCGGTACGACGAGCCGCTGAGCTTGCCGTTGAGCTCGGGCAGCACCAGGCCGATGGCCTTGGCGGCACCGGTCGAGGCGGGCACGATGTTGATCGCGGCGGCGCGGGCGCGGCGCAGGTCCTTGTGCGGACCGTCCTGCAGGTTCTGGTCGGCGGTGTAGGCGTGCGCGGTCATCATGAACCCGCGCTCGATGCCGAACGCGTCGTTGAAGACCTTGGCCAGCGGCGCCAGGCAGTTGGTGGTGCACGACGCGTTGGAGATGACGTTCATCGTGGCCGGGTCGTAGGTGTCTTCGTTCACACCCATCACGAACGTGCCGTCCACGTCGGTGCCGGGGGCCGAGATGATGACCTTCTTGGCTCCGCCGGCGATGTGCTTGGCGGCATCGGCGGCCTTGGTGAACCGGCCGGTGGACTCGATGACGATGTCGACGCCGAGCTCGCCCCAGGGCAGGTTGGCCGGGTCGCGCTCTTCGAACACGCGGATCGCGGTGTCGCCGACGGTGATGCCGTCGGCGTCGTAGCTGACCTCGCGGCCGAGCCGTCCGCCCACCGAGTCGTACTTCAGCAGGTCGGCGAGCGTCTTGTTGTCGGTGAGGTCGTTGACGGCGACCAGGTCGAGGTCAGCTCCCTGCGCGAGTGCGGCTCGGAGGAAATTGCGTCCGATGCGGCCGAAGCCGTTGATTCCGATCTTGACGGTCACGGAATATCTCCCTGTGGTTGTGCGCGAATGCGCGGATTCTTCACGAAGGGACAACGGCGTCCCGGCGGTCATCCCGCCGGGACGCCCGCACTGGCTATGACAGTACCAGCAGGCCCGCGGTCTTCTCGCGCGCTGTGTCGAACCGCTGCTGCACGTTCTGCCAGTTCGCGATGTTCCACACCGCCTTGACGTAGTCCGCCTTGACGTTGAGGTAGTCGAGGTAGAACGCGTGCTCCCACATGTCCAGCTGGAACAGCGGGATGGTGCCCTGGGCGGTGTTGCCCTGCTGGTCGAACAGCTGCTGGATGATCAGCTGCGCCCCGATCGGGTCCCAGCTGAGCACGGCCCAGCCCGAGCCCTGGATGCCGGTGGCGGCGGCGGTGAAGTGGGCCTGGAACTTCTCGAACCCACCGAAGAACTCGTCGATGGCCGCCTTCAGCTCGCCCTCGGGCTGCCCGCCGCCGTCCGGCGACAGGTTGGTCCAGAAGATGGAGTGGTTGACGTGGCCGCCGAGGTTGAACGCGAGGTCCTTCTCGAGCTTGTTGACCGCACCGAGGTCCCCCGACTCGCGCGCCTCGGCGAGCTTTTCGAGCGCCGTGTTCGCACCGGCGACGTACGCGGCGTGGTGCTTGTCGTGGTGCAGCTGCATGATCTTGCCGCTGATGTGCGGCTCGAGCGCCGCGTAATCGTACGGGAGGTCGGGCAACGTGTAGATCGCCATGTTCTCTTCTTCCTGTCGGCGCGGCACCGATCGCGGAAGCGGTCTCGCTCCCCGGTGCAGCGAGGGTGACGTCTTCATCCTACTGAGGGCCAACGTCACCGGCCGGGGCATGCTTCCCGATCGACCGTTCCGATCAGTCGACGGGAACAGCCGATTCGGTGCCCGGGATCCCGTCCAGTTCCGCCTTCTTGTCGGCCATCGCCAGGAGCCTGCGGATGCGGCCGGCCACCGCGTCCTTGGTCAGCGGCGGGTCGGCGTGGTGACCGAGCTCGTCCAGGCTGGCGTCGCGGTGTTCCAACCGCAGCCGGCCGGCCTCGCGCAGGTGGTCGGGCACCTCGTCGCCGAGGATCTCGAGCGCACGCTCGACGCGGGCGCACGCGGCGACCGCGGCCTGCGCGGAGCGGCGCAGGTTGGCGTCGTCGAAGTTCACCAGGCGGTTCACGCCCGCCCGCACCTCGCGCCGCTGCCGCATCCGGTCCCAGGCGGCGGCCGCCTGCACGGCGCCCATGGCGGCCAGCGCCGCGCGGATGGCCTCGCCGTCGCGCACGACCACCCGCGGGATGCCGCGGACCTCGCGCGCCTTGGCGGCCACGCCCAGCCGGTGCCCGGCGCCGACCAGCGCCATGGCCGCTTCGGACGACGGGCAGGAGATCTCCAGCGCCGCCGAACGGCCGGGGTCGCTGAGCGAACCGGCCGCCAGGAACGCACCGCGCCACACCGCCGCAAGGTCGGGCCGCGACCCGGTGGTGAGCCGGTTGGGCAGGCCGCGCACCGGGCGGCGGCGCTGGTCGAGCAGGCCCGTCTGCCGGGCGAGGGTCTCGCCGCCTTCGATCACGCGCACCGCGTAGCGTGCGCCGCCGGGGGCACCGGATGCCTGCACCTGGACGAGCCCGGGACGCACCCCGTACAGCTCCATCAGTTCACGGGCCACCCGCGTGGCGAGCACTTCGGAGTCCAGTTCCGCCTCGACGGCGACCCGGTTGGCGATGGAGTGCAGTCCGCCCGAGAACCGCAGCAGCGCGGTGAGCTCGGCGACGCGCGCGCTGGGTCGCGGGTCGCGCACGGCGGTCAGCTCTGCCTTCACGTCGGCGGTCAGCGGCACGGCTCTCCTCGGGGAATCGAACGGCGGGACGGCCACCTAGCCTACCCGTGCTACTCGCGGCCCAGGTCCCGGTGCATGACGCGCACCGCGACCCCGGGCACCGCGGACAGTCGCGCGCCGAGCTCGGCGGCCATCGCCACTGAACGGTGCTTGCCGCCGGTGCAGCCGATGGCGATCACGCTGTGGCGCTTGTTCTCGCGCTGGTAGCCCTCCAGCACCGGGGTCACCGCGGCGGTGTAGGCGTCCAGGAAGTCGGCCGCGCCGGCCTGGGCGAGCACGAACTCGCGCACCGCGGCGTCCTCGCCGGTGAGCGCACGCAGGTCGTCCTCCCAGTACGGGTTGGGCAGAAACCGCATGTCCGCGACCATGTCGGCGTCGACGGGCAGCCCGTACTTGAAGCCGAAGCTGAGGATCGTGAGCGTGTGCCGGGCCGCGCCGCTCTCGCTGAACAGCTCCACGACGTGGCTCGCGAGCTGGTGGATGTTGAAGTCGCTGGTGTCGATGACCACGTCCGCGCTCTCGCGGATGGAGGCCAGCCGCCCCCGTTCGCGGCGGATGCCGTCGACGATGGTGCCGTCCTCCTGCAGCGGATGCGGGCGCCGCACCGCCTCGTAGCGACGCACCAGCACGTCGTCGGAGGCATCCAGGAACACCACCCGCAGCTGTTGTCGGGCGCCGCGCAGCGCCCGGGTGACCTCGGGCAGTTCGGTGAACAGGCTCCCGCCGCGCACGTCGACGACCGCCGCCACCCGCGGCAGTGCGCCGCCGGCCAGTCCCGACAGGTCGAGCAGAGGCCGAAGCATCTGCGGCGGCAGGTTGTCGACGACGTACCAGCCCATGTCTTCGAGCGCGTTCGCGACGGTGGAGCGTCCCGCGCCGGACATGCCGGTGACGATCAGGATCTCGCCGGTCGTGTGCTCGCCGTCGGCCATGGCCTCCCCCGCTCCTGTCGGCTCCAGCCTAGCGAGGCCGGTCAGCTCTGCGCCAAGTGGCCGTGCACGGCCGCGGCCAGGGTCGGGCCGATGCCGGGCAGCTCGGCGATCTGCTCGGGGGTGGCCTGCCGCAGCGCGGCGACCGAGCCGAAGTGCCGCAGCAGGGCGCGGATGCGCGCCGGGCCGAGCCCCGGCACCTCGGCGAGCACCGTGGTGATGTCGCGCTTGCGGCGCTTGCGCTGATGGGTGATCGCGAACCGGTGCGCCTCGTCGCGCAGCCGCTGCAGCAGGTAGAGCGCCTCGGAGGTGCGCGGCAGGATCACCGGATAGTCCTGGTCGGGCAGCCACACCTCTTCGAGCCGCTTGGCGATGCCGCACAGGGCGATCTCGGTGTGCCCGGTCTCGGTCAGCGCGCGGGCGGCGGCGGCCACCTGCGGCTGCCCGCCGTCGACCACCAGCAGCTGCGGCGGGTACGAGAACCGCCGTTTGGTGCCGGAGTCGACGGCATCCGTCTCGTGCGGGTCGTCGAGGCGGGCCAGCCGTCGGGTGAGCACCTGGTGCATCGAGTCGGTGTCGTCGGTGGTGTCGGTGACGGTGAACGACCGGTACTGGTCCTTGCGCGGCAGGCCGTCTTCGAAGACCACCATCGAGGCGACCACGTTGGTGCCCGACAGGTGCGAGATGTCGAAGCACTCGATGCGCAACGGCGCCTCGGCCAGCCCGAGTGCCTCCTGCAGGTCGGTGAGCGCCTGGGTGCGGGCGACGTAGTCGCTGGTGCGGCGGGTCTTGTGCAGCATGAGCGCCTGCTGGGCGTTGCGGGTGGCCGTCTTCATCAGTTCGGCCTTGCGTCCCCGCTGCGCGACGGCGATCGTGACCTTGCGCCCACGCCGCCCGCTCAGCCATGTCTGCAGCTCGGCGGCGTCCTCGGGCAGGTGCGGCACGAGGATCTGCCGCGGGATGTCGGCCGACGCCGCGTCGCCGTACACCCGCTGCAGCACCTGGTCGACCAGTTCGGCGCCCGAGATGTCGAGCTCCTTCTCGATGGTGGTGGCACGCACACCGCGCACCCGGCCGCCCCGCACCACGAAGTGCTGCACGGCGGCGGCCAGCTCGTCTTCGGCGATGCCGAACAGGTCGGCGTCCATGTCGGGTGAGAGCACGAGGGCGCTGCGGCTGAGCACCGCGTCGATCGCCTGCAGCTTGTCACGGTAGACGGCGGCCGATTCGTAGTCCATCGCCGCCGCGGCCGCGTTCATGCGCCGGGTCAGATCGCGGCGGAAGCGCTCGTCTCCGCCGGAGAGGAACGCGACGAAGTCGTCGACGATCGCGCGGTGCTCGTCGATCGTGACGGTCATCGAGCACGGGCCGCCGCAGCGGCCGATCTGCCCGGGAAAGCACGGCCGGCCGGTGGCCATCGCCTTGCGGTACGACGCGTCCGAGCAGGTGCGGATGGGGAACACCTTGATCATCAGGTCGATGGTGTCGTGCACCGCCCACACCTTGGGGTAGGGCCCGAAGTACTTGGCGCCGCGGATGTTGTGGTTGCGGGTGACCAGCACGCGCGGGGCTTCGTCGGCCAGGGTCACCGCCAGGTACGGGTACGACTTGTCGTCTTTGTACCGGACGTTGAACGGCGGTTTGAACTCCTGGATCCACATGTACTCCAGCTGCAACGCCTCGACGTCGCTGCCGACGACGGTCCATTCCACGGATGCCGCGGTGGTGACCATCCGCCGGGTGCGCTCGTGCAGGGTGTGCAGCGGGGCGAAGTAGTTCGACAGCCGCGCACGCAGGTTCTTCGCCTTGCCGACGTAGAGGATGCGGCGGTCGCGGTCACGGAAGCGGTAGACGCCCGGTTCGGTGGGGATCTCTCCGTTCCGGGGCTTGTACGCGAGCTGATCGGCCATCGGGGTGTGGTCAGCCCGCCTTGCGTTGCCGGTTTTCGCCGAGGATCTCGGCGAGGAACACACCGGTGTGCGATCCGTCGGCCCGGGCGACCTGCTCCGGCGTGCCGCAGGCCACGATGGTGCCGCCGCCGGACCCGCCCTCGGGGCCGAGGTCGATGATCCAGTCGGCCGACTTGATCACGTCGAGGTTGTGCTCGATGACGATCACGGTGTTGCCCTTGTCGACCAGGCCGTTCAGCACCTCGAGCAGGCGGGCGACGTCTTCGAAGTGCAGCCCGGTCGTCGGCTCGTCGAGGACGTACACCGACCGGCCGTTCGACCGCCGCTGCAGCTCGGTGGCGAGCTTGACCCGCTGCGCCTCGCCGCCCGACAGGGTGGTGGCGGACTGCCCCAGCCGCACGTAGCCGAGGCCGACGTCGACGAGGGTGCGCAGGTAACGGTGGATGGCCTGGATCGGTTCGAAGAACTCCGCCGCCTCGCTGATGGGCATCTCGAGCACCTCGGCGATGTTCTTGCCCTTGTAGTGCACCGAGAGGGTGTCACGGTTGTACCGCTTGCCGTGGCAGACCTCGCAGTCCACGTACACGTCGGGCAGGAAGTTCATCTCGATCTTGATGGTGCCGTCCCCCGAACACGCCTCGCACCGGCCGCCCTTGACGTTGAAGCTGAACCGTCCCGGCCGGTAGCCGCGCGCCTTGGCCTCGGGGGTCTCGCTGAACAGGGTGCGGATGCGATCGAACACGCCGGTGTAGGTGGCGGGGTTCGACCGGGGTGTGCGCCCGATCGGGGCCTGGTCGACGTGCACGACCTTGTCGAGGTCGTCGAGGCCGGTGACGCGGGTGTGCTTTCCGGGCACGGTGCGGGCGCCGTTCAGGCGTGCGGCCAGCACCTGGTAGAGGATGTCGTTGACCAGCGACGACTTGCCCGACCCGCTGACGCCGGTGACGGCGGTCATCACGCCGAGCGGAAAGTCGACGGTGACGTTCTTGAGATTGTTCTCGCGGGCGCCGACCACCGAGAGCCGTCGCTTCTTGTCGATGCGGCGACGCCGCTCGGGCACCGCGATCTCGCGCCGCCCCGACAGGTAGTCGCCGGTGAGCGAGGCCCGCTCGGCCAGCAGCGCGTCCAGCGGCCCGGAGTGCACGACGGTGCCGCCGTCCACGCCCGCGCGGGGCCCGATGTCGACGATCCAGTCGGCGGCGTGGATGGTCTCTTCGTCGTGCTCGACGACGATGAGCGTGTTGCCCAGGTCGCGCAGGGTGAGCAGCGTCTCGATGAGCCGGCGGTTGTCACGCTGGTGCAGGCCGATCGAGGGCTCGTCGAGCACGTAGAGCACCCCGGTCAGGCCGGATCCGATCTGGGTGGCCAGCCGGATGCGCTGCGCCTCACCGCCCGACAGCGACCCGGCCGAGCGGCCCAGGTTGAGGTAGTTCAGACCGACCTGGATGAGGAAGTCGAGCCGCACCCGGATCTCGCGCAGCACCTGCGCGGCGATCTTGGCCTCGCGCTCGGTCAGGCGCAGGTTCGCGAAGTACTCCTGCGCCTCGGCGAGGCTGAGCCGGGATGCCTCGGCGATGGAGCGACCGTGCACTTTGACCGCGAGCACCTCGGGCTTGAGCCGGTCGCCGTCGCACACCGGACAGGGCACCTCGCGCAGGAACTCCGACCAGCGCTGCCGTTGCGTGTCGGACTCGGCCTGCAGGTACTGCCGCTCGATGTAGGGGACCACGCCCTCGAACCCGGACGTGTAGCGCATCTCGCGGCCATACCGGTTCTTCCACCGCACGGTGACCTTGAAGTCCTTGCCGTGCAGCACCGCGTCGGTCACTCGCTGCGGCAGCATCCGCCACGGGGTGTCGAGCGAGAAGCCGAGGTCGTCGGCCAGCCCTTCGAGCAACCGCTCATAGTACTGGAACAGTCCCTTGCCCTGGGTGGTCCACGGGATGATGACGCCCTCGCGGATGGAGAGATCCTCGTCGCCGAGCATGAGCTCCACGTCCACCGACATGCGGGTGCCCAGGCCCGAGCAGGCAGGGCACGCGCCGAACGGCGCGTTGAACGAGAAGGTGCGAGGTTCGATCTCGGTCAGGTGCAGGGGGTGCCCGTTCGGGCAGGCGAGCTTCTCGGAGAAGCTCTGCCACGCGGCATCCCCTTCTTCGTCGACGAGGTTCACCTGCATGATGCCGCCCGCGAGTCCCAGTGCGGTCTCGACCGAGTCGGTGACGCGCCCGAGGATGTCGGGGCCGGCCACCAGGCGGTCGACGACGACGGCGATGTCGTGCTTGTAGCTCTTCTTCAGGGTGGGCGGCTCGGCCAGCTGCACCAGCTCGCCGTCGACGACGGCCCGGGCGTAGCCCTTGGCGCCGAGTTCGCGGAACAGATCGACGAACTCGCCCTTCTTCTGCGTGACCACGGGCGCCACGATCTGGTAGCGGGTGCGCTCGGGCAGCTCCATGAGCTGGTCGGCGATCTGCTGCACGGTCTGCCGCTGGATCACCTCGCCGCACTCCGGGCAGTGCGGCACGCCGATGCGCGCCCACAGCAGGCGCATGTAGTCGTGGATCTCGGTGATGGTGCCGACCGTGGAACGCGGGTTGCGGTTGGTGGACTTCTGGTCGATCGAGACGGCCGGGCTCAGCCCTTCGATGAAGTCGACGTCGGGACGGTCGACCTGGCCGAGGAACTGGCGGGCGTAGGCACTGAGCGATTCGACGTAGCGGCGCTGGCCCTCGGCGAAGATCGTGTCGAAGGCCAGACTCGACTTGCCCGACCCGGACAGGCCGGTGAACACGACGAGGGCGTCGCGCGGGATGTCGAGGTCGACGTCCTGGAGGTTGTGCACGCGGGCGCCGCGCACACTGAGCTTTCCGGACGTGTTTCCGGTGCTGGCGACAGGGATGATGGGCACCGCACAAGTCTAGGTGGGGCCTCCGACACCGGGCCGGGAGCCGGCTGCGCCCGGGGCGAACCACCGGGTCAGCGCCGGGCGGCGAGCAGGCGCAGCAGCACGACGATCACGACGGCGCACAGCGCCGTGACGATCACGACCGCCCACGCCGGCAGCAGTGCGCGCACCGGCGCGTGCTGCACGAGCAGCGCGGCGGCCAGCACCGGCTGCGCGACAAGTTGCACCACCAGCCAGCGGCGTGCCGGCGCGATCAGGGCGCGCAGCTGCAGCCGGCCGCGGCCGGGCAGCGCCAGCCCGAACCCGCCGAGCACGTGCAGGGCGTGAGCGAGCGCGAGGGCCACGAACGGGGCGGGCGTGGCGAGCCAGCCGGGGTGCAGCAGCTGCCCGAGCCCCACCACGAGCACGGCGCCCCAGGTCGCCAGCGTCGTGGGCAGCAGCGCCCCCAGTGCGGTCAACGCGACCACGGCGATCGCGTACGGCGCCGGCACCGCGGCGAACGCCGCGCAGGAGACCAGCACGGCCGCACCGCGCAGCAGTGGAAGGGGGATGCCGCGGCCCTCGCCGGGCGCGTCGTGCGGGGTCATCCGACCCGCCGGCGCCGGCTCATCGTGCGCAGCGCGGCGATGCGGGCGCCGGCGTCGCCGTCCCAGACCAGGGCGTCCGCGCCCATCGCCCGGACCTCGTCGATGCGGTCGGCGCGCAGCCCGAGCACGATGCGCGACGCGACGATCTCTTCGAGCCGCAGCCGCTCACCGCGCAACGCAGGCAGGGTGTCGACGGCCACCACGCGGTGCCCGCTCGCACGCCACAGCCGCACCAGTCGCACCG
The DNA here is from genome assembly GCF_000422405.1 of Microbacterium luticocti DSM 19459. Taxonomy (GTDB): domain Bacteria; phylum Actinomycetota; class Actinomycetes; order Actinomycetales; family Microbacteriaceae; genus Microbacterium; species Microbacterium luticocti. The sequence goes on from NZ_AULS01000003.1 coordinate 83,101, forward strand.
GTTCGTCGTCGAGGAACGTCGACAGCAGCACGATCAACGCGCCTCGGGCCACGTGCGGGCTGCGGGTGCGGCTCATGCGCGGCTGTGCCGAGGTCGCCGATATCGCCGCCCGCAGCCGCTGCCGGTGACGGGCGCCCGAGCCGTGCCGCACCGCCTGGCCCGGGCGTGACAGCACGTGGAACGACACCTGATCGCCGGCGTCGAGGTAGGCGCACACGAACGACCAGGCCGCCTCGCGTGCCACATCGAGCGAGCCCGGCAGGCCGAGTCCCCGCGCCCCGCGCACCCAATCCCCCACCTGACCGGTGAGGTCGTCGGCGTCGTCGAGGATCAGGGCGACCTCGACGTCCGAGGTGGCGAAGCTGCGTCGCACGAACAGGTCGCCGGGGCGGCGCGCCAGACGCGCGGTGGCCTTCCAGTCGATGCGCTGCAGTCGATCGCCGTAGCTGAACGGGTGGATGTCACGGAACTCGCCGCCGTCCCCGGGGCGGGCGGCGTCGTGGGCACCGGTGAGACCGGCCGGGGCGGGCGGCAGCGGCAGAAACGGCAGTCGCACGGCCTGCGGTTCGAGCCGTGCGGCGAGCCGCACACGTGCCGGCGCGGGCGCGGTCCACGCGCCGTCCGCACCCACGGCGACCATCTCGGCCGCCAGCAGCTCCTGGTCGCCGGTGTGCGCGGTGTGCACCGGAACCACGACGTGCCCGGTCGGTCCGACCAGGGCGATCCGCTCGGTGCGGTGGCGGGCGGCGGTCGCGTCGACCAGCACGATCTCGGCGCCGGGCGCCACCGCCTCGACCCGCACCGGGACGACCCGCTGCCGGTCGGGCCCGGTTCGTTCGGGTGCCCGGGTCAGGTTCAGGTGTGGGCCCGAGACATCCGGATGCCCGCCGGCGGCGAGCGCGAGCGCCACGGCGACCAGCACCACCACGCCGATCACGGCGATCTCGACGCGGGAGAACCCCAGCCCGGCGCCCAGCAGCACCACACCCGTCGCGATGCCCGCCATCGGCGCGGGTGTCAGCGTCCGTGCCGCCGGCCGCGTCGCGGGCGGGGTCATCGCACCTCCGCACGGGCGAGCGTGGGCGGGGTGGGGGTGGCCGCCAGCACCGCCGCGACCACCTGGGCCGGATCGGTGCCGGCCGCCCAGGCGCCCGGGGTCAGCGTGAGCCGGTGTGCCAGCACCGGCACAGCCACCCGTTTGACGTCGTCGGGCACCACATAATCGCGCCCGTCGATCACGGCGAGCGCGCGACCGACGAGCATGAGCGCCTGCGACCCGCGGGGCGAGGCGCCCACCTCGACCGACGGGTCGGTGCGGGTCGCGGCGGCCAGGTCGACGCAGTAGCGCACGATGTCGGGATCGACGTGCACCGCCTCGACGCCGGCCTGCATCGCGCGCAGCTGCCCGGCGTCGACGACCTCGGGCAGTCGCACCGCCTCGGTGCGGCGGGCCAGGCGGTTGGCGAGGATGCGCTCTTCACCGGCGCGGTCGGGGTAGCCGACGCTCAGCCGCACCAGAAAGCGGTCCAGCTGCGCCTCGGGCAGCGCATAGGTGCCTTCGTACTCGATCGGGTTCGCGGTGGCGATGAGGTGGAACGGCGCGGGCAGCGGAAAGCTCGTGCCCTCGACGGTCACCTGCCCTTCGGCCATGGCCTCCAGCAGCGCGGACTGGGTCTTGGGGGCGGTGCGGTTCAGCTCGTCGGCCAGCAGCAGGCCGGTGAACACGGGACCGGGTCGGAATTCGAACCGGCCGGTGTCGGGTGCGTACACGTACGACCCGGTGATGTCGGCGGGCAGCAGGTCGGGGGTGCACTGCAACCGCCGGAACGCGAGCCCGCACGCCTGGGCGAGACAGCGTGCGGCCAGCGTCTTGCCCAGACCCGGCACGTCTTCGAACAGCACGTGCCCGCCGGCCAGGACGGCGGCCAGTGCCAGGCGCAGCGGCTCCTCCTGGTCGATGACGACGGTGCCGACCTCGGCGAGGATGCGGCGGGCGAGGGCCCCCACCTCGTCGGGTGCGGCGGGTGCGGGCGGTGTCTGGTCGGTGGTCATGCCTCTCCTCTCCGGGCCGGCGGGCGGCCGTGGGCTCCGAGCGCCTCGAGTCGATCGAGGCACAGTTGCACGTCGGCGACGGTGCGCGCGGCGCCGTCCAGCAGCGCTGCCGCGTCGGGTCCGATCAGATCGGCGACACCGGCGGCGTGTGCGGCGTCGTCCAGGTCGATGCCGTGCCGGGCCAGGCGCGACCGGGCGAACGCCCGCAGCCGTTTGCGCGCGGCGTCGCCGATCTCGCCGTGCCGGCCGCGCAGTGCCCAGGCGATCTGCGTCACGTCACCGCGGGTGCCGGGCCGGGGCTCGGGCTGCGGGCGCACCAGCACCGGGCGCTGCCCGTCCGCGAAGCCCGCCCAGGCGAGCCCGGCGGCCACCCCGAACAGCACGACCGCGGCCGACACCGGCCAGTCCACACCGAGCACCCACAGCACGAAGCCGGCCACCAGGCCCCCGAACGTGCCGGCGAGCACCGGTCCGACCCTCATGTGCCGCTCCCGGCCGGTTCGGCGGGCGCATGCCATGACCGCTCCAGGTGTTCCAGGCATTCGCGGGCGGTGCGCACGGTGGCGGCGTCGGCGGTGCGGCCCCCGAACCGCACGTCCTGGTACAGGCGCAGCAGGATGTCGGCCGCCGCGCGGTTGGCCTCGAAACGGCGCACGATGCGCACCGCGTATTCGGCCGGGGTCTCGGAGGGCGTCCGCGGCGCGCCCGCCTGCCGGGCGGCATCCTCGAGCCACAGCCAGGCCTGAACGATCGCGTCGTTCGCGTCGCGCGCGTCGTCGAGCTCGGCCAGCGCGCGGGCGATGCCGCGCCGCACCGCGGGGGCGATCGCCTGCGCGTCGAGCACGGCGGCGGCGCCGGTACCGGATGCCACAGCCGCGGCACGGCGCACACGTCGACGCCGATTGCGGATCAGCCGCACCACGAGCAGCGCCACGACCGTCAGCAGTGCGAGCACGGCCAGTGCGAACAGCACCGCGGTGATCGTGCGCAGCACCGCTCCCGCCGCGGGGGGCACGCTCACCGGTGGCAGCGTCGACGACGACTCGGGCTGCGGCGGCATGGTCGGCCACACCGCCGGTCCGGCATCACGCCAGCGCGGCGGCCCGGCCGGCAGCGGCCCGGCGGTGAGCACGCCGAGGACGGCGAGTGCGCCGGCGGCCGCCACGCCCGCCACGAGCAACCGACGACCCCGCTGTCCGATCACGTGCTCCACGCTATCGCGAGGCTCAGGCGTGCCCCGCCTTCTCCATCGCCCGCAGTTCCTTCTTGAGGTCCTGCACCTCGTCGCGCAGACGGGCGGCCAGCTCGAACTTCAGCTCACCGGCGGCGGCGAGCATCTGGTCGGTGAGGTCGGCGATGGTGGCCTCGAGCTGGGTCGCCCCCTCGGCGGCGATGCCTTCGCGACGCAACTGCGGCGTGGGGCTCTTGCCTTTGCCCGACTTCGTCTTCGCGGCCGTCTTGCCCCGCATCATCCGGTCGGTGTCGGACGCCTCGCGCGCGAGCACCTCGGTGATGTCGGCGATGCGCTTGCGCAGCGGCTGCGGGTCGATGCCGTGTTCGCGGTTGTACGCGATCTGTTTCTCGCGGCGACGCTCGGTCTCGTCGATGGCGCTGCGCATCGAGTCAGTCATGTTGTCGGCGTACATGTGCACCTGACCCGACACGTTGCGGGCGGCGCGGCCGATCGTCTGGATCAGCGAGGTGCCGCTGCGCAGGAATCCCTCTTTGTCGGCGTCGAGGATCGCCACCAGCGACACCTCGGGCAGGTCGAGGCCCTCGCGCAGCAGGTTGATGCCGACGAGCACGTCGTACACCCCGGCGCGCAGCTCGGTGAGCAGCTCGACGCGCCGCAGGGTGTCGACGTCGGAGTGCAGATACCGCACCCGCACCCCGTGCTCGCCGAGGAAGTCGGTGAGCTCTTCGGCCATCTTCTTGGTGAGCGTGGTCACCAGCACGCGCTCGTCGCGTTCGACCCGCAGCCGGATCTCTTCGAGCAGGTCGTCGATCTGCCCCTTGGACGGTTTGACCACGATCTCGGGGTCGACCAGGCCCGTGGGCCGGATGATCTGTTCCACCACCCCGTCGGCGACACCCATCTCGTAGCGACCCGGCGTGGCCGACAGGTACACGGTCTGCCCGATGCGCTCCTTGAACTCGTCCCACCGCAGCGGCCGGTTGTCGAGGGCCGACGGCAGCCGGAAGCCGTGCTCGACGAGGGTGCGCTTGCGCGAGGCATCCCCCTCGTACATGGCGCCGACCTGCGGCACCGTGACATGGGACTCGTCGATCACCAGCAGGAAGTCGTCGGGGAAGAAGTCCAGCAGGGTGTGCGGCGGCTCGCCCGGCGACCGTCCGTCCAGGTGCCGTGAGTAGTTCTCGATTCCCGAGCAGAACCCCAGCTGCTGCAGCATCTCGAGGTCGAACGTGGTGCGCATGCGCAGCCGCTGCGCCTCGAGCAGCTTGCCCTGCCGTTCCAGCTCACCCAGCCGTTCGGCCAGCTCGGCCTCGATGGTGCCGATCGCGCGCTGCACGACGTCGGCACCGGCGACATAGTGGGATGCCGGGAAGATGGGCACCGAGTCGAGCTTTTGCACCACGTCCCCGGTCAGCGGATGCAGCATGTACAGCGCCTCGATCTCGTCGCCGAACAGCTCGATGCGGATGGCGTACTCCTCGTACACCGGGATGATCTCGATCGTGTCGCCCCGCACCCGGAAGTTGCCGCGCGAGAAGTCGACGTCGTTGCGGTTGTACTGCATCGAGATGAACTGCCGGATCAGCGCGTCGCGGTCGTACCGCTCCCCCACCTGCAGGGCCACCATGGCCCGCAGATACTCCTCGGGGGCGCCCAGGCCGTAGATGCACGACACCGTCGAGACCACCACCACGTCGCGGCGGCTCAGCAGCGAGTTCGTGGTGGAGTGCCGCAGCCGCTCGACCTCGGCGTTGATCGACGAGTCCTTCTCGATGAAGGTGTCGGTCTGCGGCACGTAGGCCTCGGGCTGGTAGTAGTCGTAGTAGCTGACGAAGTATTCGACCGCGTTGTGCGGCATGAGCTCGCGGAACTCGTTGGCCAGCTGCGCGGCCAGGGTCTTGTTGTGGGCGAGCACGAGGGTCGGTCGCTGCACCCGCTCGATCAGCCACGCGGTGGTCGCCGACTTGCCGGTGCCGGTCGCGCCCAGCAGCACCACGTCGGTCTCGCCGGCGTTGATGCGCCGGGCGAGCTCGTCGATGGCCTGCGGCTGGTCGCCGCTGGGCGCGTAGTCGCTGACGACCTCGAACGGGCGCACGGAGCGAGTGGTCTGCATCACTCCAGGCTACGTCGGGTCACCGACACCGGCTCAGCGACCGGAGCCCGTCAGGCGTTGCGACCTGAGCCGGTCAGGCGTTCCCAGAGCGCATCGGTCTGCGCGAGGGTGTCCGCCATCGTCCCGGACGTGTCGATCACGACGTCCGCGACGGCGAGACGCTCGTCGTCGGACGCCTGCGAGGCGATCCGCGCCTCGGCATCCGCCGCCGCGAGGTGCCGCAGCCGGATCAGCCGCTGCGCCCGCAGCGCGGCGGGCGCGTGCGCCACCACGACCAGATCCCATTCGCCGTCGCGGCGCGCCTCCACCAGCAGCGGCACGTCGTAGACGACCACCGCGTCCGGGTCGGCGTCGAACGCGGCCCGGAACCGCCGGGACGACTCGGCAGCGACCGCGGGGTGCACGATGGCGTTCAGCCGCGCCACCCGGTCGGGGTGACCGAACACGTGCGCGCCGAGCGCGGGGCGGTCGAGCGTGCCGTCGGGGCGCAGCATCCGCTCACCGAACGCGTCGGCGATCGCGGCGAGCACCGGCGAACCCGGCGTCTGCACCTCGCGGACGATGGCGTCCGCGTCGACGACGACCGCACCGTGCGCGGCCAGGCGACCGGCGATGGTGGACTTGCCCGAGGCGATGCCTCCGGTGAGTGCGACAAGGGGCATGCCATCGAGGATGCCACCCCCGGACGCCCGCGCGTGCATCGTCCGGTATTCTGGCCCGAGCTGGGGGGCGGCCGGGAGGGTCGTCGTCATCGACATCCCGGAGGTCAGCCGTGCACGAGGCCCGTACCGCCGTCGTCATCGAGGACGAGCAGGACATCCGGTCACTGCTGGCCGCGGTGCTCGAACAGGCGGGCTTCACCGTGCGCACCGCGTCGACCGGTGTCGAGGGGCTGGAGCTGATCCGTCAGACCGACCCGCTGGTGACGACGCTCGACGTGAACATGCCGGGCATGGACGGGTTCGAGACGGCGCGGCGCATCCGCGCGATCAGTGCCACCTACCTGGTCATCCTGACCGCCCGCACCGAAGAGATCGACGCGTTGCAGGGCCTGGAGGCCGGTGCCGACGACTTCATCGCCAAGCCGTTCCGGCCGCGCGAACTGCGGGCCCGGATCGACGCCATGCTGCGCCGGCCGCGCACGCACGTGCTCGCCCCGCCGCCCACCCCCGATCCGGCACGCGCCGACGAGGGGTGGCTCGAGCACCGCGGGCTGCGCCTGCACCCACAGATGCGGGTGGCCAGCGTGGACGGCACCGAACTGGACCTGACCCGCACCGAGTTCGACATCCTCGCCGAACTGCTCGTGCACGGCCGTCGGGTGCTCGGCAAAGCCGAACTGGCACTCACGCTGCGCGGAGGACGCTACACCGGTGTCGAGTACGTCAGCGACAGCGACGCCCGCGCGATCGAGGTGCACGTGGCGAACCTGCGGCGCAAACTCGGCGAGTCGCCGTCACAGCCCCGCTGGATCGAGACCGTCCGCGGAGTCGGCTACCGCCTGACGCCCGGCTGAGTCGGCGCGGGCCGCGGCCAGCAGGGTGTCGAGGTCGTCGCCGAGCGTGTCGCTCAGGGCGAGCCCGACCCCGACCACCGGGATGACCGAGCCGGGCACCGCGCGCAGCTCTTCGAACACCCCCTGCGCGATCGTGGTGGCGATCCGGCGCGCCTCGGCCGCCGAGAGCACGACGGTGGCGACGACGAGCCCACGGGTGCCGTCCTCGCCCACCCGGGCCGCGGCCGGGGTGTGCCGGCGCACCCCCCGCCGCCACGCCTCGACGATGCCGTGCGCGACCTCGCTGCCGAACGCGGTGGAGATCTGGTCGAGGTCGTCGATGCGCACCGCGAACACCGCCACCAGCTCGTCGTGCCACGCCGCCCGGGTGAGCAGGCCGCGCGCGGCGATGGCGAACTGCTCGTAACGCATCACCCCGGTGTCGGCGCCGGTGCTGCGGGCGATCTGTTCCACGCTGCGCACCGGTGTGCGACCGGCCCGCAGCACCGAGGTCACCGTCAACGACACGATCGTGAACGTCACCAGCAGCACGCACGCGGTGACGGTGCCGAACCAGGTGCGGAACAGGTCGGAGTCGGGCCCGGCGGCCAGGAACACGACCGTGCGCACCACGAAGTACGCGCCGTCCACCCCGAGCACCGCGGCCAGCGCCCACGCACTGCGGGTGCGGGTGAGCTCGCCCCGCAGGCACTCCACGCAGCCCAGCACGCAGAACAGCGCGATGCCGCAGAACATCACGACCGCCCCCGCCCAGTCGCCGCCGTCCGGACCCGCCGCCAGCGCCGCGACCCCGGCCGCGACGATGCCCACGGCGGTCAGGGCCCCGGCCTGTGGCATCCGTCTGCCGTTGAACGAGCGGCACCCCAGCCACAGCAGGCCGGCCACCGCGACGTACGCCGCGTTGCCGACCGCGACCGCCCACCAGGCGCCGCGGTCGAACGCCCAGACCAGGTAGGCCAGGGTCGACACGGTGCCCGACAAGAAGGCCACCGACCAGAGCCGGCCGGCGCCCTCGTCGCGGCGCAGGATCGTCTCGAGGATGAACACGGCCGCGGTGACGGTCACCACCACGGCGGTCATCATCACCACGGACGGCAGATCGAAGATCACGGAACACTCCTTGCCTGCGGAACCCGCACGGTGAAGGTGGAGCCGACGCCGGGCTCGCTGCGTACGGTGATGTCGCCGCCGTGCGCACGCACGATCTCGCGACTGATCGCCAACCCGAGCCCGGTGCCGGTCATGCCCGACGAACGCACCGACCGGCCGCGGTAGAACCGCTGGAACAGTCGCTGCAGGTCGTGCTCGGCGATGCCGACGCCGGTGTCGGTCACCTCGATGCACACGTCGGAGCCGTCGACGGCCGCGTCGATGCGCACCTGGCCGCCGTCGACGTTGTACTTCACGGCGTTGGCGATGAGGTTGTCGAGCACCTGCCGCAGCCGGTGCGCGTCGACGTGCGCCCACACCTCGCCCACTCCGGTGTCGTCGATGCGCACGCGGCGTTCGGCGGCCCGCGGCAGCATCGACTCGACGGCGGCGCGTACGAGCGGGCGCACGTCGATGTCGGCGGGCTCGATCGGCAGCTGCGCGGTGACCGCGTGGGGGCGACGGGATGCCGCCAGGATGTCGGCCACGATGGCCAGCAGCCGTTCGGCGTTGCGCTCGGCGATCTCGATGCTGCGCCTGGCGGCAACGGGCACGCTGGGGTCGTCGAGCACCAGGTCGAGGTAGCCGAGGATGGAGGTCAGCGGCGTGCGCAGCTCGTGCGACACCGACGCCACCAGCTCGTCGCGCGCCTGCAGTGCGGCGAGCTCGGCGGTCACGTCGCGCGAGACCACGACCGCACCCAGGTCGTGCCCGGCGGTGTCGGTGAGACGGCGGGCGGTCACGCTGAGCACGTGGCGCGGGCCGGTCGGGTCGCCGAACCACACCAGCTGGCCGCTGAACGCCTCGCCGCGCAATGCGCGCTCGAGGGGGAACTCGTCGGGCGGCAGCGGGGTCGTGCCGTCGTCCTGGTAGGCGGCCGGCGCGTGGCCGACCTGAAGCGCGCGCTGCAGCCGGCCATGCGCCTCGTTGGTGACCGCGGTGCTGCCGTCGGCGTCGATGCGGACGACGCCGAAGTCGACGGCATCCAACACCTCGGTCACCTCCTGCTCCTGCCGGCGGGTGCGCTCCAGCGCCGCGGCGAGCACCTGGGCCTGCTTGTCGAGCAGCGACCGCTGCGCGGCGAACCGGCGGGCGGTGAGGTAGGAGCTGGCCGCCAGTGCGAGCAGCACCAGCGGCAGCAGGAACGTCGAGTAGGTGACGTGGTGGGCCGGGTCCAGCAGCACCACGGTGGCGAACAGCACCACGGTGGCCACCACGCCCCCGACCAGTCCCGCCAGGCCGAAGCTGCTGGCCAGCCACATCACCGGGAACAGCCACAGCAGACCGAGCCCCGAGGGCGGGCTCGAGGCTCGGAGCACGGCGATGGCGAGCATGTCCGCCGCGGGGACCACGGCCATCCAGCCCACGGCCACCCGGTTCCACGGAATCAGCAGCGTGAGCGCGGTCATCACGAACACGCTGAGCACGCCCAGGAAGAACAGTGCGATGTCGCCCGGGAACGGGGTGGTGATCACCCCGAGCGCCGCCAGCGCGACCACGACGGCGCTGAGCATGAGCTGGTTCAGGACGGCCGTGCGATCCCGCGTCCGGTCCGGAGCCAGCGGCCCGGTCTGCAGGTTCGGCTCCGCCATACAGCGACCGTACCGTGTACACGCGCGTGCGGGCGCGCGCGTGTACACGGACACGCCCGCAGCCCGCACATGCGGGAAGGACCGGGGCCGCCAGGCCCCGGTCCTTCCCGGTGTCAGTCGCCGATCAGCGACCGGAGAGCTTCTCGCGCAGAGCGGCCAGCGCCTCGTCGTCGGCGAGGGTGCCGGACGGGCTGGACTCGCTCGAGAAGGTGGATGCGGTCGATTCGGGCGCACCGCCGAAGCCGGTGGCCTCGGCCTCGGCCGCCTTGGCGACCTGCGCCTTGTGGGCCTCCCAGCGCGCCTGGGCGGCAGCGTATTCCTGCTCCCACTTCTCGCGCTGCTCGTCGAAGCCTTCCTTCCACTGGTTGGTCTCCGGGTCGAAGCCCTCGGGGTACTTGTACTCCCCGTTCTCGTCGTACTCGGTGGCCATGCCGTAGAGGGCCGGGTCGAACTCGGTGCCGAACGGGTCGACCGCGTCGTTCGCCTGCTTCAGCGACAGCGAGATGCGGCGGCGCTCCAGGTCGATGTCGATGACCTTGACGAAGACCTCTTCGCCCACCGACACGACCTGCTCGGCCAGCTCGACGTGCTTGCCCGACAGCTCCGAGATGTGCACGAGGCCCTCGATGCCGTCCGCGACGCGCACGAACGCGCCGAAGGGGACGAGCTTGGTGACCTTGCCCGGGGCGATCTGACCGATCGCGTGGGTGCGGGCGAAGACCTGCCACGGGTCTTCCTGCGTCGCCTTCAGCGACAGCGACACGCGCTCGCGGTCCAGGTCGACCTCGAGGATCTCGACGGTGACCTCCTGGCCGACCTCGACGACCTCGCTGGCGTGCTCGATGTGCTTCCAGCTCAGCTCGGAGACGTGCACCAGGCCGTCCACGCCGCCCAGATCGACGAACGCGCCGAAGTTGACGATCGACGAGACGGTGCCCTTGCGCACCTGGCCCTTGTGCAGGTTGTTGAGGAAGTTGGTGCGCGACTCGGACTGGGTCTGCTCCAGCAGCGCGCGGCGCGAGAGCACCACGTTGTTGCGGTTCTTGTCGAGCTCGAGGATCTTCGCCTCGATCTCCTGACCCAGGTACGGGGTCAGGTCGCGCACGCGGCGCAGCTCGATCAGCGACGCCGGCAGGAAGCCGCGCAGCCCGATGTCGACGATGAGACCACCCTTGACCACCTCGATGACCTGGCCGGTGACGACGCCGTCGTTCTCCTTGATCTTCTCCACATCACCCCAGGCGCGCTCGTACTGCGCCCGCTTCTTGGAGAGGATGAGACGGCCTTCCTTGTCCTCCTTCTGGAGGACCAGGGCCTCGACCTGGTCGCCGACGGCGACGACCTCGTTGGGGTCGACGTCGTGCTTGATGGAAAGCTCGCGCGAGGGGATGACGCCCTCGGTCTTGTAGCCGACGTCGAGGAGCACCTCGTCGCGGTCGATCTTCACCACGGTGCCTTCGATGAGGTCGCCGTCGTTGAAGAACTTCAGGGTCTTCTCGACCGCGGCCAGAAAGTCCTCAGCAGATCCGATGTCGTTGATGGCGACCTGCGTGGTGGCCGGGGCGGTCGTTGCGGTAGTCATGTAGTGGGTTGTCCTTGTTGGGTTGGGGTGTCGGGCCCCGGCCGAACGTGCGGCACCGATGACGGCGGCGACGGATGCCGGGGCGGAGCGGATTGTGTTGCGTGTCACGCGCGCGCGAAAAGATCGCCACAGGCGTGACACTCCAGAGTATCAGAACGCCCGCGGCGCCCGCGGTGTTCCCGGGCGCCGTCTACCGTGGAGTCATGGCCGACCCCGTTCTGAGAATCGTCTCGCCGCGCCGCGGCCTCATCGTGCTCGCCGTGGTGTGCGCGCTGTTCGCCGCGATGGGGGTCGTGATCCTGCTGCTGGCGCCCACCAAGACGCTGAACGTGGTGGTCGGCACCGGAGCGGTGGGCTTCTTCGGCGTCGGCGGCGGCTGGGCGTTCGTCAGCCAGTGGCGGCGCAGCGTCGTGGTGCTCGCGGACGACGAGGGCATCGCGTTCGGCGGCGGCGGGCGGGTGCCGTGGGCCGACGTCGACCGGATCGGCTCGACCACCACCGCGCTGGGCATCCGCCTGCGCCGCTACGACGCGTTGCTCGCGTCGGCCCCACGCGGTGCCGGCCACACCGCCGAGAGCCTGCGCGCGTCGCGGGCGCAGAACGCCGGCTGGGACCTCGTCTGGCCGGCCCGGCTGCTGGGCCGCTCCCCCGGCGAAGCGGCACGCGACCTGCAGCGGCGTCGCCCGGCCTGACCGGTCAGCGGGCGGCGCGTTCCGCGCAGGCCACGCACAGCGTCGCGGCCGGCCGCACCCGCAGCCGCCCCACCGGGATCGGGCGGCCGCACGATGCGCACACGCCGTAGCTGCCGGCATCCCACCGCGCCAGCGCCGCATCGAGCTGGGCGCGCTCACGTTCCTGCTCGGCGCGCACGCCTTCGAGCCGCGACCACTCTCCCGACAGGGTCACCCCCTCCGGGTCGTGCTCGTCGTCGGCGGTGGCATCGGTGCGCGCCACCGCCAGCGCGTCCAGGTCGGCGGCCAGCGCAGCAAGGGTGCGCTCGATCTCGGCGCGCCGCTCGTGCAGCAGGGCGCCGAACTCCGCGCGGTGTGCGTCATCCATAGTCGATGACTATAGGGCGCGCGGCACCGGTGCGGGCGCGGGCCGGGGCCGCGGCCTACCGTGGGAGCATGCGCATGACCGTGAGCCTGCGTGCCGCCCGCCGTGCCCCGCTGCTGCAGGTGATCAAGTCGGCGGTGGCGACCGTTGCGGCCTGGCTGCTGGCCGGATGGCTGCTGCCCGGGCCGCTGCCGGTGTTCGCGGCCATCGCGGCGCTGCTGGTGGTGCAGCCGAGCCTGAACCAGTCGTTCGCGAAGGCGGTGGAGCGCACCGTCGGGGTGATCGTCGGCGTCGCGGTGGCCGGGGTGCTCGGCCTGGCCCTGGGCAACGGCACCTGGATCATCATCGTGTCGATCCTCATCGCGCTGGTGCTGGCGTGGGCGCTGAAGATGACCACCGGCACCGCCAACCAGGTCGCGATCAGCGCGATGCTGGTGCTCGCACTGGGCACCGGCACCCCCGGCTACGCGTTCGACCGGATCGTGGAGACGATGATCGGCGCCGCCATCGGGTTCGTCGTCAACATCGTCATCGTGCCGCCGGTGGCGGTGGCGGCGGCGCACCGCAGCGTCGACCGGCTGGGCGCCGAACTGGCCGACACGTTGGAGCGGCTGGCTGCCGCGCTCGGCCGCCCCCAGACCGGGGCGGCACTGACGGAGTTGATCGTGACCGCACGGCTGCTGCGTCCGATGCGCGAGTCCGCCGAGCGGGCGATCGCCGACGCGGCCGAGTCGTTGACGCTCAACCCGCGGGCGGGCCGGCACCGGGCCGAACTCGACGAGGTGCGGCGGCTCCTGGAACGGTTCGCGACGGTGGTGACGCAGACGATCGGGATGACGCGCGCGTTCTGCGACCGGTACGACGACACGCTGGGGCACGAGCCGAGCGTGGCGGCGATCGCCGAGCAGCTGCGACGTGCCGCGCACGACGTGCGTCTGCTCGTGCACCGGCTCGAGGACGGAGCCGATCCGGTGCCCGATGAGCCCGACGAGCCGGCGCTGACCCGACCGCTGTCGGTGGCGGCGCCGCGTTCGGGTCACTGGGTGCTGGTGGGCTCGCTGCTGGTCGACCTGCACCGCATCCACGACACGCTCACCGACGAGGTGTCGTGACCGCGTGGCATGCTGAACCGATGACCGACCGCCTGATGCTGCTCGATGCGGCGAGCCTGTACTTCCGGGCCTTCTACGGCGTGCCCGACACCGTGACCGCGCCCGACGGCACGCCGGTGAATGCGGTGCGCGGCCTGCTCGACATCGTCGCGAAACTGGTGAGGACCTACCGGCCGCAGGCGCTGGTGGCCTGCTGGGACGACGATTGGCGCCCGGCGTGGCGGGTCGCACTGCTGCCCGGCTACAAGGCGCACCGCGTCGCCCGTGTTGTTCCGGGCGGGCCCGACGTCGAAGAGGTGCCCGAGCGCCTGGCCGCGCAGGTGCCGCTGATCCGCGAGACGCTGGCGGTGCTGGCGGTGCCGGTGGTCGGCGCGGCCGGCTACGAGGCCGACGACGTCATCGGCACGCTGGCCGCGAGAGCCGGCGGTCCGGTCGACGTGGTCACCGGCGACCGTGACCTGTTCCAGCTCGTCGACGACGACCGCGACGTGCGCGTCGTGTACACCGCCCGCGGCATGTCGAACCTGAAGACCGTGACCGACCGGGACCTGGTCGAGATGTACGGCGTGCACGGGCGCCAGTACGCCGATTTCGCGGCGCTGCGCGGGGACCCGTCGGACGGCCTGCCCGGCATCGCCGGCATCGGCGAGAAGTCCGCGGCCGCGCTGCTGGCGGCGCACGGCGACCTGGCCGGGATCCGGGCCGCCGCCGCGGCCGGCGAGGGCATGACCGCACGCGTCCGCAGTCGCCTGGTCGACGGCGCCGACTACCTCGACGTCGCCCCGACGGTCGTGGCCGTCGCCCGCGACGTGCCGGTGACGGCGGGCGCGGCGCGGCTGCAGGTGCCGGATGCCACCGCCCGCGCCCGCGCCGAGGAGCATGCGCGGCGATGGGGCCTGGGCGGCGCGATGACGCGCGCCCTGGACGCGGTGGCTGAGGCCGCGGCCGCGGTCTGACCGCCCCTCGGGCCGGACGGCGATCTCAGCGAGCGCGGAGCGCGGAGGAGGTCACATCGCCCGGGTGGCCTCGACCCAGGCGTCGAGCTTGGCGATCGCCGCGCCCGAATCGATCGTGGCCGCCGCCGTCTGCAGGGCTTCGGCCAGCCGTTCCAGGATCGGACGCTGCACCTGCAGCGGGTCGCGGAACAGGCGGTAGGCGACCAGCCCCGCCGCCGCGTTCAGCAGCACGATGTCGCGCACCGGGCCGGTCTGTCCGCCGAGCGTGCGCCGCACCACCTCGGCGTTGTGCTGGGGGCTTCCGCCGACCAGATCGTCGAGCTCGGCGAGCGGGATGCCCAGGTCGGGCGGGTAGATGTCGTGTTCGTGGATGTCGCCGAGGCTGACCTCCCAGAGCCGGCTGTGCCCGGTGGTGGTCATCTCGTCGAGCCCGTCGTCGCCACGGAACACCAGCGCGGTCGCGCCCCGGGTGCGGAAGACGCCGGTGATCAGCGGCACCCGGTCCAGTTGGGCGACGCCGACCGCGTTGGCCTCGGCGCGGGCCGGATTGCACAGCGGCCCGAGGAAGTTGAACACGGTGGGCACGCCGAGCTCCGCGCGGGTGGCGCCGGCGTGCCGGAACCCCGGGTGGAAGGCCGACGCGAACGCGAACGTGATGCCCACGCGGCGCAGCGTGTCGGCCACCCGGTCCGGCTCGAGGGTGAGGTCCAGGCCCAGTGCCGACAGCACGTCCGACGACCCCGACGCCGAGCTGGCCGCCTTGTTGCCGTGCTTGACCACGGGTACGCCGGATGCCGCGGCCACCACGGCCGCCATGGTCGAGATGTTCACGGTGCCCACCCGATCGCCCCCGGTGCCGACGATGTCGAGCACGTCCGCGTCCACCGGCAACGGCAGCGCGGCCTCGAGGATCGCATCCCGGAACCCGACGATCTCGTCGACGGTCTCGCCCTTGACCCGCAGGGCGACGAGGAACCCGGCCAGCTGCGAGGGCGTCGCCGTCCCGCCCATCACCTGCCGCATCGCCCAGGTGGCCTCCGACACGCTCAGATC
The DNA here is from genome assembly GCF_000422405.1 of Microbacterium luticocti DSM 19459. Classification (GTDB taxonomy): domain Bacteria; phylum Actinomycetota; class Actinomycetes; order Actinomycetales; family Microbacteriaceae; genus Microbacterium; species Microbacterium luticocti. Next base: position 98,477 of record NZ_AULS01000003.1, read on the forward strand.
GCGGCCCTGAACAAGGGTCGTCAGGATCGTCGGCCACGAGGTGAGGTCTGCCATGAGTGAAGATCCTACCGAGGCGCCCGGTCCGGCCCGCTCCGACGTCGGCTCTGTGACGGGCACGGACCATCCTGGCGTTCACCGGGGATTCTCAGTCCGCTCCCAGCGCATCGGCGGGTGACGCTCGCCCGATCCGAGGCGTTCTCTTAGGCTCCCCTAAGTCCGGATCCGGCCGTTCCGGGGCACGTCGATGCGAAAATCCGGGCGCGGAATCGGCCATAATGGGGAGCGTGACGACCCCAGCGACTTTCAACCAGGCTTTGCGCACAGTGAAGCGACCCGACCCGGTCGCCGTCGGCACGATCGTCTGGCTCGGCAGCGAGGTGATGTTCTTCGCGGGTCTGTTCGCGATCTACTTCACGCTGCGCAGCACCTCCCCTGATCTGTGGGCGGAGATGACGCAGCACCTCAACGTGCCGTACGCCGCGGTGAACACGATCATCCTCGTGCTCTCGTCGGTGACCTGCCAGATGGGCGTGTTCGCGGCGGAGCGATTCCAGCCGTACTCGACGCGCAAACGCGGGCCCCTGGGCTGGGGCATGGTCGAGTGGTTCTTCCTCACCTTCGCGATGGGCGCGATCTTCGTGTCCGGGCAGGTCTGGGAGTACGCGCAGCTGACCATGGAGGGCATGCCCATCTACGCCAACCCCTACGCGTCGGCGTTCTATCTGACCACCGGCTTCCACGCCCTGCACGTGACCGGCGGACTGGTGGCGTTCCTGCTCGTGATCGGCCGCGCCTACGCGGTGAAGAACTTCGGTCGCAAAGAGATGACGACCTCGATCGTGGTGTCGTACTACTGGCACTTCGTCGACGTCGTCTGGATCGCCCTGTTCCTCGTCATCTACTTCCTGAAATAAGAAGGCCGCACCTGACATGGCACGTGAGAAGAAGCGTCGCGCCTCCGGGCGCCGTAGTCCCCTGGCAGCCGTCGTCCTGATCGGCGTCGGCCTGCTCATGACCGGCGGGATCTACGCCGGCGCATCGGCGGCGATGGCGGCCACCGGCGACACCTCCACCTCGACGGCGCTGACCGTCGAGGACGGCAAGAAGCTGTTCCAGGCCAACTGTGCGACCTGCCACGGCATGGACCTGCAGGGCACCGAGAACGGCCCGTCGTTGTTCGGCGTCGGCGAGCTGTCGGTCGAGTTCCAGGTGGCGACCGGTCGGATGCCTCTGGAACAGCAGGGCCCGCAGGCCCCGCAGAAGCCGGCGCAGTTCACCGAAGACCAGATCAAGGCGATGGCCGCGTACGTGCAGTCCGTCTCGCCCGGCCCCACCTACCCGTCCGACGAGGTGCTGGACGGCAAGGGCGACGTCGCCGAAGGCGCCGAGATCTTCCGCGTCAACTGCGCCATGTGCCACAACGTCGCCGGCGCCGGCGGTGCTCTCACCGAGGGCAAGTTCGCGCCCCCGCTGACCAACACCAGCCCGTTGCACATGTACGCGGCGATGGTCACCGGCCCGCAGAACATGCCGGTGTTCAGCAACCTGAACCTGAACCTCGAAGAGAAGCGCGACGTCATCTCGTACCTGCTGTACCTGCAGCAGCACGAGTCGCCCGGCGGCTACGCGCTCGGGTCGCTCGGCCCGGTGGCCGAGGGCCTGTTCATCTGGATCTTCGGCATCGGCACCCTCATCGGGGTGACGGTGTGGATCACCGCGAAGTCCAACTGATCGTTCACTGATTCCCACGTACGAGGAGCACCATGGCACACGAGGAAGACCCGCTCGAGCATGAGAGGGCTTCGTGGAAGCCCTCCCCCGGGCTCGCCGTCGCGGTCCCCGACCCGGTGCAGAACGCCGAGTTGCCGCCGCACCGTGAGCGCGTCACGGACAAGGACCCGGCCGCCATGAAGCGCGCGGTCCGCACGGTGTACACGCTGTTCTACCTGTCGGTCGCCGCGAGCATCTGGGCCGTGGCCGCCTACATGATCTTCCCGATCGAGGACGGCCGGATCACCAGCATCCGGCACAACAACCTGTTCATCGGCCTGGGCATCGCGCTCGCGCTGCTGGCCATCGGCATCGGCGCCATCCACTGGTCGAAGGCGATCATGTCGGACAAGGAGTTCATCGAGCCACGGCATGCGACCCGAGGGCGCGACACCACCCGTGAGGCGGCGGTGCAGGCGTTCGCGGACGCGAACGAGGAGTCCGGGTTCGGCCGCCGCGCGATGATCCGCAACTCGCTGTTCGCCGCCCTGGTGGCCTCGGTGATCCCCGGCATCACGCTGTTCCGGGGGCTCGCCCCGCACAACAGCCCGGGCGACCCGCACGCCGGTGACCCGGTGTACCTGCTCAGCCACACCATGTGGAAGAAGGGGATGCGCCTGGCGCACGACCCCTCCGGTGTGCCGATCAAGGCGTCCGACGTCACCCTGGGCTCGGCGTTCCATGTCATCCCCGAGCCGCTCAAGGACGTCGCCCACGGTGACGGCTACCTCGAAGAGAAGGCCAAGGCGATCGTGCTGCTGATGCGACTTCCGGTCGACCAGCTGCACCCCGAGCCCGGCCACGAGGACTGGGGCTTCGACGGCATCGTCGCCTACTCCAAGGTCTGCACCCACGTGGGCTGCCCGGTGGCGCTGTACGAGCAGCAGACGCATCACCTGCTGTGCCCGTGCCACCAGTCGCAGTTCGACGTCTCGCACGGGGCGCGCGTGATCTTCGGCCCGGCCGCGCGGCCGCTGCCGCAGCTGCCCATCGAAGTCGACGACGAAGGCTACATCGTCGCCAAGAGCGACTTCCACGAACCCGTCGGCCCGAGCTTCTGGGAGCGCCATTGAGTACCGCAACCACCACCTCCCCCGCCCCGGAGGAGACGAGCCAGAAGCCGCTGGGCGGTCGCTTCGTCGGCTGGGCGGCGAACTACCTCGATGAGCGCACCAGCCTGTCGGGCTTCGTCAAGGAGCTCGGCCGCAAGATCTTCCCCGACCACTGGTCGTTCATGCTGGGTGAGATCGCGCTGTGGAGCTTCGTCGTGGTGCTGCTGTCGGGCACCTTCCTGACGTTCTTCTTCCAGGCCTCCATGGTGCCCACGCACTACGCCGGATCGTTCATCCCGATGCGCGGTGTCGAGATGTCGGCGGCGCTGGATTCCACGCTGCGGCTGTCGTTCGACATCCGCGGCGGGCTGCTGGTGCGTCAGATCCACCACTGGGCCGCGCTCGTGTTCGTCGCCGGCATCGGTGTGCACATGCTGCGCATCTTCTTCACGGGCGCGTTCCGCAAGCCGCGCGAGCTGAACTGGGTGATCGGATTCATCCTGTTCATCCTGGCGATGGCCGAGGGCTTCACCGGGTACTCCCTTCCCGACGACCTGCTCTCGGGCAACGGTCTGCGCATCATCGACGGCATGATCAAGGGCCTGCCGGTCATCGGCACCTGGACCTCGTTCCTGCTGTTCGGCGGGGAGTTCCCCGGTGACCAGATCGTGGGGCGCCTGTACACCCTGCACATCCTGCTGCTGCCGGCGATCCTGGTCGGGTTGCTCGTGCTGCACCTGATGCTGATGGTGATCAACAAGCACACCCAGTTCGCCGGTCCCGCGCGCAAGAACAGCAACGTCGTGGGCTACCCGATGATGCCGGTCTACATGTCGAAGATGGGCGGGTTCTTCTTCATCGTCTTCGGTGTGATCGTGCTGATCGCCTCGCTGTTCACGATCAACCCGATCTGGAACTACGGTCCGTACGACCCCTCCCCGGTGTCGGCGGGTACGCAGCCGGACTGGTACATCGGCTTCGCCGACGGCGCGCTGCGCCTGGTGCCGCCGCACCTGGAGTTCGTGTGGCTCGACCACACCTGGTCGTTCAACATCATCCTCCCGGTGCTGGTGCTCGGTCTGTTCATCGTGCTGGTGCTGATCTACCCGTTCATCGAGGCGTGGGTGACCGGTGACAAGCGTGAGCACCACATCGCGCAGCGTCCGCGGCACGCCGCGACCCGCACCGCCATCGGTGTGGCCGGCGTGATCTTCTACGCGGTGCTATGGGCCGCGGCATCCTCGGACCTCATCGCCACACACTTCCATCTGACGATGGAGGGCGTCATCCACACCCTGCAGGCGCTGCTCATCCTGGGCCCGATCATCGGCTACTTCGTCGCCAAGCGCATCGCGATCGCGCTGCAGAAGAAGGACCGCGAGATCGTGCTGCACGGGTACGAGTCCGGGCGCATCGTGCGGCTGCCCGGCGGCGAGTTCGTCGAGGTGCACCGTCCCGTCGACCACTTCGACCGGTTCAAGCTCGTCGACTACGAGACGTACGAGCCGCTCGTGGTGCGCCCGAACGCGAAGGGCCGGATCGGCTTCTGGCAGAACACGCGGGCCGCGTTCTCGCGCTGGTTCTTCGAGGACCGGCTCACCCCGATCACGCAGGCCGAGCTCGAGGCGGCCGTCGCCCACCAGCACCACTCGCTCGACCAGATGCAGTCGGTCGAGGACGCCGAGATCCAGGGCGCGCACGAGCGTGCCGGCCACCCCGAGGCGCCGCTGCATCCCGAGGACGAGAACGCACCGTCCGGTGAGCTGCCGGTGCACCCGACCACGGTGATCGCCGACGACGAGACCGGAACGAGCCACGAGGGCGACCGCGACCGGTAGTCACCGCCGCTTCCGTCCGGGCCCCGTCCGCACACCGTGCGGCGGGGCCCTTCTCGTGGGCGGCGGCCGCCGGCGCGGTTTGATCGGCCCGCACGGCCGCCCCGGGGGCCGTGGGCGGCCGCCGGCACTCCGATCGTCCACACGGCCGCCTCGGCGGCTACGGGTGCCAGTGCCGCTACAAGAGCCCGGCCGCGAACAGGATGCCCTCTCCCCCGTCGAACGGGACGTCACGGAACCGGGCCGCGCGGCCGAGTTCCCGAAAGCCCCAGCGGCGGTGTGCGGCAATGGATGCGGTGTTCCGCACGTTCGTGACGTAGTAGGCGCTGTGGGCACCGGAGCGGCGGATCAGCTCCAGGCGCGCCGCGATCAGGCAGGACCCGACACCGGTACGTCGCGACCCGGTGCGCACCCGCACGCCCATGAGGTACTCGCCGGCGGGCGCGTCGGCCGTCGGATCGTCGAACCGGCGGGTCGCCGCCCAGCCGACGACCGTGCCGTCGCGCACGGCCACGCACACGCGCTCGTGCGCGGTCGGGATGGCACCGGTCACCCACGCGCGGAACCGCTCCCCCGTCGCGCCGTCGCCGTGCGCCTGCACCTGCAGGATCGCGTCGATGTCGGCGGGACGGGCGAGACGAACCGAGAGCGCCATGCGACCCAGCCTATCGACGGCACCCGAGCTGTCGATGGTGTCCGAGCTGTCGACGGCGCCCGAGCTGTCGATGGTGTCCGAGCTGTCGACGGCGCCCCGAGCGCCTGACGATGGACCTTTCCGGAGAGATGCCAAAGGGCCCCGAGCCGGGTTCATCACCCGGCGCGGGGCCCGTCGACAGTCTCTCAGCGGGCGAAGTTGCCGCGGTAGTACTCGTACACCCAGCCGACGATCGCGACGGCGAACACGCCGAATCCGATCGGCAGCATCCAGGAGCCCACCGCCAGCCCGATCGCCGCGATCGCGGCCGAGCCGGCGAGCACGATCGGCCACCACGACCACGGCGAGAACTCGCCGATCTCGGGGTCGCCGTCGTCGATGTCGGCCGTCAACACGTCCTCAGGCAGCTCGCCGCCCTGTGCGCGGTGCACGCGGCCGATGTAGAACGCGATCAGTGCCGCCATGAACCCGACGAACAGCAGCGCGATGGTGCCGACCCACTCGATCGCGTGGAACCACACGATGTCGGGGTGGTCGACGATGTTCCAGAACGTGTAGACCGCGGACATCACGACGAAGAAGCCGCAGATGACCCACCAGATGCCGATGTTCGTGCGCACTTATTTCACCTCTCCGCTCGCACCGGCCAGAACCGGGATGCCGTCCGGCGCCGCCTCGGGGTGGTTCAGGTCGAACGCCGGCCGCTCGCTGCGGATGCGCGGGATCGACGTGAAGTTGTGCCGCGGCGGCGGGCAGCTGGTCGCCCACTCCAACGACGCCCCGTAGCCCCACGGGTCGTTGACCGTGACCTTCGGCGCCTTGCGTGCGGTGATCCACACGTTCAGCAGGAACGGGATCATCGACGAGCCCAGCAGCATCGCACCGATCGTGGACACCTGGTTCATCCACGTCCAGCCGTCCGACGGGGCGTAGTCGGCGTAGCGTCGCGGCATCCCGTCGACGCCCGCCCAGTGCTGCACGAGGAAGGTCATGTGGAAGCCGATGAACAGCATCCAGAAGTGCACCATCCCGAGCCGCTCGTTGAGCATCTTGCCGGTCCACTTCGGCCACCAGAAATAGAAGCCCGAGAACATCGCGAACACCACGGTGCCGAACACCACGTAGTGGAAGTGCGCGACGACGAAGTACGAGTCCGACAGGAAGAAGTCCAGCGGCGGCGACGCGAGGATCACACCGGTGAGCCCGCCGAACACGAACGAGGCGAGGAACCCGATCGCGAACACCATGGGCGTCTCGAACGTGATCGAGCCGCGCCACATGGTGCCGATCCAGTTGAAGATCTTCACGCCGGTCGGGATCGCGATGAGCATGGTCATCAGTGAGAAGAACGGCAGCAGCACCGCGCCGGTCACGTACATGTGGTGCGCCCACACCGACACCGACAGCGACGCGATCGCGATCGTGGCGTACACCAGGGTCTTGTACCCGAAGATCGGCTTGCGGCTGAACACCGGGAACACCTCGGACACGATGCCGAAGAACGGCAGCGCGATGATGTACACCTCGGGATGCCCGAAGAACCAGAACAGGTGCTGCCAGAGCAGCACACCGCCGTTGGCCGAGTCGTAGATGTGCGCGCCGAGCACGCGGTCGGCGGCGGCGCCGAAGACCGCGGCGGCCAGCACCGGGAAGACCATGATGATCAGGATGCTGGTGATCAGGGTGTTCCACGAGAAGATCGGCATGCGCCACATGGTCATCCCCGGGGCACGCATCGTGATCACCGTGGTGATGAAGTTCACCGCACCCAGGATCGTGCCGAAACCGCTGATGCCCAATCCCAGGAACCACAGGTTGCCGCCCGCGCCCGGCGAGAACGTCGCGTTCGCCAGCGGCTGGTACGCGAACCACCCGAACGAGGCCGCACCCTGCGGGGTGAGGAACCCGGCCGTGGCGATGGTCGAGCCGAACAGGAACAGCCAGAATGCGAACGCGTTCAGCCGAGGGAACGCCACATCCGGCGCCCCCAACTGCAACGGCAGGATCGCGTTGGCGAACCCGGCGAACAGCGGCGTCGCGAACATCAGCAGCATGATCGTGCCGTGCATCGTGAACAGCTGGTTGAACTGCTCCTTGGTCGGGATCAGCTGCATGCCCGGCTCGAACAGCTCGGCGCGGATGATCAGCGCCATCACGCCGCCGAGCATGAAGAACATCACCGACGAGATCAGGTACATGTACCCGATGGTCTTGTGATCGGTGGAGGTGATCCACCGCACCACGATGTTGCCCTTCTGCTCCACCCGGGTGGAGCTCATCAGAGCGGCCTGTCGCGGCGGCAGGGTCGTCGTCCGGCTCTTCGTGGATTCCTGAAGCGGGAGCGTTGTCGCCATCTCACTTGCCTCCGTTGGTCGACGCGCCGGTCCCGGGCTCGTTCTGGAGCCGGTCGTAGGCGTCGGTGATGTCTCCGGTGTTGCCCTCGTCACGCAGCTTCTGCAGGTACTGCTGGTACTCGTCTGCGCTGACCACCTTCACGCGGAAGAGCATCGCCGAGTGGTACTCGCCACAGAGTTCGGCGCACTTCCCCTGATAGGTGCCCTCACGGGTCGGCGTGAACGACCAGGAGTTGTCGCGGCCGATGTAGAGGTCCTTCTTGTACAGGAAGTCGATGATCCAGAACGAGTGCGCCACATCGCGCGACTCGAGGTCGATGCGCACCCGCTCGTTCACCGGCAGGTACAGGGTGGGCAGTGCGTCCTGGTCGACGTTGCCGGCCTTGTCGGGCTCGGCCTGCACGCCCATGGTCCACACCGCGTCGGAGTTGTCGGCGGCCTGACCGTTGTACTGGAAGTCCCACGACCACTGCTTGCCGATCGCCACGACCGACACGTCGGGGTGCTGGTCCTGCGTCTCGAGCACCGCCTGGTCGCGCGCGGTGAAGGCGAACATGCCCGCCACCAGCAGCACCGGGATGACGGTGTAGAAGATCTCGATCGGCATGTTGTAGCGCAGCTGCACCGGCAGGCCGGTCTGTCCCTTGCGGCGACGGTACGCGACCATCGCCCACAGCATGAGTCCCCAGGTGATGAAGCCCACCACGAGCAGCACCACCCACGAGTTGACCCAGAGCCCCGACACCATCTCGGTGCGGTTGGTGGCCGGCGGTGCACTCGCATCCTCGAAGCCGGGCAGGAACCCGTGCAACTGAGTGGGGGTGCATCCTGCGAGTAGGACGGCGGCGGCCGTCCCGAGCGGGAGGGCGACCCAGCGGAGGCGACGTTTCGAGGGCACAGCGCACCTTTCCGGGATCAACGAACTGACAGTGGCCAGTCTAGAGCAACCTCCCACCGGATTCTGGCCAATCGCCCAGGCGGGGCGCAGGCCGACGGTGCCGCGACACGGATGTTCCGGGTACGCGAAACGCCGGCCACCGGCCGGTGGAAGGGTCGGGCCGGTTCAGTGGAAGCTGTCGCCGCAGGCGCAGCTGCCGGCCGCATTCGGGTTGTCGATCGTGAAGCCCTGCTCGGCGATCGTGTCCTTGAAGTCGATGGTCGCGCCGTCGAGGTACGGGATGCTCATCTCGTCCACGATGACCTCGACGCCGTCGAAGTCGACGGTGCGGTCGCCGTCGAGGTACCGCTCGTCGAAGTAGAGCTGGTAGATCAGCCCGCTGCATCCGCCCGGCTGCACGGCCACGCGCAGCCGCAGGTCGTCACGGCCCTCGGCCGCCAGGAGGCTCTTCACCTTGTCGGCGGCCGCATCGGTCAGCAGCACGCCGTGGTCGCGGACGGGCTGGTCGGCGGTGAGTGCGGTGTCGGTCATGTGTTTCCTCCGGGTGTGGGCGTCGGATGCCGCAAGTCTACGCCGCGCCGCCCACCCCGGGCGTGACGAGGGGGCATGTCACCGACCGCGCGCGTCCAGGCGCTCCAGCAGCAGCGCCTCGGAGATCAGCGCGTGCCGGAACGTGTCCAGGTGCAGCGATTCGTTGGGGCTGTGCGCCCGCGCGTGCGGGTCCTCCACTCCGGTGACCAGGATCTGCGCCTCGGGGAAGGTGCGCACCAGGTCGGCGATGAACGGGATCGACCCGCCCACGCCGAGCTCGACCGGGTCGGCGCCGTAACCGGCCGCGAGCGCGTCGCGCGCCTCACCGACCGCCCACCCGCCGGTGTCGACGAGGAATCCGTCGCCGCAGTCGACGTCCGAGAAGGTGAGTTCGGCGCCGAACGGCGCGTGCGCGCGCAGGTGTGCGGCGATCGCCTCGTATGCCTCGCGGGCGGGCTGCCCCGGTGCGATCCGGGCGCTGATGACGACGGTCACCTCGGGGGTGAGCGTGTTCGAGGCGTTCACGACGCTCGGCGCGTCGATGCCGGTGACGGTGATGGATGCCTTGTTCCAGATGCGGCTGAGGATGCTGTCGCGTCCGATCGGGGTGACCGCGTCGGGCAGGCCCGCCTCGTCCCGCAGCGTCTGCTCCGAGTAGGCGGGGGTGGCGGCATCCCGCTGCGCCAGGCCCGGCACCGCGACGGCGCCGTCGTCGTCCCACAGTGTGGCCAGCAGTTTCACGGTCGCCATCATGGCGTCGGGCACCGCTCCCCCGAACATGCCGGAGTGCGACGCGTGCTCGAGGGTGCGCACCGTCAGCGTGAACCGTGCGTTGCCGCGCAGCGAGACGGTGAGCGCCGGGGTGGTGGCATCCCAGTTGCCGGAGTCGGCGACCACGATCACGTCGGCGCGCAGCGCGTCGGCGTTGTCGGCCAGAAACTGCGCGAACGAGCGGGATCCGGCCTCTTCTTCACCCTCGACGAACAGGGCGACGCCCAGGCGGATGTCGTCGCCGAGCGTGTCGCGCAGCGTCCGCAGCGCGCCGATGTGCACCATGACGCCCGCCTTGTCGTCGGCGGCGCCGCGGCCGTACAGCCGCCCGTCGCGCACCGTCGGCTCGAACGGCGGGGTGTCCCACAGTGCCTCGTCGCCGACCGGCTGCACGTCGTGGTGCGCGTACAGCAGGATCGTGGGCCGCCCGTCGCGTGCGGCCCGGGTGGCCAGCACCGCGGGCATGCCGCGCCGGTCGCCGCCGTCGATGGCGGCATCGCGGATCTGCACGGACTCGAACACTCCGGTGCTCTTGGCGAGGGCCGCGACCGCCTCGGCGCTGCGGCGCACCTGCGCGTGGTCGAAGCCGTCGAACGCGACGGACGGGATCCGCACGAGCGATCCCAGGTCGGCCAGGGCGGCGGGGATGTTCCCGGCCGCGGCCTCGCGGACCGCGGCGGGGCGGGACTGTTCGGATGTCATGCGGGTAATCTTAAGGGCACGCCCTTTCCGTCCCCCTTTCGCGATCGAGGATCATCCGTGGCCAAGAAGACCGCCGACACCCCTGCCGAGGCAGAGCCGACGCCCGCGACGGGCAAGGGCCGGCCGACGCCGACGCGGGCCGAGCGGGAGGCGGCGCGCAAGCGCCCGCTGGTCGCGGACACCAAAGAGGCCCGCGCCCGGCAGAAGGCCGAACTCGCCGCCCAGCGCGAGAGGGCCCGCATCGGCATGGCCGCCGGTGACGACAAGTACCTGCCCGCACGCGACAAGGGTCCGCAGCGCCGGTTCGTGCGCGACTACATCGATGCCGGCTGGCACATCGGCGAGCTGATCATGCCGCTGATGATCCTGGTGATCCTGGTGACGTTCCTGCAGTCGATGCCCGAGGTGCAGTTCTACGCGTTCATCGTGCTGTGGGCGTACGTCGTGATCGTGATCATCGACATGGTGATCACCTCGATCCGGGTCAAACGCGCCGCAAGCCGCAAGTTCGGCGACCGACGTGAGCGCGGGCTCGGCTGGTACGGCGCGATGCGCACCATCCAGATGCGGTGGATGCGGCTGCCCAAGCCGCAGGTCAAGCGCGGGCAGTATCCGGCCTGACCTCGGCCGGGGTCAGTCGTCCGGTCGTCCGGTCGGCGACAGTCGTCCGGTCGGCGTCGGTCGTCCGGTCGGCGTCGGTCGTCCGGTCGGCGTCGGTCGTCCGGTGGTGGTCAGCGGGCCAGGCCGCGGTTGATCTGCCGGGCCCACAACGGCCCGCGGTACAGGAACGCGGTGTACCCCTGCACCAGGTTCGCACCGGCTTCCAGCCGCTCGCGCACGTCGTCGGCGGTCTCGACCCCGCCGACCGAGATCACCGTGAACGCGGCGGGCACCACGGCGCGCACCCGGCGCAGCACGGCCATCGAGCGGGCCTTCAGCGGCGCGCCGGACAGGCCGCCTTCCCCCGCTGCGGCGACGGTCGCCGGGTCGGCCGACAGGCCCTCGCGCGAGATCGTGGTGTTGGTGACGATGATGCCGGCAAGACCCACCTCGACGGCCAGCCGTGCGATGTGGTCGATCTCGTCGTCGGACAGGTCGGGGGCGATCTTCACCAGCAGGGGCGTCGGGCCCGCGGCATCCTTCACCGCCTGCAACAGCGGCCGCAGCGTCTGCACCGCCTGCAGCCCGCGCAGTCCCGGGGTGTTCGGCGACGACACGTTCACGGCGAGGTAGTCGGCCAGCGGAGCCAGCAGACGTGCGCTTCGCACGTAGTCGGCGGTCGCGTCGGCGACGTCGACGACGCGGCTCTTGCCGATGTTCACGCCGATCACGGCGCGGTGCCCCCGCCGGCGCCGCAGTCTCGCCAGCCGGGTCGCGGCCGCTGCGGCACCGCGGTTGTTGAAGCCCATCCGGTTGACCACCGCGCGGTCGCCGATCAGCCGGAACAGCCGCGGCTTGGGGTTGCCCTGCTGCGGGAGTGCGGTGACGGTGCCCACCTCGACGTGGCCGAATCCGAGTGCGGTGAGCCCGCGCACACCGACGACGTTCTTGTCGAAGCCCGCCGCGACCCCGAACGGCGAATCGAAGCTCAGCCCCAGCGCCGTGGTGTGCAGCTGCGGCGCCGGCCGGGTGAGCGCGCGGGCCGCCCACGAGAACGGCGGCACGCCGAGCACCCGGACGACGGCCATGCCGCAGTGGTGGGCGAACTCGGCGTCCAGGCGCGACAGCACGACGCGGAAGAGGAAGGGATACATCCCCTCCAGCGTAACGGTCAGGCCTCGGCGGCCACGTCGCGGGCGTGGTCGGCGCGCAGCTGCGCGATCGCGGTCTCGAAGTCCTCGAGCGAGTCGAACCCCTGGTAGACGCTCGCGAAGCGCAGGTAGGCGACCTCGTCGAGCTCGCGCAGCGGCCCGAGGATCGCCAGACCGATGTCGCCGGCCTCGATCTGCGACGAGCCGGTGCCGCGCAGGTCTTCTTCGACGCGCTGGGCGAGCAGCGCGAGGTCGTCGTCGGTCACCGGCCGGCCCTGGCAGGCCTTGCGTACGCCGGCGGCGACCTTCTCACGACTGAACGGCTCGGCCACGCCGGACCGTTTGATCACGGTGAGGCTGGCGGTCTCGATCGTCGAGAACCGGCCGCCGCACTCCGGGCACTGCCGGCGGCGACGGATGCTGAGGCCATCGTCGCTGGTGCGCGAGTCGATGACCCGGGAATCGGGGTGGCGGCAGAACGGGCAGTGCATCAGCCGACAGACTACCGGGCGAACCGGGCCTTCACGGCCTCGCCGTGCGCGGGCAGCGCCTCGTCGTCGGCCAGGGCCACGATGTGGTCGGCCACCTCGGCGAGGGCCGCGCGGTCGTATGTGATCACCTGCTGCGGGCGCAGGAAGGTCGCCGCCGACAGTCCGGCGGCGTAGCGCGCCTGGCCGCCGGTGGGCAGCACATGGTTGCTGCCGGCGAGGTAGTCGCCCAGGCTGACCGGCGCGTACGGGCCGACGAACACGGCGCCGGCGCTGGTGAAGCGCTCCGGACGCGGATCGGCCAGATGCAGTTCCAGGTGCTCGGGCGCGTAGGCGTTGCTGAACGCGGTGGCCGCCTCGAGGTCGTCCACCAGCACGATCGCCGACTGCACGCCCTCGAGCGCGGTGCGGGCACGTGCGCCGTTGCGGGTCCGGTCCACCCGCGCCTGCACCTCGGCGCGCACCCGGTCGGCGAGGTCGGCGTCATCGGTGACGAGCACGGCCGAGGCCTGCTCGTCGTGTTCGGCCTGGCTGATCAGGTCGACGGCCACGAGCACGGCGTCGGCAGTGGCATCCGCCACGACGAGGATCTCGGTGGCGCCGGCCTCGGCATCGACGCCGACGACGCCGGCGACGGCGCGCTTGGCGGCCGCGACGAAGTTGTTGCCCGGGCCGGTCACCACGTCGACCGGATCGAGTCCGATCGAGTGCACGCCGTAGGCGAACGCGGCGACCGCCCCGGCGCCGCCCATCGCATACACCTCGTCGACGCCCAGCAGGCGGGCGGCGGCGAGGATGTCGGGGTGCACACGACCGTCGAACGCCGCCTGTGGTGGTGAGGCGAGGGCGACGGCCCCGACCCCGGCGACCTGCGCGGGCACCACGTTCATCACGACGCTGGACGGGTAGACCGCCTTGCCGCCGGGAACGTAGACGCCCGCACGGGCCACGGGCTGCCAGCGCTGCGTGACGCGGGCGCCGTCGCCGAACGCGGTCACCGCGGGCGCGGGCACCTGGGCGGCCGATGCGCGACGCACGCGGGCGATGGCCTCGTCGAGTGCGGCGCGCACCCGCGGGTCGAGGCGTTCGACCGCCTCGTCGAGGTGCTCGGCGGGCACCCGGATCGCGTGGCCGGCGACCGCGTCGAACCGTTCCGCCTGCTCGCGCAGCGCCTGTTCCCCCCGCTCGGCGACGTCTCGGACCAGCTGCGCGGCGGCGGCCAGGGCGTCGGCCCGGGCGGCCTGGGCACGGGGGACGACGGCGAGCAGCTCGGCGGCCGTCAGCGACCGGCCGCGAAGATCGATGGTGCGCAGCATCCTTCCAGGCTAACCGGTGGGATGCGCCGGCCCGGCCGCCGTGACGCGCCGGTGCGGCCGGGCACCGCGTCAGCCGCGGGTGACGCCCGAGGTGTCGTGCAGATAGCCGACGCGGCCGTCTTCGTGCCGCACGACGAAGACGCTGCCACGGTCTTCGATCACGAGCGCCCACGCGGTCGGGCCGATGCGGAACAGCGGCACGCCGTGGTCGTCCACCACGTCGCGGTCTTCGGGCACGAGCGCCCAGAACGGCTGCGGCGACGCCGGTGCGACCACGGGCACCGCATGGGTGCGATCGTCGGTCGGCTCTGGTGCGGTCGGCTCATATGCGGCGGGCTCGTACGCAGCGGGCTCGCCCGCGGCCGGGTCGTGTGCACCGGCCGCGGCGGTCGGCGCGGCCACGGGCTCGGCGGCGGGCGCGGGCACCGGCCGGGGCCGCACGGCCACCGGCCGCGCCGGCCGCGCGGCGCGGTGTGCGACGGTCTCGGGGCGGTGACGGAAGTCGTCGGCCAGCCCGGGCACGAGCACCGCGAACACCGTGGCGACCACGCCCGCCAGCATCAGCACGAACTCCACCCAGGGCACCCACGAGAGCACCCACGGTCCGCCCGAGACCGCCACCGACACCTGCGACCACAGCTGCCCGAGCCACACCACGGCCGACACCGAGAACCCCACCGATGCGAACTGGTCGATGCCCAGCGACCCGACGCGGCGGATGCCGCTGGGTGAGAGCCGGCGCAGCACGATGAGGAACACCGCCACGGTGGGCACGCCGATGGTGAGGATCCAGTCGATGCCGCGCGTGAACACCGAGGTGAAGACGTAGCTGCTCGTGGAGAAGAACGAGACGACGAATGCGACGAGCCAGATCCCGGCGAGGATGACCTCGCGCAGCGAGAACGGGCCGACCCCGTACTGCACCGGCACCGCCTCATCGGCCCCGTCGCCGGATGCGGCCTGATCGCCCGGCTCGGTGGCATCCGCCGGCTGCGAGGCCGATTCGGCCGCCTGCGCCTCGGCGGGCGGGTTCCCGGCTGTCGGATCGGCGGCGATGGATGCCCGTGGCACGGTGTCGTCCACCGCGTACTCGTCCGCCCGCGCTCGGGTGTGCGCCAGGTCGTCGGGGTCCGGGCCGTTGAGCTTCTCGTCGGTCACGTGTGGCTCCTTCCGGTGGGCGCGCCGCGGCGCGCGTCGTCCGATACTACCCGCTGCCGCGGACGCCCGGTGCTGCGTGCGCCCGGGGGTGCATCACGTGCATCACCCCAGGCACTGCGGGCCGAGCAGGCTCTTCAACTCGCCGTACAGGTCGGCGCTGACCCGCACCGGCATGGGCACCTCGAACACCTTCGCCACCCCGCCGCGGTGCAGCCGCAGCGTCACCTCGGTGTCACCGCGGTGACGCGCCAGCATCTCGGCGAGTTCGGTCACCACCCGCTGCGTGGCCCGGTGTTCAGGGATGGTGAGGGCCAGCGGCCCCGACACGTCCACCACGCCCAGGTCGGGGGCGAACGCCGACTGGGCGTGCAGGTTGAGCCCGTCGTCACGACGCGACACCCGCCCGCGCACGACCAGGATGGAGTCGGCCTGCAGCATCGCGGAGAACTCGGTGTACGTCTTGCCCATGAACATCACGGTGACCTCGCCGTCGAAGTCCTCGACGGTGATCATGCCGTACGGGTTGCCGCTGGATTTCGCGACCCGGTGCTGCACGCTGGTGACCAGTCCTGCCACGGTCACCTGGTCGCCGTCACGCACGTCCTCGTTCGAGAGCAGGTCGTGGATGTTCGTGGACGCGTGCTTGGCCAGCGGAATCTCCAGACCCGCCAGCGGGTGGTCGGAGACGTAGAGCCCGAGCATCTCGCGCTCGAAGGCCAGCTTGTCCTTCTTGGTCCACTCCGGCCGGTCGGGCACCTTGGCGTCCTGCGCGGGCTCGTCGTCGCCCCACAGCGAGTCGAAGTCGAACCCCACCTCGCCATGCGCCTCGCGGCGTTTGTCGAGCACGGCCGCCTCGGTGGCGTCCTCGTGGATCTCCATCAGGGCGCGCCGGCTCACGCCGAACGAGTCGAACGCACCCGCCTTGATGAGCGACTCGACCGTGCGCTTGTTGGCCACGTGCACCGGCACCCGGCGCAGGAAGTCGTGGAACGAGGCGAACGGGCCCTCCGCGCGCGCCTGGATGATGCCGTCGACGACGTTGGAGCCGACGTTGCGCACGGCGCCCAGGCCGAACCGGATGTCTTCGCCGACGGCCGCGAAGTACTTGATCGACTCGGACACATCCGGCGGCAGCACCTTGATGCCCATCCGGCGGCACTCGTTCAGATACAGCGCCAGCTTGTCTTTCGCGTCGCCGACGCTGGTCAGCAGCGCCGCCATGTACTCCGCCGGGTAGTGCGCCTTCAGGTAGGCCGTCCAATACGAGACCAGCCCGTAGGCGGCCGAGTGGGCTTTGTTGAAGGCGTAGTCCGAGAACGGCAGCAGGATGTCCCACAGTGCCTTGATGGCGCCCTCGCCGTAACCGCGGTCGACCATGCCCTGGTGGAAGCCCTCGTACTGCTTGTCGAGCTCGGACTTCTTCTTCTTGCCCATGGCGCGGCGCAGGATGTCGGCCTGGCCGAGCGAGAACCCGGCGACCCGCTGCGCGATCGCCATGACCTGTTCCTGGTAGATGATCAGGCCGTAGCTGGTCTCGAGGATGTCCTGCAGCGGCTCGGCGAGCTCCGGATGGATCGGCGTGATCTCTTGCTGGCCGTTCTTGCGCAGCGCGTAGTTGATGTGCGAGTTCGCGCCCATCGGGCCCGGCCGGTACAGCGCGATGACGGCGGAGATGTCCTCGAAGTTGTCGGGCTTCATCAGCCGCAGCAGCGATCGCATCGGGCCGCCGTCGAGCTGGAACACTCCGAGCGTGTCGCCTCGGGCGAGCAGGTCGTACGAGGGCCGGTCGTCCAGCGGCAGCTCTTCGAGCACGAGCGGATGGCCGCGGTTGGCTGCGATGTTGTCGAGGGCGTCGTTGATGATGGTGAGGTTGCGCAGCCCCAGGAAGTCCATCTTGATCAGGCCGAGGGTCTCGCACGCCGGGTAGTCGAACTGGGTGACGATCTGACCGTCCTGTTCGCGGCGCATGATCGGGATGATGTCGATCAGCGGGTGACTGGACATGATGACGCCCGCGGCGTGCACGCCCCATTGCCGCTTCAGGTTCTCGAGCCCCACAGCGGTGTCGAACACCGTCTTGGCCTCGGGATCGGTCTCGATGACCGCGCGGAACTCGGATGCCTCTTTGTAGCGCGGGTGGGCCGGGTCGAACATGCCGTTCAGCGGCATGTCCTTGCCCATCACCGCGGGGGGCATCGCCTTGGTGAGCTTCTCACCCATGCTGAACGGAAAGCCGAGCACGCGCCCGGCGTCCTTGAGCGCCTGCTTGGCCTTGATGGTGCCGTACGTGACGATCTGGGCGACCCGGTCGTCACCGTACTTCTCGGTGACGTACTGGATGACCTCTGCCCGGCGGCGGTCGTCGAAGTCGACGTCGAAGTCGGGCATCGACACCCGGTCGGGGTTGAGGAAGCGCTCGAAGATCAGCCCGTGCTCGAGCGGGTCGAGGTCGGTGATGCGCATCGCGTAGGCGGCCATCGACCCGGCGCCCGAGCCGCGGCCGGGGCCGACCCGGATGCCGTTGTCCTTGGCCCAGTTGATGAAGTCGGCGACGACCAGGAAGTAGCCGGGGAAGCCCATCTGCGCGATGACGCCGCACTCGTAGTCGGCCTGCTTCCGGACCGCGTCGGGGATGCCGTTCGGGTAGCGGAAGTGCAGGCCCTTCTCGACCTCTTTGATGAACCAGCTCTCTTCGGTCTCGCCGTCGGGCACCGGAAAGCGCGGCATGTAGTTGGCGGCCGTGTTGAACTCGACGTTGCACCGCTCGGCGATCAGCAGCGTGCTGTCGCAGGCCTGTGGGCGTTCCCGGAACAGCTGCCGCATCTCGGCGGGAGACTTGATGTAGTAGCCGTCGCCGTCGAACTTGAACCGTTTGGGGTCGTCGAGGGTCGACCCGGACTGCACGCACAGCAGCGCGGCGTGGCTGGTGGCGTCCTCACGGTGCGTGTAGTGCGAGTCGTTCGTGGCGACCAGCGGGATCTTCAGGTCCTTCGCGATGCGCAGCAGATCGTCGACGATCCGGCGCTCGATCGACAGGCCGTGGTCCATGATCTCGCAGAAGTAGTTGTCGCGACCGAAGATGTCTTGGAACTCGGCGGCGGCCGCGCGCGCCGCCTCGTACTGGCCGAGCCGCAGCCGGGTCTGGATCTCGCCGGACGGGCAGCCGGTGGTGGCGATCAGGCCCGTGCTGTACTTCTGCAGCAACTCGCGGTCCATGCGCGACTTGAAGTAGTAGCCCTCGAGGCTGGCCAGGCTCGAGAGCCGGAAGAGATTGTGCATCCCTTCGGTGGTCTCGCTCAGCAGTGTCATGTGGGTGTAGGCGCCCGAGCCCGACACGTCGTCGTCGTTCTGCTCGGGGGTGCCCCAGCGCACGCGCGACTTGTCGGAGCGGTGGGTGCCGGGGGTGACGTACGCCTCGATGCCGATGATCGGTGTGATGCCGGCGGCCTTGGCGGTCTTGTAGAACTCGAACGCGGCGAACGTGTTGCCGTGGTCGGTGACCGCGATGGCGGGCATGCCCAGCCGCACCGCCTCGTCGACCATCGCGCCGATGCGCGCGGCCCCGTCCAGCATCGAATACTCGCTGTGCACGTGCAGATGGACGAAGGAATCGGATGCCACGGTTCGAGTCTACGGACCGCCTCGGACGCCGGCGGCCCGACGCGTGCGACCGGGTTGGCGCTCAGGCCTCGTCGGCGCGCAGCACCGCGAGCGCGTGCCGGAAGTCCTCCGGGTACGGCGAGGTGAACGAGATCTGCTCCCCCGTGGCGGGATGCGCGAATCCGAGCCGGTGCGCGTGCAGCCACTGGCGGTCGAGGCCCAGCCGTGCCGACAGTGTCGGGTCCGCCCCGTACAGCGGGTCGCCGACACACGGGTGCCGGTGCGCGGCCATGTGCACCCGGATCTGGTGGGTACGGCCGGTCTCGAGATGGATCTCGAGCAGGGATGCCCCACGGAACGCCTCGATCGTCTCGTAGTGCGTGATCGAGTCCTTGCCGTCGGGGGTGACGGTGAACTTCCACGGATGCGTGCGATGCCGGCCGATGGGCGCGTCGATCGTGCCGGCGAGCGGGTCGGGGTGGCCCTGCACCACAGCGTGGTACACCTTCTGCACGGTGCGTTCCTTGAACGCATGCTTGAGCGCCGCATAGGCACGCTCGCTGGATGCCACGACCATCAGGCCGCTGGTCCCGGCATCCAATCGGTGCACGATGCCCTGCCGCTCGGCGGGTCCGCTCGTGGCGGTGCGCAACCCCGCGGCGGCCAGCGCGCCCAGCACCGTCGGGCCCTCCCAGCCGAGCGAGGGATGCGCGGCGACACCGGCCGGCTTGTCGACCACGATGATGTCGTCGTCGCGGTACACGATGCCCAGCTCCGGCACCGCCTGCGGCACGACCTGCGGCGGCTGCTTGGGCATCCAGCTCACCTCGAGCCAGGACCCGGCGTGCAGCCGGTCGGACTTGCCGAGGGTGTGCCCGTCGGCCTGCACGCCGCCGGCGTCGGCGACCTCGGCGGCGAACGTCCGCGAGAAGCCGAGCATCTTGGCGAGGGCGGCGTCGACGCGCTCGCCGTCCAGCCCGTCCGGCACCGCAAACGTGCGGGACTCCACCTCAGTGCTCCGACGTGTGCTGCGCTGCGGCGGAGTCGGGCGCGGTCGCCCGCTTGTCGCGCGTGCCGTCCAACCGCAGGCCGACCAGCACCAGGATCGCCACGCCCACCATCATCGTGGTGATGAACATGTCGGCGACGTTGTAGATCGCCGGCATCATCCACGGCGTGTTGATGAAGTCGACCACGTGCCCGACCCCGAACCCGGGCGCGCGGAAGAGCCGGTCGCTGAGATTGCCCAGCACGCCGCCCAGCAGCAGGCCGAGGATGATCGCCCAGGCACGGGAGCGCACCCGGGTGCCGACGAGCCAGATGATGGCGAGCGAGACGACGGCCAGCGCGATCGTGAACACCCAGGTCACGTCACTGCCGAGCGAAAAGGCGGCGCCGGCGTTGGCGGTGAGGATGAAGATGAGGACGTTGCCGACCACGTGCACCGGCTGCTCGGGCGGCAGGTGCTGCAGGGCGAGGTACTTGGTGAACTGGTCGGCGGCCAGCACCACCGCTGCGAGGATCACAACGATGGTGCCGGCCGCCGCCGTACGCAGGGGGGCGCGGCTCAACGAACCGGCCTAGAGACCGACGGCCGAGACCTGGGCCGAGCCCGACCCGGTCGCGGTGGTCTCGAGGTCACGCAGCTTGCCCTCGATGTAACTGCGCAGCTGGGCGCGGTAGTCGCGCTCGAAGTTGCGCAGTTCGGTGATCTTCGCCTCGAGGGTGCCGCGCTCCTTCTCGAGCCGGGCGATCTCTTCGCGGCCGCGGGCCTCTGCCTCCGAGACGATCGAGGCGGCCTGCGCCTGCGCGTCGGCGATGAGCTTGTCGCGCTGGGCCTTGCCCTCGGCGACGTGCTCGTCGTGCAGGCGCTGGGCGAGCTCGATGATGCCGGCGCTCTGCGCCGCGCCGCCGGCGGCCGGCTGCTCGGCGGGGGCCGGAGCCGGTGCCGGTGCCTCGGCCGCGGCGGGAGCCGCCTCGGCGGAAGCCTCGGCCGGTGCGGCGGCGCCCGACTCGTACGCGGCGAGCTTGGCCTTCAGCTCGTCGTTCTCGGCGATGGTCTTGCGCCACTCGACCACGATCTCGTCGAGGAAGTCATCGACCTCATCCGGGTCGAAGCCCTCCTTGAACCGGACGTGCTGGAACTGCTTGGTGACGACGTCATCCGGGGTCAAAGGCATGTCTTCCTCTTTCGGGGCTCGAAGTGTGCTGACCGATGTCAGGATAACCGGCCCAGCCGACCGGTCATATCAGGAAAGCATAGTCTCGACGGTTTGCGCACCTGAAGACGTGCGGCCGTCACAACGAGGCGATCACCCGGAGGATCGACAGCAGCACGAAGCAGGCCAGCAACACGATCGTGAACGAGAGGTCGATCGCCACGCCGCCCATGCGCAGCGGGCGGATGAACCGGCGGAGGAACCGGATCGGCGGGTCGGTGACGGTGTAGACCACCTCGGCGGCGATCAGGCCCGCTCCTTTGGGTCGCCAGCCGCGGTTGAACAGCGGGATGTAGTCCAGGACCATCCGCACCAGCAGCAGGAGGATGTACAGCAGCACGACCCCGTACAGGATCGATGCCGCCAGGTGCACCACCGCCACGGCGGGCTACGGCTGCGAGAACGGCGTGACCTCGGGGTCCGCCTGCGCGACGGTGCCGTCGCCCGAGACCGCGATGTTCTCGGGCGAGAGCAGGAACACCTTGCTGGTCACGCGTTCGATGCGCCCGTACAGGCCCAGCGACAGGCCGCTCGCGAAGTCGACGAGGCGGCGCGCGTCGGCATCGCTCATCTGCGACAGGTTGATGATCACCGGGATGCCCTCGCGGAAGTTCTCGGCGATCAGCTGTGCGTCGCGGTACTGCTTCGGGTGCACGGTGAGGATCTCGCTGACCGCGCTCGGCGCCGGCTGGCGCACCACGGCGGGACGGTGGATCGGGGTCACCGGGGCGGCCTTCTCGACGGGCTTGGCGGTGCCACGGGCGGCAGGCTGCTGCTCGGCCGGCTCCTCGTCGTACACCTCCTCTTCGTCGGCGAGACCGAGGTACACCATGGTCTTCTTGAGCGGGTTCGACATCGCATCCTCCGTTTGCTCGTCTGGTTCGAGGCTAATTGCGCACGGGGCGGGAACCCGTGATTGCCGATCCGATGCGCAGGTGTGTCGCGCCCGCGGCGATCGCTTCGGCGAAGTCGGCGGTCATGCCGGCCGAGATCCAGTCGGCGTCGGGCACGACGGTGCGCAGCCGCTGCGCGTACCCGGCCAGGCGCGCGAACGCCGCAGCGGGGTGCTCGTCGAGCGGAGCGACGGCCATGATGCCGCGCACGCGCAGGGTGCGGCATCCCGCCACATGCTCGGCGAGCCGTTCCAGCGCGTCGGGGGTGACGCCGCCCCGGTCGGGGTCGTCGGTGAGGTTCACCTGCAGCAGCACGTCGAGCACATCGGCCCCGGTCCCGGCGGCCTGCTCGAGTGCGTCGGCCAGACGTTCCCGGTCCACCGAGTGCACGACGGATGCCGCCGCCCGGATCGCCCGCGCCTTCTTGGTCTGCGCCTGCCCGATGAAGTGCCAGCGCAGACCCTCCAGCCCGCCCAGTTCGGCGGACTTGGCGGTCAGCTCCTGCTGGCGGTTCTCGCCCAGGTCGCGCACCCCGAGACGGTACAGGTGCGCGGCCATCTCGGCCGGGTGGAACTTGGTGACCACGATCCGGGTGATCGCGGACGGGTCCCGGCCCGCCGCGCGCGCGGCATCGGCGATGCGCGCGTCGACGGCGGCGAGCCGGTCGGCGAGGTCGTCCACTATTTCAGGAAGTCCGGGATGTCCAGGTCGTCCTCGCCGAACGCCGAGTCGTAGCCGGACTCGGCCACCACCGGCACCGGCACCGGCTTCTCGGCCTCGTCGGGCACCGCACGGGCGGCCTCGTCGGCGGGCGTGGCCGGCACGGCGGGAGCGGACGAGCGGGCCAGGATCGGCTCGATGCGCGGCTGCGGCTCGCCACCGTCGAACCCGGCGGCGATGACGGTGACCCGCACCTCGTCGCCGAGGGTGTCGTCGATGACCGTGCCGAAGATGATGTTGGCCTCGGGGTGCGCGGCCTCCTTCACCAACTGCGCGGCGTCGTTGATCTCGAAGATGCCCAGGTTCGAGCCGCCCTGGATCGACAGCAGCACACCGTGTGCACCCTCGATCGAGGCCTCCAGCAGCGGGGATTCGACCGCCAGCTCGGCGGCCTTGATCGCCCGGTCCGCGCCGCGGGCCGACCCGATGCCCATGAGCGCCGAGCCCGCCCCCTGCATCACCGACTTGACGTCGGCGAAGTCGAGGTTGATCAGCCCCGGCGTGGTGATCAGGTCGGTGATGCCCTGCACACCGGCCAGCAGCACCTGGTCGGCGGTGGCGAACGCCTCGATCATCGAGATGCCGCGGTCGCTGATCTCGAGCAGCCGGTCGTTGGGCACGACGATGAGGGTGTCGACCTCTTCTTTCAGCTTGGCGACACCGGCCTCGGCCTGGCTCTGCCGACGGCGGCCCTCGAACGAGAACGGCTTGGTGACCACGCCGATGGTGAGGGCACCGATCGACTTGGCGATCTTGGCGACCACCGGCGCGCCGCCGGTGCCGGTGCCGCCGCCTTCGCCCGCGGTCACGAAGACCATGTCGGCGCCGGCGAGGGCCTCCTCGATCTCTTCCGCGTGGTCTTCGGCGGCGCGGCGTCCGACCTCGGGATCGGCGCCTGCGCCGAGCCCGCGGGTGAGCTCGCGGCCGACGTCGAGCTTGATGTCGGCGTCGCTCATCAGCAGTGCCTGGGCGTCGGTGTTGATCGCGATGAACTCCACGCCGCGCAGACCCAGCTCGATCATGCGGTTGACGGCGTTCACCCCGCCTCCGCCGACGCCGACCACCTTGATCACCGCGAGGTAGTTCTGGTTCTGGCTCATGCCGGCCTCCGTCTCGTCCCGAACCAAGCGTGTAAACCTTCAACCTCATCTAGAGGTTTAAAGAATTGCCCGGTATGCAATTCCTTTCGTCTGACGGTAAGCGGCACCGGGCCCGGCGGCTGCGACATGCTGGGCGTGTCGCCGGTTTCGTGGGCGGAATCCATCCGACAGCCGGGTCTCAGCGGACGACGGCTGCGTTCGGGCTCGAGACGTCGTACGAGTACACCTTCGCCGGAGGCACCTTCTTCATGAGTGTCTGCAGCACGAGCGCCTTGTACGCCGAGTCGTCGGCGCTGCCCCACACCACCGTGGTGCGGGTCTTGCCGAGGGCCAGGGTGACGTCGTCGGGGGTGGTGGCGGTGACCTTGGTGACCTGACTGCGGATGCCCGACGGCAGCGAGCGCATGACCTGCCCGGCGGCGCGGAACGCGTCGGAGTGCACACCGGGGCCGACCTCGATGAGCGGCTGCCCCTTCGGCGCGGTCGCGGTGGTCGCCAGCGCGACACCGGCCGCGTCGACCAGCGTGTACCCGGCCGGCCCCTTCACGACACCCACCGGCGTGCGCTCGACGATCCGCACCACGAGCTCGTGCGGCGGCCGCGCCTGAAGCGAGTACGACTGCACGAGCGGAAAGGCCACGAGCGCGGCTTTGATCTCGGCCTCGTCGACCAGGGGCAGCGGCGTTCCCACCTGGTCGGCCAACGCCTTCTCGACGGCCGCGGCATCGAGCGCATGGGTGCCGACGACGTGCACGCGCTGCACCGCGAACAACGGACTGTAGGCCGCCGCGAGCGTACCGGCCACGAGCACGACCAGGGCGACGCCGATGCCGATCCAGACCGCGCGGCGGCGTCGCGCTCGTGCGGTGAACCGCCGCATCTCCGCGCGCAGCGCCCGCCGGCGCGCCCGGGCCGCCTTCCACACGTCGCGCATGCCGACGGCGTCGTCCGCGGGTGCCGGTGCCGTGGCATCCGTCGCCGTGCCCGGTGCCGTGGCATCCGGTGCCGTGGCGCCCGGCGTCGTGGCATCCGGTGCCGTGGCGCCCGGCGTCGTGGCATCCGTCGCCGCGCCCGGTGCCGTGGCATCCGGTGCCGTGTCCGGCGCGTCGGATTCTGGATGCCGTCGGTCTCGCGCCGCGGCGCGCAGCGGCAGGAGCGGAGCGGTCTGTTCCGTCTCGGGCTCGGGCGTGGGCACGGACGTGGGCGTGGCGGCGGGCCTGGTCGACCGGTTCGGCGTCTGCCGGGGCGCTGCGGGCAGGGGCGTGGGCCGACGCATGGGCTACTCCCCCGGCGCGGCGGGGATGCGGGAGAGCGCCTCGAGCACCTGCGGGATGATCAGGTACACGTTGCCGCAGCCGAGGGTGATGACGAAGTCGCCCTCGCGGGCGACGGAGGCGGTGTGCTCGGCGGCGGCCTGCCAGTCGGCGACGAAGTGCACCCGCTCGGGGTCGGTGAAGTCGGCGCTGACCAGCTCGCCGCCCACTCCCGGGATGGGGTCTTCGCGGGCACCGTACACGTCGAGCACCACGGTGTGGTCGGCGAGCGACTCGAGCACCCGCGCGAACTCGCGGTGCATCTGTTGCGTGCGCGAGTAGGTGTGCGGCTGGTGCACGGCGATGATCCGGCCGGAGCCGGCGACGGTGCGCGCGGCGGTCAGGGCGGCGGCGACCTCGGTCGGGTGGTGCGCGTAGTCGTCGTACACGCTGACGCCGCGTTCGATGCCGTGCAGCTGAAAGCGGCGCACGGTACCGGTGAAGCCGGCCACGGCCCGGGCCGCGTCCTTGAGCGGGTGGCCGAGGGTGAGCAGCACCGCGATGGCGCCGGCGGCGTTGACGGCGTTGTGGGCGCCGGGCACCGCCAACTGCACCGTCACCGAGGTGCCCTCGTGCAGCACGGTGAACGATGCCGGACCGTCGGTGTGGATGCCGGTGACCCGCACGTCGGCGGAGGCATCCTGCCCGAACGTGACCACGTGCGGGTGGGTGATGCGTTCGCGCACGCGCCGGGCGCCCGGGTCGTCGGCGGAGATGACGACGGCTTCGCGGGCCTTGTCGGCGAACTGCGCGAACGCCGCGTCGAAGGCCTCGGCGCTGCCGTAGTGGTCGAGGTGGTCGGGGTCGATGTTGGTGATCAGCGCGATCGCGGTGTCGTAGAGCAGGAAGGTGCCGTCGGACTCGTCGGCCTCGATGACGACGATCTCGTCCGATCCGGTCGCGCTCGAGGTGCCCAGCTGCGCGATGACCCCACCGTTGACGAACGTGGGGTGCACGTTCAGCGCCTGCAGCGCGGTGACGATCATGCCGGTCGAGGTGGTCTTGCCGTGGGCGCCCGCGACGGCCACCAGCCGGCGTCCGCCGATCAGCCAGTGCAGCGCCTGCGAACGGTGGATGACGGCGAGTCCGCGCTGTTTCGCGGCGAGGAACTCGGGGTTCTCGGGCCAGATCGCGCCGGTGTGCACGACCGTGTCGGCATCGCCCAGATGCGCGGCGTCGTGCCCGACGTGCACATCGGCGCCGAGCGCGACCAGCGCGCGCACGTTGTCGCTGTCGGCACGGTCGGAGCCCGAGACGCGGATGCCGCGCTCGAGGAACATCTTCGCCAGACCCGACATGCCCGAGCCTCCGATGCCGATGAAGTGCGCGGCGTGGATCTCGTCGGGGATGGGGAGGCTCAGGTCGGGTCTGATCATGTCGGCTCCATCCTAGGTCGGCCGCCCTCGCGCCCCGGTCAGGGCGCGCTGGGAGGTCGCTGGGGGGCGGATGCGCGCGGTGTGACCGCGCGGCGCTACCGCGCGGCGCTACCGGGCGGCACTACCGGCCGAGGGCGCGGTCGATCAGCGCGAGGACGTTCTCGGTGCCGGCACGGGTGCCGACCGACGCCGCGGCCTGCCGCATCCGCGCAAGCGCCGCGTCATCGTTCAGAAGCGCCACGACCTCGGTGCGCACCCGGTCGGCGGTGAACTCGCCGTCGGGGATGATCCGGGCGGCGCCGGCGCGCACCGCCGACGCGGCGTTGAGGCTCTGCTCGCCGTTGCCGACGGCGTACGGCACGTACACCGCGGGGATGCCCAGCGCGCTGATCTCACTGACCGTGGCCGCGCCCGAGCGCGACACGATCGCGTCGGCGACGGCGAACGCCAGGTCCATCCGGTCGACGTAGCGACGCACGACATACCCGGGTGCGCCGGGGTCGGGCAGCTCGCTGCGCTCCCCGGTCACGTGCAGCAGCTGCCACCCGGCGTCGAGGACGTCCTGCCAGGCGCCGGCGAACGCCTCGTTCAGCCGCAGGGCGCCCAGCGACCCGCCGAACACGAGCAGCGTCGGCAGCTGCGGGTCGAGGCCGAAGAACGCGGATGCCTCCTCCCGCAGCCGATCGCGGTCCAGATCCACGATCTCGCGGCGCAGCGGCATCCCCACCACCTCGCCGCCGCGCAGCGGCGTGCCCTCGAACGCCACGCCGACCGCGGCCGCGCGGCGGGCGCCGAGCACATTCGCCATGCCGGGCTTGGCATTGGCCTCGTGCACCACGAACGGCACCTTCTCGCGGCGCGCGGCCACATAGGCGGGGGCCGAGGCGTATCCGCCGAAGCCCACCACGACGTCGACGCCACGCTCACGCAGGTGGCGGCGCACCTGCCCGAGCGCCCGACGGAAGCGGACGGGGAAGGCCGCGGCATCCCGGTTCGGCCGCCGCGGGAACGGCACCTTGTCGACGAACAGCAGCTCGTATCCGCGGGCGGGCACCAGGCGCGCCTCGAGCCCCTCCCGGGTGCCGAGCACGAGGATCCGGGCGTCGGGGTCACGCTCGCGCAACGCGTCGGCGACGGCCAGCAGCGGGTTCACATGACCGGCGGTGCCGCCGCCGGCCAGAAGGTAGGTCGTCACCTCTGAAGGCTAACGCGTCGCAGGCCGCGCCCCCGGCGCTGCGGCCGTGCGCGCCGGGGGCGCGGCCGGGTGCCGGGCCGGCAGGGTACGGGCGAACGAGAGCAGCACCCCGCACGCCAGCAGCACCGACATCAGCGAGGTGCCGCCCTGCGACATGAACGGCAGCGGCACGCCCAACGTCGGTGCCAGGCGCAGCACCACGGCGATGTTCAACAGGGCCTGACCGACGATCCACACCGTGATCGAGCCGGCCACGATGCGCACGAACGGGTCGTTGGTCTTGCGCACGATGTGGAAGGCGCCGACGGCGAACAACGCGAACAGCACGAGCACGACGCAGCACCCGATGAGTCCGAGCTCTTCGCCGACGATCGCATAGATGTAGTCGCTGGAGGCGGCGGGCAGCCAGTCGTACTTCTGTTTCGAGTTGCCCAGCCCGAGCCCGAACACCCCGCCGCTGGCCAACCCCCAGATGCCGTGCAACGGCTGGTAGCAGGCGTTGTAGTAGTCGCTGCACACCGGGTCGAGGAAGCTCAGGATGCGGCGCATGCGGTTCGGGCTGGTCACCGCGAACGCCACGAGCCCGCCCGCCGCCAGGATCAGCGGGATGACGAAGATGCGCAGCTTGACACCGGAGAAGAACAGCGCGGCCAGCACGACGAGGACCAGGATGCTGGTGGTGCCCAGGTCGTGCCCGGCCAGCACGGTCGCCATCACCAGCGCCGACACCGGCACGACCGGGATGAACACGTGCCGCCACAGCCCGAGCAGGGTCTGCTTGCGGAAGAGCACGTACCCCATCCACAGCGCCAGGGCGAGCTTGAGGAACTCGGACGGCTGCGCCTGCAGGCCGCCGATCGAGATCCAGTTGCGGTTGCCGTCGTTGTCGATGCCCACGCCGGGCACGAACACGAGCAGCTGGAACGCGGTCGCGCCGATGAGCACCGGCCAGGCCATGCGCTTCCAGAAGCCGATCGAGAACCGGCTCGCGATGAGCATGAGCGGAATACCGATCGCGGCGAACACCGCCTGCTTGAGCAGCGCCTCGTAGGGGGCGTCGCCGTTCGCGGTGCCCACGGCCGAGGTCGCCGACAGCACCATCACCAGCCCGAACCCGGTCAGCAGCAGCGCGGTGGACAGGATCAGCAGGAATTCGCTGGGCACCGGGGCGAACACCCGGCCGAGCACCACCCGCGCCGAGCGCGCACGCGTGGCGGGTGCGGCCTCAGGCGCCGGGGGCCGGGTCGTCGTGCTGGTCATCGGCCCCCTCCGCGATCATCCGGTGCACTGCCGCGGCGAAACGTTCCCCGCGGTCGGCGTAGGACGCGAACTGGTCGAACGACGCCGCGGCGGGGGCGAGCAAGACCACGTCCCCGTCACCGGCGAGTTCGGCCGCCAGTTGCACGACCCGTGCCATGACATCTTCAGTCTGGTCGGCGTCGACCTCGATCACCGGCACTG
The DNA here is from genome assembly GCF_000422405.1 of Microbacterium luticocti DSM 19459. Lineage (GTDB taxonomy): Bacteria > Actinomycetota > Actinomycetes > Actinomycetales > Microbacteriaceae > Microbacterium > Microbacterium luticocti. Next base: position 127,635 of record NZ_AULS01000003.1, read on the forward strand.
CCGGCGCGTGTCGTGCGAACGCCGCCACGATCGGCTCGCGGTCGACGCCGATCACCACGGCCGCCTTCGCCGACCGGCCGCGTGCGGCGACCAGCTCGGAGATGTCGACGCCCTTGAGCAAACCCCCCACGACCCACACCGCTCCCGGGTAGGCGGCCAGCGAGGATGACGCGGCGTGCGGATTGGTCGCCTTCGAGTCGTCCACCCAGGTGACCCCGTCGGCGACGGCGACGACCTCGATGCGGTGGGCGTCGAGGCGGAAGCCGAGCAGCGCGTCGCGGATCGCGGCGGGTGAGACCTCGAGCGAGCGTGCCAGCGCGGCGGCGGCCAGGGCGTTGGCGACCACGTGCGGTGCGGCAAGACCGCGCTCGCGCAGATCGGCGATCGTGCACAACTCGAGCGCGCTGGTGCGCCGTTCGGCCAGGAACGCCCGGTCGACGAGGATGCCTTCGACCACGCCGAGATCGCTCGGCCCGGGCACGTCCAGACCGAAGCCGATCGCCCGCGCCCCCTCGACCACGTCGGCACGCTCGACCATCGCCCGGGTCGCCTCGTCGGCGCGGTTGTAGACGCACGCGACCCGGGTGTTCGCGTAGACGACGGCCTTGGCGTCGCGGTAGGCCTCGAACGACCCGTGCCACTTCAGGTGGTCGGCGGCCAGGTTCAGGCAGACGCTGGCGTGCGGCGACACCGGGTCCGGCCCGCTCATCTGATGCGACAGGTACCAGAGCTGGTGGCTGGAGACCTCGACCACGAGCACGTCGAAACCGGCCGGGTCGCGCACCGCGTCGAGCACCGGCACACCGATGTTGCCGCAGGGCGCGGCGCGCAGCCCGCCGACGGCGAGCATCGTCGCGGTCATCTGCGTGGTGGTGGTCTTGCCGTTCGTGCCGGTGATCATCACCCAGTCGGCGGGGGTGCCGTCGGGCCGGGTGACCTTGTCACGCACCCGCCACGCCAGCTCGATGTCTCCCCACAGCGGCACGCCGGCGGCCTGCGCCCACCGCACGAGCGGGTGGTGTGGCGCGAAGCCCGGGGATGCCACCACCAGCTCGGGTGCGAACGACGCCAACTCGTCGGGCACCTCATGGAGCGGGCCGACGTGCAGTCCGGCGCCGATCACCGGCAGCAGACGGGAGTACTGCGGGTCGGCATCCTCGGTCACCACGAGCACCTCGGCGCCGAGTTCGGCGAGGGTGTCGGCGACCGAGAAGCCGGTGGTCGACAGTCCCAGCACCGCCACCCGCAGTCCGGACCAGTCGGCGTTCCAGCCGGTCAACGCATCCAGCCGCCCGCTCATGTGCGCGAGAGCCACTCGACGTAGAACAGACCGATCCCGGTCACCGCCAGCATCCCGGCGATGATCCACATCCGCACCACGATCGTGATCTCGGGCCAGCCGCGCATCTCGAGGTGGTGGTGGAACGGGCTCATCAGGAACAACCGCTTGCCGCGGGTCACCTTGAAGTACAGCCGCTGCAGGATGACCGAGCCGGGGCCGATGATGAAGGCGCCGGCGATCAGCACCGCAAGCAGCTCGGTGTGCGACAGGATCGACATCGCCGCGATCACGCCGCCGATCGACATCGACCCGACGTCGCCCATGAACACCTTCGCCTTGGGGGCGTTCCACCACAGGAAGCCGACGAGGGCGCTCACGAACGAGGCGGCGATGATGGTCAGATCCAGCGGGTCACGGGTGCTGTAACAGGCGGGCTGGTACACGTCGACCAGTGCGGCACCGGTGCAGGTCTGCTGGAACTGCCAGAACGTCGCCAGGCTCATCGCGGCGATCGTGAAGATGCCGATGCCGGTGGCCAGACCGTCCAGCCCGTCGGTGACGTTGGTGCTGTTCGACCAGGCGACACCGATGAACGTGATCCACAGCAGGTACAGGATCCAGCCGACCACGGCGCCCAGCGCGAAGAAGTTCAGCACGGGCACGTCACGGAACACCGAGACGTACCCGGAGGCGGGCGTCTGCCGGTACGCATCGGGGAACTGCAGCGCGAACACGCCGAACGGCACGGTCACGATCACCTGCCCGACGATCTTGCGCCAGCCGCTGAGCCCCAGGCTGCGCTGGCGGCGCACCTTCATGTAGTCGTCGATGAACCCGACGACGCCGAAGCCGACCATCATCCAGATCACCAGCAGACCCGACGCGGTCGGCGGGTTGTTGCCGACGAAGCAGCCGACCAGGTAGCCGACGATGGCGCCGACGATGAAGATCGTGCCGCCCATGGTCACCGTGCCGCGCTTGGCGGAATGGCTGGGGTTGTGGATGTCGTCCGGGGTGCGGATCACCTGACCCCAGCCCCATCGGCGGAACAGCCTGAGGAACACCGGCGTCAGGAAGAGCGTGAACGCCAGCGAGATCGCCGCAGCTGTCAGGAGGGACCTCACGAGAACGATTCTCCCAGACGATCACCGAGGAACCGCAGCCCCGCGGAGTTGGACGACTTCACGAGCACGCGGTCGCCGTCGCGCAACTCGCCCATCAGGTAGTCGTAGGCCTCGTCGGCGGTGTCGAACCACACCGCCTCGCCGTCCCACGACCCCTCGCCGACCGCGGCGAGGTACAGCCGGCGCGCCTCGGCGCCGATCACGACGATGCGCTGGATGCGCAGCCGCACGGCGAGCTCGCCGATGCGGTCGTGCTCCTCGCCGGCGTACTCCCCCAGTTCGCTCATCGCGCCCAGGACGGCGACGGTGCGCTCGCCGGGCGCGGTGATCTGCGCGAGGGTGCGCAGCGCCGCCGCCATGGAGTCGGGGCTGGCGTTGTAGGCGTCGTTGATGATGCGCACCCGGTCGCCGCCCAACGGCTGCATCCGCCAGCGCTCGGCCAGTTCGACGGTCTGAAGCCGTGCGATCGCCGCCGCGGGGTCGACGCCGAGCGCGACGGCGGCGGTCAGCGCGGCCAGCGCGTTCATGACATGGTGCGACCCGAGCACCTGCAGCCGCAGCGGCCGGGCGACGCCGTCGACACTGACCGTGCAGCTGGTGCCCGCGGCATCCGTGTCGATGTCGGTGGCCCGCACGTCGGCCGCGGGGCCGGTGCCGAACCAGCGCACCCGCAGCCCGCGCTCGTCGGCGATCTGCGCCATCGACGCCACCCGGGCGTCGTCGGCGTTGAGCACGGCCAGCCCGCCGGCGCGCACGGCACGGACCAGTTCGGACTTGGCCTTCACGGTGCCCTCGATGCTGCCGAAGCCACCGGCGTGGGCCATGCCGACCATGAGCACGATGCCGACGTCGGGTGAGACCAGCCCGGCCAGTCGGGCGATGGCGCCGGGGCCCGATGCGCCGAACTCGCTGACCAGAAAGCGGGTGCTCTCCCGCACCCGCAGCATGGTCAGCGGGGCGCCGACCTCGTTGTTGAACGACGCGCGGGCGGCGACGGTCTCGCCTTCGTCTTGCAGGATGCGGGCGAGCAGGTTCTTGGTGGTGGTCTTGCCGTTGGAGCCGGTGATGCCGATCACCTGAAGCCGTCCGCCTGCGCGCACCCGGGCGACCACCTCACGGGCGAGGTCGGCCAGGGCCTGCACCGCGTCGGCGACGACGATCTGCGAGATCGGGGCCGGCACCGTGTGCTCGACGATCGCCAGTGCCGCGCCGGCGGCGGCTGCGGCATCCACGAACAGGTGCCCGTCGGTGACCTCACCGGGCTTGGCGACGAAGACCGAACCCGCTTCGAGCAGGCGCGAGTCGGTCTCGACGTCGCCGCAGACGACGGTGGCGTCGGTGTCGGTGCCGTGGGTGCGGAGTTCTCCGCCGACGGCGTGGGCGATCTGGGCGAGGGTGAGAGCGATCATTTCGGGTCAGCCGAACTTCGGCAGCATCTTCGGCTTCGACGTGGAGGGCATGACCCGGTAGGTCTTCAGCACCTGGGTCATCGCCTTCTGGAAGTAGGGCGCGTTGGCCGAAGACGACCTTACCGTAGTGGGCTCGTCGAGCGTGATCGCGACCAGGTACTGCGGGTCGTCGGCGGGGGCGAAGCCGATCATCGTCGTGTAGTAGACGCCGCTCTTGTAGCCGTGGCCGTTGTTCGAGATCTGGCCGGTTCCGGTCTTGACGCCGATGCGGTAGCCGGGGATCTTGATCATCTTGCTGTAGCTGGCCTGCAGTGCGACGTTCTCGAGGATCTCGCGCATCTGCGCCGAGGTCTTCTCGCTGATCACCCGGGTGGGCTTGGGGAGGGTGGGGGTGACCACGGTGCCGTCGGGCTTGGTGCACGACTCGACCAGGCGCAGCGGCATCTTGACGCCGTCGTTGATGATGCCGTCGTAGGCGCCGAGCAGTTCCGGGATCGTGGTGGTCAGACCCTGCCCGTACGCGGTGTCGTACAGCATCTGGTTGTCCCAGTCCTGCACCGGGTGCACCAGACCGTGGGCCTCGCCGGGGAATCCGACGGCGCTGCCCGAGCCGATGCCGAACTTCTTCAGGTAGTCGTAGCGGATGTCGGGGCTGATCCGTTGGCTGAAGGTGGCGGCGCCGACGTTGGACGAGTCCATCAGTACCCCGGCCAGTGTGTAGTCGTAGGTGGGGTGTCGGGTGGCGTCGTTGACCTGCGCCCCGTTGGGGAACGACCGCTTCCAGGGCACCGTCGCCGTCGAGGTGGGGCTCTGCCCGCCGGCGTCGATGAGGGTGGAGGCGGTGATGCCCTTGAAGGTCGAGCCCGGCTCGAAGGTGTCGTTGAAGATGCGGCTGTTCAGGTACGACCCGCGGGCGGTGAAGTCGTTGGGGTCGACGCCGGGGTATTCGGCGGCCGCCTTGATCTTGCCGGTCTTCACCTCCACGACGGTCGCGGTCGCGTACTGGGCGTGGGTCTGCTGCTTGGCCTGCTTGGTGAGCTGGTTCATGTACCACTGCAGGTCGGTGTCGATGGTGAGCGCCAGCGTGCCGCCGTCCTGGGCGGGCGTCTCGCTCTCGGTGCCGGGGATGATCACCCCGTCCTTGCCGCGCTGGTAGGTGAGCTTGCCGTCGGTGGGCGCCAGGCATTGGTCGTCGGTCTTCTCGAGACCGGCCAGCGGCTCGCCGTCACCGCCGACGAAACCGATCAGGTTGCCGCCCACCGCGCCGTTCGGGTAGGTGCGCGACGGTGTGGGCGTGCAGCTGATGAAGTCGGCGCCCAGCTCCATGAGCGCGCGGTACTGCTCGGTGCTCAGCCCGTTCTGCAGCTTGGCGTACTGCGAATGCGGATCGGCGGTCAGCGCGTCCGACACGATCTGGCGCACCTGGTCGCCGCTTTGCCCGGTGATCGCCGCGATCTGGTCGGACAGCTTGGGCCAGGTGACCTTGACGGTGTCGCCGGATGCGGTCATCCGGCTGATGGTGCGCACGTTCTCGGGCGTGAACTGGCAGTCGTAGTCGAGCACGCTGGTCGCCAGCGGCCGGCCCTGCGCGTCGACGATGGATCCACGTGTTCCCGACAGCACCTGCGAACCGGCCAACCCGTAGTCCATGGCGCTGGCGATGTTCTCGCGCGCGTTGACGACCTGGATGTCGATGAGGCGCACGACGAAGGCGCCGAGCACCACCAGGACGACGGCGAGGGCCACCACGGTGCGGCGGCGGGGGCTGCGGGTGCTGCGCGTCGTCATGGTCTCAGTGTGTGCGCACCGTGGGCAAACCGTCGGTCACCGGCACGGGTGTCACCGATTCGGTGGCCGTGTCGGGTGTGTCGGCTGCGCCGTCGATGGTGGTCTTCGGGTCGGTCACGAGCGGGGTGTCGGCGATGAGCGCGTTGGCGACCGGACCGCTGTGCAGCGGGTCGACGCTCGAACGCTGGGCGGCCTTGGCGGGGCCGAGGATCTTGCCGTCGCTCAGCCGCAGGTAGCCGGGCGTCTGGTCGACGACCATGCCCAGCGCAGCGGCGTTGGCGGCCAGGTACTGCGGCGAGTTGAGTCCGGTGACCTCGTCGCGCAGGATCTGCTTCTGCCAGGTGAGCTCGCGCTGCTGACTCGACAGGCGGGCGAGCTCGTAGGAGCTCTGCGTGCTCATCACCGACAACACCATCTGTGCGCCGACGATGGCCAGCACGACGGCGACGGCGCTCAGCCCGTACAGCAACCTCGGCCGGCGGCGCGGCGCGGGGGCGTCGAGGGCGCGCAGCCGGCGCGGGCTCTGTTCGTGCGGCTGCCGCAGGGGGCGGGCCAGCGCGACCGGGGTGCTCATGCGTTCTCCTTCGCGGCGTCGGGACGGACGCGCTCGATCGCGCGCAGGCGCACCGGTGTGGCACGCGGATTGCGTGCGCGCTCGGCGTCGCCGGCCAGCTCCGCGCCCTTGACCAGGGCGCGGAACCGGGGGGCGTGCTCGGGCAGTTCGACGGGCAGGCCGGCAGGGGCCGTGGATGCCACCGCCTGCGCGAACGCGCGCTTGACCAGGCGGTCCTCCAACGACTGGTACGACAGCACCACCATGCGTCCGCCCACGCGCAGTCGCGACAGCGCAGCCGGGACGGCGCGCTCGAGCGCTGCCAGTTCGGCGTTGACCTCGATACGCAGGGCCTGGAAGACGCGTTTGGCCGGGTGGCCGGTGCGCGCGGCCGCCGCCGGGGTGGCGTCGGAGATGATCTGCACCAGCCGGCCCGAGCGGGTGATCGGCGCCTGGCCGCGGGCGGCGATGATGGCGCGCGCATAGCGGCCGGCGAGCTTCTCTTCGCCGTATCGCTCGAAGATGCGGCGCAGGTCGCCTTCGCCGTACGACGCGAGCACGTCGGCCGCGGTGGTCCCCGAGGTCTGATCCATGCGCATGTCCAGCGGGGCGTCCTGCGCGTACGCGAAGCCGCGCTCGGCCTCGTCCAGCTGCAGCGACGAGACACCCAGATCGAACAGGATCGCATCCACCGCCGTGCGGCCGGTGCCGGCGATCGCGTCGGCGATGCCGTCATAGACGGTGTGCACCAGGGTGACCCGGTCGGCGAAGCGTTCCAGTCGCCGACCGGCGATGCGCAGCGCGTCGGTGTCGCGGTCCAGGCCGATCAGATGCAGCGATCCGAAGCGCTCGAGGAACGCTTCGGCGTGGCCTCCCATGCCGAGGGTGGCGTCGACCAGCACGGCGTCGGGCCGGTCCATCGCCGGAGTGAGCAGGTCGATGCAGCGCTCGAGCAGCACCGGGGTGTGGATGTCGCGGATGTCCATGGCTCAGGCGGGGCCCTGCTCCCGAACCCTGATCCCCATCCGCTCTGACCTGGCACCGGGGAAGGTGTGTCAGGGCGTGAGCGGCTGGGCATCACGGTCAGGGATCAGAACAGTCCCGGAATCACCTCCTGCTCCATCTCGGCGTACGTGGCTTCGTTGCCGGTCACGTAGTCGTTCCACGCGTCGGCGTCCCAGATCTCGGCGTGTGCGCCGACGCCGGTGACCACGAGCTCCTTCTGCAGTCCGGCGTAGGTGCGCAGCGGCACGGGGATGGTGATGCGGTTCTGGCTGTCGGGCTTTTCGGCGCTGGCGCCCGAGAGGAACATGCGCAGGAAGTCCCGCGCCTGCTTGTTGGTCAGCGGGGCCTCGCGGATGCGCTCATGGATGCGCTCGAACTCGTCGGCGGCGAACACGTACAGGCAGCGCTCCTGGCCGCGGGTGACGACCACTCCGGCGCCCAGGTCGTCGCGGAACTTGGCGGGCAGGATGACGCGACCCTTGTCATCGAGCTTCGGAGTGTGTGTTCCGAGCAGCATCGCCGCATCACCCCCCTTCGTCCGGCCCCCGTGAGGTTGTCCGCCACTTTACTCCACTACCCTCCACTTCACCACCATTCCGCCGCGGTCCGCCCCACTCGCGCTCCCCCGGCCTGTTTCCGGGCACAAAAAACACCGACCCGAAGGTCGGTGTCGGTGGTGTGCTGCGGCGGATCAGCGCCCTTCTTGGCGGCGATCCCAGCGGTCGTTCATGCGGTCCATGAAAGAGGTCGACGTCTTTCGCGGCGCGGCAGGCGAGGTGGAGGCATCCCGCGTCGCGGTGCGCGTGGGCGTGACGGCGAGGATCACGCCGCCGAGCATGACGACGAATCCGATCACGCCCACCACGATGAGCGGGACGGCGACGCCGGCGATCAGTCCGCCGAGGCCGAGGATGACCAGCACGGTGCCGTAGACCAGGTTGCGGTAGCTCAGGGCGCGGCCATCGCGCGACGCGTGGACGACGTCGGCGTCGTTGTGCATGAGATGGCGTTCCATCTCGTCGAGCAGGCGCTGCTCTTGTTCGGAGAGTGGCATGCATCCCCCTCGGGTGAGCTCTTCCCACAAGTCTACTCGTGGCTTCGATCACTAGGCTAGGCCCGTGGCACCCTCCCCCGAACCGATCGCGGCGCTTTCCCAGCAACTCGATGAGTTCTTCTCGGCGCAGCGGGCCGAGGTGGCCGATCTCGGGGCCGAGGCGGCGATGCTGGTGGATGCCGCGGCCGACGCGATCGGGGGCGGAAAGCGCCTGCGTGCCCGATTCTGTCTGACCGGCTGGCAGGCCGTGGCCGAGCACGCTGTGCCCGGCGCCCAGCCCGGCCCCGAGGTGGTCACCGCGGCGGCCGCACTCGAGGTCTTCCACGCCGCCGCGCTCGTGCACGACGACATCATCGACAACTCCGACACCCGACGCGGGCGCCGTTCCGCGCATCGGCTGATCGAGGCCGCCCACCGCGAGGCGGGCTGGAGCGGGGATGCCGTGGCGTTCGGGCGTGCGGGCGGGCTGTTGCTGGGAGACCTGCTGGTCGCGTTCAGTGACGACCTGTTCGAGCAGGGGCTGCGTACCCTCCCGGCCGAGGTGGCGCATCCCGCCCGCACGCAGTATGCGGCGATGCGACGCGAGGTCACGATCGGGCAGTTCCTCGACGTGGCCGAGGAGTCGGCGCACGCGGTCGCCCCCGACGCGGAACACGCGCGCCGGGCACTGCGGGTGGCATCGCTGAAGTCGGCCCGGTACAGCGTGGAACAACCGCTGCTGATCGGTGCTCGCCTGGCCGGTGCCGATGACGCGCAGATCCGTGCGCTGAGCGGGTTCGGGCACCCGGTGGGCATGGCGTTCCAGCTGCGCGACGACGTGCTCGGCGTGTTCGGCGACGCCCGGGTGACCGGCAAGCCCGCCGGCGACGACCTGCGCGAGGGCAAACGCACCGTACTCATCGCGTACGCGCGCGAGGCGCTGCCGGCCGGCGCCCGGCGCACGCTCGACGAGCTGGTCGGCGACCCCGACCTCGACGACGCGCAGATCGCCGCGCTGCAGCACACGATCCGCGACAGCGGGGCCCTCGCCCGGGTCGAGGCACTCATCGACGACTATGTGCGTGCCGGTGACCGGGCGCTGTCGGGCGCGCGGCTGGGCAACGCCGCCGTGGGGCGACTGCGCGATCTGGCCCGGGCCGCCGCGGTGCGCGCGGCCTGAGCCCAGGGCTGTCAGGCGAGGGTCTGTGCGACCCGGCGCACCTCGCTCTTGCGCCCCGCGCGCAGGGCGTCAAGCGGGGTCATGCCGATCGTGTCCTCGGGCGCGAACAGCCAGTCGATCGCCTCGTCGTCGCTGAACCCGGCGTCGTGCAGCACGAACAGCGTGCCACGCAGCGACGACAGCGGGCGATCATCGAGCACGAACGCGGCGGGCACCTTGAGCACGCCGCCGTCGCGGCGGGATGCCACGAACTGGCGGTCGTCGAGCATGCGGCGCACGCGCGAGACGGTCTCGCCGAGCAGATCGGCGAGCTCGGGAAGGGTCAGCCATTCGATCGGAGCGGGTGCTGTGTTCTCACCGGTCACCAGGCCACTATCTCACGACTGCCGCCGGGGACGGGCGGGTCGCGAGGAGCATACTTCTCTCACAGTTTTCACATGCGTCGCTCCTATATCACCAGTTGACACGAATACCCATCCGTGACACGGTGTGATGGTCACCGAGGGGGGAAGCTCGTGCCGAAACCGCACCCGTCCATCCGCCGCGCCACCGCGGCGCTGCCCGCTGCCATCGCCGGCTCGCTGGCGCTGTCGCTGAGCGCCGCGCCGGCGCACGCCGCCGAACCCGCTCCTGCAGACCTGGGCGGACACGTGCCGCACCGCGCGCACGACGCCGCCGCGACCGGACCGCTGACGGTGGCGCAGCTGTCGGCCGCGCTGGCGGCCTCCTCGGTCGTGCACGATGCCGCCGCCCACGCCGGCGCCCTCGCTCACGCCGCCCTACCCGCGGCGCGACGCGCCCCCGCGACATATCGCATCGTGCGCGGCGACACGGTCAGCGCGATCGCCGCGCGCTACGGGCTGCGCACCGCCGACGTGCTCGGCTGGAACGGCCTGGGATGGTCGACGATCATCTACCCCGGCCAGGTGCTGCGGCTGCGGCCGCCGGCGGGCGCGAGCGCGAAGCCCGCCGCGGCGCCGGCTCCCGCCAGGGCCGCACCGAAGGCGAAGGCCAAGCCCGCGCCGGCGAAGGCGAAGGCCCCCAGCACCGCACGGGCGACGTACACGGTGCGCCGCGGTGACACCGTCAGTGCCATCGCCCGGCGGTACGGCCAGTCGACGCAGGCGGTGCTGAACGCCAACGGCCTGCGCTGGTCGTCGATCATCTATCCGGGGCAGAAGCTGGTCATCCCCGGCACCGCCGCCGCCAAGCCGGCCCCGAAGCCTGCGCCGGCTCCCGCCGCCGCGCCTGCTCCGAAGCCCGCGCCGGCGCCCGCGGCATCCGGAACCGTCTCACCCGGCGACGCCTACACGGTGCGCGCCGGCGACACCATGTCGGCGATCGCGTCGCGCCACGGCGTGAGCGTGACCGCCCTGCTGGCCGCGAACAAGATGGACTGGAGCTCGATCATCTATCCGGGCCAGCGCATCACCATCCCGACCAGCGGCGTGCCGGGCCTGACCACCGAGCAGGCCGCCAACGCGCGGCTGATCGTGCGGGTGGGTCGGGCGCTGGGTGTTCCCGATCGGGGCATCGCGATCGCGCTGGGCACCGCGATGCAGGAGTCCGGACTGCGCAACCTCGACTACGGCGACCGCGACTCGCTGGGGCTGTTCCAGCAGCGCCCGAGCACCGGGTGGGGCACCGCGGCGCAGGTGCGCGACGCCGAACGGTCCATCCGGGTGTTCTTCGGCGGGCCGTCCGACCCCAACGGCACCCGCACCCGCGGGCTGCTCGATGTCCCCGGGTGGCAGTCGATGGGCTTCGCCGATGCGGCACAGGCGGTGCAGATCTCGGCCTACCCGAGCCTGTACGCCCAGTGGGAGAAGCCCGCGTACGCGTGGCTGGCCGCGATCGGCTGAGCGGCGGCGGGGGTGAGCCGCTGCCCGGGCTTCGCCCCGCTTCTCCGTAGACTTCCAGGGTGAGCACGAGTCAGCAGGCCGACCCGCTGATCGGACGTCTGGTCGACGGCCGATACCGGGTGCGCGCGCGCATCGCGCGCGGCGGCATGGCGACCGTGTACGTGGCCACCGACCTGCGCCTGGAGCGCCGCGTGGCGTTGAAGGTGATGCACAGCCACCTCAGCGACGACGCCGTGTTCCAGAGCCGGTTCATCCAAGAGGCACGTGCAGCCGCACGGCTGGCCGATCCGCACGTGGTGAACGTGTTCGACCAGGGCCAGGAAGGCGAGATGGCCTACCTGGTCATGGAATACCTGCCCGGCATCACGCTGCGCGAGCTGCTGCGCGAACAGAAGCGGCTGACCGTGCCGCAGACCGTGACGATCATGGATGCCGTGCTGTCGGGGCTGGCCGCGGCCCATCGTGCCGGCATCGTGCACCGGGACGTGAAGCCCGAGAACGTGCTGTTGGCCGAGGACGGTCGCATCAAGATCGGCGACTTCGGCCTGGCGCGGGCCACCACCGCGAACACCGCGAGCGGCCAGCTGCTGATGGGCACCATCGCCTACCTCGCACCCGAACTGGTCACGCGCGGCACGGCGGATGCCCGCAGCGACATCTACGCGCTGGGCATCATGCTCTACGAGATGCTCACCGGCGAGCAGCCGTACAAGGGCGAGCAGCCCATGCAGATCGCGTTCCAGCACGCCACCGATTCGGTGCCGCGCCCGAGCGTGCGCAACCCGGGCGTGCCCGAACAGTTGGACGAACTCGTGCTGTGGGCGACCGAGAAGGTGCCCGACGAGCGGCCCGCCGACGCCGACGAGATGCTGCGCCGGCTGCGCGAGATCGAGCAGCAGCTGGGAATCGCCCCGCAGGTGCAGCGCAGCCTGAACGTCTCGGGCACGGTCACCACCGACCGCCTGGACTCGGACGAGGTCACCAAAGTGCTGCCGGCGGGGGTCGTGGCATCCACCGCCCCGGCCGCCGAGGACGACGACAACGCCACCCGCCTGCGTCGGCGCACCCGCGCCCGGCAGGCCAAGGGCGCCTGGCTGCTGGTGCTGGTCGTCGTGCTGGCCGCGCTGGCCGGGGCGACGGGCTGGTGGTTCGGCTCGGGGCCCGGGTCGCTGGTCGCGGTGCCGCAGGTGACCGGGCAGACCTACGAGGTGGCGCAGCAGGCGCTGAAGGCACAGACCCTCGTCGCCGTGAAGAAGCAGGCGTACAGCCTCGAGGTGGCGGCGGGAAAGGTGATCTCGACCGATCCGGCGGCGGGGGCACGGGTCGAGAAGGACTCGCGCGTGCAGGTCGTGGTCTCGCAGGGTCCGGCGCCCCACGATCTGCCGGCGTTGGTCGGCATGACCGAGCAGCAGGCGCGCGCCGAGCTGGAGCGGGCGAAGGTCAGCGTCGGTGACCCCCAGGTGTTCTTCACCAAGGCCGAGGACGGCACCGTCATCGCGGCATCCTTCACCGCCGCCGGCAGCGACAAGAAGGTCGACTGCGCGAGCGGCTGCACCGTGTACGAGGGCGGCACGGCCACGCTGTCGGTGTCGAACGGTCCGGTGCCCGACGTCGTCGGCAAGCCGCTGGCGGATGCCACCGCCGCACTGACCGACATCGGGCTGAAGGTCAAGAGCACGCAGGAGTTCAGCGACTCGGTGGCACAGGGCTCGGTGATCGGCATGAAGGATCGCAGCGGCGGCGGTGACTGGCGGCCGGGCGACACCGTCACGCTGGTGGTGTCGAAGGGGCCGCAGCTGTTCGCGGTGCCCTCGGTGCTCGATCTGACCCGCGACCAGGCCGTCGACGCGCTGAAGAAGGCGGGATTCGGGGTCGACTACAACCCCGCGTGGAACGCCATCGCCGACTCGGCCACCAAGGTCACCGCGAGCACGCCGCTCAGCGGCAGCGCGACCTGTTCGGGCGATGGCTCGCTGATGTGCACGCACGGCTCGGTCATCCACCTGACGATGACGCTCACCGTCCCGTTCTGAGCGGACCCCGCCCGGTTTGGGGCGGACCCCACCGGGTTCGGGGCGGACCCCACCCGGTTCGGCGGACCCCACCCGGTTCGGGGCGGACTTGTGCGTTCGGGGCGGATCTGTGCGGGTGTTCGCGCACGAATCCGCCCCAAACCGGCGCCGCGGCCATGCACACCGGATGCCGCGGCGGGCGCGTCAGCGCTTCTCGAGCTCCTCGGCGACCAGGAACGCCAGTTCCAGGCTCTGCATGTGGTTCAACCGTGGGTCGCACAACGACTCGTACCGGGTGGCGAGGGTCTCTTCGTCGATGTGCTCGGAGCCGCCCAGGCACTCGGTGACGTCGTCGCCGGTGAGCTCCACATGGATGCCACCGGGGAACGTGCCGACCTGCCGGTGCGCATCGAAGAATCCGCGCACCTCGTCGACGACGTCGTCGAACCGGCGCGTCTTGTACCCGGTGGGCGTGGTGATGCCGTTGCCGTGCATGGGGTCGGTGACCCACAGCGGCGTGGCCCCGGCATCCTTCACCGCCTCAAGCAGCGGCGGCAGTGCGTCGCGGATGCGCCCCGCACCCATCCGGGTGATGAACGTGAGCCGGCCGGGCTCGCGCTCGGGGTCGAGCTTGTCGATCAGCGCCAGCGCGGTCTCGGGCGAGGTCGTCGGGCCGAGCTTGACCCCGATCGGGTTGCGGATCTTCGAGAAGTAGTCCACGTGCGCCCCGTCGAGGTCGCGGGTGCGCTCCCCGATCCACAGGAAGTGTGCCGACGTGTTGTACGGGGTGTCGGTGCGCGAGTCGATGCGGGTCATCGGTCGCTCGTAGTCCATCAGCAGGCCCTCGTGCCCGGTGTAGAACTCGACGCGCCGCAGCTCGTCGAAGTCGGCACCGGCGGCCTCCATGAACTTGATGGCCCGGTCGATCTCGCTCGCCAGGCGCTCGTACCGCTGGTTGGCCGGGTTCTTCGCGAAGCCCTGGTTCCAGCTGTGCACCTCACGCAGGTCGGCGAAGCCACCCTGCGTGAACGCGCGGATCAGGTTCAGCGTGGCCGAGGCGGTGTGGTACCCGCGCAGCAGCCGCTGCGGGTCGGGCCGGCGCGAGAAATCGGTGAAGTCGTAGCCGTTGACGATGTCGCCGCGGTACGCCGGCAGCGTCACATCGCCCCGCGTCTCGGAATCGCTCGAGCGCGGCTTGGCGAACTGCCCCGCCATGCGCCCCATCTTGATCACCGGCAGCGAGGCGCCATAGGTGAGCACGACGGCCATCTGCAGCACCGTCTTGATGCGGTTGCGGATCTTGTCGGCGGTCGCCCCCGCGAAGGTCTCGGCGCAGTCCCCGCCCTGCAGCAGGAACGCCTTGCCAGCGGCGGCGCGGCCGAGCTTGGTGCGCAACTGGTCGACCTCGCCGGCGAACACCAGCGGCGGCATCGAGGCGATCTCGGCGGATGCCGCGGCCACCGCTTCGGCGTCGTCCCACTGCGGCTGCTGCTTGATGGGGAGAGTCCGCCAGTGGTCGAGGGCGTCGAGCTGCTGCAGCATCCGTTCAGTCTACCGGCCGGCCTTTCTCACCCCTTCGCAGATGACGGCAGCCGATCCTTGACGGTGGACGCGTACACGTCGTCGTAGCGCTGCTGACCGAGCCGCTGCAGGGCGACCATGATCTCGTCGACGACCGAGCGCAGGATGTACCGGTCGTTCTCCATTCCGGCGTAGCGCGAGAAGTCCAACGGCTCGCCGATCACGACCCCCACGCGCACGATGCGCGGCATCCGTCGCCCGATCGGCATCATCGTGTCGGTGTCGACCATCACCACCGGCACCACCGGCACCTTCGCCTCCAGCGCCATCCGTGCGATGCCGGTGCGGCCGCGATAGAGCCGCCCGTCGGGGCTGCGCGTGCCCTCGGGGTAGATGCCCAGCAGTTCGCCGCGGCCGAGCACCTGCAGGCCGGTGTTGAGGGATGCCTCGGAGGCCTTGCCTCCGGAACGGTCGATGGGCAGTTGGCCGGTGGCCTTCATGAACATGCGGGTCGCCCAGCCGGTGATGCCCCGACCGGTGAAGTAGTCGCTCTTGGCGAGGAACGCGACCGGGCGGTCGACCAGCAGCGGCAGGAAGATCGAGTCGGCGAACGAGAGGTGGTTGCTGGCGAGGATGGCCGCGCCCGAGGCGGGCACGTTGCGCCGGCCGACGATCCACGGCCGGAAGATCGCCTTCAGCACGGGCCCGATCACGACGTACTTCATCAGCCAGTAGAACATCGCCCACCCTCCTTCCGGTGCCAAAGTCTACCGACGATGCGTGCGGAGCCCGGTGGCATCCCTCGCCCGACCGACCGGGTGCGAGATCGCGTCTCGCCTACGGTGAGACTCAATCCCAGGGCGTTGGAGCGCCGGCACGGGCTAGACTCGCAGCAAGCGCACCGCCCGAACGGTACCGAAGGAGATGCCGGACATGTCCCCCGTCCAGTTTGACGCCCCCGCGATCGTGACAGCCGACCCGAAGGCGAACATCGCCGACCTGCTCGAAGAGCGGGTGAAGGCGACACCCCAGATCGCCCTGTTCGCGGTGCCCGACGGCGACGGCTGGCGGGATGTCACGGCCACCGCGTTCCGCGACGACGTGATCGCCGTCGCCAAGGGCCTGGTCGCCGGCGGCATCGAGCCCGGCGACAAGGTGGGGTTCATCGCCCGCACCACCTACGAGTGGACGCTCGTGGACTTCGCATTGTTCTACGCGGGCGCGGTGATGGTGCCGATCTACGAGACCAGCTCGGCCGCGCAGATCCAGTGGAACCTGTCGGACTCGGGCGCGATCGCGTGCATCGCCGAACTGCCCGAGCATTCCGAGCGGCTCGCCCAGGCGCAGCCCGAGCTGCCGCTGATCCGCACGACGTGGCACATGCACGCCGGCGCACTGGACGCGCTGCGCGCGCAGGGCGCGTCGGTGGACGACGCCGAGATCGAACGGCGCCGCAGCCTGGCGAACGGCGACGACATCGCCACCCTGATCTACACCGCCGGCACCACGGGGCGTCCGAAGGGATGCGTGCTCACGCACAGCAACTTCGTCGAGCTGGCCCGCAACTCGGCTCGCGCGCTGCACGAGGTGGTCGAGACCCCCGGGGCATCCACGCTGCTGTTCATCACCACCGCACACGTGTTCGCCCGGTTCATCTCGATCCTCGACGTGCACGCCGGGGTGAAGACCGGTCACCAGCCCGACACCAAGCAGCTGCTGCCCGCGCTCGGCTCGTTCCGGCCGACCTTCCTGCTCGCGGTGCCACGGGTGTTCGAGAAGGTGTACAACTCGGCCGAGCAGAAGGCCGAGTCCGGCGGCAAGGGCAAGATCTTCCGCGCCGCGGCGCGCGCCGCGGTCGAGCACTCGCGGCGGCGTCAGGCCGGCGAGAAGATCCCGTTCCTGCTCGGTGTGAAGTTCCGCCTGTTCGACAAGCTGGTCTACGGCAAGCTGCGCGAGGCGATGGGCGGCCGCGTGGTGTACGCGATCTCGGGGTCGGCTCCGCTGGGCGAGCGACTCGGGCACTTCTTCGCGAGCCTGGGCGTGACCGTGCTCGAAGGCTACGGCCTGACCGAGACCACGGCTCCGGCGACGGTGAACCTGCCCGACAAGACCAAGATCGGCACCGTCGGCCCCGCACTGCCGGGCGTGTCGGTGCGGCTGGCCGACGACGGCGAGGTGCAGGTGCGCGGCATCGACGTGTTCAAGGAGTACTGGCGCAACCCCGAGGCCACCGCGGCCGCGTTCGAGGACGGGTGGTTCCGCACCGGCGACATCGGCTCGTTCGACGCGGACGGGTTCCTCACGATCACCGGCCGCAAGAAGGAGATCATCGTCACCGCGGGCGGCAAGAACGTCGCCCCGGCGGTGCTCGAAGACCCGATCCGCGCCAACCCGGTGGTCGGTCAGGTGGTGGTGGTGGGTGAGAAACGTCCGTTCATCGCGGCGCTGATCACGTTGGACTCCGAGATGCTGCCGACCTGGCTGGCCAACAACAACCTGCCCGCGGACCTCACCCTCGAGCAGGCCGCAGCGCACCCGCAGGTGCAGGCCGAGGTGCAGCGGGCGGTCGACGAGGCCAACGCGCTGGTCTCGCGCGCCGAGTCGATCCGTAAGTTCACGATCCTGCCGACCGAGTGGACCGAGGCATCCGGGCACCTGACCCCGAAGCTGAGCATCAAGCGCCACGTGATCCTCGAGGACTTCGCCGACGCGATCGACGAGATCTACAACGTGCCGGTGTCCACCACCAACACCTCGCTGTCGTAGCGCGGGTCAGAACCAACCGGATTCGCGGATCTCGCGCATCGCGATGCGGCGTGTGGCCGGGTCGAGCCGGTCGATGTAGAGGGTGCCGTCGAGGTGGTCGGTCTCGTGCTGCAGCGCCTGGGCGAGCACGCCGTCGCCGGTGAGCGTGACCTCGTCACCGTCGAGGTCGATGCCGGTGACCGTGGCGTGCGGGTGCCGCAGCACCTCGTGCCACAGGCCCGGCACCGACAGGCATCCCTCGCCGATGAGCTCGGGCTCGCCCGACACGTCGACGAGCACGGGGTTGAGCACATAGCCGATGCGCCCGTCGACGTTGTAGCTGAACGCCCGCAGGCCGACGCCGATCTGCGGCGCCGCGACGCCGGCGCGACCGGGCAGTTCCACGGTCTCGACCAGGTCGCGCACCAGAGCGCGCACGCCGTCGTCGATCTGGTCGATCGGTGCGCACGGGCTGCGCAGCACGGGGTCGCCGAACAGGCGGATCTGCCGGACGGTCATCAGGCCGCCGCCGCCAGGGACCGCAGGCCCTCCACGACCGTCGCCGCCAGTTCGCGCGCCGCCTGCCGCGTGGCCGGCTGCAGGTCTCGGAAGGTGATGGCGCTGCCGGTCGCGATGAGCGGGTCGTACGGCATGCGCACCACGGCGCGCACGCGGGTGGCGAAGTGCGCCTCCAGTTCGTCCTCGCGCACCAGCGGGGCACCCGGTCGGGCGTTGTTGAGCACCACGACGGCCGAGCGCACCCCGGCGGCGTAACCGTTCGATTCCAGCCAGGTGAGGGTCTCGGATGCCAGGCGCGCCTCGTCGATGCTCAGGCCCGACACGATCACCAGCTGGTCGGCCAGGCCCAGGGTCGAGCCCATCACCGAGTGCACGATGCCGGTGCCGGTGTCGGTGAGCACGATGGAGTAGTAGTGCGCGGCCAACGCCGCGACATCCTCGTAGTCGGCGTCGCTGAACGCCTCGGACACGTGCGGGTCGGCGTCCGAGGCGAGCACGTCCAGCCGGGTCTCGTCGCGGGCGACCACGGTCGACACGTCGTTGTACCCGTTGACCTCGCCCTTCATCCGCACCAGGTCGCGCACGGTGCGGCCGCTGGGCTTGGCGATCCGCTCGGCGAGCGTGCCGCGGTCGGGGTTCGCGTCGATCGCGATGACCCGGTCGTCGCGCGCGTCGGCCAGGGCCATGCCGAGCAGGGTGGTGACGGTGGTCTTGCCGACCCCGCCCTTGCGCGAGAGCACCGGCACGAACCGCGCGCCGCCCGACAGCGGCGCCGCGATGCGACCGGTCAGCTGCTTGCGGGCCCGGGCGCGCTTGCCGTCGCCGAGGTTGATGCGCCCGCCCGAGATCGAGTACACGAAGTGCTGCCACGCGCCCTCCGGCTCGCCGCGGCCGATGCGGCCGTGTTCGAGCAGCCGGTCGGGGGTGAGCAGGTCGGACGTCTCTTTGTCGGCCTCGAACTCGCCGATGCGCTTCGAGGTCAGCGAGACCTCGGGCGTGTGGCGCCGCACGCGTTCGACGTCGCGCCGGTGCGCGTCTGGTGTGGGGTCCATGGATGCCTCCTCCACGGTGGAATCGGACGTGTCGCCCGCGATCGACGCGGCCACGACGGCGGCTGCCTCCGCAGGCTGCGAGGCAGGGCCCGGCTCGGCGTGGGCCGAAGCCTGCGACCGTATGGGAAGCCGGACCGGGGCGAGCAGCTCCGGCCCGGCAGCGACCGTATCGCCGGGCACGGTGCCGGCCGAAGCCTCGGAAAGCCCGCCGATCGCCGCGTCGTGTTCGGGCGCGTCGTCGGGCAGGATGCGAGCGGCGGGCTCGGTCTGAATGAGGTCGACCTCTACTTCGTCGCCGACATCGCCCTCCGGCTCATCCCCGGACGCCTGCGCGGCCACGGCGGGCTCGTCGTCGGCGTCCACAGCGACGTCGGGCTCGACCACCGGCTCATCGCCCGCCACCTCGGCGGACCCGGCGAACTCGGCGCCGTCGACAGCGTCGACAGCGTCGACCGACTCATCCACGGCGGCATCGATCCGCGCGAACGCGTCGGCGCCGGCGGCACTGACCGGCTCGTCCGCGGCGGCATCGATCCGCGCGAACTCGTCGGCGCCAGCGGCACCGACCGGCTCGTCAGCGTCGACCGGCCCGTCAGCGCCGACCGGCCGTTCAGCGTCGCCCGGCTCGTCAGCCACGACCGGCTCGTCGTCGGGCTGGCCCACCGGCTCATCACCCGCCGCCTCGGCGGACCCGGCGAACTCGTCGTCGACAGCGTCGACCGGCTCATCCGCAGCGGCGTCGATCCGTGCGAACGCGTCGGCTTCGTCAGCATCAACCGGCTCGTCAGCGGCGGCGTCGATCCGCGCGAACCCGTCGGCTTCGTCAGCATCGACCGGCTCATCCGCGGCGGCGTCGATCCGTGCGAACGCATCGGCCTCGTCGTCGACCGGCCCGTCGTCGTCGACCGGCTCGTCCGCGTCGGCGTCGGCGGCACTGACCGGCACCTCGTCAGCGTCCACCGGCTCCTCCGCGTCGACCAGCTCGTCGACCTCGGTGCCCGGCTCGCCGCCGGAATCACCGATCGATTCGACCTCGCCGGTGACGATGGCGATCGTCGTCTCGCCCTCGTCGGCGGGCGCATCGGCGGCCGCATCGTCGACGACGACGGCGTCCTCCCAGGTGGATCGCTCATCGGCGGACGCGATCGCGCCGGCTGTGGCATCCGTCGCCGTCTCACGCGACTCGACCTCGTCGACGTGCTCGGCCTCGATCACCTCGAGGTCGTCGTCGAGGCGGAAGTCGACCTCGTCACCGACGACATCGTCATCGCTCAGCTCGTCATCGTCGACGGGCAGCGACAACGACACGCTCACCTGTGCGGTGGCGGCGCCGAGGATGCCGAGGACGGCGGTATCGGGCATGGGTACATCGGGCAGGACGCCGAACTCGTCGGCGTCCTCGGGATGATGATCGGGCTGATCGGGACTCACGTCGGGACTCTCCAGGACTGGTGCGGGTCGGGCAAACCCGTCCCCAGGTTACTGCCCCGGGCGAATCACGACCAAAAGGTCTCCCGCCTCGACCTGGGCTGTTCCCGGCAGCACGACCCGTTCCACCAGTCCGCCGACGGGTGCGGTGATCGCCGCCTCCATCTTCATCGCCTCGATCGACGCGACCGGCGCACCGGCCTCGACACGCTCGCCTTCGGCCACCTTGACGGTCACCGCACCCGAGAACGGTGCGGCCACCTGACCGGGCTTGGACGTGTCGGCCTTCTCGGCCTGGCGGGCGGCGACCTCGATGCTGCGATCACGCACGAAGACCGGTCGCAGCTGACCGTTCAACGTCGTCATCACCGACCGCATCCCCTTGTCGTCGGCTTCGCCGATGGCCTCCAGGCCCACGTACAGCTGCACGCCGCGCTCGAGGTCGACGACGTGCTCGACGCCGGGGGTGAGCCCGTACAGGTAGTCGGCGGTGTCGAGCACACTGAGGTCGCCGAACCGCTCCCGCTGCTCGCGGAACGCACGCGTGGGAGCGGGGAACAGCAGCTCGTTGAGCATCTGCCGCCGCCCGGCCGCATCGCCGTCGAGCGCGGCCTGCTGCTCGTCGGTGAGCGGGGTGACCCGCGGGTCGACGGCACGCCCGGCGAGCACCTTGGTGCGGAACGGCTCGGGCCAGCCGCCGGGCAGGTCGCCCAGCTCCCCCGCCATGAACGACACCACCGAGTCGGGCACATCGTACCGCTCGGGGTTCGCCGCGAAGTCGGCCGGGTCGGCCTTGACCGCCGCCAGGTGCAGCGCCAGGTCGCCGACCACCTTCGACGACGGGGTGACCTTGGGCACCCGGCCGAGGATGTCGTCGGCCGCGGCGTACATGTCCTCGATGAGTTCGAAGTCGTCGGCCAGTCCCAGGGCGATGGCCTGCTGGCGCAGGTTCGACAGCTGCCCGCCCGGGATCTCGTGGTGGTAGACCCGACCGGTGGGGCCGGGCAGCCCCGACTCGAACGGGCGGTACAGGTGCCGCACCGCCTCCCAGTACGGCTCGAGCGCCGCGACCGCGTCCAGGTCGAGCCCGGTGTCGCGGTCGGTGTGCGCGAGCGCGGCGACCAGTGCCGACAGTGACGGCTGGCTGGTCGTGCCCGACATGGGCGCGGCGGCCGCGTCGACGGCATCCGCCCCCGCCGCGCTCGCCGCCAGCAGCGTCGCCAGCTGCCCGCCCGCGGTGTCGTGCGTGTGCACGTGCACCGGCAGGTCGAAGCGCTCGCGCAGCGCGGTGACGAGGCGGGATGCCGCAGTCGGCCGCAGCAGACCGGCCATGTCCTTGATCGCCAGGATGTGGGCGCCGGCATCGGCGATCTGCTCGGCCAGGCGCAGGTAGTAGTCGAGGGTGTAGAGGTCCTCGGCGGGGTTCAGCAGGTCGCCGGTGTAGCAGACGGCGACCTCGGCGACCGCGGTGCCGGTGCCGAGCACCGCGTCGATCGCGGGCCGCATCTGCGACACGTCGTTGAGGGCGTCGAAGATGCGGAAGATGTCGATGCCGGATGCGGCGGCCTCGGCGACGAACGCGTCGGTGACCTGCGTCGGGTACGGGGTGTAGCCGACGGTGTTGCGGCCGCGCAGCAGCATCTGGATCGCGAGGTTCGGCATCGCCTCGCGCAGCTTGTCGAGCCGCTCCCACGGGTCCTCGCCCAGGAACCGCAGGGCGACGTCGTAGGTGGCGCCGCCCCATGCCTCGACCGACAGCAGCTGCGGGGTCAGCCGCGCCACGTACGGCGCGACGGTTACCAGGTCCTTGGTGCGCACCCGGGTGGCCAGCAGCGACTGGTGCGCGTCGCGGAACGTGGTGTCGGTCACCGCGAGCGCGGTGCGCGCGCGCAGATCGGCGGCGAACCCGGCGGGACCGAGCTCGCGCAGCCGCTGCCGGGAGCCGTCGGGCACCGGCGCGGCGAGGTCGACGGCGGGGAGTTTGGCGGCGGGGTCGACCGACAGCGGGTTGGCACCGTTCGGCTTGTTCACGGTGGTGTCGACGAGCCAGGTGAGGATCTTGGTGCCGCGGTCCTTCGAGACGCGGCCGCGCAGCAGTTCGGGGCGCTGCTCGATGAACAGCGTCGACACGTCGCCGGCGAGGAACTCCGGGTCGTCGAACACCGCCTGCAGGAACGGGATGTTGGTGGCGACTCCCCGGATGCGGAACTCGGCCAGCGCCCGCCGGGCCCGCTTGACCGCCGAGGGGAAGTCGCGCCCCCGGCAGATGAGCTTGGCGAGCATGGAGTCGAAGTGCGGGCTGATCTGCGAGCCGGCCGCGGTGGTGCCGCCGTCGAGGCGGATGCCGGCGCCGCCCGGCGAGCGGTACGTGGTGATCTTGCCGGTGTCGGGACGGAAGCCCTGCGCGGGGTCCTCGGTGGTGATGCGGCACTGCACCGCCGAGCCGCGCAGCTGGATCTCGTCCTGCCGCAGCCCCAGCTCGGCGAGTGTGGCGCCGGCGGCGATGCGCATCTGCGCCTGCACCAGGTCGACGTCGGTGACCTCTTCGGTGACGGTGTGCTCGACCTGGATGCGCGGGTTCATCTCGATGAACACCACCTCACCGGCCCGCTCCCCCGCCGTCTCGAGCAGGAACTCGACGGTGCCGGCGTTCTGGTAGCCGATCGAGCGGGCGAAGGCGACCGCGTGCCGGTGCAGCCGCTGCCGCACCTCGTCGTCGAGGTTCGGGGCGGGCGCGATCTCGACCACCTTCTGGTGGCGGCGCTGCACCGAGCAGTCCCGCTCGAACAGGTGCACGGTCTCGCCGGTCGCGTCGGCGAGCACCTGCACCTCGATGTGGCGGGGACGGATGACGGCCTGCTCGAGGAACATGCGCGCGTCGCCGAAGGCACTGGCCGCTTCGCGCATGGCCTCGGCCAGGGCGGGTGCGAGCTCGGCCTTGGTCTCGACCCGCCGCATCCCGCGCCCGCCGCCGCCGGCGACCGCCTTGGCGAACAGCGGGAACCCGATGTCGTCGCTCTGTGCGACCAGGGCGTCGACGTCGTCGGATGCCTCGGTGGAGCGCAGCACCGGAACGCCCGCGGCGATGGCGTGGTGCTTGGCCTGCACCTTGTCACCGGCCATCTCGAGCACCGCCGCAGGCGGCCCGATGAAGGTGATGCCGGCGGCTGCGGCCTTCTCGGCCAGCTCGGGGTTCTCAGAGAGGAAGCCGTAGCCGGGGTAGATGGCGTCGGCGCCGGCTTCACGGGCGACGCGGATGATCTCGTCCACGTCCAGGTAGGCGCGCACCGGATGCCCGGCCTCGCCGATCCGGTACGCCTCGTCGGCCTTCAGCCGGTGCAGCGAGTGCCGATCCTCGTACGGGAACACGGCGACCGTGCGCGCCCCCAGCTCGTACGCGGCACGGAAGGCACGGATGGCGATCTCACCGCGGTTGGCGACCAGGATCTTTCGGAACATGCAGACCCCCCGATGGGCGACGACCGTCCCGGGCGGACGGCCGCCTGTGTGGCTGAGTGTGCTCTCAGCCTAGGGGACGGTAACGTAGGGCCTTGTGCACGTCCTCTCCGTCAGTTCCCTGAAGGGCGGCGTCGGCAAGACGACCGTGACGCTCGGCCTCGCTTCGGCGGCGTTCGCGCGCGGTGTGAAGACCCTTGTCGTCGACCTCGACCCGCAGTCCGACGTGTCCACCGGCATGGACATCCAGGTGGCCGGGCGCCTGAACATCGCGGATGTGCTGGCCAACCCGAAGGAGAAGGTGGTCCGTCAGGCGATCACCTCCAGTGGCTGGGCGAAGGTGCACCCCGGCACCATCGACGTGCTGATCGGCAGCCCCTCGGCGATCAACTTCGACGGCCCGCATCCCAGCGTGCGCGACGTGTGGAAGCTCGAAGAGGCCCTGGCCGCGGTCGAGGCCGACTACGACCTGGTGCTGGTGGACTGCGCGCCGTCGCTGAATGCGCTGACCCGCACCGCGTGGGCGGCCAGCGACCGGGTCATCGTGGTCACCGAACCGGGACTGTTCTCGGTCGCCGCCGCCGACCGCGCGCTGCGTGCCATCGAAGAGATCCGCCGCGGACTGTCGCCGCGACTGCAGCCGCTGGGCATCGTCGTGAACCGGGTGCGCCCGCAGTCGATCGAGCACCAGTTCCGCATCAAGGAGTTGCGCGACATGTTCGGGCCGCTGGTGCTGAGCCCGCAGCTTCCCGAGCGCACGTCGCTGCAGCAGGCGCAGGGCGCCGCCAAGCCGTTGCACATCTGGCCGGGCGACTCGGCGCAGGAGTTGGCCGCCGACTTCGACGCACTTCTGGACCGGGTGATGCGCACCGGTCGCATCCCCTCGCCCGACGGGTCCCCCGTCGTCTGAGCCCGGTGGTCTGAGCCCCGTCCTCTGCGCCCGGTCGTCTGAACCCCGTCGCCTCGGTCGCGCCGGATCGGTCCCGTCGCCGTGGCGACGGATGCCGCGGGCTCGCGGAGCGGCTACGCGGTGCGCTTGGCGCGGCGGGCGGCGAGCTCGTCGACCGGGTCGGGCTTCTGCGGGTCGAAGTCCAGCAGCGTCGACTCGACCTCGGTGAGCACCTTGCCCACGGCGATGCCGAACACGCCCTGTCCACGGCTGACCAGGTCGATGACCTCGTCGTTCGAGGTGCACAGGTACACCGAGGCGCCGTCGCTCATCAGCGTCGTTCCGGCGAGGTCGCGGATGCCGGCGGCACGCAACTGCTCGACCGCGGTGCGGATCTGCTGCAGCGAGATGCCGGTGTCGAGCAGGCGCTTGACGAGCTTGAGCACCAGGATGTCGCGGAAGCCGTACAGCCGCTGCGACCCCGACCCGCTCGCGCTGCGCACGGTCGGCTCGACCAGCTCGGTGCGGGCCCAGTAGTCCAGCTGTCGGTAGGTGATGCCCGCCGCACGCGCGGCGACCGCTCCCCGGTAGCCGACCTCGTCGTCCATCGCGGGAAGCCCGTCCGTGAACAGCAGGTCCACGGCGAACCGCTGTTCGCCTGCCGCATCCTCGGCGGTCATCGACATCCCCCTCTGCTGCACAGCACCTGACTCCACGCTAGAGGACGTCCGCCCCCGCGGCAACGACATCCGCTCCCGACGGTGCGGCGTGTCGCGGTCACCGCAGCAGGCGGTCCAGCGCCGCGCGCACGAAGTGGGTGCGCACCTCGTCGATGCGCCCGGCGATCTCGGGCGCGAGTTCTCCGGCGCGGCCGCGGGACGCGGCATCCGTCCGCCGCAGCAGCGGCGCCAGCGCCGACTCGATCAGCGCCGCCTCACGCTCGGCCGACTGGCGCAGCGGGCGCAGATGGCGCGGCTCGATACCGTGCCGCTCGAGTGCGACCAGTGCCCGCAGCACCGCGAGGGTCTGCTCGGTGTAGGTGTCGGCGGCACCGATCACACCGGTGCTGATCGCATCGTTGAGCAGCTGCGGGCCGGCCCCGGCGGCGCTGAGCAGTTCGGCGCGACGGTAGCGGCGGGCGGCGGGCGTGATCGAGGGCGGCACCGCGGCCGGCGGCGACGGGTCGCGACCGGCGTCGACGTCGGCCATGTACTCGCGGATGCGCGCCAACGGCAGGTAATGGTCGCGCTGCAGCGTGAGCGCGAGCCGCAGCCGCTCCACGTCGGCGGGGGTGAACTTGCGGTACCCGGACGGGGTGCGCAGCGGGGTGACGATGCCCTGCATCTCAAGGAACCGCAGCTTCGAGGCGGTGAGGGCGGGGAATTCGGGGCTGAGGCGGGCGAGCACCTGACCGATGCTCAGGACTCCCCCGCTCGCGCTCGCGCGACGGGGGGCGGATGCCGCTGCCATCAGCCCTCCGCTGAGGCCGGAAGATCGGCGGGCGAGACGAAGAAGTTCAAGCGGAACTTGCCGATGCGCACCTCGGCGCCGTTGCTCAACTCGGCACGGTCGACGCGTTCGCCGTTCACGTAGGTGCCGTTCAGCGAGCGCTGGTCGACGATCTCGAAGCGGCTGCCGTCGCGGGTGATCTCGGCGTGCCGGCGTGAGACGGTGACGTCGTCGAAGAAGATGTCGGCTTCGGGATGCCGCCCGACGGTCATCACGTCGCTGTCGAGCAGGTAGCGGGCGCCCGCGGTGGGGCCCGAGCGCACGATCAGCAGCGCGGACCGTGCCGGCAGCGCGTCGATCGCGTCGAGCTCGGCCTCGCTGAGGTCGCTGCCGAACGGGACGAACGAGAGGTCGGAGTCGTGCCCGAAGGTCTGCGTCGCATCGTGCGACGGGCCCGCAGGCGCGTCGGCGCCGCGCCGGATCTCGCCGGAATCGTGTCGCCGGGTCTCGTCCACGGTCGTCCTCCCTTTCCCCCAGACTAACCGATCCCGGCACCGCCGCGAGAGGGATGTGCCGGGTCTTCGACCCTAATGAAACCGGGCGCCGTACGTCCACTCGAGCACGGCCGTGCCACCGCCGGCGACGCCCGGGCGCGACCTGCCCGCCGTCGGCCGCGCGGGTAGGCTCGGCGGTGTGAGACCCGCCGCCGCCCTCGCCGCCCTGGCCCTTGCCGCCCTCGCCGTCCTCGGCGTGGCCGCACCGGCATCCGCCCACGACCAGCTGCTGTCGACCTCGCCCGAGAACGGGTCGCACGTGGACGCCCTGCCGGCCGAGGTGACGCTCACCTTCAACGACCTGGTCACCGACGCCGGCGGGGACGCGAACCAGGTGCACGTGCTGGACTCGTCGTGCACGCGCCTGGACACCGGCGCCGCGAAGGTCGTAGACAACACCATCACGCAACAGGTGCACGGCCAGGCCACCGGCCCGATCACGGTGCTGTGGCGGGCCGTGTCGCGCGACGGCCATCCGGTCTCGGGTGAGTTCTCGTTCACGGTCGGCGACGGCCAGGCCGCCGCATCCCCCAGCTGCGCGGCCGGCGACGCCGCCCCTGCCGCCGACGCCGAGCAGGGCGCGTCGCCGCTGCCCTGGGTCATCGCCGGCATCGTGCTGGTGGTGGTGATCGCGGGCATCGCGCATCTGTTGATCACCCGCTCGCGGCGCAGCGCCGACCAGTAGGCTGGAGCCATGCCACACTACGACGTCGTCATCCTCGGCGCCGGCCCCGGCGGGTACGTCGCGGCCGTGCGGAGCGCGCAGCTCGGACTGTCCACCGCGATCATCGAAGAGAAGTACTGGGGCGGTGTGTGCCTGAACGTCGGGTGCATCCCCTCCAAGGCGCTCCTGAAGAACGCCGACCTCGCCCACCAGGTGCTGCACAAGGCAGACCTGTTCGGCATCTCGGGCGACGTGCACTTCGACTTCGGCGTCGCGTGGGACCGCAGCCGCAAGGTCGCCGAGACCCACGTCAAAGGCATCCACTTCTTGATGAAGAAGAACAAGGTCACCGAGTACGAGGGGCGCGGCGCGTTCACCGGCCCGAACGCGATCACGGTGACCAAGGCCGACGGCACCACCGAAGAGGTCACCTTCGACAACGCGATCATCGCGACCGGGTCGACGGTGCGCACCCTGCCGGGTGTGACCATCGGCGGCAACATCGTGACCTACGAAGAGCAGATCCTCTCGCGCGACCTGCCCGGATCGATCGTCATCGTCGGTGCCGGCGCGATCGGCATGGAGTTCGCCTTCGTGCTGCGCAACTACGGCGTCGACGTCACGATCATCGAGTTCCTCGACCGCGCCCTGCCCAACGAAGACGTCGAGGTCTCGAAGGAGATCACCAAGCAGTACAAGGGCTACGGCATCCCGATCCTCACCTCGACGAAGGTCGAGACCGTCACCGACGAGGGCGGGAAGGTCACCGTCACCTACACCGGCAAAGACGGCCAGCCCGGTTCGATCCAGGCCGACAAGGTGCTGATGTCGGTCGGATTCGCCCCGAACGTCGAGGGCTTCGACCTCGAGAAGACCGGCGTGAAGCTCACCGAGCGCGGCGCGATCGACATCGACGACCACATGCGCACGAACGTGCCGCACATCTACGCGATCGGCGACGTCACCGCGAAGCTGCAGCTCGCGCACGTGGCCGAGGCACAGGCGGTGGTGGCCGCCGAGACCATCGCGGGCGCCGAGACCATGACCCTGGGCGATTACCGGATGATGCCGCGGGCGACGTTCTGCTCGCCGCAGGTGGCGTCGTTCGGGCTCACCGAGCAGCAGGCCCGCGACGCCGGCTACGACGTGAAGGTCGCGAAGTTCCCGTTCTCGGCGAACGGCAAGGCCAACGGCCTGGGCGAGCCGGTCGGGTTCGTCAAGCTCATCGCCGACGCGGAGCACCTCGAGCTGCTGGGCGGCCACCTGATCGGCCCCGACGTGTCGGAGTTGCTGCCCGAGTTGACGCTCGCGCAGAAGTGGGACCTCACCGCCCTGGAGGCGGCCCGCAACGTGCACACCCACCCGACGCTGTCCGAGGCGCTGCAAGAGGCCTTCCACGGCCTGGTGGGGCACATGATCAACCTCTAGACCGACTGCCCGGTCCCCGGTTTTTCCGGAACACGACGACGCCGCCCTGTACGAAGCCGAGGGCGGCGTCGCCGCGTCCGGGCGGCCGTGCGCTCGCTTGAGTGCACGGGCGGCCGACTCGGGGCGGCGTCGCCGCATCCGAGCGCCCGAGCCGGCGGGCGGGTCAGAGCGAGAGCGTGCGGGCGAGCTTCGAATCGGATGCCGCGACCCGGCCGCCGGCGGCGGCCACGAGTGCGTCGGCCGCGGCGAAGAACGCCGCGGTGTCGGCCGGGGCGGTGGGACCGAGTTCGACCTCCCATTCCCGCCAGGTCGATTCGGCGCCGGTGCGCTCGTTGCGCGCGATCACGTGATCGTCGACCACCTCGGCGACCACGTCTCCCGCCGCATCGCGCAGCAGGTGGGCGATGCGGTGGTTGCGGATCCGCGCGAGCGGCAGGTAGGGGCCCGACGCGTACGCGGCCAGCGCGGCCGCGACCTCGTGGGGCACCGCCGGCGCTGTGTCCTCGCCGGGTGCGGGGTGCGTGGCATCCAGCGGCCAGTGCCATTCGTGCCGCCCATCGGGGCGGGTCGCCTTGATGTGCCAGCCGGCGTCGGGCCCGCCCTCGCGGCGCCGCACCGCGACGCCGGCGTGGGCGAGCGTCGCCTCGGCGGTGTCGACGTACCGGGCATCCAGTTCGCGCACCTCAGGCGCATCGACCTGCACGACCCCGGGCAGCGCCGTCCAGTCGGGCAGCACGGCGGCGTCGTCGACGTCGTAGGCGCGCTCGATCTCGATCGAGTGCGCGCCGCTCACTCGTCGCGGCCGTCGGGGTCCGGGTTGATGTCTTCGGTCGCCTCAACGTACACGAAGCGCGCCTCGGTCGGTCCGTCGTGGTCGCCGGTGTTCACGTCGCGCCCGGCACGGTGGTAGATGAGCTGTCCCTCGCCGTAGGGCATGATCAGCGAGTCTGTCACCCCGGGTTCGAGCGGGATGAGCTGCCCGTCGAGCGGGCCTCCGGAAAGACGTGCGATGGCCATGGTCCCAGCGTACTGGGTGCCGGCTCAGTGCGACGGGAACCCGAGGCTGATCTGGCTCTCGCTGGGCTCGGGCCACCGGCTGGTGACCACCTTGCGCCGGGTGTAGAAGTTGAACGCCTCGGACCCGTACATGTGCGTGTCGCCGAACAGCGAGTTCTTCCACCCGCCGAACGAGAACGACCCGACCGGCACCGGGATCGGCACGTTGACACCGACCATGCCCACTTCGATGTCGTACTCGAACTGGCGGGCGGTCTTGCCGTCGCGGGTGAAGATGGCGGTGCCGTTGCCGTACGGGTTCTCGTTGATCATCCGCACCGCGTCGTCGTAGCTGTCCACGCGCGCCACAGACAGCACCGGGCCGAAGATCTCTTCGTCGTACACCCGCATACCCGGCCTCACGTCGTCGACCAGCGACGCCCCGAGGAAGAAGCCGTCCGAGTCGAACTGCTGCTCGCGCCCGTCGACGACCAGTCTCGCGCCCTCGCCCTCGGCACCGGCGACGAAGCCGCGCACCCGCTCGCGGGCGGCGTCGGTGATGAGCGGCCCGATCTCCGAGGCCGGGTCGAACCCGTCGCCGATCCGCAGGTTCTTCATGCGCTCGGCGATCTTGGCGACCAGTTCGTCGCCGACGCCGCCGACGGCGACCACCGCCGAGATCGCCATGCAGCGCTCCCCCGCCGAACCGAAGCCCGCCGACACCGCCGCGTCGGCCGCGGCATCCAGGTCGGCGTCGGGCATGACCACCATGTGGTTCTTGGCGCCGCCGAGGGCCTGCACCCGCTTGCCGTGGGCCGCCGCCTCGGTGTAGATGTACTTCGCGATCGGGGTCGAGCCGACGAACGACACCGCCTTGATGATCGGGTCGGCGAGGATCGCGTCGACGGCCTCTTTGTCGCCGTGCACGACGTTGAGCACGCCGTCCGGCAGACCCGCCTCGCGGAACGCATCGGCGATCCACACCGCGGCGGAGGGGTCGCGCTCGCTGGGCTTGAGCACGACCGCGTTGCCCGCGGCGATCGCGGTGGGTACCATCCACAGCGGCAGCATGGCCGGGAAGTTGAACGGCGTGATGCACGCGACCACGCCCAGCGGCTGGCGCACCTGGTGCACGTCCAGACCGGTGGCGATCTGCTCGGAGTACTCGCCCTTCATGTGATGCATGAGGCCGGTGCAGAACTCGACGTTCTCGAGCCCGCGGGCGACCTCACCGAGCGCGTCGGGAACGGTCTTGCCGTGCTCGGCGGTGATGATGCGCGCCAACTCCTCGGCCCGCGAGGTGATGATCTCGCGCACCCGGAACATCAGCTGTGCGCGCTTGACCAGACCGACATCCCGCCACTTCTTCTGCGCTTCTTGCGCGGTGCGGGCGGCGCGGGCGACCAGCTCGGCCGATGCGAGGCCGACCTCGGCGGTGGCGACCCCGTGCGACGGGTTGTAGACGGTGCCGCGACGCTCGCCCGGGTCGATGCGCTCGCCCCCGACGATGTGCGGGATGCGGGTCAGGGTGTCGGAGAGGGTGGTGCTCATGTGTGTTCCTTCGTGAGGGGTCGGATGCCTCGGTGCCCGGCTGTCAGCGGCCGTCCCAGCCGCGCAGCGTGCCGTCGGGTGAGGCGAACTTGGTGACGAGCGTGCAGTCCTTGCCGCCGAAGCCCTCGGCGATCAGTTCGTCCAGCTGCGAGAGGGCGAGCGTCGCGGCCGGAAGGTGCACGCCGGTGGTCTGCCCGGCCTGCACGGCCAGCGAGCAGTCCTTGCGGGCGAGGTCGACCGAGAACGTGGCGTCGAAGTTGCGGTTGGCCGCCGCGGTGGGAACGACGCCGGGCACGGGGTACCAGGTGCGCTGCGGCCAGGACTGGCCGCTGGAGACGTCGGCGACCTGGTAGAACACCTGCGCGTCCAGCCCGAGCTGTTCGGCCAGCTGCGAGGCCTCGGCCACGCCCATCATCGAGACGAACAGCATCATGTTGTTCACGAGTTTGGCGGCGATGCCGGCGGTTCCGGCGCCGCACGAGATCACCGATCCGGCCATGGCCTGAACGTACCCACGCGCGCGGTCGAGGTCGCCGGGCGCCCCGCCGAGCATGAACGTCAGACTGTGCGCCTCGGCGCCGGCCGTACCGCCCGAGACGGGACTGTCGACGAACGCGAAGCCGCGGGCGGCGGACTCGTCGTGGCACCAGCGCGAGGTCTCGACGTCGACGGTCGAGGTGTCCAGCAGCAGTGTGCCCTCGGCGGCGTGCGCCCAGATACCGTCGGGTCCGTCGTAGACGCCGCGCACATGCTGCGGCATCGGCAGCGACGTGAAGCACGCCTCGGCACCCTCCAGCGCCTCGGCCACGCTGGCGACCGTCGTCACGCCCCGCGCCTGTGCGGCCTGCACGCACGCCGGCGCGATGTCGTAGCCGCGCACGGTGTGCCCGGCGGCGACGAGGTTCGCGGCCATGGGCGCGCCCATGTGCCCCAGTCCGATCCACGCGATCGTCGACATCCTGCCTCCTCGAAGGTTGCCCGCAGCGGCCTGCCGCGAGAGCCGGGGCCGCGTCACGGCCAGGATACGCACGCCCGGCACTGCAGATCAATGCACGAACACGTGGCAAAGTTGCACGCACGCTGTGCACTGATGCACACTCGGACCCATGGGGCACGAACCGCAGCCGGAGGCGCTGACGACGTTCCTGGCCGTGGCACGGCTGGGCCGGTACACCGCCGCCGCCGAGGTGCTCGGCGTCAACCACTCCACCGTGTCACGCCGCATCGCCGCGCTCGAAGACGCGATGGGCGGACGGGTGCTGGTGCGCACCGGCGCCGGATGGGAGGTGACCGACCTCGGCCGCCGCGCGGTGGCGGCCGCCGAGGCGATCGAGGCGTCGCTGCGGGCGCTCGGCGAAGACACCGGCGGCGACCCGGTGCAGGGCATGGTGCGCATCGCCGCGCCCGAGGCGTTCACCTCGGCGTTCCTGGTTCCGGCGATGACGGTCCTGCAGGCCGAGCATCCCGCCCTGGCCGTCGAATTGCTGGCGGCGACCCAGCGGGTGCGGCAGAACCGGTCGGGCGTCGATCTCGAGGTGGTCGTGGGTCGCCCGCAGGTGCACCGGGCGTTCGCGACACCGGTGTGCGACTACTCGCTGCGGCTGTACGCCACCGCGGACTACCTCACGCGTCGCGGCGCACCGGCCTCGCTCGACGAGCTGTCGCGGCATCCGGTCATCTACTACGTCGAATCATCCCTGCAGGTCGACGAGCTCGACCGGGCGGTGCAGACCCTGCCCGCCTCTCCCCCGTCGATCCGGTCGACCAGCGTGTTCGCGCACGTCGAGGCGACGGCCGCCGGGGCGGGCATCGGCGTGCTGCCGGACTTCCTCGCCGACCACGATCCGCGCCTGGTGCCGGTGCTGGCCGATGACTTCGCGCATCCGCTCGAATACTGGGCGGTCGCCCGCGACGAGGGTCCGCGCAACGCGGCGGTCGCGGCGACGCTCGAGGCCGTCCACGCGCAGGTGCGGCGGGCGCGCGCGGCCGCCGGCGCGGGTCTCGAGATCAGGAGATGACACGGAATCAGGAGGATCCGGCCGAGATCGTCCTGAGCCGGTGATATCTCCTGTTCTGGGGACCCGCGCGTGGGCAGAACGCGTGGCTCACCGCGCGGCCGCCGGCGCGGGTCTCGAGATCAGGAGATGACACGGAATCAGGAGGATCCGGCCGAGATCGTCCTGAGCCGGTGATATCTCCTGTTCTGGGGACCCGCACGTGGGCAGAACGCGTGGCTCACCGCCCGGCGGTCGTGCCGGCGGCGGATCGGGCGCGTTCGAGCTCGCCGACGGCGACCTGCACGGCGTCTTCGGCCCGGCGGATGCGGCGGGCCGCCATGGTCGGGCTGCCGAACCGTTCGCGCACGCGGTCGTCGCGCTCGCGCACCCGGACGACGATGTACGAGCAGGCGACCAGCAGCACCTGCGCCGACAGGTTCATCCACAGCAGCAGGGCGATCAGCGCCGCGAACGAGGCGAGCAGCGGGTTGGATGTCGCGCCCCGGACGAACAGGCTCGACAGCTGTTGCAGCACGGTGAGGCCGACACCGCCGATCACCGCGCCCGGGATGATCGCGCCGGCGGGCGCGCGCAGCCCCGACAGCACGACGAACAGCAGGGCGACGATGCCGGCGTCGAGCACGAAGACCACCAGCACCGTGCCGGCGTAGGTGAGCGTGTGCACGAGCGCGGTGGCCGCCGGCCCGACCCAGTCGCGGACAAGCCCTGCCAGCACGGTGACGAAGAAGGTGGCGGCGGCGGATGCCACGATGCCGAGCGCGATCGCGACGGCCAGACCCAGGTTGCGCAGCAGCACCCAGAGGAAGAAGCCGTCGTCGCCGGTCTGGTCGGCGATGGTGCGCAGGGCGGCGCGGGTGGAGGCGATGGCGCCGAGCGCCGCGCCGACCAGGCCTGCGGCGCCGACCACTCCGGCGATGGTGAGGCCGGCCGGCGCGGTGATCGCGGCCGGGTCGACCAGACCGCCGGATCCGACCAGGCCGGGGATGACGGCATCCACCGTCGTCGTCAACCGGTGCATGGCATCGGGATCGCCGGCCAGCCAGGCCGCGGCGACGCTGAAGCCGAGCAGCACGGCGGCGAAGACGCTGAACAGGGCCCGATAGGTGATCGCATCGGCCAGGCGCGGCCCGCCGTGCTCGGTGTAGTGCAGGAACGCCCGGACGGGTGTGAGCGTCAGCGCCCAGGCGGTGACCCTGCGGATGGTCTCTCGCACGCGCCCACCCTATCCGGACCGCGGCCGGGGCCGAACGGCCTGTTCCGACCCCGTGCGTTCGACTAGGATCAGCCGGCTCGGGGCTTCTCAGGCGGGAGGCGAGGAGTTTTCTCCCTGGTGGCAGGAGGTTTCTCCCCCTTCTGGAGCCCGGTCAGGTCACGGATCGGTCACGCCGCCTCGACGGCGCCGGCGCCGCTGTTACCGTGAACCCGCATTCGCGATGCCGGGACCCGAATCCGCTTACGAGACGTCAGACGACACCCTTCCCCGGCACGGACGGCTCGCCTGAGATTCGGCACCGTCCGCTCGGATGCGCCCCGTCCGGTCCCCGATCGCCCGCAGCCTCTGCGGCGGCATCCCGCCGTCGCGGCGTGCTCGCGCGCGTCGAAGACACCGCAACCGACCACCCGCCCGGCGGGTCCGTCCAGAGGAGCCCCCCATGTCCGAACCCATCACCCCGCGTCCCGCCTCGCGCCGCAGGCGGCTGGCCCTCCCCGTCGTCGTCGCCGGCGCCGCGGCATCCCTGCTGCTCGCGCTGAGCCTGTCGCCGTCGGTGGCCGCGTTCACCGCGCAGATCGCCAACAACGGCAACACCGCCGCAACCGGCACGCTCGCCATGAAGGAGTCCAGCGGCACCGCGACCTGCACCAGCGGCCCCACCGGGGCCGCCACCTGCGCGACCATCAACAAGTACGGCGGCAACACCGCGATGGTCCCCGGCGGCGCTCCGGTGGTGACCACGGTCACGATCACCAACACCGGCACCGCACCGGCGAACACGTTCACGCTCGCACCCGGTGCGTGCACGAGCGCGCCGACGTCGCAGACGGCCAACCTGTGCGACAAGCTCCGCGTCGTCGTCGCGCAGGACGGCACGCAGATCTACGCGGGTACGGCCGCGGGGTTCACCGCGGTCCTCTCGCGCCCCGCCCTGGCCGCGGGCGCCAGTTCGACGTTCACGTTCAGCGTCTCGATCGACTCGAGCGCCGACAACGCCTACCAGGGGCTGACCGCATCGCAGCCGCTGGTGTGGCAGTTCAGCTCCTGAACCGGCGGTGACGGTGAGCGCTGCGACGGCCGGCCGCACCCGGATGCCGGGATGGATCGGCGTCGCGATCGTCATCGCGGTGGTGGGTCTGGCCGTCGCGGCGCTCACGGCGTTCGGGCTGCGGATGCTGGTGATCACGACGGCGAGCATGGGAACGACCGCACCGGTTGGATCCCTCGTCGTCGCCCAGCCGCAGTCGGAGTACCACGTGGGCGAGGTCATCTCGTTCAGGGCGGAAGAGCGCGTGGTCACCCACCGCATCGTCGCCGCCGACGAGGCCGGGTTCACCACGAAGGGCGATGTGAATGCGGCGCCGGATGCCTGGCACGTCGCACCCGACGCCGTCATCGGCGCCGCGGCCTGGATCGCCCCCGGGCTCGGCCGACTGCTGCAGGCTGCGCCCTGGCTGGTGCTCGGCATCGCGCTGACCGAGACCCTCGCCCGGCTCACCGGGCGAGGGCCTGGGCGCCACGTCATCCGGCTGGTGGGCTGTGCGCTCACCGTCGCGATCGTCTCGCTGTGGCTGCGGCCCTGGGTGGGCGTCGCGCTGCTGAGCGTGCAGCCCGCCGGGGACCGCGGCGTGCTCATGCACGTGGTCAACACCGGACTCTTCCCGGTGCGGGCGGGATCGGTCAGCCTGCGCAGCGGGCAGGACGCGCTCGTGCACGTGATCGACCGGCTGCCGTCCGGCGCCTACGGGCTGGCGCCCGTCCCCGACCTGTCGTGGGCGTGGCGGCTGGGCATCCTCGTCGTGTGCCTCGTGCCGCTGATCATCGCGCTGCTACTGCCGTCGCCTGCCGTGTCGGTGCCCGCCGCCGCGGCCGATGGCGCCACAGCCACGGATGCCACAGCCGTGGCGCATCCGGTCGCGAAGGGCATCATCGTCCTGGCCGTCACGATCCTCGCGGTGATGCTGGTGGCGGTGGTGAACACGATCTGGTCGACGGCGGCGTTCTCGGCCGTCATCACCGACTCAGCGAACACGGCGGGCACCCGGCCGTACTTCACCTGCAAGGCCGCCGCCACGAGCGTGGCGGCACCCGGCACCTACGCCGCGTATGCGATGGGCACGAGCGGCCCGTCCACCGAGCAGGACCTCACCACGAACAACCGCGACGGCACCTGGGCGCGCTCACGCTCGGTCGTGAACTCGTACGGTTGCACGCGCGACACCCCGCTGGCGTCGGTGACCTTCAACGGCACCAACCAATGCCTGTACGTGCCCGGGCGTCTCACCAACCCGAGCACGTTCTCGCTGGAGGCGTGGTTCCGCACGAACAAGAAGTCGAACGGCAAGATCATCGGTTTCGGCGACGCCAACGGATCGGCCGCCGACGGCTCGTACGACCGCCACATCTACCTCGACTCCAGCGGACGCGTCGTGTTCGGCGTCTACCCGGGAAGCGTGCGGACGATCTCGACGACGTCGAACAACGCCGACGACCGGTGGCACCACGTGGTGGCCACGCTCTCGCCCGCCGCCGGCATGGCCCTGTACCTGGACGGGCAGCTCGCGGCATCCAACCCGGCGGTGACCACCGCGCAGAGCTACGCCGGCTACTGGAAGATCGGGTGCGGCAATCTGACCTCGTGGGCCAACGGCACCGTCACGAGCGGCAACAACACCGGCTACAACGGCCCGTCCTACTTCGACGGCTGGCTGCAGTACGCGGCGGTCTACACGGTCGCGCTGACCCCAGCGCAGGTGAAGGCGCACGACCTGGCGGGGGTGCCCTGACGCAGGCATCCGTCACGACCCGCCGACGGATGCCTCACCCTGACCGCGATGCCGACGCGCGCGACGCGGATGACGCGCTCGCCGCGGATAAACTGTGCGCGAACATGGAGACCGAGCGCATCGTCCGCGTGATCCTCGTCGAGGACCAGGCGCTGTACCGCTCGCTGCTGGGGGACCTCATCCGTCGCGAGGACGGATTCGCGCTCGTGGCGGCGACCGGCAGCGTCGCCGAGGCGCGCATGCTGGCGGCCACGCGTCCTGTCGACGTGCTGCTGCTGGACATCGAACTGCCCGATGGCAACGGTTTCGCGCTGGGGCGATCGCTGCGCACCGCGCGGCCCGAGCTCGGCGTGGTGCTGCTGTCGGCGCACGACATGATGGACCTGCTGCTGGCCCTGCCCGAGTCCGACCGACGCGGCTGGAGCTACCTGTCGAAGGTGTCGTCGACCTCGCGGCAGACGCTGCTGCGGGCGCTGCGCCTGAGTGCAGACGGCGGCAGCATGCTCGACCCCGACCTGGTCGCCGGCCTCACGCCCCGCCGGGGCAGCGCCCTGGCCGAGCTCACCGCCCGCCAGCTGGCGGCGCTGCGACTGCTCGCGCAGGGGTTGTCGAACGCGGCGATCGCCCGCGAGATGGGCATCTCTGCGCATTCGGTCGACAACCTGCTCAACGGCGTGTACACCACGCTCGGCGTCCGCGACGACGGCGATCTGAACAGCCGGGTCGCCGCCGCGCTGCACCTGGTGCGCGACGGCGCGAGTGGTGCCGTATGAACGCGCCCGCCCCACCACCGGTCACCGAGGCCCTCGCCGCCCGAGACCGGCGTGACGACCTGCGCGTGCTCGTGCTGGCCGCCGGGGCGCTGCTGCTCACCTTCGCGATCGGCGCCACCGTGCAGGCCATCTTCGTGTTCCGCCCCGAACGGCTCGACGCCGCGCATCTGCTGGCACAGAGTTCGATGCTGCCGATGCGCCTGCTCACGAACGTCGCCACGGTCGCCTCGGTGTTGGTCGCCTGCGCCGCGGTGCGGCTGAACGAACGGCGCCTGCCGGTCGCGTTGGCGGCCATCGTCGCCCTGAGCGTGGCGGCGGGGATGCTCCGCCACGGGGCACAGCTGCTGCTCGGCATCTATGTGCGCCCCGCGCTGGAGACGAGCCTCATCGAGATCACCTCGGTCGCCGTCGTCGTCACGGTGTCGCTGCTGCTCGCCCTGGCCCAGGTGCGGGCCCGCGC
The DNA here is from genome assembly GCF_000422405.1 of Microbacterium luticocti DSM 19459. Taxonomy (GTDB): domain Bacteria; phylum Actinomycetota; class Actinomycetes; order Actinomycetales; family Microbacteriaceae; genus Microbacterium; species Microbacterium luticocti. The sequence goes on from NZ_AULS01000003.1 coordinate 166,385, forward strand.
GCGGCTGCGCGAGCACGAGCGCGCGGCCGCCGAGCACCGCACCCGCGCCTCGCTCGCGCTCGCCGAACTCGCGACCGAAGAGATGCGGGTGCGCCGCGAGGTGGCCGAGGGCCTGCACGGCACGCTGCAGGGCCGCCTCGTGGTGACGCAGAGCGCCCTGGCGGCGCTGCGCCGTCGCGGCCAGGCGGCGGGGTGGGATGCCGCAGACCTGGCCCGTCTGGACGACATCCGCCGCGATCTGGAGTCGATCCGCGAGCGGGACGTGCGCGAGCTGAGCCAGCTCGTCTACCCGGTGGGGGTGGATGTCGGCATCGCGCACGCGGTGCAGGTGCTGGTGCGTCGGCTGCCCGCCGACATCGCCGTCGACACCGACATCTCGCCCGAGGCCGGACACGCCCTCGACGGCACCGACACCGACGCGGTGGGACGGCGCATCACACTGGTGCGCGCCGTCGAAGAGGGCATCACCAACGCCCTTCGCCACGGGGCCGCGACCGCCCTCGCCATCCGCATCGCGCTCGACCCCGCGGCGTCGCGCATCGTGCTGACCGTCGACGACGACGGCACCGGTGCGCCCGAGACGGCGACGTGGAACGGGCTGGCGCGGATCGCCGAGCGCCTCGCGCTGCGCGGCGGCACGGCCGCTCTGACCGGTTCGTCGATGGGTGGCGCCTGCCTGCGCGTCGAGCTGCCGACATCCCTCACCCCCGCCGAATGAGGCCCGGCGGGTGGCGCGGCGGTCACTGGTCGCGGTCGCGCGCGACGGCCCGGTCACGGTCGCATCCGACCGTCCGGTCACGGGCGAGCCCGGCCGCCCGTTCCCGGTCCTGCGCGACAGTCCGGTCACGGTCGCACCCGACCGTCCTATCGCGGTCATGCCCGACCGCCCCGTGGCGTTCGCCCGCGCGTGAGGCGTGCGTCACACCCGTCACGATTTTCTCGTTGACAACAACATGAGAATGCTCTCATGATTAGGGGGACAGAGGAGAACGGTCGCCGTCACCCGCCGAAACGGGGCAGCTGACGCGCACCGAAGATCCGGTGGACCGGCGGGTGGGTGACAGGGGACACATGGAGCAGTTTCGTCGTCGCTCGCGGCGCGAGGCGCAGGTCGAGGGCACGCTCGAACCCGCCCTCGGCGCCGCGCAGGACGCGGCGCGCGCGTTCGGCGCCGACCGCACCGCCGGCGACGATGCCACCGCCGCCGACGATGCCACCGACGGGCTGATCTGGCGGGCACTACTGCAACAGCGCCCGAACCTGCTCGACGAGGACGTCTTCCGGCCTGCTGAACCTGCCCACGCCGCCGACACCGACGCCGAGCCCGACTTCCAGCCTGCTGAACCCGCCCACCCTGCCGACACCGACGACACCGAGACCGCAGAACCTGTGCCCGCCGGCGTCGAGCCCGGCGAACCCGCCGCCGCAGCAGAACCCGAGCCCGACGAGGAAGACCCGTTCGACTGGCTGGACCAGTACATCGGCAGCCCCGACCGGGTCAAAGACGACCTGATTGCCGAGGCGACCCGCCCCGGCGACGCCGACGGCGACCCCCACGCGGCCGTCGGGGTCGACGACGAGCCGGCCGAGCCTGAGCCGCCCGCACAGCCGGTGACCGCGCACGATGCCGCCGTCGCGCTGGCGGGGCGCCTGGGGCTGGCATATGTCGACCTCACCGAGTTCGCGGTCGACCAGGCCGTCGTCGATCTGATCCCCGAGCAGATGTGCCGCCGGCAGGCGGTGCTGGCGATCTCGCGGGTGGGCGAACGGTTGATGGTCGCGGTGGCCGACCCCGAGAACGTCATCGTGCTCGACGACGTCGCCGCCGTGGCCGGCTCCGCGATCGTGCCGGTGGTGGCCGAGCGCGACGCGATCCTCGCCGCCATCGACCGGTACCGGCGCGCCGACTCCGAGCTGCAGGAGCTCACCTCGGCGTTCGAGGGCGGACCCGACGCCGACGGCGACCTGTGGGCGCAGGATGTCGGGGCCACCGCCGACGACGAAGCCCCCATCATCCGGTTCGTCAACCTCATCATCAGCCAGGCGATCCAGGACCGCGCCTCCGACATCCACATCGAGCCCGGCCGCGACGACCTCCGGGTGCGCTACCGCATCGACGGCGTGCTCACCACGGTGCAGAGCGTGCCGCGCTCGATGATCCCCGGTGTGATCAGCCGGCTGAAGGTCATGGCCGAGCTCGACATCGGCGAGCGCCGCAAACCCCAGGACGGCCGGCTGTCGATCGTGCACGCCGGCCGCACCGTCGACCTGCGTGTGGCATCGCTGCCGACGGTGTGGGGTGAGAAGATCGTCGCCCGCGTGCTCGACGCACCGGTCGCCAGCCTCAAGCTCGACGACCTGGCGATGCTCGAGCGCAACATGCAGATCTTCCGCGCGAGCTTCTCGAAGCCGTACGGCATGATCCTGGTCACCGGCCCGACCGGGTCGGGCAAGTCCACCACCCTGTACACGACGCTCGCGGCCATCTCGACCCCGTCGGTGAACGTGATCACCGTCGAAGACCCGGTCGAATACCGGATGGCGGGGATCAACCAGGTGCAGGTGAACCCGAAGGCGGGCCTGACCTTCGCCGCGGCGCTGCGCTCCATCCTGCGCTCGGACCCCGACGTCATCCTGCTCGGCGAGATCCGAGACCAAGAGACCGCGAAGATCGCCATCGAGTCATCCCTGACCGGCCATCTCGTGCTCTCGACGCTGCACACCAACGACGCGCCGAGCGCGGTCACCCGGCTCATCGAGATGGGCGTCGAACCGTTCCTGGTGGGCTCGGCGCTGGACTCGGTGGTCGCGCAGCGGCTGGCCCGCCGGCTGTGCCACCGGTGCCGCACCGAGTCGACGGCCACCGAGACCGAGCTGCGCATCCTCGGGGTGACGCCCGACGCCGCGGCAGAGCCTCCCACGGTGTACCGGCCCGCCGGATGCCCGCAGTGCTCGGGCACCGGCTACCGGGGCCGCATCGCGCTGCACGAGGTGATGGCCATCGACGACGAGATCGAGCGGCTGGCCGTGGCCAACGCGCCCACCGCTGAGATCGCCGCGCACGCCGAGGCGAGCGGCATGACCCGGCTGCGCGGGGACGGCTGGGCGAAGGTGCTTCTGGGGGAGACATCCGTCGACGAGATCCTGCGGGTCACGGTCTGAGGGTCGACGGCGATCACCCCGTCGCGGCGGGGCGCACAACGAAAGGCGAACACGGTGACGGCTGAGGAAGGATACCCGCCCGGGCGCGGCGGTTCCCGCTTCGACGAGCTGCTGCGCGGGCACGACGGCGACGCCGAGCTGCGCTCGCTGCTCGACGGGCTGCCCGGGGTGACCCTGCCGTCGGCCCCGGCGCCCGCCACGACCGCGGCGCCGGCGGCACCCTCGCCCGGGGGCTTCGATCCTGCCACCGGGCAGCGCCGCACCCGCCGCGACCCGGCCGCCCCTCCCTCGCCGCAGGCGCGCTCGGGCGAGGTGCCCGCGCTGCTTCGTGCCCGAAATCCCGAGGTCGACCCCGAGTTCGTCACCGCGATCCGCGCCGTGCTCGAGTTGGGGGCATCCGATCTGCACCTGGTGGCCGAGTCGACGCCGGTGGTGCGCATCGACGGGCAGCTGCAGTCGGTGGCCGGCACGACGATCTGGAGCCGCGACCGCGTGCGCCGGGTCATCGAAGGGTTCGTCCCGGCCGACCAGCTGCGTGTGTTCGAGCAGGAGCTCGAGCTCGACCTCGCGTACGCGGTCGGCGATCTCGCCCGGTTCCGCGTCAACATCTTCCAAGACCAGCGCGGCCTGGGCGCGGCGCTGCGCCTGATCCCCACCCAGATCAAGTCGGTCGCGCAGCTGGGGCTGCCCCCCGAGCTCGTCGACCTCGCGCACCTGCCGCGCGGGCTGGTGCTGGTGTGCGGTCCCACCGGGTCGGGCAAGTCGACCACGCTGGCGGCGATCATCGACAAGGCCAACGCGTCGCGCGCTGCGCACATCATCACCGTCGAGGACCCGATCGAGTTCTTGCACCATCACAAGCGCGGCATCATCAACCAACGCGAGGTCGGCGCCGACACGCACGGCTTCGCGCACGCGCTCAAGCATGCGCTGCGGCAGGACCCCGACATCATCCTGGTCGGCGAGATGCGCGACCTCGAGACCATCTCGACCGCGCTGACGGCCGCCGAGACCGGGCACCTGGTGTTCGCGACCCTGCACACGCAGGATGCCGGGCAGACCATCGACCGGGTGATCGACGTGTATCCGGCCCACCAGCAGGCGCAGGTGCGCACCCAGCTGGCCGCGACGCTGAAGGCGGTGGTGGTGCAGACGCTCATCCGGCGCGCGGGCGGCACCGGCCGCGCCGTGGCGACCGAGGTGATGTTCTCGACCCCGGCGATCCAGGCGCTCATCCGCGCGGGCAAGACGCACCAGCTGCGCACCGCCCTGCAGGGCGGGCAGGCGGTCGGCATGCACACCCTCGACCAAGACCTGGCCCGGCTGGTGCTGGCGGGTGAGATCGAGTACGCGCAGGCCGTCGAGTTGGCGCAGGATGTCACCGAGTTCGACCAGCTGGTGCGCAACCGCGGTCTGTCGGGTCAGGCGGCCGACGCCGTCGTGCCCGAGGGCATGCGACAGGTCGCCGGTGGCACCGTGGGAGGGCTGTGAGCATGGCCACGGCGACCAAGACGGGCCAGTGGGCGTACCGCGGCAGCGACCCGACCGGAAAGCGCGTCAAGGGCGTGCTGGAGGCCACCGGCGAGGGGCAGGCGATCCAGCTGCTGCGGGCCCGCGGCATCCAACCCGACAAGCTGGCGCAGAAGGGGGCCGGCACCGGCCTGCAGCAAGAGATCACGATCCCCGGGCTCGAGCGCGGGCCGTCGCTGAAAGACCTGGCGATCCTCACCCGCCAGCTGGCGACGATGGTGGGCGCCGGGGTCTCGATCCTGCGGGCGTTGGCGATCGCGCAGGCACAGACCGACAACGCCAAGCTCAGACGCACGCTCGAAGAGGTCGCGGCCCAGGTCGAAGGCGGCACGGCACTGTCGGCGGCGCTCGAACAGTTCCCCCGGATCGTGCCGCCGATCATGGTGCACCTGGTGCGAGCGGGTGAGACCGGCGGGTTCCTCGACCGGTCACTGGTGATGGTGGCCGACAACTTCGAGGCCGAGACCAAGCTGCGCAGCAAGGTGAAATCGGCGCTGACCTACCCGGTGGTCGTGCTCGTGATCGCGCTTGTGGCGGTGGCGGCGATGCTGATCTTCATCGTGCCGGTGTTTGACAAGATGTTCAAAGACCTCGGCGGCAGACTGCCCGCGGTGACCCAGTTGCTCGTCGATCTGTCCCACGCGATGCCGATCGCCGGGCCGGTGATCCTGGTGCTCGGCGTCGGGTTCGCGATCTGGTGGGGGCGCAACAAGAACACCGCGGCGGTGCGTCGGGTGGTCGACCCGCTCAAGCTCAAGATCCCGGTGTTCGGCAGGCTCAACACCAAGATCGCGCTGACCCGGTTCACCCGCAACTTCGCCACGATGCTCGCCTCAGGCGTGCCCATCCTGCAGTCGCTGTCGATCGTCGGCGCGACCAGCGGCAACCAGGTCATCACCTCGTCGCTGCAGCGCGTGCAAGAGAGCGTGCGGCAGGGCAGACCGATCGCCGAATCGCTGTCTGACGTGGGCATCTTTCCCGAGATGCTCATCCAGATGGTGGGCATCGGCGAGGAGTCCGGAGCGATCGACAGCATGCTCGAGAAGACCGCCGACTTCTACGACGACGAGGTCGAGCAGATGAGCTCGCAGCTGACCGCGATGCTCGAGCCGCTCATGATCGTGTTCATGGGAAGCCTGCTCGGCTTCATGATCGTGGCGCTCTACATGCCGATGTTCATGGTCTTCCAGACCATCCAGTCCATGTGACGGGTGCGCCGGAAGTGGTTCATGAGAATCGTTTCATTTTTGTTATATGAGAGTCTTCTCACGATTTCGGCCGACTGCTAGCGTCGGCTCCGTCGAGGCTCCCGTCCCGACCGTTTGCACCCCAGGCAAAGGAAAAGAAATGATCAAAGCTGTTTCGCAGGCACTGGCCAAGAGGAAGGACGGCGAGCAGGGCTTCACCCTGATCGAGCTCCTGGTCGTCGTCATCATCATCGGCATCCTCGCCGCCATCGCCATCCCCGTCTTCCTCAACATGCGCACCGGTGCGTGGAAGGCCTCCGTGGAGTCGGACGTCAACAACGCCGTGCTCGCCGTCGAGCAGGCCGCCCAGGCGAACAACGGCTCCTACGACGGGCTGGAGGACGGTGTCGCCGACGCCACCGGCGCCACGCCGGTTCAGGGGAAGGTCGGCAACGAAGCGTTCACCGCGAGCGACGGGAACGTCATCACCGTTGACATCACGGGTAACACCTACACGGTCGTGGGCACGAACAAGAGCTACGGCGAAGCCCACAAGTACACGTACATCAGCAGCGACGGCTCCAAGAAGTGGGATGACAAGTAGGGCCTGAGCCTGTCAGTTCACCCCGACCGTGTTGTGCCTGCGCGGGCGCCGCGCAGGCACAACACGTCAGATCCGCAGACCGAGACAGGAGGGAGGTCGGTGGTCATGACCGCGCACACGAACGACGACGGGTTCACGCTCGTCGAGGTGATCGTCGCCATGCTCGTGTTCGCCATTGTGATGACCGGCTTCCTCTACACGGTCACCGCGGCCCTGGTCACCACCCGCGATACCCGAGCGCGGGTGGTGGCCGCCAATCTCGCCGCCCAGCAGATCGACCTGGCCCGCTCGGCCGCCAGCGTCTTCGACATCACCAACCACACCCTCGCCCCGATCACCCTCAACGGCGACACCTTCCACGTGGCGGTCACGACCTCGTGGATCACCGACGGCGGCACCGCCGCCAGCTGCGAGGCGGGCACCGCCACCGGGGCGCTCTCGTACAAGCAGGTCTCGGTCGAGGTCACCTGGGACAACATGCGAGGCGGCGCGCAGCCGGTGCGCAGCGACACCGTGATGGCCCCGAAGACCAAGATCAACAACCCCACCCTCGGCACCGTGCTGGTGGGTGTCGTCAACGCCGCCGGCACCGCTGTGGCCGGTGCCACCGTCAGCCTCGCCCCGGCGAACGTGCCCGCGGCCACCACCGACAGCGACGGCTGCGCGTACCTGCTCAAGGTGCCCCCGGCCGACACCTACACCGTCACCGTCTCGAAGCCCGGCTATGTCGGCTATGCCAACGGCGCGCTGGTCGACACTCCCAGCGCCACCGTGTCGGTCACCGCCGGCAACTCGTCGCGCGTCAGCTTCGCGTTCGATAAGGCCACCACGTTCACCGCGACCTACGCGCCCGACGCCCCCGCGACGACGCTGGTCCCCACCGACCTGACCACGACCTTCCTGTCCACCTACGGCACCTTCCCGATCACCACCAGCGGCACCGGCCTGACGAAGACGTTCACGCTGTTCCCCTTCTCATCCGGCTACAGCGTGGTCGCCGGCGCCTACGTCGAGTCGTCCGACCCGGGTTCGGCCTGCCTCGCCCCCGACCCCGGCCAATGGGCGGCCGAGTCCGACACGGTCGCCACACGCCCCGCCCCGGTCGCCGGCACCCCCGGCGGCGCCGCCTCGGTCGACGTTGGGATGGGCGTCATCCGGATCCCGGCGGTATCGGGCACCAACACCTACCTGAAGGCCGAGTATGTCGGCGGCGGCGACGGCGACCCCGGATGCAAGCGCGGCATGACGTACACGTTCGGCAGCGTGCTCAGCTCGAGGGCGACCACCACGATCGCGCTGCCCTACGGCACCTGGAAGCTCTACCGCGGAAGCAGGAACGCGCAGACCACGGCGATCGACAGCGGCCTCACGCTGCTCACCGACGGCGCGATCACCGCACAGGGCATCGTGCTCGACCCGAGGACGGCCGGATGATCCGGGCGCTGCGCCGACGGCTGCACGGCGACGACGACGGGATGACGCTGATCGAACTCGTCGTCGCCATGGGCGTGTTCGCGCTGCTGCTGACCCTGGTGGTGTCGATGTTCGTCTCCACCGCACGCGCGTTCAGCGACGAGCGCGGCGCCGTCGACAACAGCCGCCTCGCCTCGACCTCGATGAACGAGGTGACCCGCATCGTCCGCGCCGGCACCGAGATCCCGGTGTGGGGCAGCGCCGAGAACGACCCCGTGTTCGTCTCGGCCGGCGCCGAACAGCTCACGCTCAATGCGTTCATCGACGCCGGCACCTCCGACGATCCGCCGCCGGTGCGGGTGCGGTTCGCCCGCAACGGCCAGAACGAGCTCACCGAGACGCGGTGGAGCGCCTACCACGACCACACGACGTACTGGAAGTTCCAGACCACCTCGACCTACGCGCGCCTGATCGCCCGTTCGCTGCTGCCGCCCGACCCGGCCGCACCGCTGTTCCGGTACTACGACGCGGACGGTACCGAGTTGGTGCCACCGCGCGGCGGCAGCCTCTCGGTCTCGCAGATCCGCAACATCGCCAGCGTGCAGATCACCATGCAGGTGCAAGGCGACGGCAGCGGCCGCGTCGACCCCGTCGAGATCCGCAACATGGTGGGCCTGCCGAACCTCGGCGTCGCCCGCGTGGAGGTGCACTGATGTCACCGGCACGTCGGGCCGCCGACGGCGAAGAAGGCGCCGCACTGCTGATCGTCCTCGCCGTGGCCGCCGTGCTGGCCATGCTGATGACGCTGCTGGTCGGGCTCTCGATCAACGGCATGCGCCAGGCCCACTCCGATGCCGACTGGAACGCGGCCCTCGCCGCCGCATACGCCGGCGTCGATGAGTACCAGAGCCGACTGGCCGAAGACACCGGCTACTACCGATACGGCAACCCGGCCTCGCCGTTCAGCTCCGGCACGGTGACCGCGCCGCCGACGGCCAACCCGGCGTTCGGCGTCGGCCCCGGTGGCAGCTGGGCCACCGTCGCCGGCAGCGGCGGCGCGGCGCAGTTCCGCTACGAGGTCGACAACTCGACGTACGCCACCACCGGCCGCATCCGCATCCGCTCCACCGGAAAGGTCGGCACCGCCACGCGCACCGTCATCGCCGACCTCAAGCAGCAGGGGTTCATCGACTTCCTCTACTTCACCGACTACGAGGTGCAAGACCCGAGCATCGCCGCCTCGACGGGCGCGAGCTGTTACAACGCCAGCGGCACGTTGAAGTACAGCTGGGAAGGCCGCACGGCCGGCAGCACCTGTAACGAGATCGCGTTCGGTGGCAGCGACACCAACAACGGGCCGGTGCACTCGAACGACACCATCCGCGCCTGTGGGGCGACTTTCACCGGGGCCGTCACCACCGCCAAGCCCAGCGCGCCGTTCTATCTGAACCGGGACGCCAACAACGCCGCCTGCGACGCCGCGAAGTTCAGACTCACCGGCTACCCCGCGCCGTCCGGCGGGATCATCGGGATGCCAGCCACCAACTCGCAGCTGAAGAAAGAGACCCGCACCGACCTCGTGAACGACGACGTCCCCCGGCCGGGATGCCTCTACACCGGGCCGACACAGTTCACGTTCTACGCGAACGGCACCGTCAACGTCATCTCACCGTTCACCCGATACACCCGCATCGGCAACGCGAACGCCACCAGCGGGTCGACTCCGACCGAGTGTGGTGCCATCGCCGCGCTGCAGTCCCCCGCCGGCGCCACGATCACGGTGCCCGACAACAACGTCATGTACGTGCAGAACGTGCCGGCCACCGCCGCCGACGTCAACTACTGGGCACCGACCGACAACCCGCGCGACTTCACCTGCACCGCGAGCGGGTCGGCCGGTACGCGGGGGTGGACGTTCGGCACCGGAAAGAACGCCACCGGCTATCCGCGAAAGACCTCGGATGCGGCCACGACCGAAACGGCACCCACCGCCACCACCTACGGCTGCCGCTCGGGCGACGTGTTCGTGAAAGGCACGTTCAACGGCTCGGCGACCCTCGCCGCCGAGAACTATGTCTTCGTCGTCGGCGACCTGGTGTACGACGATGCGCAGGACGACATGCTCGGGCTCGTCGGCAACAACGCGGTCTGGGTGTACAACCCGGTCAGGGCGGTCACCGACCGCAGAGGCAACGTCACCTACCACCTGCTCGACACCGGCAAGAACCGCACGATCGACGCCGCCATCCTCTCGGTCGCGCACACCTTCCAGGTGCAGAACTACGACAAAGACACCACCCGCGGAACGCTGACCATCCTGGGGGCGATCGCCCAGAAGTACCGCGGCCCCGTCGGCACCGGCGACGGCGTCACCCTGTCCACGGGTTACGCCAAGAACTACGTCTACGACGACCGGTTCAAGTACAAGGCGCCGCCCAAGTTCCTGAACCCGGTGACCACCACCTACGGGGTCACCTCGTGGGTCGAGACCGCCGCCGTGTGGGCCGCCGACGGGTCGGCGCGATGACCGGCATCCCGATCTTCTTCCCGGTGGTGGCCGCCGGGGTGTTCGGTGCGCTCATCGGCTCGTTCCTCAACGTCGTGGTGTGGCGGGTGCCGCGCGGCATGAGCATCGTGCGACCGGCCAGCGCCTGTCCGCAGTGCGAGCGGGCGATCGCCCCCTACGACAACGTGCCGGTGCTCTCGTACCTCGTGCTGCGCGGACGCTGCCGCGGGTGTGCGGCCCCGATCTCGGCGCGCTACCCGGCAGTCGAAGCGGGCACCGCCGTCTGGTTCGCGGTGGTCGTGTGGGCAGGGCTGGCCGGCGCCTACCCGCTCGCGGCCGTGCCGGTCCTGCTGTACTGGGCGGCGATCGGCATCGCCCTCGCGCTCATCGACCTCGACCACCAGAAGCTTCCCGATGTGATCACCCTGCCGGCGTACATCGTCACGGCGGCGCTCGTGGTGGTGGCATCCGCTCTGAGTGGCGAGTTCACCCGGCTGGCGTCGGCCGCCGCGGGTCTGGCGGCGCTCGGCGGCCTCTATCTGCTGCTGCACCTCGGCTATCCCGGCGGCATGGGGCTCGGCGATGTGAAACTCGCCGGCTCGCTCGGAATGCTGCTGGGTTGGCTGGGCTGGCCACAGCTGGTCGTCGGCGGATTCAGTGCGTTCGTCGTCGGCGGCGTGTTCGGTGTGGCGCTGATGGCGGTGCGGGGCGCGGGCCGGCGCACCCGCATCCCGTTCGGCCCGTTCATGCTCGCCGGCGCATGGATCGGCGTGTTCGCCGGGCCGGCGCTGGCACGGCTCTACCTCACTGCGACCGGGCTCGCATGACACATACGGAGGACACATGGCAGCAGTAGTCGCGCTCGATCTCAGCCGAGGCGGACTGCGCGGGGTGCAGGTGGACGCGCCGTACACCGCGCGCCCGAAGATCAGCCGCTTCGCCGCCGTCGACGTGCCCGACGGCACGGTCTTCGACGGCGAGATCCTCGACCAGCGTCGCGGCGCCGACGCCCTCAAACGCCTGTGGAAGGCCGGCGGCTTCACCACCAAGAAGGTCGTGTTCGGCATCAGCAACCGCAAGATCGTGGTGCGCGAAGTGACGCTGCCCACACCCACCGGGCCCCGCCGCCGCAGCGCGCTGCGGTTCGCCGTCGAAGGTCAGGTGCCCATCGACCTCGACGACGCGATCCTCGACTTCCTGCCGTTGCGGGATGTCACCGTCAAAGGCGAACCGCACGAAGAGGGCCTTCTGGTGGCCACGGTGCGCAGCAGTCTCGAATCCACGGTCACCGCGATGGAACGCGCCGGCCGGTACGTGGACGCCATCGACTTCTCGGGATTCGCGCTGCGACGCCTGCTGCCGGCCCCGCAGCGGGGCGCGCAGGCCATCATCAACGTGGGCGCGGCCACCACCACGGTCGTCATCTCGGCCGGACAGGCGCCGCAGTTCGCGCGCATCGTCGCCAGCGGGGGCGACGATGCCACCCGCAGCATCGAACGCGCCCTGGGCATCAGCTTCGCCGAGGCCGAGGCCGACAAGAAGGCACGCGGCCTGCGCGGCGGCGCGGTCTCGACCCGCGACGTCGAGGCCGAAACGGTGCTGCGCGAGAACGTGGCCGGCCTGATCGACAGCATCCGCAACACGCTCAACTTCTGGACGCACGCGCACCCGGAACTGCCCGTCTCGAGCGCCGTGCTCACCGGCGGCGGCAGTCGGCTCAACGGGCTGGCCGCCGTGCTCAACCGCGCCCTGGGCGTGCCGGTCGAGTACGGCGACACGATGTCGGCGTTCGCTCTCTCACGCTCGGTGCGCGGTGCCGACCTCGACCGTTGGGCCCTGGAACTCGCCGCCCCGCTGGGCGTGACCGTCGGAGCGAAGACGCCTTCGGCCAAGGCGGCGTCGGCGAAGCCGGCTTCGGCGAAGCCGGCGAAGCCGCCGCGGGCGTCACGGGCGCAGAAGGCGCAGAAGGGTGGCACGAGGTGACCGCGGAACTGACCGAGACTCCGCCTCGACGCCGCCGCGACACGGGGCAGGCCGGCACGGCGCCGGCCGGCACGGCGCACGCCGGCACGGCGCACGCCGGCACGGGGCAGGCCGGCACTGGGCAGGTGGGCACGGCGCCTGCGGCACCGGCATCCTTTCTCGCACGGGTCGACCTGCTGCCGCCGATCGTCGAGGTGCGGCGCCGGCAGCGAGGGACCATCCGACTGCTCATGCTCGGGCTCGTCGGGCTCGTGCTCGTCTCGGCGGCGGTCGGGCTCGCCGTCTCGTTCCTGGCCGGTGCCGCCGAGGCGGGCCTTGGTGCCGAACAGCAGCGCAGCCAGATGCTCAAGCTCGAGCAGGGCACCTACGCCGAGGTCTCGACGGTCAAGTCGCAACTGAAAGACTACGAGAGCGCCGAGACGGCGGCCCTGTTCGCCGAGGCGGACTGGGCGCGGCTGATGACCCAGCTCGACGACGTGCTGCCCGACACGATCACGCTGACCAGCGAACAGATCACGGTCAAGGGCGTCGCGCCCGGCGGCGCAACCGCCGAGTCGACAGGGCTGGATGCCCCCGGGGTGATCGAGATCTCGTTCACCGCCACCGCCGACTCGTTCGACTCGCCGACGCCGCTGCTGAACGCGCTACAGAAGCTCACCGGGCACGTCAGCGCCACCGTCGACGGTGTATCGGCGTCGGATCAGGACGGGTACGTGATCACCGGCATCGTGCAACTGGATGCCGACGCCCTCGGCGGCACCGCCCGCACCGGCGCGCTCGACGCCGACACGCTCGCCGACCTGCACCGGCAGTTGCAGGATGCCGCCACCGGCGCGACGGCCGCCGGTGACGACGCCGCAGGTAAGGGCACCGACGGCGACGGCACCGCCGCTGACGACACAGGCACGGGCGCCGACACGACCGGCACCGATTCGACGGGGAACTGACGACATGGACAAGTACCGCCTCAGCCTCATCGTCATCGCCGCCCTCGCCGTCGCGATCCTCGCCGGCGGCTGGTTCCTCGGCGTGCAGCCGCAGCTGGACCGCATCTCGACGGCCGACGCGCAGACCGCGTCGATCCGTCAGCTCAACGACGTGCAGCAGATCAAGAACGCGGCGCTGCGCAAAGAGAGCGAGCACCTCGACCACGACAAGGCGCAACTCGCCTCACTGCAGCAAGAGATCCCGACATCCCGCTCGCAGCAGGCGCTGATCAACCAGTTCGACGCGGCCGCCGGTGCGGCGAAGGTGACGATCCGCACGCTGGCGTTCGCCGATGCCTCGACGTTCGCCCCGCCGCAGCAGGTGAACGCACCCGTGCCCACGGGCGGAACGCTCGTGGCCGTGCCGCTGACCATGACCGTCGACGGCTCGCGGTCGGCCCTCGAGTCGTTCGTCGCCAACCTGCAGCGCTCCCGGCGGATCGTCACGATCGCCGACAGCCACTACACCGGGCCGGCGGATGCCTCGCTCACCCTGTCGGGCACCACCTGGGTGCTGATGCCTGCGCAGTAGCCCGCCGCTGACATGCCCGGCCGACCGGCGCTTGCGGTTTGGGGCGGGTTTGTGCGTTCGGGGCGCATCTGTGCAGCCGAATCCGCACGAATCCGCCCCAAAACAGGCCCCGGAGCCGCCGGCTACAGCCCTAAGTACCAGCGCCCGATGGTGGGGCCGGCCATCAGCCCCACCCAGGCGCCGGCCAGCATGAAGGGGCCGAACGGGATCGCCGTGCGCCGGTCGGCGCGGCGGCCGACCATGAGCGCGATGCCGAACACCCCGCCCAGCAGGAACGCCGCGAACGCGCCCACCGCCAGCGACGACCACCCCGACCAGCCCAGATACAGACCGAGCACGCCGGCGAGCTTCACGTCACCGCCGCCCATGCCGTCGGGGCGCACCAGCCGCAGCAACGCATAGAAGAGGTAGAGCACGACCATCCCGACCGCCGCACGCAACAGCGCCTCGCCGTCGCGGCCCAGCAGCGACGCCACCGACAGCAGCACCGCGGCGACCGGGTAGCTGGTCAGCACGATCGGGTTCGGCAGCCGGTGCACCGCGATGTCGATGAGCCCGAGCAGCAGGGTGATCGCCACCAGGTACAGCAGCGCGGCCAGCGCAAACCAGGACGCCGCGTCGCCCCGGCCCCCCATCCACCAGAGTGTGACGATCGAAAACCCCACCGCGCACGCCAGTTCGATCACCGGAACCCGGGTGCGGGCGCGCCCGGCGAGGATACGCACCAGCCACCCCGTGCCCAGCCCGATCACGCCGGTCGCGACGGCGGTCAGCACAAGCGCCACACCCGACATCGGTGCCTCACGCGTCCTGTGCGCGCGGCTCGGGCTCGTCGCCCTCCCAGCCCGTCACCGGCGACCGGTCACCGGCCGCATCGTCCTGCCGCAGCCACCGCGCACCCTCGGGCCAGCTCACCGCGAAGGTCGGGATCACCTTGTACAGCCGCTGCCCGAGCGCCGCCGGGGTAGCGAACGGACGCGCCGACACCGGCATCCGCAATGCCGGGTCGTACCGCACCCCGTCGGACGGGCGCAGCCGGATCGTCAGGTCGAGGTCGTCGTGGATGTCGGGGTTCGTGCGATCGACACGGTCGCGCACGCGCGCCCAGACCGCGGTGCGCATCGCGAAGTTCGACCCGAACACCAGCGGTACGCCGGTGATCTTCTCGACCCAGTACGTGCCACCGCCGATGTACCAGTGCGAGCCGAAGTAGTTCGTCAGCCGGCCGCCGTCGTAGAACTCCGCGCCCCCGGTGAGCACGCCCAGGTGCGGGTCATGCACGAATGCCCGCACGATCCGGGCGATCCAGTCCGGGTGTGGGCGCGAGTCGGCATCCACCCGTGCGATGATCTCGGCCGAGTCCATCGCCTCGTCGTACCCGCGGGCGGCCGCAGGCCAGATGCCGACCATGCTCTCGGTCACCACGTCGGCGCCGAAACGGCGAGCGACGTCGGCCGTGGCATCCGTGCTCGCATTGTCGACCACCAGGATGCGGTCGGGGGCATGCGTCTGCGCGCGCAGCGCGGTCAGGCAGGGTTCGAGAAAGTCCGCGTCGTTGCGACACGGGATCACGACCGTGACACGCGGCTGCAGAGGCACCTCTACACCCTACCCATGGCACAGTGAAGGTGTGCGAACCCACAACCTCGACAGTGCCGTCGATTCCGCCGTCGGCGCCGGAGCCCCCCTCGTCATCGCCGGAGTGACCGGCCCGGATGCCACCGGCTACCTGCATGCGGCAGGCGATGGCGCCGCGCCCGACACGGTCATCGCCCTGTATTCGGCGACCAAGGCGTTCACCGCCACGGCGGCGCTGCAGTGCGTCGAGGACGGCCTGATCGACCTGGACGTGCCGGCAAAGGAATACCTGCCCACCATCGGCGAGCTGCAGGTGCTCACCGACCTGGGCGACGACGGCGCGGTGCGCACCCGGCCGCCGGTGCGCGACATCACCCCGCGCATGCTGCTGCTGCACACGTCGGGGCTCGCCTACGACATGTTCGACAGGCGGTACGCGATTCTCGCCCGGGAGCGGATGCGGCATCCGTCCGCCACCCCACTGCGCGACTCGATCACCACACCGCTGCTGCACGACCCCGGCGAGCGGTGGACGTACGGCACGTCGATGGACTGGATGGGCCTTCTGATCGCAGAGGTGCGGGGCAAACGGCTCGAGGACGTGTTCGCCGAGCGGATATATGCTCCGTGCGGCATGCGGTCCACGTCGTTCGATGTGTCGCCCGCGATGCGGGAGCGGCTAGCGACGGTGTACCGCCGGCAGCGTGACGGATCGATCGTGCCGACGAAGGTGTCGCCACCGGACGTGCCGGAGCTCGACATGGGCGGGCAGGGACTGTTCTCGACGGTGCCCGACCTGCTGGCCCTGCTGCGGGTGTGGCTGGGCGACGGGATGGGTGCGCACGGCCGGGTGCTGCAGGCTGCGACCGTGGCGTGGGCGGTGCAGGGCGCGCCCGGGGTCGAGGTGACGCCGCTGCCGTCGGCGATCCCGGCGCTGACGCGCGAGGCGGACTTCTTTCCCGGCGCGCGCAAGTCGTGGGCGTACTCGTTCCTGCGCAACGACGACGACGTGCCCGGCGGGCGGCGGGCCGGGTCGCTGACCTGGGCGGGCCTGGCGAACGTCTTCTACTGGATCGACCGCTCCTCGGGCATCGCGGCCGTGTGGGCGACGCAGCTGCTGCCGTTCTTCGACCCGGTGGCCGAGCAGGGCGTGGCAGCATTCGAGCACGCCGTCTACGAGGGGCTCGGTCGGTAGCTCGGATGCCTCGGGCCGGCCGGAGTGGTCGCCCGGGATCAGTCGGGGACGATGACCAGGCGTGAGCCGCGCAGATCAGTGCGCTGCCACGCCTCGGCGATGCCGCTGAGAGGCATCGTCGTGACGTCGACGTGCAGCTCGCCACTGCGCACCCACTCGACGACCTGCGCGTACGCGTCGGCCATACCGGTCATGAGGTTGCGCGCGGCGCCGTAGATCTCCAGGCCCGACGTGCGCAGCGCGCGGGCGGGCAGCTCGAACGCCTCCCCCGCCGCCTCGCCCACCTGCACCAGCCGGGTCGGCTTCGGCAGAGCAAAGCTCTCGGGTGTGAGCGCCCGGCACAGCAGCTCGGTGGGTCTCCCCCAAAGAAAGTCCACGATCACGTCGTAGCCCTCGCCTGCGGTGTCGCGGTACGACCGGACGAGGTCGTCGTCCGGCGCCGTCGTGTCGATGACCGCATCGACGCCGAGGTCTGCGAGCGAGGCCAGGGCCGTGGTATCCCGCCCCGTGCCGACGACGCGCCCCGCGCCCAGCAGCCGCGCGATCTGCACCGCGAGTCGGCCGGCGACGCCCGTCGCGCCCTGCACCAGCACGGTCTCGCCGGGCTGCAGTCCCGCTGCCGTCTTCATGCA
Source organism: Microbacterium luticocti DSM 19459 (assembly GCF_000422405.1). GTDB lineage: Bacteria > Actinomycetota > Actinomycetes > Actinomycetales > Microbacteriaceae > Microbacterium > Microbacterium luticocti. The sequence continues at coordinate 183,693 of NZ_AULS01000003.1, forward strand.
CATGCCGGTGATGGCCGTCGCCAGCACCGCGGCCGTGGGCGCCTCGATGCCCTCAGGAATCGGCGCCCACTGGCGGTCGGGCACGACGACGTACTCTGCGAGCGCGCCGTGCGGCGGCTGCAGCCCGCCGAAGCCGACCAGCGTGCCGTCGGGCGTGCGTCCTACGCCGTCGAAGCACGGGACCGCCGGCAGGGCGGCCTGGAACGCCGCGGCGGTGTAATGGGTGCCGTCGACGATCGCGCGATCCACATTCTCGACCGCGACCGCCTCGACGCGCAGCACAGCCTGACCCTCGGCGGGGTGCGGGTCGGGTACATCCCGATACTCCGGAACTCCCCCGCGCGCGGTCACCACTGCAGCCTTCATGCCGCCCTCCTCGATGGCGTGATCCTCGAACAGCTCTCGAACACTGTTCGAGAACTACAGTGTCTCACACCTTTCGAGTGCGAGACAAGGGAGCGAACATGGCGCTGACGCGGGATGCCGTGGTGCAGGCCGCACTCGCACTGCTCGACGACGACGGGCTCGATGCGGTGACCATGCGTGTGCTCGCGCGTCGGGCGGGCGTGGCGGCGTCGACGCTCTACTGGCACATCCGTGACAAGGATGAGCTGCATCTGGCCCTGGCCGACCGCATCATGGCTCCTGCGTTGCAGGCGGTGGCCGGGCTCGGCGAGATCCGCGACGCGCGCGAGTGGCTGTTCGCGGCGGCATGCGCCATGCGCGACGCACTGCGCGCGCACCGGGACGGCGCCCGCGTCGTGGCGGGGGCCCGTGACTCATTCACGCGAGCGGAGTTCTCGGATGGCGCCATGGCCGCGCTCGTGGAGCGGGGCGTGCCGCTGGCCGAGGCGCGACTGCGGGTGCTCGCCGCCGAGCGCTTCACCGTCGGCTATGTGCTCGAGGAGCAGGCACCGGCCCCCACCGGCGACGGGCCCGATGTCGCAGAACTCGAACGCCGCGTGCCGACGGCGGTGCGCGCCATCCGCGAGTACTTCGCAGCCGGACGCACCGGCGATGACGTCTTCGCCGACACACTGCGGGTCGTCGTCGGCCTCGCGTCATCGTGACGCGCGGCCCCACACACAGAATCGGCACGATCTCGCACCCGCGACGGACCGGGTGCAGGATGTCGCCAACTCTGCCGCGGTCCGGAGCCCGGGCCACCGGGGCCCGCGGTCCGGAGCCGCACGGGCCACCGCGGCCTCCGGCACGGAGCCCCGGCCGCCGCGCCGGGCCCGCCCGGCACCGCGTCAGCGGTAGTCGCGGTCGAGGTGCTGGCCGGTGGCATCCCCCGACGCCACCCGCTCGGCCTCGCGCGCCCGCAGCTCGACCCGCCGGATCTTGCCCGAGATCGTCTTGGGCAGCTCCTCGACGAACTCGATGATGCGTACGCGCTGGTGCGCACTCAGCCGCTCATGCGCGTGCACGAAGATCGCACGGGCGGTCTGGGCCGGGTCCGCGGCCGCCTCGGCCGTCACGCACACGTACGCCTTCGGCACCGCCAGCCGCACCGGATCGGGACTCGGCACGATCGCCGCCTCGATCACCAGGTCGTGCTCGAGCAGCACCGACTCCAGCTCGAACGGCGAGATCTTGTAATCGGATGCCTTGAACACGTCGTCTGCGCGACCCACATACGTGAGATACCCGTCGGCATCCCGCGACGCGATGTCGCCGGTGTGGTGGTAGCCGCCGGCGCGAGAGGCGGCGGTCGCCTCGTCGTCTTCGTAGTACCCGGCCATCAGGCCCAGCACGGGCTGCGACAGGTCGAGGCAGATCTCACCCTCGTCGGCCACCTGCTCCCCCGTCGCCGGATCGACCAGCACCACCGGATACCCCGGCGTCGGCCGCCCCATCGAGCCGTCCTTGACGAGCTGCCCGGGCGAGTTGCCCACACAGCACGTCATCTCGGTCTGCCCGTACCCGTCGCGGATCGTCGAGCCCCAGGCATCCCGCACCTGATGGATGACCTCGGGGTTCAGCGGCTCGCCCGCGCCGACCAGTTCGCGCGGCGGATGCGCGAGCTGACGCAGGTCGGACTGGATGAGCATGCGCCACACCGTCGGCGGCGCGCACAGCGTCGAGACGTGGTGCGCGTCCATGACCCGCATCAGCTCGCCCGCGTCGAACCGGGCGTAGGTGAACACGAACACCGTCGCCTGCGCGAGGAACGGCGAGTAGAAGCTGCTCCACGCGTGCTTGGCCCAGCCCGGCGACGAGATGTTCAGGTGCACGTCGCCGGGCCGCACACCGAGCCACCACATCGTCGACAGGTGCCCGATCGGGTACGAGATCTGGGTGTGCGCGACGAGCTTGGGCCGGTTCGTGGTGCCCGAGGTGAAGTACAGCAGGCCGATGTCGCCGGCGGGCGTCGGGCCGTCGGGCTCGAAGTCCGCGGGCGCGGCGGTCGAGGCATCCCACCCCACCCAGCCGTCGGGCAGATCGTCGCCGACGCCGATGCGGGTGACGGATGCCGGCACCTGCGCGAGCCGGTCGGCCAGATCCGTGAGCGTCACGACGGCGTCGACCTCGCCCTTCTCGACCCGATAGGCGAGGTCGGCGGCCGACAGCAGCGTCGAGGTCGGGATCGACACCGCGCCGAGCTTGCCGATGCCGAGCATCACCTCCCACAGCTCGATGGTGTTGTTCAACATCACGATCACGTGCGAGCCGCGGCGCACGCCGAGCGAGGCGAGCCAGTTGGCCACCTGGTCGCTGCGCTGCGACAGCTGCCCGTAGGTCCAGGAGCGGGCCGACAGGTCGGACTCCACGATCGTCACGGCGGGGCGGTCGGGATGCTCGCCGGTGACCACGTCGAACCACTCGAGCGCGAAGTTGAACTCGTCGACCTGCGGCCAGGTGAACTGCGAGACCGCGCCCTGGTAATCGGTCGCGTGGTCGAACAGGAAGTCCCGGGCCTCCCGAACGGCCTTCGTCGCCTGCGTCGCGGTGCGTCCCTGTGCCGGCATCCGTGCTCCTTCGCTCGTCGTCGCCTGGTCGCGACCCTGAACGCAGCGTCGCGACCCTCGAAGCCTACTCGCGCCCGGCCCACCGATGAGATGCGTTCGACGACGGCGGCCGGCCGCGGCATCCGTCTCGGCGTGACGCTACCGCGCCCGGCGGCCGGCTGCGGCATCCGTCCCGGCGCGGTAGAGTGTTTTCCACAGGCTTACCTGTGGAAAACCACGACAACCACTCGACGATGGGAGCGACATGAGCATCGCGGTTCGCAGCGCGACGACGACCTGGGACGGCAGCCTCGCACAGGGCACCGGCACCTTCGGTGACACCAGCAGCGGGGCGCTCGACGGCCAAGAGGTGACCTGGGTCTCGCGCACCGAGGCGCCCGGCGGCAAGACCAGCCCCGAAGAGCTGCTGGCCGCCGCACACTCGTCGTGCTTCTCGATGGCGCTGGCGCTGACCCTCGGTGAGCACAAGACGCCACCGCAGCGCCTGGTGGTCACCAGCGAGGTGAGTCTCGACCCGGTCGACGGGGTGCCGACGATCACGACGTCGAAGATCACCGTGCGCGCACAGGTGCCGGGTGTGGATGCCACCACCTTCGCGTCGATCGTCGACGAGGCCGCCAAGCTGTGCCCCGTCTCGCGTCTGTTCGCGGGTGCCGAGATCACCGTCGACGCGCAGCTCGAGGGCTGATGACCGACGGCACGCGGCTGGCCGACGCGCTCACCCGCGAGCACCACGCGATCGACGCCGGCATCGAGGCCTACCTCGCCGACGACACCGACCCGCAACCGTTGCGCGAGGCGATGCACGCGCTGCGCCGCCACATCTACCTCGAAGAGACGTTCCTGTTCCCGCCGCTGCGGGCGACCATGATGATGCCGATCTTCGTCATGCTGCGCGAGCACGGCGAACTGTGGCACGAGATGGATGCCGTCGACGCCGCACTCGAGACCGGCCGCGCGGATGTGCCGGAGCGGTGCCGCGACCTGTTGTCGCTGCTCGACCTGCACAACCAGAAGGAAGAACCGGTGGTGTACCCGCACGCGGACGCCGACCTGGCCCCCGAGGTGCGTGGCCAGCTCGCGCGGTTCCTGGCGGAGGGCACGTTCCCCGACGGGTGGGTGTGCGAGAAGGCGTGACAGGCACCGGCCGCGGTGGTCTTCGGGATGTGCCGTCTCGCCGGCTGCGCCGGTCCGCTCAGCGGGCGGGGTGCTCAGCAGGCGGGGCGCTCAGTAGTTGAGTCGCTCAGCGGGCCGGGTGCTCGGCAGGTCGGGTGCTCGGCGCCGGTGCGCTCAGCGGGCGAGTCGCTCAACAGGCGGCTCGCTCAGCGGGCGGGGCGTGAGAGGAACACGTTGACCACCGCGGTCAGCACGACGATGGCCGCCGATGCCGCGGGCAGCAGCACCGCGGCATCCGTCCCCAGCCGCTGCGCCACCTCGCCGGTGATCGCCGCGCCCAGCGACTGGCCGACGATGACCGCTGAGCCGAGGATCGTCATGACCGTCGCCGACCGCCCCGCCGGGCTGCGCTCGGCGCCGAAGCTGTACTGCGTGACCAGTGTCGGGCCGATGCCGATGCCGATCACCCCCAGCGCCAGCGCCATCGCCGCGACCGAGTGCACGAGCGGCAGGGTGAGCGTGCCGCCCAGGATCACGGCCCCGAACAGCAGCCAGCGCCACGCGCGGGTGAACCTCTCGGGGAACAGCGCCACGCCCAGCGCGAACGCCGCCGACCCGATGCCCATCACGCCGTAGAGCAGGCCGGCCTGCTCGGGCACGCCGCGATCGTCCATGAACGAGGTGAGCGAGGTGAGCATCGATCCGAAGAACAGTCCGACCCCGAGGATGCCGACCACGACGACCACCAGCGCGGGCCGGAACAGCGACGACACCGCGCCGCGCGCGTCGGCGTGGGCCCGGGTCTGCCGGGGCGGAGCGGTCGGGTGCAACGCGAAGACGCCCACGAACACGACGGTCAGCGCGGCCGCCCCCACCAGCGGCGCCCAGGGTGCGATCCACGAGGCGAGCACGCCGACCACGAACGGACCGATCACGAACACGGTCTCGTCGGCGGCGGATTCGTAGGCCATCGTCGAGTTGAACACCTGGGGACGGCGGGATGCGGTGATCCGCTCGGCGATGATGGTCACCAGTCGTGAACGTGACAGCGGCGCCACCTGCGGGGCGGTCGCACCGATCAGGAACGCACTGGTCAGCATGACCGCATCCGGCAGCGAACTGTAGGTGATCGCCGCGAACAGGGCGAGCAGCACCCCGTTGGCCACGCCCACGATCAGCAGCACGGGTCGTTGCCCGAACCGGTCGGCGGCGGCGCCGAGGAACGGCCCGAAGCATGCGGTGCCGAGCCCCACCGCGGCCGAGGTGATGCCACCCAGGGCGACGGAGTCGCGCGCCGACACCACCAGGGTGAGCACGCCGACCACCATCATGGCGAACGGCAGGCGTGCGATGAACGCGATGACGAAGTAGGGCAGGCCGGTCTGGCGCAGCAGGGAATCGCCCTGCACGGGTGCGTCGGTCATAGCGTGTGTGCGGGCTCGGCGATACGGGTGCCGGACAGATGCGCGGTGCACACGTCCGGCAATTCGCGGCGTTCGAGCCGATCCACCGACGTGTCGGCATCCCACGCCTGCAGAGCGCCCTGCATGAGACCCAGGTGTATGGAGCAGACGATGTCGGGGCGTTCCCGCGCGAGCTCGAGGAACGGGCAGTGGCAGACATCGACTCTGCCGGCCTGATCGATCCGCGGCCGGAAGCCGATGCGCTCCAACAGCGCGACCAGGTCGGTCACCGGATCGTCGCCGGCGGTCTGCGCGGCCTCACGCTGCCCCCAGCGCCGCCCGGCCTCGGTCGCCGCCCGGGCCGGTTCGTCGGCGCGAGACAACTCGTCGACGAGGATCTCGGCCAACATCCGGTACCGGCGTGCCGCGGCGCCGTCCATCGCGCGCACCCGGCGGAACAACTGCGCCGGTCGGCCGGGCAGACCGCGGTCGTCGACGGTGCGCTCGATGCGTCCGTCGGCGAGCAGCCGCTCCAGATGCAGGCGCACCGTGTTCGGGTGCGCGCCGAGCCGCTCGGCGAGCGCTGCGATGGTCTGCGGCTCCCGTGCTTCATCGAGGAGGCGCAGCACGTCCTCTCGCCGGCTGGCCCGGACGCCCGTTGCCATATCGGCAGTTTACCGGCCGCACCCGGGACGGGCGTCGTAGAGTCGGCACATGGCGCCCACCACCGTCTGGACGATCGGGCACTCCACGCGAACGCTCGACGAGTTCGCGGGTCTGCTCGCCGAGAACGGCGTGCGCGGCATCGTCGATGTGCGCACCGTGCCGCGCTCACGGCACACGCCGCAGTTCAACGCCGACACACTGGGCGATGCCCTGGCCGCCCGCGACATCGCCTACTGTCATCTGGGCGCGCTGGGCGGACTGCGGCACACGACGAAGGCATCGACGAACACGGGATGGCGCAACGCGAGCTTTCGCGGATACGCCGACTACATGCAGACCCCCGAGTTCGCGGCCGGGCTCGACGAGCTGATGCACATCGCCGGCGAACGCCCGACGGCGATCATGTGCGCCGAGGCGGTGCCGTGGCGGTGCCACCGGTCGCTGGTCGGCGACGCACTGCTGGTGCGTGGCATCCACGTCGTCGACATCATGGGTGCGGGCAAGACCCGCGACGAGACGATCACCCCGTTCGCGCACGTCGAGGGCACGACGATCACCTACCCGCCCGAACCGGAGGGATGACCGGGGTCAGGACAGCCGGCTCCACACGATGCAGACGAGGATCAGCACGAGGACCACGCCGCCGATGATCGTCTGACGGCGCTTCTTCAGGTGGTTCGCCGACCGGGTGCGCATGCGCTTGGCGCGGGCGACCGCGTCGGACCCCGGCCCCAGTACGCGCTCCATGACCGGGATGTTCCGGCGGTACACGCGCAGCGCGTCGCGGTGCCTGCCGAGGGCGGCGAGTGTCTCGGCCACGTCGTCGGTCGCGTCCACGGCGAGGGGGTGCTCGGCGCCGATCCGGGCCGACGCGGTTTCTGCGGCATCCCGGTACGCGGCGAGCGCCTGCTCGAAGTGCTTCGCACCCGCCAGGCGGCGGCCGAGCCAGATGCGCAGCCGGATGGTGCGCTCGGGGTCGGATGCGGCATTGTCGGCGATCTCGATCGCGCGGTGCGCGGCCTGCACCGCCTCGTCGATGCGGTCGAGCCGGAACCGCATCAGGCTGAGCCCGTCGAGGGCGTCGGCGAGGGCCCACCGGTCGTCGGGCAGCAGACGTTCGAGCTGTGGCACGATCCGCTCGTATGCCTCGGCCGCCTCACGGTACGCGCCCAATCCCCGGGCGCAGGCGGCCACCCCGCGTTCGGCGCGCAGCCAGTCGACGCCCGGGTCGTCGGCCAGGGCATCGCGCGCCCGTCCGTATTCGATGAGGGCGTCGCCGTACCGCTCCTGTTCGGCGAGGTGGTCGGCGTACCGCAGCGCCGCCAGCACGTCTGACCCGGCCCCGCCGGATGCGGCGCGGGTCTGGGCTGCCAACGCGTCGTGTTCGGCGGGGGCGGCACCGCACAGCGACAGGATGTGGTCGAGGTCGCGGATGCGACTCAGCGTCTCGGGATGTGTGGGGCCGAGCACCTCGCGCGAGAGCGTGACCGCCTCGGTCGCGATCCCTCGCGCGCGGTCGAGGTCGCCGGTGTCGCGCACCGCGATGGCGAGGGCGGCGAGCGTGCTCAACGTCTGCGGATCGCGCGCACCCAGCGCGTCGGTGCGCAGCTGCAGCACGTTCTCCAACCGCCGCACCGCCTCGCCGTGACGGCCGAGGTGTCGCTCTTCGGTCGCGCGGTTGTGCATGGTGATGAGCGTGTCGCGGTGCGTCGGCCCGAGCGTGTGCAGCTGGAGGTCGAGCAGCCGGTCGTAGTCGGCGGCCGCCTCGGCGTCACGACCCTGCCGACAGGCGGCCAACGCCAGGTTGCCACGCACGCGCATCGCCGTCGGGCTGTCGGCGGTGCCGGCCTGCTCGAGGTCGGCCAGCAGCGGGCGCAGCAGCGCCTCGGCCTCGGCGGGCCGGTCGTGGTTCAGGTAGACGACGGCCAGGTCGTTGGCGTCGTCGATGTCGCCGGTCGCGTCGTACAGCGCCCGCAGCTGTCGTGCCGCCTCGTCGGGGCGGCCGAGTTCCTGCAGCGCGAGGGCGCGGGCGTGGCGCAGGCTGTCGATGACCCTGGTCGCGGCCGATCCCTGTTCGGCCTCGGCGATGGCCTGGGCGAGCAGGTCGTCGGCCTCGGCGGTGTCGCCCTGTTCGCGCAGCGCGGTCGCCAGCGCGCCGCGTGCCTGCGCGATCCGGGTCGCGGCGGTGACCTGACCGTCCGGTCCCCACGCACCCCGCGAGGCGAGGTCGGTCTCCAGCTGCAGGGAGTGTCGCAGCTCGGCCAGCGCCTGCTCGCCCCGGCCGGCCGAGCGCAGCCGGTCGGCGAGCTCGTCGCGCAGCGCGATCTCGTGCACCCGGCCGGGCAACCCGAAGCGGGCGAGCCGTTCGGCGCCGCCCCGCAGCACATCGAACGCCTCGTCGGGTGTTCCGCACCGCGCCCGGTCGATGAACGCCTGTCGAAGGGTGTCGAACGGTCCGTCGCCGGGGCCGTCGGCGGCCGGATGCTCGGCGGCCCAGCGTTCGCACGCGAGCTCTGTCCGGTCGCAGAACAGGTCGGCCTGGGTCCGGGCGCGCTCGGCGAGCTCGGGGGATCCGTCGTGTTCGTAGGAGGCCCGCAGCACGCGCGCCTGCATCTTCAGCGCGTTCAGGCCGATCTGCCCGGTGCCCTCGCCCGCGGCCTCGGCGTCGTCGACGAGCGACTGCGCCGTCTTCAGCAGCTGCGGCATCCGCTCGGTGCGGTCGTCACGGTCCAGCTGCGCCTCGAGCGCGACGGTGCGGGTGCGCAGCACGTCGGGGCTCAGCGGGCCGAAGCGGGCCGTCTCGAGCTGGGTGATCCGTTCCAGCAGTGCTGCCGCGCCGGCCAGGTCGCCCCGGCGCCGCAGCACGCCGGCGTGGAACCGCATGGCCTGAAGCACGGCGGGGTCGTCGTCACCACGGGCGCGCTGGAGCGCGGGGATGAGCAGGGCCAGGTCGGCGTCGGCGGCAGCCACGTCTCCCGACCAGAATCGGGTGCGCGCGCGCCAGCCCCAGGCATCCAGCGTCGCCGGATGGTCGAGGCCGAGCACCGCGCGTCGCCCGGCGAGGACCCGGTCCCACAGCAGCGCGGACTGCTCATCCTCGTCGAGGCGCGACAGCGCCTCGGCCTTGGCGGCGAGCGCGGTCAGGTGGTTCACCCCGCCCTCGTCCGCTGCCGCGGCCCGGGCGATGAGCAGATCGAACGCCTGCAGGCCCTCGTCGCGATCCACCTGCACCAGGCGGCGCGCGCGCTGCTCGAGCAGCCAGAGCACGACGCTGTGCGCGCCGCCGAGGGTCTGCTCCCCCTGCGCGATCAGGGCGTCGAGCGCGGCGATCCGCTCGGATGCGTCGGCGCCCGCATCGGCGCCGTGGTGATCGGCGCTCACCAGCGCGCAGCCGCGCGCGTACAGCCGGTCTTCGAGCAGCGCCTGCCGGTCGGGGTCGTCCGGATCGGCCTGCGCCAACGCCGCATCGATGACGTCGGTCAGCGTGAGATACAGGTCTCGGGCGTCGTCGGGGTGATCGAGCTGTTCCAGGCCCGATGCGAGCAGGCGCAGCGCGCCGCGGTGGGCGCCCGACCCCTCGCCCTGCTCGGCGACCGCCCGCGCGACGAGCACACGCAGGCGGGTCACCGCCTGCTGAATGCGCTGCGGATCGCCGCTGTCGACGTCCGATCGCGCGGCGTTCAGCGCGACGCCGAGCCCCTCGCCGTGCGCGTCCATCCGTGATCCCCCCATCCCGGCCGGTGCCTCCTCGACCGTGCGGGGCCGTGCCCGGACCCGGGCGCCGATACGTGCCGGGCCGCGTCATCCCCCTGCGGCTGCGGGCCCCACTCTATCGGGCCGGTCCGCCACGCACGGGCCGGCGGCGGGGCACAGCCTGGCCGTCCGCGAAGGGGTTCGACGGCGGGGCACAGCCTGGCCGTCCGCAACGGGTTCGACGGCAGGGCACCGCCTGGCCGTCCGCGACGGGGTTCGACGGCGGTCCGCCACGCACGGCCGCTCGCGGTGGCAGCGGGTGGTCGCGAGTGGCGGCGCGGCGCGGTTCGGGGGAGAATCTCAGCGCACGCAGTGCGGGAGGATCATGACCGAGCTCATCGCCGTACACGGCGACATCACCGTCCAGGACGTCGACGCGATCGTGAACGCCGCGAACTCGGCGATGCGCGGCGGGGGCGGCGTGGACGGCGCCATCCACCGCGCCGGCGGCCCCGACATCCTGCGCGACTGCATCGCCCGGTTCCCGCACGGGCTGCCCACCGGCGACGCGGGCTGGACCACCGCCGGGGCGCTGCCGGCGCGGTGGGTGATCCACACCGTCGGCCCGAACCACGCCGCCGGCCAGCGCGACCGGTCACTGCTGGTGTCGTGCTACCGGCGCAGCCTGCAGGTGGCCGACGAACTGGGCGTGCGCAGCATCGCGTTCCCGCTGATCAGCGCCGGCATCTACGGGTGGCCGAAACAGGATGCCGTCGAGGTCGCCGTCTCGACGGTGCTCGGCAGCACCACCTCGGTGCAGCACGCGCGCATCGTCGCGTTCGACGAGCGCACACACGACGCAGTCCAGGAGGCGATCGCCCGGCTCGCGTGAGCGCGCGGCCCGCGGCATCCGTCGTCACACGACTGCGCCAGTTCCCGGCGGCTGCGCCAGGTCGCGGCATCCGTCGTCACACGACTGCGCCAGTTCCCGGCGGCTGCGCCGTCGATCGGTGGCGCAGTCGCAGAACCATGGCGCAGTCGTGGTGCACAGCCCGGGCCGCGCGTGCGCCCGGACGCACTGAAACACGCTGTACACGGGTACCCCGTTCCGCTGGGGCCCGTAAGGGGTCACACTGGACAGCGAGGAACTCACCGGACGGCTACGCATTACCCCCGGGAGTCCCTCGCAGGGTCCTCATCAGGCACCACACGCCCAAGAAGGGAACCGGACCGATGACAGCCTCACCTCGCCGTTTCAAGGCGCTGACCTACACGTCGATGACTCTGACCGCCGTGCTTCTGGTGATCGGCATCACCATGACCATTTACGCGTTCACGGGTCTTGACCGCGGATCTGCCGCATTCAATGCGACCGTCGGCTGGGCGCAGGCTGCGCTCATCGCCGCGGTCGTCATCGGCGTGGGAGCCATCCTCGTGCATCGCTCGCTCGCACGCCGCCTCCCGCCTTCCGAGAACGCCCAGACCTGAACCCATCACGCCCAAGCGTGAGCGCATCGTCGCGTTCGACGAGCGCGCGCACGACGACGCGGTGCAGGACGCGATCGCCCGGCTGGCGTGATCGCGCGGCCCGCGGCATCCGTCGGCACACGACTGCCGGGTCGCGCGCCCGCCGGCTACTCGGCGACCAGCAGCGCCTGTGCCGCCTCGTTCTTGAGCTTGGTGTGGATCCAGGCCAGCTCGGTGCCGGACTGCTCGTCGCCGTGCGCGGCCAGCGCGATGAGGTCATGGTCGCGCAGCCCACTCGCCGCCTGACCGGCCAGCTGCCACGACGTCTGCACGAACGCGCACAGCTGCGCCAGCTCCTGCAGGTCGCGCACCAGCCCGAGCGGGCCGGAGCGCGTGCCGCCCAGAGCGGGCGCGCGCAGATCGTCGAGGTCGTCGCCGTCGGCCGGATAACGCTCGTCGCCGATCCGGGCCAGATCGATCGCCCGCTCGAGGGCCTGCGCCGCGAACGTCCGGCAGGTCAGCGACGCGTCGGCGACCCCGGCGTGCGCGGCCGAGACATCCCGGTACGCATCCGACAGCGCCCGCTCGGCGTCGACGAGCATCGCCAGATAGCGCGGGAACTGCATGTCACACCTCCGTTCCGGCCGGCGCGGCGGCCGCACCCATCACCGCGGGCGCGGACGCCGTGTTCGTCGGGGCCGGCGCGGGGCCGTCGCCGTCGCGCACCTTCTGCAGCCGCACCGCGGCGACCTTGAACTCGGGCTGTTTCGACACCGGGTCCCACGCGGTCAGGGTCAGCTCGTTGGCCGCGGTCAGCGTATCGCCGCCGTAGTGCCAGGGCGCGAACACCACGCCCTCGCGCACGTGCGAGACCCGTGCCGGCGCCTCGATGTGTCCGCGCCGAGAGGTGACGCGCACGATGTCTCCTTCACGGATGCCGCGGGCCGCGGCATCCGTCGGCGACACCTCGACCCACATCGCCGGCGCAGCCTGCTGCAACGGCCCGGCCCGTCGGGTCTTGGTGCGGGTGTGGAAGTGGTAAACGGTGCGGCCGGTGGTCAACCGCAGCGGGTATTCGTCGTCGGGCGTCTCGAACGCCTGCTGGTACGGGGCGGTCTTGAGCACGGCCCGCCCGTCGGGGTGGTCGGCGAGGTATTGCGTGCGCGTCACCGCGGTTCCGGTCGTCAGGTCGTGGCCGTAGGTCTCGCAGTAGTCGGCGTGCGTGGCGAACGCGCCGTCGCCGTAGAGCCGCTCGGTTCCGTCGGGCGCGGTGTCGGTGACCGGCCACTGGATGCCGCCGCGCTCGTGCAGCAGCTCGTAGCTCAGGCCCGAGTAGTCGCAGGGGCGGCCGGCGCTGCAGGCCTGCCAGGCGGCGAACGCCTGCTCGGGCGTGTCCCAGGCCGGCAGCGGGTTGCCGTCGCGGTCGTGCAGGCCGAGCCGGCGGGCGTAGTCGACCCAGATGTCCAGGTCGCTGCGCGCCTGCCCGGGAGGATCGACCGCCTTCTCTTGCAGGTGCACCGTGCGGTCGACGTTCGTGTAGGTGCCGGTCTTCTCGGCCCACAGCGCCGCAGGCAGCACGACGTCGGCGAGCTCGGCGGTCTCGGTGAGGTAGCCGTCCGACACGACGACGAAGCACTGGGAACCGCCGAGGGTGGCGCGGATGCGGGCCAGGTCGGGCATCGACACCGCCGGGTTCGTGCCGGCGATCCACAGGAACGAGATCGATCCCTCCTGCACGTAACGGAACATCGTCATGGCGTCGGTCGGCGGGGTCCAGTGCGGGATGACGAGGCGGTCGACGTTCCACAGCGCGGCCAGCTCGTCGACGTGTTCCGGGTTGCTCCAGTTGCGGAAACCCGGCAGCGCGGCACCGCATCCGGCCTCGCGGTTGTTCTCGGCCGAGGGCTGACCATTCATCTGCAGGATGCCGCATCCTTCCCGACCGATCATCCCCCGCAGCAGATGCAGGTTGTTGACCTGGCACGACGCGGCCGTCGCCTGGTGGGACTGGTAGAACCCCATCGAGCAGGTGGAGACGATCCGCTGCCCGCCGGCGAAGATCTCGGCGGCGCGGCGGATGTCGGATGCCGCGACCCCGCAGATCTCGGCGGCCCACTCCGGTGTGGCCTCGGCGGTGGCGGCTGCCAGGTCGTCGAAGCCGACGGTGTGCGCGTCGACGTACTCGCGGTCGACCGCGCCGGCGGCGATCAGCTCGTGCACCAGCGCGTTCATCAGCGCGAGGTTGGTGCCGTTGCGGATCGCCAGGTGCACGGTCGCCCGTTCGGCGACCTTGGTGCGGCGCGGGTCGACGCACACCAGCTGCGGCGGGTTGGGCCCGTCGAGCCGGTCGAGCATCCGTGCCCACAGCACGGTCTGGGTCTCGGCGACGTTGTGGCCGAACAGGAACAGTGTGTCGCAGTGGTCGATGTCGGTGTACGAGCCGGGCTGCCCGTCGGTGCCGAACGTCTCTTGGAACGCCGCCGACGCGGTCGCGGTGCACAGCCGGGTGTTGCCGTCCATGTGCGGGGTGCCGATGCCGGCCTTGCCGATGACGGCGAGGGTGTAGTACTCCTCGATCATCAACTGGCCCGAGGTGTAGAAGCCGTGCGAGAGCGGGCCCTTGGTCTCGAGCAGGGTGCGGGAGCGCTCCGCGATCGCCGCCATCGCCGTCGGCCAGTCGGTCTCGACCAGCCGGCCGTCGCGGCGGATCAGCGGCGTCGTGAGCCGGTCGCGTTGTTCGCCGCGCCAGCCGTAGAGGCCTTTCGGCCCCAGCCGGCCGTGGCTCACCCGGTCGTCGGCGCGGCCGCGGATGCCCACCATCCGGCCGCCGGCGACGGCGACCTCGACACCGCAGCCGTTGCTGCACAGCAGGCACGCCCCGCGCACCCACTTCTCGACGTCGCCGGCCTCGACCCCGTCGACGAGGTACTCGTCCACCCGGGCGGGCCAGGCATCCCCCGCCGCGTACGGGGTGCGCGCACCCCAGATGTCCTGAATCCGTTCCGTACCGGCCATGTCCGTCCCTCGTCGCGCGTGTGTGCCCCGTTGCTGCGCCCTGCGGCTGTTTCCCTGTCTAGTCCCGCCGTCCGATGCGGTCAACGGGGCCTGAGGGCGGGTCGCTCCCGGGCTCAGAGCCCGAACAGCGTCGGGATCGCGATCACGCCCGGCCCGAACACCGCGATGACCGCGGCGAGCGTGAGCATGAGCAGGTCGTACTCGGGGCCGCTCTTGGCCGCCCAGTAGGTGCTGTGCCAGCGGAAGATCTGCATGCTCGTCGTGATGAGCATGAGCACCACGACGCCGAGCCCGGCCCACGGGGCGAGGACCCCGCTCGCGAACGACAGCGCGGCCGCCAGTTCGGCGATTGCGACGACCCACGCGACCGGAAGCGGCACCTGGTCGTTCTTCGCGAAGCCGCGGATGTCCTTCAGCTTCAACTGCGACTCGTGCGCGAATGCGACGGTCAGCATCGCGCGCACCAGCAACAGCACGATCGAGGCGAGAAGCCCCGGCCCCGTCACGATCATGAGCATCCCCCCACTCACCGCACCGCCGCGGTCACCCGCACCCGGATGTCTTTCATCAGCGGCTGGTCGCTGCGTGTGCTGTAGTCGTCCGGCCCGATGAGCACGTTCAGCTCGGGCATGTACCCGGCGGCGCTTCCCCGCGGCAGGTCGTAGGCCAGCGCGCGGAAGCTGCGGACCGCGCGTTTCGATCCGTCCTTGGAGGTCGCGACGATGTCGACGAAATCGCCCTCCCGCAGTCCACGATCGCGCATGTCCGCCGCGTTCATGAAGATGAGCTCGCGCAGGTTCTTCACCCCGCGGTAGCGGTCGTTCGCCGTGTAGATCGTCGTGTTCCACTGGTCTTGCGAGCGCATCGTCTGCAGCACGAGCACCTCGGCATCGTCCGGGATCACGTTCGGCAGGGGTGCATGCGAGAACTCCGCCTTGCCCGACGGCGTCCGGAAGTCACGCTCACGTGCGGGCTGCGGGATGCGGAATCCGTAGGGGCGTCGGACGAGTTCGTTGTAGCTCTCGAACCCGTCAAGCACACGCGCCATGACGTCGCGGATGCGGTCGTAGTCGTCGACGTACTCCGCCCAGGGGGTGCGGGAGCCCGGGAGGGTCGCCTGCGCGATGCCGGCGATGATCGCGGGTTCGCTGCGCAGGTGCTCCGACGCGGGCCGACGCATCCCGATCGACAGCTGCACCGAACTCATCGCATCCTCCATGGAGATGCCCTGGATGCCCGAGCGCTGCTCGTCGCGCTCGGTGCGTCCCAGGCACGGGAGGATGAGCGCCTCGCGCCCGTGCACGAGATGGCTGCGGTTGAGCTTCGTGCTCACCTGCACGGTGAGGGCGCAGCCGCGCAGCCCCTCGGCGGTGTAGACGGTGTCGGGTGCGGCGCGAACGAAGTTGCCGCCCATGCCGACGAAGACCTTCACCGAGCCGTCGTGCATGGCCGCGACCGTGTGCACGGTGTCGAGGCCACGCGTTCGCGGCGACCGGATGCCGCAGACCTCGTCGAGCCGGTCGAGCCACGCATCCGTCGGATGATGGTCGATGCCGCATGTGCGGTTGCCCTGCACGTTGCTGTGCCCGCGCACCGGCGAGGGGCCGGTGCCGGGCCGGCCGATGTTGCCGCGCAGGAGCAGGAGATTGACGATCTCGCGCGCCGTCTCGACGCCGTGCTCGTGCTGGCTGACTCCGAGGCACCAGCTGATCACGGTGCGCTCAGAGGCCAGGTAGATCTCCGCCGCCCCTCGGATGGCGGATTCGGCGAGTCCCGATTGGCGGACGAGCTCGTGCCAGTCGGTCGCTTCGACCAGCGCGCGGTACTCCTCGAATCCGTGTGTGTACTGCGCGAGGAACTCGCGGTCGAGCACGTCGGCGTCTGCCTGCGCCGCTTCGAACACCGCCTTCGCCATGCCGCGCACCAGCGCCAAGTCGCCGCCCGGACGCACCTGCAGGTTGCCGGTGCTCGTCCTCGTGGTCTTGAACCTCGCCATGTCGACGATCTCGTGGGGCACGATCGTGCGTGTGGCCCCGGCCTCGACGAGCGGGTTCACGTGCACCACCTGGGCGCCGCGGTTCACCGCGGCCGCGAGCGTCGTGAGCATGCGCGGCGCGTTCGAGGCGGCGTTGACGCCGAAGATGAACAGCGCATCGCACTGCTCCCAGTCGTCGAGATCGGCGGTGCCCTTGCCCGTCGCCAACGACTCGAGCAACGCGCGTCCCGAGGCCTCATGGCACATGTTCGAGCAGTCGGGCAGGTTGTTGGTCCCGAACTCCCGCACCATCAGCTGGTACAGAAAGGATGCCTCGTTGCCGAGCCGACCGGATGTGTAGAACGCCGCCTCGTCGGGGCTCGCGAGGCCGCGCAGGTGGGAGCCGACGAGCGCGAACGCGTCGTCCCAGTCGATCGGGACGTAGTGATCGGTCGCCGCGTCGTACACCATGGGGTGGGTGAGGCGGCCCTGGTCCTCGAGCGCGAAATCGGTCCACTCCGCCAGTTCGGTCACGGTGTGTGCGGCGAAGAAATCCGGCCCGACGCGCTTGCCGGTCATCTCCCATGTGACGTGCTTGATGCCGTTCTCGCAGATGTCCAGGCGCACGCCCTTGTCGTCGGGCCACGCGCAGCCGGGACAGTCGAAGCCGCGGATCGGGTGGTTCATCGTGAACATCGCACGAGTGCCCGTGACCGGTTCCCGCTCCCGCACGAGCACGTCGAGCACCGAGAACGCGGCTCCCCATCCGGCGGCCGGGTGGGTGTAGGGGCGGCTCGACCAGGGTCCATCGGTCGCCGGCCCGAGCCCGCCTTGCCGTGGAACGTCGGGCATCAGCCCGCCAGACGCACCCATATCCGCTCCTTCTCGGACTTCACTTCCCAGACCGGCTCGGACACCGTTGCCGGACCCTGGGCGACCGTGCCGTCGGCCAGCGAGAACCTGCTGCCGTGCCAGGGACACTGCACGCATCCGTTCTCGTCGACAGTGCCCTCGTCGAGCGGCCCTCCCGCGTGCGTGCAGGTCGCCGACAGCGCGTGCACGGCACCGCCGCGCCGAACGAGCACCACCGGCACGCCACCTGCCTCGACCCGCAGCGGCTTGTTCTCGGCGAGATCGCCGTCGGCCGCGACATCCGTCCAGCTCTCCGTCCCCTCCTGGAACGCGGTGTGGTTCACGCCGACGCCGCGCACGAGCGACAGATGGCCGCCGAGATACGCCGAGGCGAGGGTGAGGCCGAGGCCGGCGAGACTGAGCACCGTGCCCACGCCGCGCGAGCCGCGGCGCCGCACCAGCCATGACGAGACCTGCAGCACGAGGGCGGTGCTGTTCAGCGCGGCGTGCACGATCCCGACCCGCTGCTCGGGTCCATAGCTGTCGGACCAATCCGCGGCGCCTGCCGCCGCCGTGGGGATCGAGCTGAGCGCGCCGAACCCGACCAGACGGCGCGCGGCGTCGGAGCCGGCGTCCCCGGAGGTGAGATCGAGGACGGATGCCGCGGTCCACAGGCCGATCGGAACGTCGGTGAGCGCCGGATGCAGTTGGTGGCCGAGCCAGGTTCCCGAAAGCGCGTTCTTGACCGGCGGGCTTCCGGTGACCTTCTTGACGGACGCCGCAACCGGGGCGGACACCCGGTCCAGAGCCTTGAGACCCTCCACGGCACCGATGACGAAGTGAAGACTCCTCCTGAGCTGTCCCACGCCGGACCTCCTCGCACCCGCCCACATCGGCGGTCACCAGCAGGCTACGCCGCGCAGCCCCTCCTGCGACAGCGAGAGGCGGATTCGTCCGTCACGCGACAGGTGTCGCGCCTCCCGCACTGACCATGCGTGTTGCGGGACGTGCTGACCGGCTCGTGAAGCTCGGCCGCCGGTCACCGCGGTGGGGCGTCGCCGGAATCGGGCTCCTCCTGGGTCTCGAGGTCTTCGTCGGGATCGACGAACGAGTCGTCGACCTCGCTCGCCTCCACCGCTTCGTCTGCCTGCTGCTTCGCCTGTGCGAGTTCTTCCTCGCGACGTCGCTTCTCACCGAACATGGATCCGCTCCTCATCCCTCACGTCCATGATCGCGCAGATGTCACTGATCGCCGAGGCCCACCGGACATGACGCGGACGTCGCGACATCCTCCGTCACACGACTGCGCCTGTTCGCGGCGACTGCACCGTCGATCTGTGGCGCCGTCGCCGATCCGTGGCGCAGTCGTGTGGCCGGGACCGTGACGAGCCCGCGCGAGCCCGCGACATCCGTGCCGGCGGCGCGCTACAGTTAGAGAACGCAACGTTCTCTACAGGGAGGCTGCCATGACCGACATCGTCGCACCGCTGTCGTCGTTCGGCGCCGCGGACGTGGCCGCCGTCGGCGGCAAGGCCGCGAACCTGGGCGAGCTGTTGCGAGCGGGCCTCCCGGTGCCGCCCGGGTTCGTCGTGACCACCGCCGCCTACATCGACATCGCGCGGCAGGCGGGCATCGACGTGTTGGTCACCGATCCGGCGACGGCCCCGGCATCCCTGCGACAGGCGATCACAGACGTCGAGGTGCCCGCCGCGGTGCGGGATGCCGTCACCGCGGCGTACGCCCGGCTGGGCGACGACGTGCCCGTGGCCGTGCGTTCGAGCGCCACCGCCGAAGACCTGCCCGGTGCCGCCTTCGCCGGCCAGCAGGACACCTACCTGAACGTCGTCGGCGCGGATGCGGTGGTCGACGCGGTGAGGCGCTGCTGGGCATCGCTGTGGACCGACCGTGCCATCGCCTACCGCCGCGAGCGCCGGATCGACCCCGCCGACGTGCGCATCGCGGTGGTCGTGCAGCGCATGGTCGACGCCGACGTCGCCGGCGTCATGTTCACGGCCGATCCGGCCAGCGGGGCGCGCGATCGCATCGTCGTCGACGCGGGCCAGGGCCTGGGCGAGGCCGTCGTGTCGGGCGAGGTGACCCCCGACCACTACGAGCTCGATGACCGGGGGCACCGCCTGTCGCTGCAGCTGCGACCCGACGGTACGGCACCGTTGCTGGATGCCGCGGACCTGGCCGCACTCGCCGAGCAGGCGCGCGCGATCGCCGGGCACTTCGGCCGCCCGCAAGACATCGAATGGGCGATCGCGCAGGGGCGGGTGTGGATCCTGCAGGCGCGACCGATGACGGCGCTGCCACCACCTCCGCAGCGCCTGAACCGGTTCCAGCGGTTGCAGGCGGCGATCCTGTCCGAGCTGCTGCCCGTGCGCCCGTACCCGATGGACGTGAGCACCCAGGTGCTGCGTGGGCCGGCGCTGCTGATGGCGCAGATGACGCACGAGTACGGCATCGAGGGGCTGTTCACGGGGTTCCTGCGCGAAGAGGACGGCGTCGCGGTGCAGCTCGTCCCGGGCAGCCCGCACCTGTCGCTGCGGGCGCTGGCCACACCGTTCCGACTCATCGCCAAGTCGCGCCGGTTCCACCCGGCCAGCTGGATCGATGACCCACGCCAGCGCGAGTTCCTCGCCCGCATCGACCGGCTCGAGACGCTCGACCTTCCCGCGCTGCCGTGGCGCGAACTCGTGGCGGTGCCCGACCGGGCGTTGTCCGCCCAGGAGCTGTGCCGCGACCTGCGCATCGACTACCTGCCCGGCGCCGGGCTGGCCGTGCTGCGTCTGGTCGTCGTGCTGACGCTGCTGCGCCGACGCCGCCTGCTCGCCGATCTGCTCGGTGGGGCGCGCACCCGCACCGAGGACGGCACCCGGGCGCTCGGCCGGATGGCGGCGCGGCTGCGTGCCGAGCCGGCCCTGCGCGACCGGCTGACCGGCCTCGACGCGCAGGCGGGGTGGCAGCTGGTCGCACACGACGACGACTTCGCCCGGCTGCGCACCGACATCACCGCGTTCCTGCGCGAGTTCGGCCGGCGCGAGACGACCTCTCCCATGCTGATCAGCGCACCGACGCTGGCCGAATCGCCCGATGTCGCCCTCGGCATGGTGCTCGCGCTGGCGGCGGTCGACGCGCATCCGTCGCCCATGTCGCGCTCGGCCGACGCCCTGGCGCGACTGCTCGCGCATCCCCTGCTGCGCTCACCGCGGCGCGCAGCGCGGGTGGCTCGCGCGGTGGCGGCGGCGCAGGATGCCGTCGCGTTCCGCGAAGACACGCACTTCTTCTTCACGGCGTCCCTGCCCACCCTGCGCCGGGCGATCCTCGAGACCGGCCGCCGCATGGCCGATGCCGGTGTGCTCGAGCGCGCCGCCGACATCCTGCACCTGCGATGGGAGGAGGTGTCGCACATCGCCGACGTCGACCGTGTCAGTGCCGCCCAGACGGCCATGCTGCGCGGGTTCGTGACCCGCCGGGCCGCCCGGCGCGCCGTACTGGCGGGTGTGCCGCTGATCGACATGGCGAGCGTGTTCCCGGCTTCGGGGCGCGGCGACGCCCTGGTGACGGGCACGCCCGCGGGGGCGGGCACGGCGACGGGCGTGGCCCGCGTCGTGCACGGCGCGGCGGACTTCGACCGGCTGCAGGCGGGCGAGGTGCTCGTGTGCCCGTACACGAATCCGTCGTGGACGCCGCTGTTCCAGCGCGCCGCGGCCGTCGTGGTCGACACCGGCTCGTCCGCGTCGCACGCGGCCATCGTCGCTCGCGAGTACGGGCTGCCCGCGGTGATGGGCACGGGCAACGGCACCACCGCGATCGCCGACGGCGAGCGCGTCAGAGTCGACGGCACGCGTGGGCGGGTCACGAGGGCGCAGCCGTGAACCCGCCGAGCGACCACCGCAGCGGTCCGCGGCGGCGCGGCGACGCGCTCGTTGCGGCGATCCTCGAGGCGGCGTTGGCGGAGCTGGCCGAGGTCGGCTATGCGCAGGTGACGATGGATGCCGTAGCCCGCCGCGCCGGCGCGAGCAAGGCGTCACTGTACCGGCGCTGGCCGTCGCGGGCGGCCCTGGTGGTCGACGCGGTGTACCGGGTGGCGCCCGACCCCGAGCATCCGCCGGACACCGGTGCGCTGCGCACCGATCTGCTCGAGATGCTGCGTCAGGCCGCCGCCGTGCTGCAGGGGCCGGCGGGCGAGGCGTTGCGCGGGATCATCGCGGAGTCGCGGGACGACGCCGACCGCACCCGGGAGATCCGTGCCCGATCGCAGGGTCGCAATCGCCGCCTCGTGACCGAGCTGGTGCGGCGTGCCGTCGATCGCGGGGAGGTGGCGGCATCCGCTCTCGCCCCGGCGCGGCTCGATGTGCCGGCGGCGCTGCTTCGCCACCACTTTCTGCTCGGCGACCAGGCTCTGGACGACGCCCTGTTCGTCGACCTCGTCGACGAGGTGCTGCTGCCCCTGCTGCGCGCGCCCGGCTGAGCGGGCCTGGTCTCAGTCCACCGGTTCGAGTGCGCGCACCGCCCGCCGCACGTTCCGTACGCGCGACGCGTTCAGCGGATGCGGACGGCACCCGGCTGCACCGTGATGCGCGCCCGGGTGATCTCGCCGAGGTGGTCGCCGTCGACTTCGAACGCGCGGGGTTCGGCCAGTTCGACCTCGAGGATGCGCAGCCGGCGGTGCTCGGTGCTGTCGCTGCTGACGGCGCGCTCATCGCCCGCCGAGGCGGCACCGGGCAGCAGACGCTTCAGTCCGTTGTCCCACACCATGGTGCGCAGGGTGTCCATCCAGCCGGCGACGCCGTCGGCGTTCAGCAACAGCAGGTCGAGTTCGCCGTCGGCGGGGTCGGCGTCGGGCAGCAACGTGATGCCACCTTGCAGCGTGCCGCAGTTGCCGACGATGAGCGTGTGCGCGTGTTGCCCGGTCGGGTCGGCCCCGTCGAGGCCGAGTCGGATGTCGATGACCTCGCTGGCCGAGACGGCGCGCCCGAGCGACTCGACGTAGGCGAGCCAGCCGGCCTTGTCTTTCAGGTCGTCGTCGGTCTCGGTGATCATGTGTGCGTCGATGCCGAATCCGGCCATCACGGCGAACGCGCACCGTCGGTCGCCGGCGGGCCCGGCCACCTCGGCCCAGCCGATGTCGATCGGGCGAGCGGTGCCGGTCAGGGCGCGGGCGAACGCGGCGGCGGTGTCACCGAGCGGGATCTCGAGGTTGCGGGCGAGCAGGTTGCCGGTGCCCAGCGGGATGACGGCCAGGTCGACATCGGCGCCGGTGTCGGCGAGGTGCTCGGCGACCGCGCGGACGGTGCCGTCGCCGCCCGCCGCCGCGACGACGTCGACGCCCGCGTCCAGCGCGGCCTGGGTCGCGGCGCGACCGGGGTCGTCCTCGCTGGTCTCGAACCAGGTCACGTCGACGTCGTGGCCGTCGGCGGCGGCCGTCAGCGCGGCCTCAAGGTCGTCGCGGCCGGTCTTGGACGGATTCCAGACGAGGCCGATGCGGGGGTCGGTCATGGCGGTGCCTTTCGTCGCGGACGGTTGCGACATCCATTCAAGCCGATGCCGGCATCGGCCGCCTGTCTTTCCCGCGCGCACGGCGCGCCACAGTAGGTCGCTGACCTCGGCGCGGTCGTCACCTCTCTCCCCCGCGGGCACGGCGCGCTCGAGTAGGTCGCTGACCTCGGTGCGGTCGTCGCCTCTCCCCCGCGGGCACGGCGCGCCGCCGACGTCTCTTCCGCACCGGCGCGCCCCGCGGCGACGGTCGCCGCCTGTTGCGGGATGAGGATCGTCTGAGCGACGACACGTGGTGAACGTGAGCGTTCGGAGCCGTCGAAGACGGCCCCGACGCGCGGTTCAGGGCATGGCGGCGAGGGCTCCGACGATCGCGTCGCCGACACGGTCGGCGGGCAGGGCGCCGACCTCGTGCTGCAGGGTGCCGAAGGTCGCGGGATCCCAGTCGAGTCCGAGCGCGTCATTGACCTCGAGCAGCACATCGCTCAGGTGGGCGACGGCGCGAAGCGGCAGCATCCCGCTGAGCAGACGTGCGCCGCGCACGGCGCGCTGGGATGTACCGACGAGCTTGGCCCGGCCACGGGCGTTGACGCTGAACTCGCCCGGGCAGTACTCCCCCGGCACGGGTCCGATGCGGGCGTCGACGCCGAGTCTGGAAAGTGCCGCCACGAGGGCGGTGCCGGCGCGGGCGAACTGGCGCTGTTGATCGGCGAGGTCGTCTTCGCGCTCGATCAGGTCGAACACGAGGCACGACTCGTCGTAGGCGACGGCACGTCCGCCGGTGGGACGGATGACGGGTGTGAAGCCCCGTCGGCGCGCGGCGTCGGCGGCGCGCCCGAATCCGGGCATCCGGCTCTCACGACGGCTCATCGCGACCGTGGGCGGCGGCACGTACAGTCGCACGACGCGGGCGTCGGCGATCACACCCGATGCGACCGCACGCAGCAGCTCGACGGAGCGGTCGAGAAGGGATGCCGCGCCGCCGGACTCGCGTTCGCGGATCACGCGGGTCGCCGGCGCGGGCTGCAGGGCGGTCACGTCCTCAGCCTGCCACGGTCCGGCGCAGCCTACGGCCCGCGCGTCACGTCACGTCGAATGTGGCCATGATGAACTGGCCGGTCTGGTGGACGCTCGTGAGTCGAAGCCGGGTCGAGTCGAAACCTCCCGGAAGCAATGGCGCTCCGGATCCGAGCGTGACCGGCGCGATGGACAGGCGGATCTCATCCAGGTGTCCGATCTTCGCGAACTCTGCGGCAAGCGCACCGCCGCCGATCACCCAGACGTCCCCGTCGCCTGCCGCGGTGAGGATGCGGTCGATGTGGTCGGCGGGCGGTCCGCTGACGAAGGTGATGTCGGCGCCGGGCACGACGGGCAGATCCGTCCGGGTGGTGAACACGAAGGTCTTGCGGTCGCCGTAGAACTTCTGCCACTTCTCGGGGTGCGCGATGAGATCCTCATGCTCGATCAGCCATCGGTACGTGGTGGAGCCTTCCACCTGCACGGTGACGCCCGAGACGAATTGCTCGCCTTCGGCGATGGCCTCTCGGCCGCCCTCGACCGCGAAGAGCCAGTCGAGGGAGTCGTTCGAATCAGCGAGGTAGCCGTCCAGAGACGTCGAGGTGTAGTAGACGATCCGGGTCATCTGCTCACCCCCGGTCGACGCGCGCTCTCTTCGCTCGTCACGGATCCGAACAGCTGCCAGGCGCCGGCCCGGGCGAGTGCCAGCGGGTCGGTGTCGCCGAGGGCTCCGGAGAGGAAAAGCGATGCGATGCCGTGGACCAGACCCCACGCGGCCTGACGGGCCTGCGCCTCGGGGGTCCGGAGCTGCTCCCGGCCCAGAGTCGCCATTCCGGACGTCAGGGCTGCTGCCGCACGGTCGCGCTGTTCGCGAAGGCCCGCGGTCTCCTCCAGCAGGTCCGGCCGGAACATGACGGCGTAATGCCCCGGCTTCTCCAGAGCGAATCGCACGTACGCCACTGCCGTCTCCACGAACTCCCCACGCTCGACGGACGGCGCGAGAGCATCGGCCAGAGCCTCGAACCCCTCCATCGCCAGGGCCGTGAACAGTCCTCGTCGTGAGCCGAAGTGATGTGCGGGGGCGCCGTGTGTCACGCCGGCACGGCGCGCCAGCTCGCGCAATGACAGTGTCTCCGGCCCGTTCCGGGCGATCTCGTCCGCGGCGGCGGACAGCAGATGCTCGCGGAGCCTGCCGTGATGGTAGGTGTCGACCACACCCGGCAGTCTAATCGAGCATCTAGACATTGACAAGATCACGCGCGGTGGTCCACTATCTATGCACTGACTAGATGAAAGGCACGTCATGGTTCCTCTGATCATCCTGACCGTGGTCTCGCTGGCGGCCCGAGCGGTCGGCGCATTCGGGCTCGACGCCCTGAACTCCTGGTCGGCGGCTCTGGCCGTGGGGCTGGCGGTGATGTTCACGGTGACCGCGATATCCCATTGGGTGCAGCCGCGACGGGACGGGCTGATCGCGATCGTGCCGACGTGGGTGCCGCATCCGAGCCTCGTCGTCACGGTCACGGGCGCACTGGAGCTTCTGGGCGCACTCGGCCTGCTGGTGCCGGCGACTCGCGTCGTCGCGGCGATCTGCCTCGCGGCGCTCCTGGTCGCGATGTTCCCCGCCAATGTGCGCGCCGCGCACGGTGTCGATCATCCCGCGGCCCCGACCACGCCGCTTGCGTTGCGCACCGCACTGCAGGTGATCTTCGTCGCCGCCGCCGTGTTCGTCGCCGTCGCCGGCATGGCGCCACGGCAATGACCGCCGTCGTACTGCGCCCGATGACCCAGCAGGACGTCCCCGTCGTCAGCACCATCTGGGCGACCGCCTGGCGCGACGGTCATGCCGGTCACGTCGATCCCGCACTCGAGAGCATCCGCACCCCTGAGTCGTTCCTCCCGCGCGCCGAACGCCGGGTGCCGCTCACCGTCGTCGCCGAACGGGCAGGCGACGTGGTGGGATTCGCCACCGTCGTCGACGATGAGGTCGAAGAGCTGTTCGTCGACGGCCGGGCACGCGGCACAGGCATCGCGATCGCGCTGCTTCGAGAGGCGGAGGAGCGCATCGCTTCGGAGGGCTGGTCGGATGGGTGGCTGGCTGTGGTCTCCGGCAACTCCCGCGCCCGTCGCTTCTACGAGCGCGAGGGATGGCGCGACACCGGGCCGCTGCTCTATGCGGCCGAGGGACCGGAAGGACCCGTCCTCGTGCCGTGCCGACGATACGAGCGACGTCTGAGGGGATGACGATTCGAGGGATGCCTGAGGGCCGAGCACCCGTGCCCGTCATGGCTCGGCGCGACGGACGACCCGCCCGGCGAAGGGCTTCCGCCGAGCGGTCTACGGTTCGACGACCGGCGGTCGGCGCAGGACGAGCGCCGCCATCGCCACGAGCGAGGCCACCGTGAGAGCCAGCGCCGCGGGACCGAGCGCTCCCACGCCGGCTGTCGCGATGAGTCCCCCGCCCAGGGCGGAGCCGCCGGCGATCCCGATGTTGAGCACGACCACGAAGAGGCTCGTCGCCAGTGGACGGAATCCCGGTGACGCGGTTCGAGCGACCCGGGCTTGGAACACCGGAGGCAGACCGCCGATCCCGAAGCCGACGAGCGCGGCGCCGACGGCGGCCAGCGGCTGAGGGAAGGCGGACGGGGGTGCGACGGTGATCAGCAGCACTCCGGCGGGCACGGTCGCCACCAGCACGAGCAGCGTGGCGCTGGGGTGGCGGTCACTGACCGCCCCGCCGATCATGAGCGCGACCGCACCCGCGATCCCGGCGGCCAGGAGGACTCCGCTGGCGGAACCGGCGCTGATTCGGGCGGCTGAAAGCGTCGGAACGATGTAGGCGTAGAGGGTCATGTAGCCGGTGAGCAGCAGGGCCCCGACGGACAGCAGCGCGCCGACGGGGACGGCCGTACGGTCGAGTCGCCGCCCAGAGGCCTGGGTCGAGCCGGCGTCAGCGAGCCGAGGCAAGCTCCGCGACAGTGCGAGCGCAGAGACGGCCAGCATGCCGGCCGCGCCCGCGAAGGCCCATTGCCAGGCTCCCGCGGCCGCCAGCGCCGCCCCCACCGGTACGCCCAGGACGGATGCGAGCGTGCCGCCGCCGAGGACGATGGCCATCGCGCGCCCGAGTCGCTCTGGCGGGACCAGCGTGGGGACGTACGCGAAGACGACGGACCAGGAGACGGCCGCGCTCAGGGCCGACACGATGCGCGCTACGACCGTCACGCCGTAGACGGGCACGGTCGCGACGACGAGTGTCGCAGCGGCGAAGACCAGTACGGAGCCGATGAGCAGCGGCTTGCGCGGGACGGCGCGGGTGGCTCTGACGACCGGGACCGTCCCGACCACGATCGTCAGCGCCCACACCGAGACGAGGACGCCGATCGCTGAGGGGTCGACATCGAGCGTCGACGACATTCCGAGGATCAGCGCGGGTGGAAGCAACTCCGTGCTCACCGATGCGAAGAGGACGAGCCCGAGGCTGAGAAGCAGTGCCCGGGTGCGTCGGGTGGACAATGAGAGGTCGGCGGTCGCCGTGGACGGGGTCATGTCGTTACCGTAAACTTTGACATCAATGAGAAGGTCAAGCCTGGAACCGGAGACAGTATGAGGATCGGAGAGCTCTCTCGACGCACCGGTGTCGCGACCCGTCTCCTGCGGTACTACGAGGCGCAGGGCCTGCTGGAGTCCACGCGCTCTCTCAACGGATACCGGGACTACACCGAGGCGGACGTGGACACGGTGACGCAGATCCGCGGGCTGCTGTCCGCCGGTCTCACGACCCGGCTCATCCGCATGATCCTCGACATGGAAGGCGTGCGGGGCAGCGTGACGGCGGCGCAGTGCACACGCACTGTCGCAGGCGAGGTCGCTGAGGAACTCGCTCGGGTCGAGGAGAGACTGCGCTGCCTGTCGCAGAGCAGTGCCACGATGCGGCAATGGCTCACCGCGGCCGGGTACGAGGAGTTGGCGCCGGCCGCCCCGTCGGCGCCGCAACCCCAGCGGGTCACCGCATGAGCGTCCACCTGCTCGGCGGTGGCGCACTGGAGCCGTCTGATGCCCCGCTGTACGCACCGTTCCTCGAGGAGTCGCGCGCTCACGCCCGCGCCGGTGGGCGTACCGTCCCGCGGGTGGCGATCGTGTCGATTCATCCCGGCGGACCGGAACGCGCCGAGGTGCTTCGCCGCGTGCTCGCGGCGGCCGGTCAGGTCGAGACGGCGGTGACGAGCTCGCGAGGCGGGGAGGAGCTGTCACCGGGCGCGATCGCCGGTGTCGACGGCATCCTCGTCGGCGGCGGCATCGTCGAATCGGTGCGGGCGGGGCTCGAGTCTCTCTTCGACGAGATCCGCGGTCAGGTGGCCGCGGGGGTGCCGTATCTTGGTGTCTCGGCCGGAGCGATGGTGGCCGCCGTGGGCGCGCTCGGCGGAGGCACCCGCGTCGGCGGCGTGACCGTCTGTCCGGAGGAGCCGGACGAGTCCGGGGAGCAGCTTGAAGTGGAAGCCGGGATCGGGCTCGTGGACGGGTCGATCGACGTGCACGTCGCACAGCGCGGCACGCTCTCGAGGCTGGTCGCCGCGGTGGAGTCCGGGCTCATCGACAGCGCCCTCGGCATCGACGAGCGCACCGTGCTGATCGCCGGCGACGACGGGTTGCGCGTCGAGGGCAGCGGCAGCGTGTGGCAGGTGACACGCGGATCGGATGGCGTGGTGGTGTCGACGATCCGCGCCTGATCCGCATTCCGTCCACGCTGTTGATGGATGTACAGCCCGCTCGCTCGACCGCAGAGCGCTTCTCGATAGACACTGTCACATCGGACAGGTGCGACCGCTCACGACCACGTACTTACCGAGGTTCCCGCTTCCAGGCTGGTTCGAGCCGGCCGATAGAATTCGAGCGTGCGCGAGGAGCATCCGTTCGGCATTCAGCTGTACCCGGCGATGGTGAGAGAGGAAACCCTTCCCGGGGCTCGCGAGATCGGCAATGTCCATGGCGGGGAGTTCCTGGTCATGGAGGCCTGTGACGGGACGATATCGGTGTGCGACGTTGCGACGGGCCATTGTTCCCCGCTCAACCGCGACCGGAAAGCCACCGAGGGCTTCTTGGCGGCCTTCGCGGAGTATCTGAGTTCCGGGCCGGCTGCGCCAGCGCCAGTGGTGATGACGGCTGCGCAGGCTGCGGAGCGTCTTCGTGCCTTCCGGGACGGGCAGGTTCGTCCTCCCGTCCTGCCCGCAGGTAAGGAACTCTCTCACCGCGTGCGGCTGAGGAAGCTCCGAAAGCGGCTACACGCGATCGATCGCACCGCGACCGGGCCGGACTCATGGTGGCGCGGGCTCATCGAAGAGGCAGAGAACGATCTGCTCTAAGGCGACAGACTTGAGCAGGTACGTGTAGCCATCGCCGCCGACATCACACGTATCGAAACCGTCGCTGTCGCATCGCCTCCCGCCCATCACGAAGGTGAGCGAGGCCCCGGCAACAGTGCGACCGACGATCAGGACGAAGACAACTCCGCCTGAATGTCGCGGATCGTCTTAGCGAGCACTCCGGAGGCCAGCAGGCCCGAGCCCAAAGGTCCGGCCGAGTCTTCTCCCAGCGCAGGCAGGCGTTTATGTGCGGCGCGGACCTCCGCAGTCATGTGCGCCAGTTGCCAGCGGACCTCGCTTGCTCGGGCATCCAAGTCATCAGGTGCGGCCAGTTCGGCAGCCTTCGCGGCATATGCGGCGGCACCCAGTGCATGCGCGCCCATGTGGGCAACCCCCGACGCTTGGCCGGCGGCCCGCGCGGCCGCGACGGCGGCGGGGCCCGTCGCTGACTGTGCGGCCCGCCCAGCGACAAAGCGGCGACGGATCTCTCCGGCAGCACTGAGCTCTCCGCGGCTGAAGGCTCGCGCACGCGCGATGCCGTCTCGTGCACGATCGTCGGTGAGCGCTTCCGCCTCGAATAACGCGAGAACACGCTCAGCGCAGTCGGCGGCCCACATGGCCACGAGACGCCGATCTGCCTCGCTAAGCGCTTGTGGAGATGCCATCCAACCATTCTCGCGGCCTCTGCGGAGGCTTCCCCTGCCAGGACGTGTCCACGGTCGGAAAAGATGGCCGGACTGGCCACCGGCACCCGCTCCGGCCTCTGGGCGCATGGCTACCGCGATCGAGCACCCCCTCCAAAGTTGCCCCAGCGAGGGTTCCGGCAAACGTCGATCCGACCGCTGCGGTGACGGCATGCACCAGTCACGCCTCAGACGAGCTCGTGGTGACGTCGCTCGTCCGCGATCACGGGAAGGCTAGCAACGTCGGCGACGATGTCCCCCCGCGGCGTGGACACGACCTGAACGAGCTGGGTCCCGTGAGATCTCTGGCGCAGCGGGTCATTTACGGCTTCTTCCTGGGTTCACGATTCGAGGCGTCGGGTCCAGAACTCGACGAGCAGGTCGGGTTGCCCGTTGTCGTAATCCGCCAGTGCGGCGCGGTACTGGTTGAAGGCCGGCGTGCCGCGTTCGACCGCGACCTCCAGGAACGGCCAATCGATCCGGACCAGCAGCTCGCTCAGCAGCGCCCGGATGGTGCGGCCGTTGAAGTCCGCGAACGGATGGATGTGCAGGAACTCGCCTTCGGCGTAGGCGAGCAGCTCAAGTTGGAATTCGAGCGAGTCCGCGTACGCGAGGCGCGCTTGGACATTCTCGGCATAGTCGCGCATGAGCATCGGGACAAGGAAGTGCTCCGGTGGGACGTGGTTGCCGATCTGCACCGGCTCGCGTCGCCACTGCCCCGCGATCTCCTGGATCAAGTCGCCGATGATCTCCCGGTGGAAGTCACGGATCAGTTCGTCGCTGTATGGCTGCTGCAAGAACTCGCCGCGCCCAATCCGAGCGAGCAAGGATGCCAGGTGCGGCGCGACCGCATCGGCGAGCTGCACGTAGGTCAGGTCGCCGTGACGGGTGGCGAACCGACGGGTCAGACTCCCGTCTTCTTCGCCTGTCGAATCCACGCGTCCGAGACCGGTTCGTTCTCCATCGCCATGCTCGCGGCGACCCGATCGACTATCACCGCCAGCCGCGCCTCGCGCTTCTGCTCCGCATTGAGCGCACGCCAACGCGCCAGCGACTCCGCCGCCGGCTGACTGACCTGGATCGTGCCGCCCATGATGCGACCAGTTTACTCCCCAGCACCCTACTCACGCTGAGCCCCTGGCGCCCGACCAACCGCACCTGTACGGGCTTCAGCAGAGCAGCCTCCTCACGGTCGCTTGGGATAGCACGAAGCCTCTCAACGCCGTGCATGTCCTCCAGGATTCCTCGGGCACGTCTCCACCGATACGACCCGCGGCTACCTGCGCCCCGACGACCAACACCTCGCGTCTGCCACGGAACAGGCCAACGCCTTCCTTCGCCGATCCGCGCACGGGACCGCGAGGTCCAAGGTACGTAACGCCGGCAGGATCGCCGACTGTGACCCCGGGAGCGGCCACGAGCCGACCCCGAGCGCGCTCTGGTCCCCCCAATCCACAGGCAGGAGGCATTCACGGGCGGTCGCGCCCTCCGATACCGCGACTCGCCAGTGCCAGCCGAACATGACGAAGCCCTGACGAAAATGGTTTTCTCATCAGGGCTTTTACGTCGGGATGACAGGATTTGAACCTGCGACCCCCTGACCCCCAGTCAGGTGCGCTACCAAGCTGCGCCACATCCCGATGCCCGCCGGAGCGGACAACTCCCCCATCCTACCCGCTCCGATCCATGGCCGCGAACCGCCGGCACGCCGTCGCGACGATCCGTAGGCCGCACCATGCTTGTCGATGTCGGAGCCCGGTACTACCGTCGCGCACATGTCCACGATCACGATCGAACCCGCCACACCGGCCCGGTTCGAAGACGCAGAGCACGCGCTCACCGGCGGAGGCGACGGCGCCGCCTGCCAGTGCCAATGGTGGCTGATGACAGGCAAGGAGTTCGACACCGTCCCCCGCGCCGAGAAGGAGGAGCGCCTGCGCATCGAGCTCGGCACCTCTCCGACGCCCGCCCTCATCGCCTACGTCGACGGCGAAGCCGCCGGCTGGGTACGCGTCGGCCCGCGCACCGCACAGTCCAAGCTCGCCCGCACGCGAAACTTCGCGGCATCCCCGCACCCGTGGGACGACCCCGACGTCTGGGCCGTCACCTGCTTCGTGGTGCGCCGAGAGTTCCGCAGGCGCGGGCTGAACGCCAGGCTGCTCGACGCCGCCATCGCCCACGCCCGCGCGAACGGCGCCCGCGTGCTCGAGGCGTACCCCATCGACACCTCCATCGGCACGACGCCGACGAACAACCTGTACATCGGTGTGCTCTCGGTGTTCCTCGCCGCCGGGTTCCGCGAGGTCGCGCGACCCAAGCCGAAGCTCGCGATCGTCGAACTCGATCTGACTCAGCCGGCCTGACGGCCCCGGTCGACCTCGAGCACCACCACCACGACCGCCAGCAGCACGGCGGTCGCCGCCACCGCGCCCTGCGGTACCGCCGCGCTCGCGACGATCACGGCCGCCGAGACCAGCACGAGCACCGACGCGGTCCGCGAGATCAGCGGCCGCAGCATGATCAGCCACACCGCGACGACGAACCCTCCGACCGGCACCGTCAACACCAGCGCCGCGGCCGCCGCCGACAACGCGGTACGCCCGGTCGCGACATCCACACTCGCCCCGATCCCCGCCGACACGGCGCCCGCCGCCGCGAAGATCAGGTAGTGCGCGTACCCGAATCCGAAACCCCGCCCTGTCTCTGCCAGACGATCCCCCTGCCCGTGCACGAAGTACACCCACCACATCCCCGCCGCGATCGCCAGCCCCGCCGCAGCCAGCCCCACCAGCGCCAGCGCGTGCGCGCCCTGCCCGCGTGCCGCGAACACCGCCGTCGCCGACGCCAGCACGCTCTCGCCCAGCACGATCAGCGTGAAGCATCCGTACCGGTCGGCGATGTGATGCGGATGCCACGCCGTGCGCCCCTGCCGCTCGGCGATCACCGGCACGGCGATCTCGGCGACCACCAGCACGAAGAACGTGGCGAACTGCCACGTCACATCCAGCAGGTACAGTCGCGCCACCCAGAGCACCTGCACCGCGGCGATCCCCACCGCGAACGTCACCGCCGTGCGCCGAGAGCCCGGATGGGATGCCGCGGCCCGCAGCCACTGCCCCACCATTGCCAACCGCATGATGACGTAGCCCCACGTCACCACCGCGAAGTCGTACGACGCGACAGCATCCTGCACCCCCGCGGCCAGCACGAGCACGCCGCCCATCTGCAGAAACGTCATCAACCGGTACGCCCAGTCGTCGGTGTCGAACGCCGACGCGAACCAGGTGAAGTTCATCCACGCCCACCAGATCGCGAAGAACACCATCAGGTACGCCAGCACGCCCTGCCCGACGCGCCCCGCACTCACCAGCTCGTGCAGACTGCCGGCCGCCTGCGACACCGCCACCACGAACACCAGATCGAACAGCAGCTCCAGCGGCGACGCGGCACGGAACGGCTCGGTACGGTCACGCGGCATCATGCGGCGCAGGCCCAGACCGGTGCGGATCACAGTGCGAGCATACGATGGACGTCATGCCCCGTACCGTCCCCGCCCTGCGCTGGGTCGGCTTCGCCCCCTACGCCATGGTCTCGGCCGTGCACGTGGTCGCGTTGGCGATGGATGCCACCCCCACCGCCGCGGTCACCAAGATGCTGCTCATGCCGCTGCTCGCCGTCGGTGTGCTGTGGGCCGCCCGTGACCGGGCACGCGGCATCCCCATCGCACTGCTGCTGGCCGCGATCACACTGTCATGGCTGGGCGACGAGACGGGCGTGTTCTTCGCATTCGCCCCCGAGATCCCCGGCATGCTGCTGTTCTTCGGGCTCGCGCATCTCGCCTACATCTGGCTGTTCCTGCGGCACCTGACCAGGCGCTCGGTGCACGGCTGGTGGCTCGCCTACGCGGCGTGGTGGGTGGCGATGCTGGCCGTCCTCGTGCCGCACCTGGGCGTGCTCAC
The DNA here is from genome assembly GCF_000422405.1 of Microbacterium luticocti DSM 19459. GTDB lineage: Bacteria > Actinomycetota > Actinomycetes > Actinomycetales > Microbacteriaceae > Microbacterium > Microbacterium luticocti. Next base: position 217,373 of record NZ_AULS01000003.1, read on the forward strand.
CGTCGCGGTCGCCGGGTACGGGCTCGTGCTCGGCGGCACTGCCCTGAGCGCCGCCCGCTGCACCGCGATCACCACGGTCGGCGGCGTGTTCTTCTTGGCATCGGACTCGATCCTCGCGTTCCGGCTGTTCCTGCCCGAGGCCATGCCCGACTGGACGAGTCCGCTGGTCATGCTCACTTATTGCCTGGGCCAAGGGTTGCTGGCCGCCGGCGTGCTGGGCGCCCTCGGGAGGAGCCGTGGCTGAGGCGGTGCGGGTGGATGCCTGGCTCTGGGCGGTTCGCGTCTTCAAGACGCGATCGGCCGCGACCAGCGCATGCCGCGCGGGGCATGTGCGCGTGAACGGCGAGAAGGCCAAGGCCGCGCAGCCGGTGCGGCCCGGCGACGAACTGCGGGTGCGCATCGCCGGGTTCGACCGGATCCTGGTGGTGCGCCAGCCGATCGCCAAGCGCGTGGGCGCGGCGATCGCCGCCACGGCGATGGAGGACCGCACACCGCCGCGCGACCCGGTGCCGACCGTCGCCCAGCGCGATCGCGGCGCGGGCCGGCCGACCAAACGCGAACGTCGCGAGATCGACCGCTTCCGCGGCCGGGCATAGTTCAGCCCGGCAGCAGGTCACGCAGCCAGCGCGCGCCGTGCACGACCGACCCCACCGCCCGGGTGCGGTCGGCCAACTCGCGGTCGCTGGTCACCACGGTCACGGTGCGGCCGGCCTCGACCAGCCGCTGCGCCTCGTCGACGATCGCGTCGTCGCCCGCGGCATCCGCCCTCACCACCCGCACCCCACCGGCCGTTGCCGTGTGCAGGGCCCTCGCCTGCCCCTCGACGACGACCGAGATCTCGGGGAACCAGACATCCTCGGGCAATGCCAGGGCCGCCCCGCCCACGCCCTGTGCGTCAAGCGCGCCGAGGCGGTCGACCAGCCGCGCCGCCGCGCCGGCCCGATCACGCCACCAGCCGTCGGGCACCGAGCCGACCACGTTCGCCGCGTCGACCACGAGCGCGGGTCGCACCTCGAGCAGCTGCCGCAACCGCTGCCACGACCCAGCGAACCCCGGATGCAGCGGCAGGTCGGTCACCTCACCGGGCGGCACCCAGGCCAGCGCGCGGCTCTCGGGGTCGCTGATCACCGGCTCGAACGGCGTCGTGACATCGCCGATCAGGGTCGTGTAGGTCCAGACGTCGAGGTCGAGCACGCTCTCGACCCGTGCCCGTACCGCCCCGTCGGGCACCCCGGCCTCCTCTTGCGCCTCGCGCAACGCCCCGGCACGCGCCGACTCGCCCAGATGCCGTGCCCCACCGGGCAGCGCCCAGGTGTCACCGTGGTGACTCCACGTCACCCGGTGCTGCAGCAGCACGCCACGCTGTGGATCGTAGGCGAGCAGCCCGGCGGCACCGAACCGCCCCCAGTACCGTTCCCCGCTGTCGGTGACCACCCACGCGTCCCCGGGGTCGCGCGGGCCGTGCGGACGTCGCGGTTCACCCGGAACGGGATACTCGATCGTCACCGTTCCAGCCTGTCACAGCGACGGATGCCACGGGCCGCGCGCGTCACGCAACGACAGCTCCGCGGACGGTTCTCAGCGCCGCTGCCGCTTCTCGCGCACCCTCATGTTGACGACGATCGGCGTGCCCTCGAACCCGAACAGCTCGCGCAGCCGGCGTTGGATGAACCGACGGTACCCGGGGTCGAGGAACCCGGTCGTGAACAGCACGAACGTCGGTGGCCGCGTGCTCGCCTGCGTGCCGAACAGGATGCGGGGCTGCTTTCCGCCGCGCACCGGATGCGGGTGCTCGGCGACCAGTTCCGAGAGGAACGCGTTGAACTTGCCGGTGGGGATGCGCTGGTCCCACGACGCCAGTGCGGTCTCCAGCGCCGGCACCAGCTTGTCGAGGTGCCGGCCGGTACGCGCCGAGATGTTCACCCGCGGCGCCCACGCCACGTGCGCGAGATCCTGCTCGATCTCGCGTTCCAGGTAGCGGCGCCGGTCGATGTCCTCCATGTCGCCGTCGAACAGCCGGTCCCATTTGTTGAACGCGAGCACCAGCGCCCGGCCCGACTCCAGCACCATGTCGATGATGCGCACATCCTGCTCGCTCAGCGGCTGCGAGACATCCAGCACCACCACCGCGACCTCGGCCTTCTCGAGCGCCGCCGACGTGCGCAGCGACGCGTAGAAGTCCGCGCCCTGCTGCAGGTGCACGCGACGACGGATGCCGGCGGTGTCGACGAACCGCCACAGTCTGCCGCCGAGCTCCACGATCTCGTCGACCGGGTCACGGGTGGTGCCGGCCAGCTCGTTGACGACCACACGCTCCTCGCCGGCCGCCTTGTTCAGCAGCGACGACTTGCCCACGTTCGGCCGGCCCAGGATCGCCACCCGACGCGGGCCGCCGATCTCCTGTTTGGCCACCGCCGACACGTCCGGCAGCACCTTCACGACCGCGTCGAGCAGATCCGCCACACCGCGGCCGTGGATCGCCGACACCGGGTACGGCTCCCCCAGACCGAGACTCCACAGCGCCGCGGCCTCGGGCTCCTGCCGGGCGTCGTCGATCTTGTTCGCGACCAGGAACACCGGCTTGCCCGAGGTGCGCAGCAGGCGCACCACGTGCTCGTCGGTCGAGGTGGCGCCCACCATCGCGTCGACGACGAACAGCACCACGTCCGACAGGTCGATGGCGACCTCGGCCTGCGCGGCGACCGAGCGGTCGATGCCGCGGGCATCCGGTTCCCACCCGCCGGTGTCCACGAGCGTGAAGCGGCGGTCCATCCACTCGGCCTTGTAGGTGACGCGGTCGCGGGTGACCCCGGGGGTGTCTTCGACCACTGCCTCGCGGCGGCCCAGGATGCGGTTGACCAGCGCCGACTTGCCCACATTCGGCCGTCCCACGATGGCGACCACCGGCAGCGCGGGCAGGTATTCGATGCCGTCCTCGCCGCGTTCGATCCCGGCCAGCAGGGCGGCGTCGTCGTCTTCGAGCTCGTAGTCGCCCAGCGACGCGCGCAGCGCCGCCGCGCGCGTCTCGGCGAGTTCGTCGTCGATCTCGGCGAGCCGTTCGGCGAGGTGGTCGGAACCGGCCTCGTATTCGTCCTCAGCGCCCATCGCGGGCCTCCAGCTTCTGGCGGATGACGTGCAGCACGGCATCGACGGTCTGTGCGAAGTCGAGGTCGGTGGAATCCACGACCTCGACGCCCGGCGCGGCCGACAGAAAGTCGACCACCGCCGAGTCGGATGCGTCGCGCCGGTGCAGCGCGGCCGCGACGGCCTCAGCATCCTGGTCGCTCACCTCGGCGGCGCGGCGTGCGGCACGCACCTGGGGAGCGGCGGTCAGCAGCACGCGCACGGGCGCGTCGGGGGCCACCACGGTCGTGATGTCGCGGCCCTCGATGATGACGCCGGGGCGGTCGGATGCCGCCGCCAGCGCGCGGAACAGGTCGTTGACCTGTGCGCGCACCGCGGGCACGCGTGCCACCGCGCTGACCGCGTCCGAGACGCGCGGTTCGCGGATCGCGGCGGTCACATCGGTCTGTCCCACCCGCACCCAGTAGTCGTCGGGGTCGAGTGAGATGGCGTACGGAAAGTCGCGTGCCGCGGCCTGCACCGCGTCGGCGTCCGCGGTGTCGGCGCCGCGCTCGAGCACGTGCCAGGCGAGGGCACGGTAGGCGGCACCGGTGTCGAGGTAGCCGTAGCCGAGGGTGCGCGCGGCCTGCTTCGACACGCTGGACTTGCCCGACCCGGCGGGTCCGTCGACGGCCACGATCGTCACGTCAGTAGTCATCACTGGTGCTCGCAATCCTCCAGCCGCGTGCGGTCAGCCCGTCCACCGTGCGCCGCACGGCGCCGGGGACCACGCTGATCTCGGCGAGGCCGAACTGGGCGCCGGGCGAATGCTCCAGGCGCAGGTCCTCCACGTTCACGTCCAGCTCGCCCAGTTCGCCGAACAGCCGCCCGAGCTGGCCGGGGGTGTCGTCGACCATCACGACCACCTGCGCGAACCGGCGGTTCTGGCCGTGCTTGCCCGGCAGCCGCTCGACCCCTTCGTTGCCACGCCGGATGGTGTCGGCGACGGTGCGCCGGGCACCGGGCGCATCCGGTGCGCGCAGCGCGTCGGCGACCCCGGCGAGGTCGGCGGCCAGGTCGTCGAGCACGTCGACGACCGGTGTGGCGTTCGCGCCGAGGATCTGCACCCACAGCTCGGGGGCCGATGCGGCGATGCGGGTGGTGTCACGCACCCCCTGACCGGCCAGTCGCAGCGCGCCTTCCGGCGCGGTCACGAACCGTCCGGCGAGCAGGCTCGCGACCAGCTGCGGCACGTGCGAGACGAGCGCCACCGAGCGGTCGTGCTCGGCCGGGTCCATCTCGATGGGCGTGGCCCCCACGTCGAGCGCCAGGCCCTCGACGACCGCGAGGTCGGCCGGGCTGGTCTCGTCGTCGCGGCACACCACCCACGGGCGCCCCACGAAGATGTCGGCACGGGCCGAGATGGCGCCGCCGCGCTCCCGGCCGGCGAGCGGGTGCGACCCGATGTAGTGGGTCAGGTCGACGCCACGGTCACGCAGGGCGCGCAGCGGTTCGAACTTGACGCTGGCCACGTCCGTGACCACCGCGTCGGGGTGGGCGGCGAGTTCGTGGGCGACCACATCGGCCGTGACATCCGGCGGCACCGCCACGACCACCAGCCGCGGTGCGTCGTCGGCGCGTGCGGGCCGGCCGGCGCCGTAGTCGACGGCCAGGCGCTGCTGCGCCGGCGACGTGTCGAACAGGGCGACGTCCACACCCAGCGCGGTCAGCGCATGCCCGATGCTGGCCCCGAGCAGCCCGGTGCCGACGATCCGCACCGTCCCCGACGTGCGGGCGGGGCCGCGTGCGGGCACGGTCGTGGTCTGGCTCACTGGGTCTCCTCGGCTCCCGGCGGCGCCGGCTCCCCCGGTGCGCGCGAAAGGGTCAGCAGCGCACCGCGTTCCACTGTAGTCAATTCGCGGGCGCGGCCCACTGGGAGTGTTCCCAGGTGCAACGGCCCGAACCGGCGACGCACCAGGTCGACGACCGGATGCCCCACCTCGGCCATCATGCGCCGCACGATGCGATTGCGGCCCGAATGCAGGGTCAGCTCGACCAGGCTCGAGTCGCGTCCCCGATCGAGCAGGCGCGCCTTGTCGGCGGCGATCGGACCGTCCTCCAGCTCGATCCCGCGCGTCAGCCGCCCGATCGTCTGCGGTGTGACCGCGCCGCGCACCCGGGCGATGTAGACCTTGGTGACCCCGAACGACGGGTGCGCGAGCACGTGCGCGAGCTCGCCGTCGTTCGTGAGCACGAGCAGACCGCTGGTGTCGGCATCCAACCGCCCCACGTTGAACAGCCGCTCGTCCCACTCCCGGGTGAACTCGCGCAGGTCACGCCGCCCGCGGTCGTCACGCATCGAACTGACCACCCCGGTGGGCTTGTTGAGCATCACGTAGCGCTTGGTCTGGTCCAGCTGCACGGCCACGCCGTCGACGTCGACCAGGTCGACGGCCGGGTCGATGCGGGCGCCCAGCTCGTCGACGACGGCCCCGTTCACACGCACCCGCCCGGCGACGATCAGCTGTTCGGCGACCCGCCGCGAGGCGACGCCCGCGTTCGCGAGCACCTTCTGCAGGCGCACGCCCTCGGCGTCGGCCATCACGCCCTCCCCTCGTCGATGGCGACATCGCCCACCGTGTCGACGTCGTCGAGCAGCGGTGAGATCGGCGGCAGCTCGTCGAGCGAGTTGATGCCCAGGTTCACCAGCAGCGCATCGGTGGTGCCGTACAGGATGGCGCCGGTCTCAGGGTCATGCCCGACCTCGGTGACCAGCCCCCGGGCGAGCAGCGTGCGCACTACCGAGTCCACGTTGACGGCACGAATGGATGCCACCTGCCCGCGCGAGACCGGCTGCTTGTACGCGATCACCGCCAGGGTCTCCAGCGCCGCCTGCGACAGCCGCGACGGCGCCTGCGCGTTCACGAACTCGCCGACCAGGTCGTCGTAGTCCTCGCGCACGTACAGTCGCCATCCGCCGCCGACCTCGCGCAGTTCGAAGCCGCGCTGCGGGCCGCCTGCCTCGCCGTCGTAGTCGGCGACCAGTCCCTCGATGGCCTGGCGCACCGCCGCCACTGGCTCGCCGACCGCGGTCGCCAGCGCGACCAGGCTCTGCGGCTCTTCGACCACCAGCAGGATCGCCTCGAGCTTGCGGGCGACCGACTGCGGTTCACGCCCGGCGGGCGCGGCGGTATCGGCGGGGGTGGGGCTATCGGTCATAGTCGGCTCCCAGGGTCGCGAGGTTCTCTTCGCTCCAGCGTTCGGCGGTCCAGCGCAGGGTGAGCTCGCCGAGCGGTTCGAGCTGCTCGAACGAGAGCGCGGCGTGCCGGTACAGCTCCAGCACCGACAGAAAACGGGCGACCACCACACCGGTCTGGGTGACGCCGGCGACCAGTTCGCGGAACGAGAGCGTCCCGGCCGAGCGCAGCAGCGTCACCACTACCGCGGCCTGCTCGCGGATGCTCACCAGCGGCGCGTGGAGGTGGTCGAGCCCGACGGTGGGGATCTCTTTGGGTGCGAAGGCGAGCATCGCGATGGCCGCGAAGTCGTCCGGCGACAGCGTCCACACCAGCTCGGGCGCTGCCCGACGGTACTTCTCGTCCAGGCGCACCGCGCGGGTGTGCCGGCGGTCTTCGCGCTGCAGGCACCGGGCGAACCACACCGACACCTCTTTGAACGCGCGGTACTGCAGCAGGCGGGCGAACAGCAGGTCACGCGCCTCGAGCAGCGCGACCGACTCGGCGTCGACGAGCTCGCCCTGCGGCAGCAGGCCCGCCACCTTCATGTCGAGCAGGGTGGCCGCCACGACGAGGAACTCGGATGCCTCGTCCAGCTCGGCATCGGACTCCAGGTCACGCAGGTAGGCGATGAACTCGGCGGTCACCTGCGACAACGCCACCTCGGTGATGTCGAGCTCATGCTTGCTCAGCAGCGTCAGCAGCAGGTCGAACGGCCCGTCGAACACCCCCAGCGACACCCGGAACCCGGACTCGCCAGCCTCGGGCGCCGCCTCAGGCGACGGCATCCCACCCTCGGGCGCCGCCTCAGACGACAGCATCCCACCCTCGGGCGCCGCCTCAGACGACAGCATCCCACCCTCGGGCGCCGCCTCAGGCGACGGCGCGGTGCCTTCGGGCGCCGCCTCAGGCGACGGCGCCACGGGCCACCAGCTCCCGGGCGAGCCGCAGATAGGCCTGGGCCGCCGCGTGCTCCGGGGCGAACTCGGTGATCGGCATGCCCGACACCGAGGCGTCCGGGAACTTCACGGTGCGACCGATCACCGTCTCGAGCACGTCGTCGCCGAACGCCTCGACGACACGTTCGAGCACCTCGCGCGAGTGCAGCGTGCGCGGGTCGTACATGGTGGCCAGCACCCCGTCCAGGGTGATGGCGGGGTTCAGCCGGTCGCGCACCTTGTCGATCGTCTCGATGAGCAGGGCGACGCCGCGCAGCGCGAAGAACTCGCACTCCAGCGGGATGATCACCCCGTGGCTGGCCGTGAGCGCGTTCACGGTGAGCAGCCCGAGCGAGGGTTGGCAGTCGATGAGGATGACGTCGTACTCGCCGGTGACGCCGCGCAGGGCGCGGGCGAGGGTCTGCTCGCGGGCGACCTCGTTGACCAGGTGCACCTCGGCGGCCGACAGGTCGATGTTCGCCGGGATGACGTCGAGGTTCTCGGTCGCGGTGTGCACGATCGCGTCGTGCGGGTCGCGCTTGGAGTCCAGCAGCAGGTCGTAGATCGTCGGGATCTCGTGCGTGGCGATGCCGAGCCCGGCCGACAGGGCCCCCTGCGGGTCGAAGTCGACGGCGAGCACTCTTCGGCCGTACCCGGCGAGGGCGGCGGCGAGGTTGATCGTGGTGGTGGTCTTGCCGACCCCGCCCTTCTGGTTGCACAGCGCGATGATGCGCGCCGGACCGTGGCCTGTCAGCGGTGCCGGCGTCGGGAAGCCGTGGTACGGGCGACCCGTCGGGCCGATCGGCATGTCGTCCGCGGCCTTCGGCTTCGCCGTCTTCTTCGCCGTGCTGCCCGCCACCGGTCTCCTGCTCTCGTGGATGCTGTCCGCTCGATTCTAGCGAGAGCCGCGCCCGGTCTTCCGGTGGCGGCGGCGGATGTCGCACAACCCGACCCGATCGCGTCTACCGCGCCCGGGGATGCGAGGTCGTGTACACGTCGCGCAGCGCGTCGATGCTCACGTGCGTGTAGATCTGTGTGGTGGCCACCGACGCGTGGCCGAGAAGCTCCTGCACCACCCGCACGTCGGCGCCGCCCTGCAGCAGGTGCGTCGCGAACGAGTGCCGCAGCGTGTGCGGCGACACGTGGGCGGTCAGCTGCGCCCGCTCCGCGGCCGCCTGGATGATCAACCACGCGCTCTGCCGCGACAGCGGCGCTCCCCGCGCGCCGAGGAACAGTCGAGGCGTCGCCTTGCCTCGTCGCGACAGCTCCGGTCGCACCCGGGTCAGGTACGCGTCGACCGCGTCCCGCGCGTACTCGCCGAGTGGCACGATCCGCTCCTTCGAGCCCTTGCCCCGCACCCGCAACACGTCGCCGTGCGACACGTCGTCGACGTCCAACTGCACCGCCTCCGACACCCGGGCACCGGTCGCGTACAGCAGTTCGAGCAGGGCGCGGTCGCGCAGCCCCAGCGGCTCGTTCGCATCGGGCGCCGTCAGCAGCCGCTCCACCTCGTGGACGGTCAGTGCCTTGGGCAGCCGCTGCGGCAGCTTCGGTGGCCGAAGCCGGCCGGTCGGGTCGGCCTGCTCGATCTGCTCGCGCACCAGGAACCGGTGCAGGCCGCGCACCGACGACTGCAGCCGGGCGAGGCTGGATGCCGCCGGCTGCGGCTGCGCACCCGCTCTCGCGGCGATGAACCCGGCCACCGTCTCGGGGGTGATTGCGGCGGTGTCGTCGACCCCCTGGGTGGCTAGCCACCGGACGTACTCGGACAGGTCGCGCCGGTACGCGGCGACCGTGTGGTCGCTCAGGCCGCGCTCGACGGTGATGTGCCGCAGGTAGGCGTCGACCGCCCGGTCAAGGCGCATCTCACCCCTCGGCCGCTGCCCGACGCAGATGTTCGGCCGCAGCGAGCACGCCGACGGCGAGGATGCCGTTGCGCATGCGCCCGGCCATGACGGCGCTGACCGCGTCGGCCAACGGCATCCATTCGACCCGGATGTCGGCCTCTTCGTCGCCGCGCACGTACTCTCCGCCGGCGGGTCGCAGCCCGCGGGCGAGGAAGATGTGCACCACCTCGTCGTTGCCGCCGGGGGTGGTGAACACGCTCGCCAGCTCGGACCACTCATCGGCCTGCATGTCGGCCTCTTCGGCGAGCTCGCGGCGCGCCGCCTGCTCGGGCGGCTCCCCGGCGACATCCAGCAGCCCGGCCGGGATCTCCCAGTCGCGATGCCGGATCGGGTGCCGGTACTGCTGGATCAGCAGCACGCGTCCGTCGTCGTCGAGTGCCACGACCGCCGCCGCGCCGGTGTGCGCGACGTATTCGCGCACGATCTCGTCGCCGTTGTAGCGCAGCGTGTCGCGCCGCACGTCCCACACCCGGCCCCGGTAGACCAGCTCGCTCGAGACGACGGGCGCATCGAACGGCTCGTCGCGCAGCGTGTCGGGCTCAGTCATTGTCGACGTCGAACAGCTCGCTGGCACGGTGGCGCTCCAGCGCCGCGCCCACCAGTCCGCGGAACAGCGGATGCGGCGTGGTCGGCCGGGACCGCAGCTCGGGGTGCGCCTGCGTCGCGATGTAGTACGGGTGCACGTCGCGGGGCAACTCGACGTACTCGACCAGGTTGCGGTCGGGTGAGAGGCCCGAGAACACCAGTCCGGCGCCCGCGAGGCGGTCGCGGTAGGCGTTGTTCACCTCGTAGCGGTGCCGGTGCCGCTCGCTCGCGGTGGTCGCACCGTACAGCTCGGCGGCCAGCGAGCCCTCGGCCAGGTCGGCCGGGTACAGCCCGAGCCGCATGGTACCGCCCAGCTCACCGGCAGCGAGGATGTCGACCTGTTCGGCCATGGTCGCGATCACCGGGTCGGCGGTATCGGGATCGAACTCGCTGGACGAGGCATCCGGGATGCCGGCCACGTTGCGCGCGTACTCGATCACCATGCACTGCAGGCCCAGGCAGATGCCGAGGGTCGGGATGCCCTGCTCGCGCGCGAACCGCAGCGCGCCGAGCTTGCCCTCGATGCCGCGGATGCCGAAGCCGCCCGGCACCACGATGCCGTCCAGGCTCGCCAGGGCCTCCTGCGCACCTTCGGGGGTCTCGCACTCGTCCGACGGGATCCACCGGATGTTCACGTGGGTCTCGTGTGCGAACCCGCCGGCGCGCAACGCCTCGGTCACCGACAGGTACGCGTCGGGCAGGTCGATGTACTTTCCGACCAGGCCGATGGTCACCTCGTGCTTGGGGTTGTGCACCGCGCCCAGCACCTTCTGCCACCGTGACCAGTCCACCTCGGTGACGCGGGTCAGCCCGAGCGCGCGGACGATGTACTCGTCCAGGCCCTGTTCGTGCAGCATCGACGGGATGTCGTAGATGCTCGGCACGTCGACGGCGTTCACCACCGCGCGCTCGTCGACGTCGCACATCAGGGCGATCTTGCGCTTGTTCGCGTCGGTGACGGGCCGGTCGCTGCGCAGCACGAGCGCGTCGGGCTGGATGCCGATCGAGCGCAGCGCGGCGACCGAGTGCTGGGTCGGCTTGGTCTTCTGCTCGCCTGACGCACCCATGTACGGCAGCAGCGACACGTGCACGAAGAACACGTTGTCACGGCCGAGCTCGTGGCGGATCTGTCGGGCCGACTCGATGAACGGCTGCGACTCGATGTCGCCGATCGTGCCGCCCACCTCGGTGATGATGACATCCGGCTTGGGGTCGGCGTCGGCCTGCAGGCGCATGCGACGCTTGATCTCGTCGGTGATGTGCGGAATGACCTGGACGGTGTCGCCGAGGTATTCGCCGGCCCGCTCGCGCGCGATCACCCGCGAGTAGATCTGGCCGGTGGTGACGTTGGCCGCCTGGTTCAGGTTCACGTCCAGGAACCGCTCGTAGTGCCCGATGTCCAGGTCGGTCTCGGCGCCGTCGTCGGTGACGAACACCTCGCCGTGCTGGAACGGGTTCATGGTGCCCGGGTCGACGTTCAGGTACGGGTCGAGCTTCTGCATCACCACGCGCAGCCCGCGGGCGGTGAGCAGGTTGCCCAGGCTCGCGGCGGTCAGCCCCTTGCCCAAAGAAGAGACGACACCGCCGGTCACGAAGATGTGCTTGGTGGTGTCGCCTGATTCGGTTCCCGCGAGCGGGTCTGAGCTGCTTGCGCCAGAAGTATGCATCACGGGCTTTTATGCTATCAGCCGATGTCGGTCTGCGCGGTGTGCAACAGCTCCCGGGCGTGGGTGAGCGCGGCATCCGAATCCGCCAGTCCCGACAGCAGCCGCGCCATCTCGGCCTCGCGGTCGGCGCCGGTCAGCCGCCGCACGCTCGACGAGGTGACGGTGCCGTCGCTGGACTTCACGACGCTCAGGTGGTTCGTGGCGAACGCGGCCACCTGCGCCAGGTGGGTGACCGCGATGACCTGGGCCGACTGGGCGAGCCGGCCCAGGCGCCGTCCCACCTCGATCGCGGCCGCCCCGCCGATGCCGGCGTCGACCTCGTCGAACACGAAGGTGGGCACCGGGTCGGTGGCGGCGATCACGACCTCGATGGCGAGCATCACGCGACTGAGCTCGCCGCCCGACGCGCCGCGGGCCACCGGTCGCGGTGCGGCGCCGGGGTGCGGGGCGAGCAGGATGGCCACCTCGTCGCGCCCGTGCCGTGACGGCGTCCCGGGCACCACCTCGACCTCGACGCGCGCGTCGGGCATGGCCAGCGCGTGCAGTTCGGCGGTGACCGCGTCGCCGAGGCGCCGGGCGGCCGCGGCGCGCGCGGCGGTCAACCGGTCGGCGGCCTGGTCGAGGGCGGATGCCGCGGCCCCGCGCTGTGCGGTGAGGCGTTCGATGCGTTCGGGGTCGTCGTCGAGCTCGGCCAGTCGCGCCGACCCGGTGCGCAGCAGGTCGATGGCGGCGTCGAGCGATCCGTGCGCGCGCACGAGTGAGCCGAGCACGGCGCGCCGCTCCTCAACCAGTTCCAGTTCGTGCGGGCCCGACTCGTCGAGGTCGGCGAGGTACCCCGACAGCGCGGTGGCGAGGTCTGCCGCACGGTAACCGAGGTCGGCGACCTGGGTCGCGATCTCATCGAGGGCGGCGTCGCTGGCGGCGGCGCGTTCCAGGCTGCGACGCGCCTCGGCCAGCAGCACGGTGACGTCGGGCCCGTCGCCCTCGTTCGACAAGGCGGCGTGCGCGGTCGCGGCGGCGACCCGCAGTTCTTCGGCATGCGCGAGACGTTCGGCGCGCGCTGCCAGCTCGGCGTCCTCGCCGGGCTGCGGGTCGGCCTGTTCGATCTCGGCGATGGCTTCGCGCAGCTGCGCGGCCTCGCGCATCCGCCCGTCACGGTCGGCGGTCAGTGCGCCCAACTCGGCGTCGAGCACCTGCCAGGCGTCGTACCGTTCCCGGTACTCGGCCAGGGATGCCGCGACCTCGTCGCCGCCGAAGCGGTCGAGGGCGTCGCGCTGGGCGGCGGCCGAGCGCAGCCGCAGCTGATCGGACTGGCCGTGCACGACCACGAGGCGGTCGGCGAGGTCGGCGAGCACCCCAGCGGGGGCGGTGCGGCCGCCGACGGTGGCGCGGCTGCGGCCCTCGGCCGAGATCGTGCGCCCGACGTACAGTTCGGCGTCACCGCCGCCGATGGGTTCGACGTCGCCGCCGGCCTCACGCACCCGTTCGGCGACAGGGCCGTCTTCAGACACGATCCAGACGCCGTCGACCGAGGCCTGCGCGGCCCCGGCGCGCACCGCTCCCGAGTCGGCGCGCTGCCCGAGCAGCAGGCCGAGGCCGGTGACCACCATCGTCTTCCCGGCGCCGGTCTCACCGGTGATCGCGGTGAACCCGGGCCCCATCGGCAGCGTGGCCTCGGCGATCACGCCGAGGTCACGCAGCTGCATCTGCTCGATCATGAGTGCGCTCCGGCGGGCCCCCGCCACCCCTCAACGGGCAGGCGGAACTTGCGCACCAGCCGATCGGTGAACGCGGCCGGGTGCAGCCGCGCCAGGCGCACCGGTTCGTCGGAACGCCGCACGACCACACGCGCGCCCGGGGGCAGCTCGTGCGAACGGCGCCCGTCGCACCAGAGGATGCCGGTGCCGGCGGTGCGCTCGAGCACCTCGATCGCGACGGCCGCTTCGGGGCCGATCACCAGGGGCTTGGCGAACAGCGCGTGTGCCGACAGCGGCACGACGGCGATCGCCTCGACGGTCGGCCAGATCACCGGTCCCCCGGCCGAGAAGTTGTACGCGGTCGAGCCGGTCGGGGTCGACACGACCATGCCGTCGCAGCCGAAGCTCGACAGCGGCTTTCCGTCGATCTCGACGACGACCTCGAGCATCCGCTCCCGGCTGGCCTTCTCGACCGTGGCCTCGTTGAGGGCCCAGGTCTCGTAGATCACCGTGCCCGCGGCATCCTTCACCCGCACCGCCAGCGCGAGGCGCTCTTCGACGCGGTAGTCGCGGGCGATGACCCGATGCACCGCGGCGTCCATGTCGTCGCGTTCGATCTCGGCCAGAAAGCCGACGTGGCCCATGTTGATGCCGAGGATCGGCGCGGTGCCGCCGCGGACGAGCTCGGCGGCACGCAGGATGGTGCCGTCACCGCCCAGCACGATGGCCAGTTCGATGTCGGCGACGGCGACCTCGTCGCCGAGTGCGGCGGTGCCGGCCAGGGCGGGGCGCAGCGCGACCAGTTCGGCGCGGTCGTCGCCTGCCAACACCGGTCGGGCACCGGCGGCCCGCAGCGCGGCGACCACGCGCACGGCCGCGTCGACGGCGTCGTCGCGCTGGGCGTGCGCGACCACCAGGATGCTGCGCTGATTCGTCATGGGCTCCCCGTCACCTCGTCCACGGTCCCCGTCCATTCTGTCGGATCGGTGCCGGATGCCGCCGACAGGTGCACCAGGTACTCCCGGTTGCCGTGTGTGCCGACCACCGGCGACGCGATGATGCCGGCCACGCCCAGGCCCTCGGCCGCGCCCGCCTGCAGCACGCCGGCGATCGCGGCGGCATGGGCGGCCGAATCGGTGACCACGCCGCCGCGCACGGCGGTGCGACCGACCTCGAACTGCGGCTTGATCAGCAGCACCAGGTCGGCGTCGGCTGTGGCCACCGCCGCGGCGGCCGGCAGCACCTGTCGCAGCGAGATGAACGACAGGTCGGCGACCACGAGCGCGGGCGGCGCGTCGATGCCCGAGGCGTCGGCGAGGGATGCTGCGGTCATGTGCCGCACGTTGAACCCCTCGATCGCGATGACCCCCACATCGGCGGCGACGACGGAGGCGAGTTGGTCGTGCCCGACGTCGACGGCGATCACCGGGTCGGCGCCGCGTTCGCGCAGCACCTGGGTGAAGCCGCCGGTCGAGGCGCCCATGTCGAGCGCGACACGCCCCGACACCGGCACGGCGAACGCGTCGAGTGCCGCGATGAGCTTGTGTGCGGCACGGCTGACGTAGTGGTCGGCGGCGGCGACCTCGATGCGGCTGTCGACGGTGACCGCCGTCGACGCCTTGGCGGCGGGGTGGCCGTCCACGTGCACGGCACCGGCGGAGATGAGGGTCTGCGCGTGGGTGCGCGAGCGTGCGAGGCCGCGGGCGGCCAGTTCTTGGTCGAGCCGCGTCATGCGGTGGGGCCGGCGGCCGGGCCGCTGTCGAGCCGGTGGGCGAGCTCGTCGTGCAGCGCGGCGTACGCGTCGGCGCGTTCGCCCAGCGGCTGGCCTTCGATCACCCGGAGCCGGCTGATCAGCTCGTCGCGGTCCTCGTCCTGCATGTGCCCCATGCTATCCCCGAGGCCGTGCCGGTCAGGGGCGTAGGAACGGGTCGGCGTACAGCTCGGCCTGCACGGTGAACCCGAAGATGGCCCGCCCGGAGTTCCAGACCGCGGCGGCACCGGCACGGAGCAGGTCGATGGGCCGGCTCCCGGCATCCATCACCCGCAGTGCGGGCCCGTCGATGCGCACCGTCGCGTCGCCGACCCGGGTGGTGTCGCCGTCGGTCTGCACGGCCGGGTACGGCTCGAACAGCTGACGCAGGTCTTCGACGATGTAGGTGGGGCGGCTGTTCGCGGGGGCGGCCAGCACGTGCTTGGGGCGGTCGACGCCGGTGAGCACCAGCGCCGAGGGGATGCCGGCGGCCTGCGCGCCGGCGATGTCGGTGTCGAGCCGGTCGCCGATGAACAGCGGGCTGCGGGCGGCGAACCGCGACACCGCCTCGTGGAAGATGGGCGGCTCCGGTTTGCCGGCGACGGTGGCCAGTCGCCCGACGGCGGTGTGCACGGCCGACACGAGGGTGCCGTTGCCCGGCGCGATGCCTCGGGCCTGTGGGATGGTCCAGTCGGTATTGGTGGCGATCCAGGGGATGCCGCCGTCTTCTTCGGGAACCTTCAGTGCGAAGGCGGCTTCGGCCAGGTGCGTCCAGGCGATGTCGGGTGAGAAGCCCTGCACCACGGCGGCCGGGCGGTCGTCGGCGCTCCCGGTGACCGTATAGCCGGCGCGGGCGACCTCGGTGACCAGGCCTTCGCCGCCGACGACGAGGATCGTGGCAGGCGGCTGCACCATCGTGCGCAGCAGCCGTACGGCCGCCTGCGGGCTGGTGACGATGTCGTCGGGCGCGGTGCGCTCGAGACCCAGCTCGCGCAGGTGTGCGGCGACGTCGGCGTCGGTGCGCGATGCGTTGTTGGTGATGTAGCCCAGCCGACGGCCTTCCGCGGCCGCGCGGTTGAGACTCTCGACGGCGTGCGGCAGCGCCCCGGCCCCGGCGTAGACGACGCCGTCGAGGTCGGCGAGCACGGTGTCGACCCCGTCCAGGGGCGCGGGTCCGGATGCCGCGGCCCGCCGCGACCGCGAGAACAACGCCATCAGTCCTCGGCCTCCGGTGCCTGTGCAGGCTCGTCCTCAGCGGGTGCGGTGTCCGTGGCGACCACCGCCTCCTCCGCCGCATCCGATGCGGCGTCCCCGGCGACCACAGCCTCCTCCGCCGCATCCGGTGCGGCGTCCGCCTCATCCGGTGCAAGGTCGGACTCATCCGGAACGACGCCCGGAGCGGCATCCGCCGGCTCGGCTGCAGCATCCGCCACACCCGGTGCGGCGTCCGCCTCATCCGGTGCGAGGTCGGACGCATCCGGCAGCACATCCGGAGCGGCATCCGCCTGCTCGGCTGCGGGATCCGCCTCACTTGGTGCGGCATCCGCCGTATCCGATGCGAGATCCGGCTCACTCAGCGCGAGATCGACCTCACCCGATGCGGACGATGCCGTGTCGTCGCTGGAACCGGCGGCCACCTCACCCGCGTGCGAGTCGTCATCGTCATCGTCGTCGGGTGCGAGGTCTTCGACGATGACGACCTCGTGCTCACCGACGCCGTGGGCCTCGTCGAGGGCGGCAGCGGCCACGTCGGCGCGCTGGGCCCACCGCGCGGCCTCGTCGGTGCGACCGAGGTCTTCGAGCACGGTGGCGCGGGCGGCGAACAGCGCGGGACTCCACTCGAAGGCGCGGTCGGGGTCGGCTTCGGGAATCTCGAGCTCCTGCAGCGCACGGGTCGCGTCGCCGCGGTCAAGCCAGGCGCCCGACATGGCGATGGCCAGGTGTACGCGCACGTCGGTGGGCAGCGTCGCCCGGTCGACGGAACGACCGAGCTCCAGCGCGCGCTCGGGCCGGCCGACGCCGCGTTCACAGTCGACCATGAGGGCGATCTGGTCATCGCGGCCGCTGAGCCGCCGGTAGGTGCGCAGTTCGCGCAGGGCGAGTGCGAAGTCGCCGAGGGCGTACGCGGTGATCGCCACAGACTCGCGGGCGACCGGGATGCGACCGGCGTGACGCGACGCCGCCAGTGCATGCTCGTGGGCCAGCGCCGGGTCGTCGTCGATGAGCTGCGCGGCCATGGCCAGGTGACGGGCCACGCGCTCGGCGTTCTCTTTGGTGAGGGTCTTCAGTTCGTTGCGGGCGGCGGGATGCAGGTCCTTCGGCGTCACGTCATCGGGCAGCACCGGGTCAGTCGGGCGTGCGGCACGGACATCCTGCGGGGGCCGCGACGCCCGATCGGGGCGGGCAGCACCCGAGAGCGCGTTGCGCCCGCCGTCTCGGCCGCCGCCCTCGCGATACGGTCGCCCGTCGCGACCGGAACCCTCCCCGTACGGGCGGCGCTCACCATCGGCGCGGTACGGGCGGCCCTCACCATCGGAGGAATACGGACGACGGTCACCATCGGAGCGATACGGACGACGGTCATCGGACCCGCGCTGGGCACCAGACCCACCCTCACGGTACGGGCGGCGCTCACCGTCACCACGGTACGGGCGGCGGTCACCATCGGCACGGTACGGACGGCGCTCATCCGCCCCGTGCTGACCACCCGACCCGCCGTCGCGGTACGGACGCCGGTCACCAGACGCACGCGACCCCGTCGACTCCCCCGCGCGGTACGGACGCCGTTCACGCTCCGAACCGTACGAGCGGCGATCGCCGTCGGCGCGATAGGGGCGCCGTTCTCCGGCCCCACTCTGACCACCCGACCCGCCCTCACGGTACGGACGGCGCTCACCATCGGCGTGATGAGGCCGACGGTCATCGGACCCGCGCTGGGCACCAGACCCACCCTCACGGTACGGGCGGCGCTCACCGTCGCCACGGTACGGGCGGCGATCATCCGCCCCGCGCTGACCAGCGGAGCCGCCGTCACGGTACGGGCGGCGCTCGCCGTCGGCGCGATACGGGCGCCGTTCTCCGGGCCCACGCTGATCACCAGACACGCCCTCACGGTACGGACGCCGGTCACCATCGGCGCGATACGGCCGACGGTCATCGGACCCGCGCTGACCACCAGACCCACCCTCACGGTACGGACGGCGCTCACCATCGCCACGGAACGGACGACGCTCAGCATCCGCGCGATACGGCCGACGATCATGGGAGCCCCGCTGACCACCCGCCCCGCCCTCGCGGTACGGACGGCGCTCACCATCGCCACGGAACGGACGACGCTCAGCATCGGCGCGATACGGCCGACGGTCATCGGACCCACGCTGGCCACCAGACCCGCCCTCGCGGTACGGGCGGCGTTCGCCGCCGTCGCGCGCACCGGATGCTGCATCGCGCGAGCGATCGGACCTGTCATCGCGGTACGGACGCCCGCCGCCAGAAGCGCGGCCGGCACCTTCCCCGCCGCGTCGATCGCGGCGGTCGTCGTCCTCAGCCATGTCTCTCCTTGCCCCTGACATCTTCTCCCCATAACGCACGAATGGCCACCCAGTCGGGTGGCCATTCGCTCAAAGGGTGTTCGGCGGTGTCCTACTCTCCCACAGGGTCGCCCCTGCAGTACCATCGGCGCTGAGAGGCTTAGCTTCCGGGTTCGGTATGGGACCGGGCG
>NZ_AULS01000004.1 GCF_000422405.1 Microbacterium luticocti DSM 19459
CACCTGATCCCACGATTCAGGCACACCCCACTCGACATCGAAGTAGCCTTTGGCTCTGTCATTCGTCTCATGCCAGCCAGCCGAGAACTGCAGCCCAAGTGAACCGATGCGGGGTGCAGCAGCCAGTTTGGAGAGAACTGCGGCGGTGGACTTGTTGACGGTGTAGACCATGCGTGTCTGGGCGATGGGTACGTCGTCGGTCTCCAGGATCGCGTGCCAGGTGCGGAGGGTGTCCTCGTCGACGTGCTGGATGCGGCTGGCGTGCGGACGCAGATCCCAGCGACCCTCCTCATCCTTCAACCCCGGCTCAGCACCCGAACCATCATGTTCGCTCCTGAGAAGGGAGAGGGAACGTACAGCTGTGTCGGGATGATACAGCGACGACGCCTGCAGAAAGTCCGGATGACGCGACGCCCCATACACATGAATTCCGTAGTTCACGAGGTGATGGACCTCGTCAAACAGCGTCAGTTCGTTGACGAATGCCCAGTGCCGTCGAAGTCGTCGATACGTTGCCCGCCGCAGGCGCCCCGCCTTCTCATCGGTGAAGTGGGTCTCGGGGTGGATCAGCCCAACCGAACCTGTAGGTCCGGCGTGCCGCCACGTCTGCTCCATGAAACAGCGGTAGAGGTCGGGCTGCAGCCCGACGAGATGCGGGTACTGCGCTACGGATCCGAGGTACGCGGCAGTGCACGCCACATCGGTCGTGCCGTCCACCACAAGATCTCGCATACCGGCGATGGACAGTGCGAACTCGCGATGCTCCCTGTCCTGCGCAGCCGTGGACTTCGACTTGAGCTGCCACCAGGGGTCAGCCTCGGCGAGAAGTGCGTCGACGTCGGATCGCGGGCGCACCCACGGCGGGTTCCCGACCTGTAGGTCGAAACCACCGTTGTCGGCGAAGATGTGCGCGAAGTCGAGTTCCCAGTGGAAGAACCCGTGGCGCGCAGCGATGCGCTCGGTGGCCCGCAGCCACGGCGTCGATTCGAGCACCTCTCGCACAGCTGGCGCGTTCGCCAAGCTCAGATCGATCTCTTCGGCCGTTGTCAGCGCGTGCCACTCGCTCGGCAACTCAAGTTCGGTCGCGGCGAACTTGCTGCGCGAGCGCGCCTCGGTGTGCTCGCCGAGCAGCAACGTCAACCCTTCGATCCACTCATCGAGTGACGGAGGCACAGCACCGTCGACCAGTTCGTCGGTCAACGGCCAGAACCACATCGCGCACCAGGCATCCATCACCCGGCGAAGCCGCTGGTACGCGCTGTCAGGTGCCGCCAAAGTGCGCTCGATCTCATCGCGCTGCACCGGCTGCGGTCCCGCGTGGTCACCTTCATGCTCGGGCTGACCCCAGAGCCGGATCTCACGCCGGGCCTCCCGCTCGGCGATCTGGCGCCGTCGCAGCGCGAACGACCAGAGCGTCTCAACCCGTCGCGCAAGGGTCCCTAGACGATCGAGTTGCCTCTTTGTTGGCTTGCGCTTGATCGATTTCGCCCAGGTATTCAAGGCGATCCGCGCCTCGGGAGCGAGGGTCTTGGCCTCTTTCGCGTCGACCGCAGCACCCCACCCGGGCGCGGGAACAAGGAAGTGATGGATGCCACCATGGGTGTCGTCACCGAGCGGCACATCCGTCGGCACGTCGCCGAGCCACGTGCGCGACTCGAGCTGGTGCCGCGAGAACGTCGCCCGTCGTGCACCGATCAGCGAGTTGCCGCGCCGCAAGTGCAGACCGAACCAGGGTGCTGAGAGCCCCGCGACCATGGTGTCGAGCCAGAGCGAGATCTCAGCCAATTCGACGGCGGTCGCGTTGAGGTCGACTCCGTACACCTGGTGGAGAGCGATTGACGCCTTCGCGCGCTGGAGCTCTGCTGCGTACCTCTCGGGATCGATCTTCTTGCCGAGTTCTCGCTGCTTGCGACTGAGGTATTCGTCCGCCAGTTGCCGTGTCGCCTCGATTGCGAATGCTCCGGACCCCAGGGCGGGCTCGCACACCGTGAGCTGCAGGATCTCATCAGCTGTCGTGGTGTGGCCGTCCTGATCGAGCAGTTCTTCTAGCGCCTGCGACACGACAAAACGGGTCAACACCTCCGGCGTGTAGTACGACGCCGACTGCTGGCGCTCGCGGCCGGCCAGCCGGAACACGAAGCTGCCCCGGGCGTGCAGCACCGGCTTCGGCATGCCCGTGACCGCGTCATCCGTCTTCACGAAGTCCTTGTCGGCGAGGCCCCGTGACCGCTCGACAGGCACCACCCACGAGCCCTTCGACGAGTCGCCGTCCTTCGCCACCTCGTACATGTCTTCTTCTGCGAAGAAGCCCGTGTACGACATCAGCCCCTCGTACACGGCACCGAGCTGGTTGATGCCCAGTTCGCCGTACGAGATGAAGCCCCGGTCGGACTTCTTGCTCTGCTTCGTCAGCAGCAGGTGCTCGAGTACGCGCTGCATCGCCCGGTCTCCAAGTCCCACCTCGTCGATGAGCGCCGTCGCCTGCGGCCGGAACAGGTCGGCCTTGAGGGGATTGAAGATGAGGCCCTCAGGGAGTGAGCCATCAGTTGCCAGCGGCTCGCCGTTACCACGGTCGACCATGCGGAAAAGCACGCTCAGCGAGTCGTAGAAGTGCGTGCGTCGGGATGCCGCATCATCATGTGCGATGTCGACCAACACGAGTTCACGTAGGCGGTCGAGGCTGTACCCCTCGGCATACTCGCCGGCGCCAACGGGGAGCACAGCGAGCTCGGGCGAGGCTTCGGCATAGAGCAGGAACAGGATGCGGTAGAGGAACCGCAGTGCCTGCTTGCCGAGCACGTCGGCCTCACTGGCGGGCAACGGAGTGAGGCCGAGATGTGCACGACGTTGGACCACGTCGTTGGCGATGATCTCGATCGACCGCCGCACCCCTTCGCGCAGGTCTTTCGAGACACCCACCGCGTGCTGACGCGACGCCTCGAGAACGCGCGTCCACCAGATCGTGTTCTCCGCATCCTCGATGAACGCATCCGCGCGCAGACACGCGATCGTGCGGTCGATCTCACCCGCACGGGACTGGTCGTTGCGGTCGGCGACGAGCTGCAGGTCGATGGCCAGGTAGCGGCCTTCGGGCCACCGCTCGCGCTCGGCCACCAGCACCCACCTGCCGGCGAGCACGACCGCGAAGGTCGGACCGTCATCCGTGACGAACAGGCTGGACAGCAGACGCGGCACCTCCGTGAGGGGGTGCGTGTCATTCTCGTCGATGGCATACGGCTCCCAGAGCGAGTCGTGATGCTTACGCAGCAGGTCTTCGATCGCCTCGACGGGCTTCGCGTCGATCACGGCGAGAGTAGGGGGTGTGTCAGATGCCGCATCCCCGATGAACGTCACCGGCCCGTTGACTGTGACGGACTGCCCGCCCCCGTCATACCCCAGCGCGGCACGCAGCGGCATGTAGATCTGGTCGCGCGCAGTGGAGCCGTCAGACTCGGCGAGCGTCGCTAGGGAAGCGGCAAGCGCCCCGCGCAG
The DNA here is from genome assembly GCF_000422405.1 of Microbacterium luticocti DSM 19459. GTDB lineage: Bacteria > Actinomycetota > Actinomycetes > Actinomycetales > Microbacteriaceae > Microbacterium > Microbacterium luticocti. The sequence continues at coordinate 3,493 of NZ_AULS01000004.1, forward strand.
CGTCAGGAAGCGCGAGCGCGAGGTCTCGTGCCCATCCTCGGCCTCTTCGTTCCATCGCTTGCGCAGCGCGATCACTTCTGCTTGGAACGACTGCTTCGTGGCATCGGTCGTGAAGAAGTGCTCAGAGATCCACTCTTCACCGACGATGAACGCATCCCACTGCATTTCAGTTCTCCTCTGCGGGCAAGACGACCGTGAGCGGCCTCACCAGACGCTGGTCGGGCTTCATCGAGTCGGCGATGGCGCGTTCGCGATCCACGGTGTCGCGGCGCTGTCTAAGGCCGTGGATCTGCGACATCGCCGCGGCCTCTTCATCCCAGTCATTGATGCGCGACGACCAGGCGTCCACACGCTCCTCGACGGTGGCAGCTGCAGAGTCGGCGATGCCGTCGAGCACGCTATGAGCGGCTGTTACCGCCGGCCGGACGAGGGCCGTGAGTGCATCCGTGTTGACCGGGGTCTGTCTGTTGACGAGCGGAGAGGAGATGCCGAGTACCGAGATCGCTTCGCGCGCCGAGCCGTGAGGAGTGACGAACGGATGCAAGGCCGTCAATGAAGGGAACTCTGCAGTCATGAATGATGCCGCGACGATCTGTCCGCGACGGTTCGTGAGGGTCCCGACCAGCAAGAGGGTCGGAACAGCGACATCTCCCCGCATCGCGAAGATCTCGTTGCGACCCAGCCGTGCGAGGGCGCGATCGCCAGCCCACTCGAGAGTGGGATGCAGTGGGCCGAGGAAATGGGCCTCGGGCCATAGGCTCGAGCTGGTCTTGTCCTCACGTGCGTCGGCAAGGAGAGCGTTCGCACGCGACTCGGTCGTCGCCAAGGTGAGGCCTTTGGCGACTTTGCGCTCTTGCAGATAGGACTGTGGCAGAACCTCGAGACGTGCGCGAAGGTCGCGCGGCGGAATCAGTGATACCGTGCCGTGCTCCGGGTGAGACCGCCACTCCACACCCCCTTCGCCAGCGCTCTGCCCAGGAGCCGCGGCCGGAGTGACGTACACCTCGTGAAGGGCTTCGGAGAGGAACGCGACTGGCTCAGCGAACAGGCCGCTCGACGGGTCGACCGAGATGACAGCGGGCCCGGCGGGCGCATCCTGGCCTCCACCAGCAATCCGGGCGAGCAGGGCGGCGACGGTGTCCCCGCCGGTTAGGGCCTGTGCGACGGTCGGGACAACTTCGTCGAAGTCCGTGCCACGGGCCAAGACCTGCGCGATTGCTTGCTCCTCAGCATCGGCATCGTACTTACCCATTAACGAGGCGGTGTCGCCCAGGGCCGTGTGGGCCTCGCGCTCGCGCTCGACGAGACGGGTGATGACTCGCACATCGCCCGAGAAGCGCTCGTCGGATGGAGAGAGCAGGAGCGTCGTGATCTGCGGACGCTTCGTCTGCCCGTACCGATCAATGCGGCCGTTACGCTGCTCGATGCGTATGAGGCTCCACGGGATGTCGTAGTGCACCAGCTCATGACACTGGGAATGAAGGTTGACGCCTTCGGACGCGATATCGCCCGTGATCAATACGCGGATCTTCGACGACGACTTCTTGAAGCTCTCGACGATGCGTTGCTGTTCGACGTCGGTGAGGCCGCCGTGGAGTATCTCGACCTGGTCCGGCTTGAGCTTGAGGTCGTTTTGCAGCTGTGCGCTTAGCCACTTGAGCGTGGGGACTCGCTCAGAGAAGATGACCACGCGTTCGCTACTTCCCGCAGCGATACCGATGCCCCGCAAGTAGTCGAGCAACGCTGTGTACTTCGCCGAGGGCGCGGCGAGGGCGCCATCAGCGAGCGCCAGGAGGCGCTTCAGTGCGTCCAGTTCGCGCTGCTGTGCGATAGTCGGCACGGGACCGAGCCGCTTCATCCTTTCGCGAACGGTCTCGCGCAGTGCCGCGGCGGACGAAAGGAAGGACTTCGCGAGCGTCCACGGGAAGAGGCCCTTATTGTCGCCGGAGTATGGAGAACTCGTCTGCGGGTGCAGCCAGACCGCGGACAGCTCCGCAGCGATTGCGTCCTCTGCTGGGCTCGCCGGGACAAGGAGATTCTGCGGTGGCAGCCGCTCGGCCCACTGCGCGCCCACCTCGCGGGCGACTTCGGGGCTGTGTCGGTGGCGGCGCACGATGAGGCGCTGCGCCTCGGAATCAATGACGTCTCCCGAGGGAGTCACGGCTGTCGGCTCGAGCAACCGGATGAGTTCGGCGAACGACTCCTTCTTGCCGTTATGAGGGGTGGCCGAAGCAAGGATAAGCGCTTCAGTGTTTGGTGCGAGCAGCCGAGCGAGAGCGTTGTTCTGGGTTGCGCCGGTTAAGTTGTGCGATTCGTCGATGACGACGGCGTCCCATTGATGGCGTGCGAGATGAGCCCTGTACTTGTCCTGCTTCAGGGTGTCGATCGAGATAATCGCCCTCTTGTACAGCGAGAACGGGTTGCGGGTGGCGGGTAGTTTCTGACGGACGCGCTGGATACCGACGGAGTCAAGCCGCACGAATGGTAACGCGAATCGTGTCCACAGCTCGAACTGCATTTGCTCAAGGACATGCTTGGGCGTCACAACCAAGATGCGCTCGCCCCGGCCTCGCCGGACGAGCTCCGACAAGATCATCCCAATTTCGATTGTCTTGCCAAGGCCGACAGCATCGGCGAGGAGGATGCGCGGCCTCAGGTTCGCAGGGTCGAGTGCTTTGCGCACCGCTGACTTCTGATAGCCGAGCGTGTCGACGAGCATCTGCGTCGACACGGTCAACTCGGGGTCGGCGAGCGGCACTGGCGTCTTGCGGATCGTCGCCTCCAGCCACAGCTTCGCGCGGCGGAACCCGGGGCTGACGTCGGCCTTGACAGTCGCATCTGACGGGTCCAATGGGACGATTTCGTCGAGGCTGTCATAGAACGCGGCGGTGGTGTCGCGCACGAGCTCGGACAAGCCTTGCACGCGGACGAGGCGACCGCCTTGCGTTTCTTCGACGCTGATGACGATCCAGGTGGCATCCCGAACGACGACGATCGACCCCGGAACGATCGCAATCCTCTCCGACAGCACGTCTGACGCCATGGTCCCTCCTGAATGGTTTCTCTCAGCGACAAGCTCCGGATCGAGACTATCGGCGGAACGGGACGTGCCGCCTCAGGTCCAATGTGGACGAGCGTCCTCCGAACTCGGTCACCCCGTCGTCGGGCGGCGGTTACGCGGGGGAGTCCGGAAAGCCGAACACTTCGTCCAGCGCGACTCGTAGCGACTGAGCCATATGGCGATCGAGCTGAAACGTCTGGCTCGGCTTTGGTTTCGACTGGCGCTGATCCGAACCATAGGTCGTGAGTTCGAAATATGGACCTGTCGGCGTTCTAACGATGGTCCACGTTGCATCCACCTCTGTAGGGTGCAACTGGCTAGATGGGTTTCTGCGCTTAAGCGAGCGTATCCGTGCCATCATTCTCCCTGGTCAGCGTTCGTTTACGGTGGCATGCGTCGAGCGGCGCCGTCACGTCATCTGCGTGGCGCAGATCACTCGTGATCGCCTCACGTCGCGCCGGGAAGATCGCTTGAGGACACGTTTGTGGTTCTTGCCAGACCGGTGCCTCGTGTCTTCATCCCGGGGCATACATCTTGTCACGCACCGAGGGGGTTCGAGCCGAGCGCCGCAACTCGATCACGGGCTGCGGCGTCTGGGGCGTGTGGTAGATGTTCTGGTGTCTGCTTCATCCCCATGGAGGTCATTGATGGAAGAGCCAGTCCGGCGCGCTGAGCGCACCCGTGCCACTCTGCAGGTGCTGAAGGACCACGTCGGTGTGGGCGGTGAGATGCAGGCTGGTGACGTTTGGGAACTGGTCGAAAAGCAGTGGCCCCTGAACGCACACGAGGCTGAAGCAACCACGCCCGGTGGTGCGTCACGGGCCAAGAAGGACTGGAACTGGATGTCTCAGGACCTCGTCGACGCGGGATGGCTCCTCAAAGCTGCTGACGGGAGCGGACGTTGGCAGATCACCGGTACCGGCGCCGAGGCTCTGGATCAGCTAACGGATACCAACGAGTTCTTCCGTGCGATGCGTGCGAAGTCGAGCGAGGTGCGTTCACGCTCGCAGGAGGAGGAACGCGACGCGCTCCCGCGTATGTGGGTGGCTGCCAACATCTATCAGCGGCGGGTTGTTCGCGCCGCAGCCGACTTCTTCGAACTGGCCTTCAAGACGGGTGAGTCCGTCTTCAGTCCGGGACGCGACATCTGGTCGCGATCGACTGTGGAGAGGCTGCACGATCGCTGGGCGAATGCGCCGGTGACGGCCACGCATTTTCTCGACAACATCACGAATCAACTGGCCGGCGCGCCGGACGACGAGATCCTTCTGATGGTCGAGGTACTCACCCTGCAGGTGCTGCCGATCAGCAAGGCTATCGGCCAGGCGCGCAAGACTGAGCGGATCAAGAGCGTGCTTAGTCTTATGAAGCACCCCGTGGTCATTCCACGGACGATCGAGGAGGCGTTCAGCGGTGGATCATTTAATCCAGGTCAAGGGATGCAATCGAATATTGTCAAGGCGGTCACGCTCATCCTCGACCTGGCCCTCGCCTGGCAAGACCTCGATGAACATGCGCAAGAGGAGGCACTCCGAGAACCGCTCGCCTGGCGTTCGCTCGTGCAGAGTCTTCCCGGCGACGCTTTTCCCACCCAGCGGTACTCCCTCATGTACCTTGCTCACCCGGGGTTCTTCGGTCCAGTCGTTGCGCCCGAAGATCGTCGAAGAATCGCAGAGGCGTTTGCGGGAGAGATCGGCGGCGAGTCAAGCGGTGACGGGGATGTCGACCTGCAGAGGATCATCATCGCCCTGCAGGTGAAGAGCAACGCCACCGTCGGTCTTTACGCCGAGCCGTACTATTCGGTCTGGCATCCCGCACCATCACAGCCGGAGCCCGAGACCGAAGTCGGGGACGAGCCTGAGCAAGAGACGCGACAGGTCGGCACCGGAAAAGCGTTCACGGTGGGGGGTATCGACACACACAAGCTGGCCGACGAACTCCTGTTCGATGAAGGCTGGATCTCAGCTGTCCTCCGCGCGCTGCACCGCCGTGGACAGATCATCTTCTATGGTCCGCCCGGCACCGGTAAGACCTACGTCGCCAAGGCGCTCGCTGAAGCCGTGACGGCACGGGGCGGATCGGTGCATCGCATTCAGTTCCACCCCTCGTACACCTACGAGGACTTCTTTGCGGGGTATCGACCGAAGACAAACAACGACGGTCAACTTGCCTTCACACTCTCGCACGGACCGCTGTGGACGATCGCCGAACAAGCGAGCGCCAATCCCGATCAGCCGCACATCCTGCTCATCGACGAGATCAACCGCGCGAACCTGTCGAAGGTGTTCGGAGAGCTGTACTACCTGCTTGAGTACCGAGACGAGGAGATCCGCCTGCTCTACGAGGGTTCCGGCATCGACGGGTCGACCACGTTTGCTTTGCCTTCGAACGTCTTCATCATTGGCACCATGAACACGGCCGACAGGTCGATTGCGCTGCTGGACTCGGCAATGCGCCGCCGCTTCTCGTTCTTCGAACTCCATCCGGATGACGCGCCCGTTGCTGGGATTCTCGAACGCTGGAGCCAGAAGCATCCGCAGACGCTGCCCGTGGCGCAACTGTTCGAGGAACTCAATCGGGCTGTCGGAAACCGAGACGACAAGATCGGGCCGAGTCATCTGCTCCGACCTGAGACCCTGACACACGAGGACCTGCGCGCAACGTGGGATGAGAGCCTTCTGCCCCTGCTCGAAGAGCGGCACTACGGCACCGGTGTCGACGTGAGGGCGCGTTTCGGGCTCGAGGCGATCATAGCCCGGCTTGCACGCTCCGCGAGTGCGCGCTGAGTCTCGCCATGATCGTGCTCACCAGGCCGATGCATACCGTCCACATCGACGAGATTGGTACGACGCGTGTCACGCTGACGCAGGCAGAAGCGCTCGCGCTGCGGGGGCTCGACGTGTGCACAGTGGAGCCGACCGAGGAACCCCAGGTATGGCTGGTCTCCGACGTTTCCAAGGTGGGGAGCGTGGTCGTCGGCGATTCGACCGTCATGATCAGACCGAAAGTGCCGCTGCGCAACCTGGTGTTCATGGCCTCTGTGGGGGCCGTGCACACTTCGCTGCTCGACGCTAATCTGATGGTCGACGAGGATGCCGGGTTGCCGTCTGCGCTCGCATCGGCCCTCATCGCTGCGGTCGAGGGTGCGACCCGGCAAGGTCTGGTCAAGGGGTACCGCGAAGAGCGGCAGACCGCCCTCATCGTCCGCGGACGGTGGGACATCGCTCGCCAGCTGAACTCTCGGCCGGGGATGCCGATTCCCCTCGCGCTCGTTGTGGATGAGTTCACCGAGGACATCTATGAGAACAGGATTCTTCACACCGCGCTCCGGCGTGTGCTGAGATTCGCGGATCTTTCCGATGACCTCTGCCGCCGCGCAAACGCGCTACTCGTCCTGTTCAGCGAGGTTGGAGTTCTCCCGGTCGGCATCAGTATTCGGTTGCCGTCGGCGACTCGTCAGACGAGGTACCTGCAGTTCCCGCTGCAGATCGCTCGAGCGATCCTGAACGCGACGTCGTTCGCGCAGGTGAGCGGGCTCCACAGGGCGGGCACGGTCCTTGTTGAGCCGGCACACCTGTTCGAGCGATTCGTCGGCCGAGGGCTCGCGCGTACGCTTTCACCGCATCGCTACGACGTCGATCTTCAGGATCGCTCGAGCTGGTTCGATGACGGTAGGCGCATACCCCTGCGGCCCGACATCGTTCTCCGCGTGATGGGCGAACCGGTTGCCGTCGCCGACACGAAGTACAAGAGCTGGGGCGCGAACGACGGGTCGCCGCCGAACGCGGACATATACCAGGCAGTCGCGTACGCCCTCGCCTTTGGTCTGCGACGAGCGCACCTTATCTATGCCTCCGGCGAGGTTGAACCGCGAACATACTCCATTCCGATGGCAGGCGTCGACATCGTGGCCCACGCTGTCTCGCTGCATGGAACGCCGATCGAGCTCGTGCAGATGTTGGATCGGCTCGCTCACGAACTACTCGCGTGAGGCATACAGTGCCCGCTGCGGACGCGAGGTTGGTGCTCCACTCCGGCGGCAACGTCCGACCTTGCGATCTGCTGCTCGGCGTCGACGGCGTCCATGCCGAGGACGTCGCCCGTCGCGACAGGCTGCTGGTCGTGACGGTCTCGAGCCCCTCGACGCCGACCGGGTGGCCGGGGTGCGGCGTCGTCGCTGTCGGCCGGGGCCGTCGCTACCGCGTGCTGCACGATGTCCTGGGCGCGACGCGGGAGCGGATCGTGTGGCGGCAACGGGTCTGGTGATGCGTCGATGAGGGCTGCCCACGGAAGACGTTCGTCGAGCAGCTTCCGGCACTGGTCGCAGCGGGCGGGTCGATCACCACGCGTGCCGTCGCCGCTGCGATCGGGCAACTGCGTCGCGAACACGCGACCATCGCTGGGCTCGCCCGCCAGTTGGGCACGTTGTGGAAGACGGTGTGGCTGGCTGTCGAACCTGAACGCGTGAAGCTCGCTGAGGACCAGTCCCGGCTCGAGAACCTCACCGCCAAACAGCAGATCAGGCTGACCACCGCGATCGAAGCCGAATCTGCCCATGACGAGGTGTTCGTCGTACGGCAGTGCGCGCAGCACCTCCGCTTCGCCTACCCCCAAGAGGACCTTGCCGAGGGGCGGCCGATCGCCGAGAAGGTCGTCGACACGTTCCGCACCTCCCCGATTCCCGAGATCGCCCGCCCGGGCCGCACCGTCCGCTGCTGGCGCGACGCGTTCCTGGCCTACTTCACCACCCACCGCGCCAACAACGGCGGCACCGAAGCCGCGAACGGGATCACCGAACTCCACCGCCGGCGCGCGCGGCTACCGCAACAGGCACAACTACCGGCTACACATACTGCTCGCCGCCGGCGGCCTCACGCCATGACCCCCACCAGATGCCCGAAAAGCCGGTTTGGCGGCCATGCTGTGATGATGTCGGAGGGGTGTGAGAGAGTTCTAATGGAGGGTGCCGCATTCAGGTAGTGCCCGTGCCGTTCAAGGAGGGGTTCCGTGGAAACAGCTGCTCTGATTATCAGCATTATCGGCTTGTTGTTGTGTGCGACGGTCTTGATCCTCATCATCGTCTTCCGTCCTCGAGGCGGTGTGACCGCGGAGCTCACTCCCGTATACGAAGCCATTCGGGAGCTGGAAGGTAGGAGCCGTCAGGATCAGGCCGGTCAACGCGCGGAACTCTTGGCTGCACTCGCCCAGAGCCAGCAACAGCTTGACGGGCGCCTCGCCTGGGCGGCCAAGGCGCAGGGGGAACAGGCGGACCGGGATCGTCTCGCCCGTCAGCAGAGTGACGCGCAGTATCAGGAGGAACTCAGGCGCACAGTCGGTGAGATCGGTACCAAGCTCGACGCCGAGCGCGCGGCGCAGGCGGACTGGCAGACGGCGTTCCGTACAGAAGTCGAAGACCATCTCACGACGCTCCGGCGTGACAACGACACCAAGCTCGAGAAGATCCGCGAGACCGTCGATGAGAAGCTCCGTGAGAGCTTGACGAAGTCACTGCGGGAGAACGCCGACCGGATCCAAGAGCTCGACAAGGCGACCGCCGCAAAGCACACCGAACTTCAAGAACTGCTCCGCGTGGAGCTCGAGAAGATGCGGGCCGGCAATGAGGCCAAGCTTGAGAAGATGCGTGAGACCGTCGACGAGAAACTCCAGGGGACACTCGAGAAGAGACTGGGTGAATCGTTCACGCTCGTGAGTGAGCGGCTGGAACAGGTGCAGAAGGGCCTCGGCGAGATGCAGGCCCTCGCGTCGGATGTCGGTGGACTCAAGCGTGTGCTCACGAACGTGAAGAACCGTGGAAGTTGGGGCGAGGTGCAGCTGTCGCGCCAGTTGGAGGACATCCTCACCCCAGGACAGTACGAAGAGAATGTCGCGATCAAGCCGGGTGGCACGGAGCGGGTCGAATTCGCCGTGCGGCTGCCTGGACGGGACGAGGACGGGACACCCGTCTACCTTCCGATCGATTCGAAGTTCCCACAGGAGGACTACGAGCGACTGCTTCAGGCGCACGAAGATGGCGACAAGGTCACGGTCGAGGCCGTGAGCAAGGAACTCGAGCGGGTGGTCCTCACGCAGGCGAGGCTCATCTCGCAGAAGTACATCCAACCGCCGTACAGCACGGATTTCGCTGTGATGTATCTTCCCACCGAGGGGCTGTTCGCTGAGGTCATCCGCCGGCCAGGACTCGCCGCGCGTCTGCAGCGTGAGCTGCGGATCCTCGTCACTGGGCCGACGACACTGATGTCACTGTTGAACAGCCTGCAAGTCGGATTTCGATCGCTCGCGATTGAGAAGCGTAGCTCGGAAGTCTGGCAGGTGCTGGGCGCGGCCAAGGCTGAGTTCCAGAAGTACGGTCAGGTCTGGTCCAAACTCGAGAAGCAGCTGCAGACGGCGCAGAACACGGTGTCCGAGGCCGGCCGGCGGACGCGCGCGGTGGAGCGTCGGCTCCAACGGGTCGAGCTGGTCGAGGTGGAGGCCGACTCAGCTCATGAGCTCATGGATGTCACGGGTGTCGATCTTGAGGCTGAGTTGGAGGACATCAAGTCCTGAGCGCGGTGGCGCGTGACCGGGCCCGACACCTGAACGCATGACCAGCCGATCCACCCCCACCGGCACCCGCGCCGCGATCGGTCATCCCTGCGCGTCGACCGCACCGCCCCGCGCCGCCAGCACGGCCAGCCGCGCCAGCTCGTTCGCATCGATGCCCGGCCACCCGTGCAGCCGGCGCCGCCACGCCGACGGCACTGCACTGCCCCCGTACACCGCCCCCGCCAGCGCCCCGGCGATCGCCGCGACCGTATCGGTGTCATTGCCCCCGCGCACCGCCCGCTCCACAGCATCCGTCACCGACCGCGACCCCGCCACCGCCGCCAGCGCCCCTTGAAACGCCCGCACCACCCAGCCGTTGTGCGCCCGGAAGTCACGGGGATGGATGCCTGCGGCCAGAGCCTCGTCGATCAGTGAACGCCAGCGCGCCTCGACGGCCGCGACGTCGCGCACATGCTCGGGCTCGTCGTGCCCGCCCGCCCCGCCCTGCGGCTCGGCGCCGCGCAGCACGGCGATGTACTCGTCCAGCGCACCGTGCACGTCGAGCTCGCCGGTCAGCACGCCGTGCCGCATCGCCAGACACCAGATCGCGCACGCGGCGACGTTGTCGTCCTCCCAGTGCGTCAGCTGTGCCACCCGGCCCGCCGCGGCCACCAGCTCTGCCGGCGATCGGTGCAGATACCCCAGCGCCACCGGGCCCGTGCGCATCAGCGACCCGTTTCCGGCGCTGCGCCCCGCGGCGCGATGTGCTTGCCGCGACAGCGCGGTCGCGGCATCCGCCGTCGGCGTGTGCAGCCGCGACAGGATGCCGCTCGTCTGCACGCCCACGTCCTTCGCGGTCAGCGACCACTCCCGCCACCGCGCCACGATCTCGTCGAGCGCGTCGGTCTGCTCGAGCGTGCGGCCCGCCGCCAACACCTGCAGGATCGGCATCGCCATGCTCGTGTCATCGGTCCACTCGCCCACCGCGTGGCCGAAGTGCCCCATCCCGAACTCGGGCGTCACCTCGTCGGGCAGCGCCGGCCCGAACTCGTACTGCGACCCGAGCGCATCGCCCGCCGCCGACGCCAGCACCGCGCCCACGGCACGATCCAGCTGCTGTGCGGTGAGGGATGCCGCGGGGGCGGGGTTCACGGTCACCGTGGGCTCCTCAGGGTATAGGGATGCGCTCGCCGTGGGCACGGTCGAGGGTGTGATTCGGGATGCGACGCCGTCATCTTGCCGAAGCGGCCACGCGTGTCATCAGGTCGGCGCTCGCGTGCTTCTTGCGCTCCCGTGCTTCTCGGCGCCCGCGTACCGGTGAGAGACTGGGCCCTGCCGTCTGTGACCTCCGCCGCGCACACGGTTGGGTCCGTCGATTGCCTCGTTCGTTCTTCATCGTATCCAGCGCCGATGCGCCCGCGCCGCCGATGCGCCACGTGAGTGCCGGTCGGTGGCGGCCGCTTCCAGGTCTATGACGGTGTCGCGTGCTGTGCTGCACCGCGGCGGGGCGACGGAACAGCAGCATCCTTTCGCGAGCTCACAGGACTGCGGCCCCGGTATGGCGCTGAGAGGAACGGAGCGGCTGTGCATGGGCCTGGACACACATGCGACGCGACGGCCGTGGTCGTGTTCGATATGAAGTTCGATGGTGAGACGGGAGCCGTACGTGCAGCGCGGACTCCGTCGGCCGAAAATCCTCGAAAAACAAGCCCACTGACCCTTGCCATTCGTTGCTCTGTTCTATACACTGGATTCAGTCGCTCGGAACCAAGGGGGTGGAGCGCATGTCGGTATCACCAGCTGTGAGCCTGCCCGGCGCGATCGCCGACCTGGATGAACTCGTCGACCACATCACCCGCTGCCGGCAGCGGACGGCGGCCGCGTTCGCGGCCGAGATGTTCTTCTTCGACCGCGTCGCCGGCCTGGTGCAGCAGCGAGAACGCGAACGCGGCGCCCGGGTCGGCGCGATCACGGCCTCTTCCGAACTGGGGCTGCGGGAGGTGTATGCCGAACTTGCCGCTGCGCTGCGGTTGAGTGAATGGCAGGTCGCTCGCAAAGTCTCGCTCGCCTGGGTGCTGAACAACGAGTTCCGCGAGACGCTGTGCGATGCCTCGTGCGGGCAGATCTCACCCGAACACGCGACACTGATCGCCGAGACCGGGATCCAGATTCAAGACGCCACGGTGCGCCGCGAATACGAAGCGGTCGCCCTCGACATGGCCGTCGAGATGACCCCTGGACAACTGAAGCCCGCGCTGGACGGGCTCGTGGTGCGGCTCGACCCCGAAGGCACCCAGCAGCGGGTGCACGAGGCGGTGCAGCGCCGCAAGGTCACCGTCCGGCAGCTGGAACCGGGGATCACCCGGCTCACCGTCGACGTGCCCACCGCGCAAGGCGTGGGAGCGTACAACCGCATCCACGACATCGCCACCGAACTGTGCGAACAGAACGCCGCCGAAAAGGCCGAAGCCGAAGCCGCCGAGAAGTCCGGCACGACCGACACCGTGACCGGCGCTGCCGAGAAGGCCGGCGCGGCCGAGAAGACCGGCGCGGTCGATGACGGGTCGGCCGATATGGATGCCACCGGTGAGACGCCGGTTTTCGATGAGCGCACGCACGCGCAGATCATGGCGGATGTGGTCTGCGACCTGCTGCTGACCGGCGCTCCCGACGGGCACGGCACCACGGAACAGGCGAAGGATGCTCTCGGAGCGATCACCGCGACCGTGCAGGTCACCGTGCCCGCCACCGCGCTGGCAGGGCAGACCGTCGGCGGGGCGACTGTGGCCGGGTTCGGGCCCATCGACGACGACACCGCGAAGCACCTCGCCGCGGCCGCCCCGACCTGGGTGCGCGTGTTCACCGACCCGTGCACCGGGGTGCCGGTCAGCATCGACCGGTACCGGCCCAACACCGGCCAGCGGCTGTTCCTGCAGGTCCGCGACCAGCAGTGCCGGTTCCCCGGCTGCCGCCGCCCCGCCCAAAGATGCGATATCGACCACACCGTCGCGTACGCAGACGGCGGGCCGACCTGCCTGTGCAACCTCGAGCACCTCTGCGAGCGGCACCATACGCTCAAACACGAGACCGACTGGGCCGTTCAGCAACTCCCCGGCGGAATCCTTCGCTGGACCGCCCCGACAGGCCGCGTCCACCACACCAGACCACCGGGCACCGTCCGATTCGAGCCCGTCGCCCTCATCCCCCCGAACGCGAAACACCCGCACCCGGTCCGCAGCCGGTTCGACGGCGACTCCGTACCACCGTTCTGATCGCGGCACCCGGCGTGCACCGTGTCGCCGCGTCGCCGGGCTTCGGTCACAGCGTCATGGGCCAGCGGCATCCATTCGCCCGATCAACGACGATCGGCGTGCGTGGCGGGTGCGCAGTTCGGCGAAGAACCGCTCGGCGAACTCGGGCGTCCCGGCATCGCGGGCGGCCGCGCGCAGCGTCGTCATGCGCCGCACCGCTCCGGGATACACGCGCGTGTTCGCCTCGACGAGGCGATCGTCGATCAGCTGCACCATCACCGGAAGCACCGCAACCGGGTCGATCTTCGCGTAGCGGCGGACGAGCTCGTCCCACAAGTCGGGCGGCAGCGACCGGCCGTCCTGTGCTGCCTGCAACGCCTCGCGCCAGGCGCGTTCGACGTCGCCGTCGGCGAGCAGATACGACACGAGTTCCCGCACGTGCTCGCGCATCCGAGCGATCGCCGCCTCGCGGTTCAGCCGCCACGCATCGCCGGCCTGCTCCTGCCACGCCTGCGCGTTCGCCGCGGTCGGCCAGCGCTCGAAGACCTCGAACGCGGCGGCTGCGGCATCGGCTCGACGCGCCCGCGAGACCAGCTCAACCCAGAGTTCACCGCACTCCTGCTGCTGGAAGTCACCGCCGGGCAGGTCCATACCCTCGTGCGCGACGTCGGCGGCGCGGTCGACGAAGCCGGCCTCGGCCAGCGCCTTCGCCGCGGCGGCGCGCAGATGTGCCCGCGGCAGGTCGCCGCCGTGCGTGCGGATGATCGCCTCTTCGTCCTCGCGCAGCACGGCGAGGCGTTGCAGGTTGTAGCGCAGGGCGTGCCGGGCGTGCCACCCGTCGTCGTGGCTGAACTCGAGCTCGGGGCTCTCGGTGAACGACGACAGCTCGGCGCAGCGCTTGTCGAGCTGCTCCTGAAAGCGCGCGAGCCCGCGCTCGCCGAGGGCCTCTTCGTAGTCGGCGACGTCGATCCTGAAATACTCGCCGAGTTCACCGAACTGCTGCTTCTGGATCCACGCCGCCAGCGTCGCCGGAGCCGGTGGCTCTTGCGCGCACAGCTCGGCATGCAGGTTCAGCAGCTCAGCGATGACGAGTTGGATGCTGCCGTTCGAATCGTCCGCCCGCATCAGCACGCGGAAGGTGCTCGCGATGGCCTTGCGCACGACCGGGATGACATCCTTCGCGCCATAGTCCTCGGCCATGTCGGCCAACAGCGGAATGGCTTGCTCGGCTTCGAACGCGAACTCGTCGGCGGCGCGGGTCCACATGTCGCGTCGGTTCGTGCGGAACGAGGCGAGGACGTTCGGGATGTCGCGGGCAAGCGTCATCTGTCAAGGATGCCAGGTGCCGCGCCCCGCGATTGCGGGTCCCTGTTATCGGGCTCTTCGCAGTTGAGGGTGTGTCGGGGACCGCCGGCTCCGCACCGAGAAGCAGACCACGCGGCTGGACGCGGTGTTCGCAGTCGAGGAGCACGTGGAGGTCGAAGCGACCTGGGGGATCTACCAGCGCATCGTCGCCGCCTACCGTGAACCCGACAAGAACAAGGGCAAGCAGATGATGCAGGCGGTGATCGACGCTGTCAGCAGCGGCGTCCCCGCCGCTTTCACCGAGATTCGCCGACTCGGTCGGACGTTGAAGCAACGCGCCACCGACATCCTTGCGTTCTTCGACCGGCCCGGAACCAGCACCGGCCCGACGGAGGCGATCAACGGGCGCCTCGAGCACCTCCGCGGCGCAGCGCTCGGGTTCCGGAACCTTACCCACGACATCGTGCGCAGCCTCCTCGAAGCCGGGGCTTCACGCCAGCGCGACACCCTTGATTACGAAGAGCCATCAATTCTCGGCGACCCCACCCCACCACAGGCCCCGAAGAAAACTCGGATCAGCCGCACCTCGACACTCCCTCACCACCACTAGTGGGTGAAGTCAGGCTTGACATCCGTGGCGCTCTCGTGGATAGTACATGTACATAGTTGTCCACATACAAAACGCGGCGAGGCGGATCAATGAAGATTGCGGTGGTCGGCAGCTACGGCGTCGGCCTGACGATGCGAGTGCCGCGGATGCCGGCTCCGGGAGAGACTCTCTCCGACGGCACGTTCGACGACGGGCACGGCGGCAAGGGATCCAACCAGGCGATCGGCGCCGCGCGGCTGGGGGCGGGCGTATCGTTCCTCACCGCCATCGGCGACGACGGCTACGGGGTCGCCGCGAAACAGCTCTGGCAGCGGGAGGGCGTCGACAGCCGGCACGTCGTGGTCGTCGAGGACGCGGCGACGATGGTGGGATTCATCCTCGTGGAGCCCAGCGGCGAGAACCGTATCGTCATCGCTCCCGGTGCGCTGGACGCGCTGGATGTCTCCGCCGTCGAGACCTTCCGTGAGGAGATCGCCTCCTCCGACGTCCTCGTCGTCTCGATGGAGATCCCCCTTGACGCGGTCGTCGCAGCCCTCCGAATCGGGCGGGAGGAGGGCACCCTCACGCTGCTGAACCCCGCACCGGCGAAGCGCCTGCCTGACGAGGCGTGGAAGTACATCGACGTCGTCACCCCGAACCAGTCGGAGGCGCCCGTGCTGCTCGGCCTCCAAGCGGATCACGGACTCGACGACGCCGAGCTGGTCTCCCGCCTCGTATCGCGGTCGGGCGCACGCGTGATCCTCACGCGCGGCGAGGCCGGCGCCCTGCTGGCCACCAGCGACGGCGTGACCGCCGTGGCGCCCGTCCGCGTTGAGGACGTCGTCGACACGACCGGCGCCGGCGACTCGTTCACCGCAGCACTCGCGGTCGGTCTCGCCGGAGGTGCGGAGCTGGCCGCCGCGGCCCGCGGCGCGGCGCATGCCGCCGCGCACACCGTCACGATCGCCGGAGTCATCCCGGCGCTTCCGACCCGTGCTGATCTTCCCTTCCCGATCGGAGCGAACCGATGACCGCCACCGCCGTGAGCGCGCGCCGTGCCGCCTTCAACCCGCGCAAGCTTCTCCACGCCCGCGAGGTCGGCGTGCTCGCGGCCCTCGTGCTGCTGATCATCCTCGGTGCCATCCTCTCGCCCAGCTTCCTCCAGACGGGCAACCTGCTCTCCGTCGGACAGCAGATCTCCCAGATCGGGATCATGGCGATCGGTGCGACCTTCGTCATCATCAATGCCGAGATCGACCTCTCGGTCGGGTCCATCTACGCTCTGGCCGCGATCTGCACCGGGATGGCGATCGCCGCCGGCACGCCCTGGCCTCTCGCGTCGGCGCTGGGCGTCGCCGTCGGCACGGTCGCCGGCATCCTGAACGGACTCGCGGTCGTCCTGCTCGGCGTGCCGAGCTTCATCGTCACCCTCGGCACGCTGAGCGTGTTCCGTGGCGTCGCGCTTCTGATCTCGGACGGAGCCCCCATCTCGCTCAGCTCGAGCCGGCCCGGCGTCGCCGAGTTCAACCTGCTCGGGCAGGGCCGGCTGTTCGGGATCGTCCCGATGCAGTTCGTGATCTTCGTCGTGCTGGCCGCGATCGGCATCGTGCTGCTGTCTCGCTCGCGACTCGGGTTCAACACCTACGCGGTCGGCGGGAACAAGGAGGCCGCACGACTGGTCGGCATCGACGTGAAGACGGTCAAGGTGGCCGCGTTCGCACTCTCCGGGTTCACGGCCGCCGTCGCCGGGGTGCTGGGGCTCTCGTTCCTCTCCTACGTGCAGGGCGTGACCGGCACTGGCCTCGAGCTCACCGTGATCTCCGCTGTCATCATCGGTGGCGCGGCCCTCTTCGGCGGGTCCGGGACGATGTGGGGGACCATCATCGGCGTCGTCTTCATCGGCATCCTGCAGAACATCCTCAACATCAACGGGATCTCGTCGTTCTGGCAGACCGTGATCACGGGTCTCGTCATCATCGCCGCCGTCGCGGCCGACACATGGCAGCAACGTCGGAAGAGCAAGGCCTGAGCCGGCTACCCGGGCCCGCTCTGTCGCGCCTACGAGGCGCATCACCCATCACCATCATCAAGAAGTTCGGATCAAAGGAGCACCGATGTCCCTCCGTATTCGCGCCCAACGCCTGATCGCGTGGAGCGCCCTGGCCGCTGCGGCCGCCCTGTCCCTAACCGGCTGCGGCGCGATCACCTCCGGTGCGCCCGGCGCCGGCGGCGACGGCGAGTTCCATCTCGCCGACTACATCCAGAAGCGCATCGACGATGGCGAGACGCTGCGCATCAAGCTCAGCTACCACGACCCGTCGCTCGCCTTCGCGACCCCCATCAAGGCCGGCATGCAGAAGGCGGGCACCGAGCTCGGCGTCGACGTGCAGCTCATCGGCCCAACCGGCGGCGACGCGGCCAAGCAGGTGTCCGAGCTGCAGACCCTCATCCAGCAGAAGTCCGTGGACGGACTCGCGGTCTCGTCGGCGTCCAGCGATGCGCTCAAGCCCGTGATCGCGCAGGCGTATGACGCCGGCATCCCGATCATCTCGTTCAACACCGACAACCCGGACTCGAAGCAGATGGCTTTCGTCGGCCAGGACCTCACAGCATCCGGGCAGTCCGAGGCCGAGAAGCTCGTCGAGACGGTCGGCAAGGACACGGCCGGCAAGGTCGTCGTGTTCTCCCTCGACACCGGGGCCGGCTGGTCGCACGACCGCTTCAGCGGATTCCAGAAGGGCATCGAAGGCAGCAAGCTGACCGTCGTCGGCCCCGTGAACGTGGGCAACGAGCCCAACGCCGCCTACAACACCGTCGAATCGACGATGGCCGGTCAGTCCGACGTCGTGGCTGTCGCCGGTCTCGACTGCTGCTCCACGACGGCCGCCGCGAAGTGGATCGACCAGTCCGGCAACGCCGGGAAGATCGCCATGGGCGGTTTCGACCTGCTCTCGGCCACCGTTGAGTACATCCAGAAGGGCGTCGTGTCCTTCACGATCAGCCAGAACCCGACCGAGCAGGGCTACCAGGCGGTCAAGGTGCTCGCCGACTTCCTGAAGAACGGTACAGCCATCGCCGGCGTCGACACCGGTGCGCAGTTCATCGCCAAGGACAACCTGTCCGAGGCGACGGTGGAGGACTGAGGACGATGCTCCCGTCGCAGAGCGGTGAGGCGCCGCCTCGCGAAGTCGCCGTCCGGATCGAGGGGGTCACGCGCAGCTTCGGCCCCGTCAAGGCCCTGGACGACGTCAGCTTCGACATCACCGCAGGCGAGATCACGGCTCTCCTGGGCGAAAACGGCGCGGGCAAGTCGACCCTGCTGAAGATCCTCGCGGGTCTGCAGCCGCCCAGCGGCGGGAGCATCACGGTCTTCGGCGAGCAGATCTCGTCGTACGACCCGAACACGGTGCTCACGAAGCACTCGGTCGCGATCGTCCCGCAGGAGCTGTCGTTGCTGCCCGATCGCACGGTCGCGGAGAACATCCTCGTGGGCGTCGAGCCCGGGTCGCGCCTCTTCCCCGCCAAGCGCAGGATGCAGGAGCGCGCGAGCGACCTCCTCGGCGAGCTCGGCCTCGACATCGATCCGTCCGCGGGGCTCCGCGGTCTCGACCTGGCCATCCAGCAGCTGGTCGTGGTGGCGCGGGCCGTCGCCCGCGGATGCCGGGTCCTCATCCTCGACGAGCCCACGGCGATGCTGACCCCGGCCGAATCGGACCGTCTGTTCGACCTGATGGGGCGGCTCAAGCAGGCGGGGACCACGATGGTCTACGTCTCTCACCGGATGCCGGAGGTCTTCGCGCTGTGCGACCGCGTCGAGGTGCTGCGGGACGGGCGGCACGTCGGCTCGTGGCGGCGAGACGAGGTCACCCCCGAGCGGGCGGTCGCGGCGATGGTGGGTCGAGAGCTCGGGCACTTCGCGGGGCGGGAGCACGCGGCCACGGCGGCGGACGTGGCCCCTGCGCTCGTCGTGGACGGTCTGAGCGGGCCGCGTCACGATAATGTCAGCTTCGACGTCCGACCCGGCGAGATCGTCGGCGTCGCCGGACTGCCCGACTCCGGCCGTGTCGAGCTGCTGGCGAACATCTTCGGGGCCGTCCCGGGCCGTCGCGGCACCGTCTCCATACTCGGAGAGGCCTACGACGCCCGCACACCGGCGAAGAGCGTCCGTCGCCGACTCGGCTTCCTTCCCGGGGAGCGCCGGGCCCAGGGACTGCTCACCACGATGTCGGTGGCCGAGAACATCGGGGCGCTGGTCACCGGGCGCTTCTCCCGCGCTGGCCTGCTCCGGCGTCGTCATCTCGACGCGTACGCCGGCACCCTCGCGAAGAGGATGCACGTCAAGACGGCCGCGACGTCGCAGCCGATCACGAGCCTGTCGGGCGGCAACCAGCAGAAGGCGCTGCTTGCACGACTG
Source organism: Microbacterium luticocti DSM 19459 (assembly GCF_000422405.1). Classification (GTDB taxonomy): domain Bacteria; phylum Actinomycetota; class Actinomycetes; order Actinomycetales; family Microbacteriaceae; genus Microbacterium; species Microbacterium luticocti. The sequence continues at coordinate 22,656 of NZ_AULS01000004.1, forward strand.
CTGGCGATCGATCCGAAGGTCCTGATGCTCGACGAGCCCACGCGAGGGGTGGATGTCGGGGCGAAGGTCGAGATCTACGAGGAGATGTTCCAGCTCGCGGACCGGGGGATTGCGATCGTGTGCTCGTCATCCGATCTGCCCGAACTGCTCACGGCGACCGACCGGATCATCGTCATGTCCCAGGGCCGCGTCGCCGGGATCCTCGAGACCGCACAGGCCACCGAAGAGTCCATCATGGCGCTCGCCACGGGCGCCGGAAGCGAAGCCGCGTAAGGCGGAGACGAAAGGAACGACATGAAGCGTCACGGCATCCTCAACGCGCCCCTCAGCGGCGCCCTCGCCACGCTGGGGCACACCGACCTGATCATGGTGGTCGACGCCGGTTTCCCCATCCCGCCGGCGGCCGACCGGATCGACCTGGCCGTCGCCGAGAACCTGCCCGACCTGCGGACGGTGCTGGGGCTGATCGCCGACGAGCTCGTGGTCGAGGGGGTCGTGCGGGCCGATGAGGTCCCCACGAACAATCCGCGGTTGGACGCGTGGCTGCGGGAGCGGTTCGGCGACGCGGAGTTCAGCACCCGTCCGCATGCGGACGTGCTCGGTCAGCTCGCCGCGCAGGCCAAGGTGATCGTCCGCACAGGCGCCTTCGAGCCCTGGGGAAACGTCGGCCTGTACTGCGGTGTCGACGTGCCCAAGTGGTTCGGCGGCGAAGGCGTCGTCGCACCCGACTACTACGCCTCCAAGCTCTAGACCCCAACCCAATCGAAAGAAGGACCTGACGTGACAGACACGAGTGCCGCCCAGCCTCTCACCCTCACCCCGGCGGAGATGGCGCCGTTCATCCAGCACACGAAGATCGAGGTCGGTTCGACGCGCGACGAGATGATCGCGCATGCGCGCGAGGCCGTCGAGCACGGGTTCAACGCGGCCATGGTCCCGGCCTCCTGGGTCTCGCTCGTCGCGCGCGAGCTCGCCGGTACCGGCATCGAGGTCGCATCGGCCCTCGACTTCCCCACTGTGGGAGTCATGACCAGCGCCGGAAAAGCGGCGGAGGCCGAGCAGATCGCGAAGCAGGGCGCCACGCAGCTCGACATCGGCGTGCAGGTCGGCTGGCTCAAGAGCGGCATGTATGACGAGTTCCGGGACGACATCGCCGGTGTCGTCCGCGCCAGCGGAATCCCAGTGAAAGTCATGCTGGAGCTCCCGCTGCTGACCGACGCCGAGAAGGAGGCCGCGGTCGAGCTCGCCATGGAGGCGGGTGCCGCGTACCTGAAGAACGCCTCCAGCGGACAGATCGAGACGGCGAACCCGGAGAGCATCCGCTATCTGGTCGACCGCGCCCGCGGGAACGTCAAGGTGAAGGCCTCGGGCTCCATCAAGAGCTACCGGCAGGCTCTCGAGCTGCTGCGGGCCGGAGCGGTGCTGCTGGGCACCAGCGCGGGGCTGTCGATCATCACCGACAGTGCGGACGAGAACACGACGAGCTACTGAGTGACACCCGTGCCGGTAGCGTATCGCCATCCACACCCAGAAGTGAGATAGGGATGGTGATACGCCATCGCGCAACCCATCACAGCCGAGGAGATCACGTGAGCCCCGCGCACGCGAGCGACACCGACATCCAGAGGGAGCTGCCGGTCGCCATCCACACCCAGATCTCCGACAGCTTCCGGGCGAAGATCGCGTCGGGCGAGTGGCCCGCCCACTACCGGCTGCAGAGCGAGCCCGAGCTCGCGACCCAGCTCGGCGTGAGCCGCGGCACGCTGCGCCGAGCGATGACCACGCTCATCGAGGAGGGGCTGCTGCGACAGGTCCGCGGACGCGGAACCTTCGTGACATCGACCACGATCGAACCCGCCATCGCGCAGAAGCTCACCACACTCTCGGAGGACTTCGCGCGGCAAGGCATCGAGACGGCCACGCGCGTGATCGCGCAGGAGCTCATCGTCCCGCCCCGCCCGGTCGCGGCGCTGCTGGAGGTGCCCGCCGGAGGTGCAGTCCTGCGCCTGGTGCGTCTTCGCAGCACGGCGGACGGACCAGTGACCCTCCTCTACAACTATGTCCGGACCGATTTCGCGCCCGGCATCGAGAACGTCGACTTCGAGACGCAGAGCCTGTTCGGAACGCTCGAAGGCCGGTATTCGCTCAACATTGGGAGCGCGAGGCGCACCTTCAGCGCCGAGGCTGCCGAGGGCGATGTCGCCGAGCTGCTCGACATCCCTTTGGGGCGGCCCGTGCAGTACCTCGAACAGGTGACCTACCTCTCGAACAACCACCCGATCGAGTACTCGGACGTCTGGATTCATTCCGGACGCCTGAGGGTGACCTCGATCCTCTCCCGGCGCTGACCGACGCGTCGCACCACGGCAGCCCTGCCTGGCACAGTCATCCGTCCCGGCCGAGCGCCTCGGTCTTCTCCCGGAGCACGCGTGCCTGTGCGGCATTGGCGGTGAGCGCCGCGGCGGTCAGCAGCTCCGACCGTGCCTCGTCCACCCGGCCCAGCTGCGCGAGCAACTCGCCGCGCACGCTCGGCACCAGGTGCGAGCCGCGCAGCGCATCCGACTCGGCAAGGGCGTCCACGATCTCCAGGGCCTCGGCCGGACCCTGCGCCATCGACACCGCCACCGCGCGGTTCAGCTCCACCACCGGGTTCGGCGCGACGCGCCCCAGCACCTCGTACAGCGTGACGATCCGCGCCCAGTCGGTCTCGGCCACGCTCGGCGCGACCGCATGGCACTGCGCGATCGCCGCCTGCAGGGCGTACGCGCCCCGGCCGGTCCTGCGCGCGCGAGCCACAGCATCCGCCCGCTGCAACGCCGCCACCGCACGCCGGATCTGCCCGTGGTCCCACCGCGACCGGTCCTGATCCGCCAGCAGCACCGGCGACCCCGCGCCGTCGACCCGCGCCGCGAACCGCGACCGCTGGAACTCCATCAGCGCCACCAGCGCCCACACCTCCGGCTCGCGCGGCAGCAGCCCCACCACCACTCGGCCGAGCCGGATCGCCTCGTCGGCCAGGTCGGGCCGCACCCACCGCTCGCCCGCCGTCGCGGCATACCCCTCGGTGAACACCAGGTACACCACCCCGAGCACGGCGCCCAGCCGCTCCCGCCACTGGGTCGGATCGGGCGTGGCGAACGGCACCCGCGCCGCCGCCAGCGCCTTCTTCGCCCGGGTGATGCGCGCCTGCACCGTCGGCACGCTCGTCAGCAGCATCCGCGCGATCTCGTCGGTCGACAGCCCCGCCACCACCCGCAGCGTCAACGCCACCTGCGACTCGCGCGACAGCGCCGGATGGCACGCCGTGAACACCAGCCGCAGCACGTCGTCGTCGATCGGCTGCCAGTCGTCGTCGGATGCCTCGTCGAGCGCCCGCGCGATCGCCGCGTACCTCTCGTCGAGGCGCTCCCGCCGCCGCCACGTGTCGATCGCGCGGCGCTTGGCCACCGCGGTCAGCCACGCCCCCGGATTGTGCGGCACGCCGTCCCGCAGCCACGACCCCAGCGCCTCGACGAGCGCCTCCTGCGTGACATCCTCGGCCAGGCCGAGGTCGCCGGTCATCTTGGCGACGGATGCGGTGATCCGTGCGCCCTCGATGCGCCAGACGGCCTCGACCGTGCGCCGGGTGTCATCCATGGGTGCTCCGCTCGGCGTGCTCCCGCCCTCACGCCTGTTCGGCCTGGGCCCGCCACTCCTTCGACTTCTGCACGTACTCGTTGTCGGCGAACGCGTCGAAGTCCGCGTCCTCGTGCACGCGCCGCACCTCGAGCTTGCTGCCCGGACCCAGCGGGCAGCGCTTCGCCCACTCGAGGGCCTCTTCGGCCGTGGCGGTCTGCAGGATCCAGAAGCCGTTGAACAGCTCGTGCACCTCTCCGTACGGGCCGTCGCTGACGACCGGCGGCTGCGCCGAGAAGTCGACGACATACCCGGGCTCGTCGGCCAGACCATCAGCGGCCAGCATCACCCCCGCCTTGATCAGCGACTCGTTGTACTTTCCCATCGCGGTCAGCACCTCGTTGAAGTCGACGTCCTTGTACGCCTCGACCGCCTCGGCCGTGGCCCGCATGATCAGCATGTGCTTCATCTGACTGCTCCCTGTTCGGTGGGGATCTCTCGTCCCCTCTCACTATCGCGTCGAACGGGCGCGAGCGGAATCGACATCGTCGCGGGAATTCTTCGCTGCGCGTCGGAGTGCGGGCGGACCCGTCGTGCGATCCCGCCGACGGCGACCGGCCTGAGCGGGCCGTCGACAGGCTGAACCGGCGCGTCGAGGCCGCCGGGGGCGCGGGCCGCGTCATCCAGCCTGTCGACGGCACATCTCCGGATCGAGCCCGTCGGTGATCGTCATCCGATCGTGTGCCGCTACTCGCACCATCACCCCGCGGCATCGCCGGCCACACGACTGCGCCACGATTCGGCGACTGCGCCGCCGATCGGTGGCGCGGATGTTGATTCCTGGCGCAGTCGTGGGGCGGTGCCTTCTCGCCGGCCGGGCGCGTGCCCTCGCTGGCGGCGGATGCCGCGCCCCTCACCAAGCCGCGGCATCGGGCGTGTTCTGCACTCGCAACGGTGCCCGCTTGTTTTCAGAACTACTTCTGAAGTAGACTGAGGGCATGACAGCGACACTTCCGCGTCGTTCGTTCCAGTCTTCAGAGTTGTCCCGCCAGCCGGCGCCGGTTTTCGCGGCCGCCGAGAATGCGCCCGTCGAGGTGACTCGTCGCGATGGCGAGGCCCTCGTTCTGATGACCCGGGCCGAGGCCGACGCACGAGACTCCCTGCTGCAGTTCGCCGCGCAGCTGATCGCCGCGTCTCTCGATGACGAAGGGTCCCTGGCCGACCGTCTTGCGGATCGCTTCGACTGGATGCTCGCACTTTCGCCGACTGATCGCGAGAAGTGTGCGGCCGACCTGGTCCGTGCAGCGCGCGGATCGTTCGCGACCGGTCAGGCACATCTCGCCGCCGCTGAACTCGCCTCCTGGCGTTCCACGGCAGCCGCCGTGGCTGCGGGTCTCGGAGGCGAGGAGCTCACCTGGTTCGACATTCCGCCGCAGGTCGAGCGCCCCTGATCCATGGCGCGGAACACCCGGGTCGTTCGCCCGACGAAGAGCACCGAGTACGAACTCGTGTTCGCCACACGTGAAGCAGAGGCCGGATGGCGCGACCTGCGCGCGACGCAACGGAACGTTCTGACTGACGCGTGGGACTACTTGACGCAGCATCCGCTGCAACACACGTCAACGGTTCATCCCCTGCGTGGTGAGCTCGGTGTGATCACGCGTGGTGGCCAGTCGCACGAGCGATGGCAGTACGAGCTGTCGGGCGGTGCCCGCATCTGGTACTTCGTGGTCAACCGCGTCGTGCACCTCGAGCAGGTGCACACGCGGCATCCGAATCAGACGAAGTAGCGCGGAACACCCGACCCCGGAGTACCTCTCGACCCGGCGACGTCGGATCACACGACTGCGCCAGGATTCGGCGACTGCGCCACGGTGCGGCACGCCCGGTCACACGACTGCGCCACGATTCGGCGACTGCGCCGTCGATCGTTGGCGCGGATGCTGATTCCTGGCGCAGTCGTGGGGCATCGCCCCCTCGCCGGCCGGGCGCCTGCACTCGCCGGCGAGGATGCCGCGCCCCTCGCCAAGCCGCGGCATCCGGCGTATTCTGCACAGCGCAGACAAGGAGGTCGTCATGGGCACAGGGTCCCGGATGCGGCTGCGTGACCTGCCGACACGGCTGGCCACCGGCGCGTACATCTTGCACTCCGGAATCGAGAAGCTGAAGGCCGGCCCCGACCAGGTCGCCGGGCTGTACGGCGCCGCGACCGGCGCGTATCCGATGCTGAGACGCATCCCGGCGGCACGGTTCGTGCGCACACTCGCGATCACCGAGATCACGGTCGGGTCGCTGCTTTTGATCCCGTTCGTGCCGACGTGGCTCGCCGGCGCGGCGCTCACCGGGTTCTCGTCGGGCCTGGTCGGCATGTACCTGCGCACCCCCGCGCTGCGCAAGCCCGGCAGCGTCTGGCCGAGTCAGGCCGGCACCGCCATCAGCAAAGACTCGTGGATGCTGGGGATCGGGCTGGGCATGCTCGTCGGCTCCGCCGAGGACTGCGCGGACGAGCGGCGCTGAGGCGCGGCGGCCGAGGCGGCCGCGGAGGCCCGGCGTACCATGTCGGCATGAACCGTGCCGAGCGCGTGTATCGGATGCCGATGGCGTCGGTCTATCCGCTCTACGTGCAGAAGGTCGAGCGCAAGGGACGCACCGTCGCCGAGCTCGACGAGGTCATCCGGTGGCTCACCGGCTTCGACCAGCGGGCCCTGCAGCGCCACCTCGACGACGGCACCACGCTCGAGGAGTTCTTCGCCGCCGCCGACCTCAACCCGAATGCGTCGCTGATCACCGGCGTCGTCTGCGGCGTGCGAGTCGAGGACATCGACGACCCGCTCATGCAGAAGATCCGCTATCTCGACAAGCTCGTCGACGAACTCGCGCGCGGCAAGGCCCTGGAGAAGGTGCTGCGCGAGGCGTGAGGGCGCGCGCGGCCCCGCGCCGGTCAGTCGACGAACTTCTCCAGTGCTGCGATGGGCACCATCAGGTGAAGGTCGTCGACAGGCGACGACAAGAAGTCACCGTTGTGCAGGTAGAAGGCTCGGGCGGCGTCGTCGCGGCAATGGACCAGAACCGCAGCAGCGCCGATGCTGCGGCTGAGCTGCACCGCGCGCAGCAGCGCATCGCGCAAGAGCTCCCACCCGAGTCCTTGACCGTGGTATGACGCGTCGACGGCCAGGCGTGCGAGCAGAATGCACGGGATCTGCGACGGTCGATGCCGCGCCAGAGCCTGCGGCGCGGCATCCTTCGAGACCGCGGCCATCGCCAGGGAGTAGAAGCCCGCGATCCGGTCGCCATCCGTGAGCACATAGGTCACCGCGTTGTTCGCGAGCTGGTTCTGCCAGGCGTACCTGTGGAACCAATCGTCGAGATCGGCCGCGCCGCTGCGGAACGACCGACGGTCGTCGGAGCGGATCAGTCGTCGCGGTGCGGTGAGCCCGGTCATCCGGCCGGTTCGAAGCGGGACCGGCGCGAGAACAGCCGCTGGAACCGCTCGGTCGAGGGCAACGGTTCGTCGAGCATCCGCACGAACTCGTCGAACTGCTGTGGGGACACGGCGAACCATTGTCGACTTGCGAGCACCTGCTGGGCCTGGTCCACCGCGCTGTCGAGGATGAAATCGGTCAGCGTGTGATCCGTCGCATCGGCCGCGCGACGCAGCAACGCCTCTTGACGCGCCGTCGCCCGCAGGTTGATCCGCTGGCTGCGTGACGGTCGCGTCACTGACTCCGACATCGCACTCACCCTCCTGCTGCTGTACAACCATTGTACGTACGGGATGCCTCGGCGTCACGCGATCGCGTTTCGGCTGCGCCTTGTCGCGGCGACTGCGCCGTCGATCGGTGGCGCGGATGCTGATTCCTGGCGCAGTCGTGTGACTGGCAGCGTACGGGCTGCCCCGTCGCGCGGCCTGCGCAGTCGCTCGGCCCACCTGGCCGGGCTGGCACCCCCATGCACTCTGCATGCGCGTAGACTGATCTGCATGGCGACGCTACAGGTGAGGGACATCCCCGAAGACGTGCGGCGCACGCTCAAGGCACGGGCCGCGGCATCCGGGCGCAGCCTCTCGGAGTACGCGCTGGGCATCCTCGCGCGCGATGCCGCACAGCCGACGCTCGACGAGCTGCTCGACCGTGTGCGTGCGCGGGGGTCCGTCGACCTGGGCGAGAGCGCGCAGCGCATCCTGCGCGCGGAGCGCGACGCGGCGTGACCCTCGTCGTCGACGCGTCGGTGCTCATCGAGCTGCTGACGATGAGCCCGCTCGGGCAGCGCGCGGCCGCGCGGATGCGCGCCGATGCGGATGACCTGCACCTGCCGCATCTGGCCGATGTCGAGACGGTCTCGGTCGCGCGCGGACTGGTCGCCGCGGGCGTGCTCGAGCCGAGCCGCGCCGCGAACCTGCTCGTCGACCTGCGCGACTTTCCGGCCCGGCGTTGGCCGGCGCAGCCGTTCTTCGAGCGCATCTGGGAGCTGCGCGCGAACGTGACGGCCTACGACGCGACCAACGTCGCCCTCGCCGAGGCCCTCGGCGCGCGGTTGCTGACCGCCGACCGCACGCTGGCACGCGGGGTCGGGGGTGTGGCCGCCTGCCCCGTCGAACTCGTGGAGTGACCGCGCGCGCCTCCGATCGCGGCGGGCGCAGCTCACCGCACGAGCACGAGCGAGAACTCCACGGCCCCCGAGTCCTCGACCCGCACGAAGCCGAGGCTCGGCGCGTCGATGCCGAAGTCGGCGAACGTGATGGGGATGCTCCCGGCCACCTCGGCGCGCTCGCCGTCGAACACGGCCTGCATGCTCACCTCGACCTGACGTGTCACCCCGGCCAGGGTCAGCTCGCCGGTCGCGGTGACCCGCTGCGCCGCGCCGGTGCGCACCTCGGACGACGCCACGACCGGCTCGGTCAGCGTGAACGTCGCCGTCGGATACCGGAAGGTCTGCATCGCCGTGTTGCGGAAATACGAGTCGCGGCTGCCCTGATCGGTCGCGATCGAGGCGACGTCGACGGTGACGGATGCCGCGGTCAGCGCGCCGTCGGTCACGGTGAGCTCGCCGGTGACCTGCTCGGTGCGCCCCACCACGGTCACGTCGGTGCCGTTGAGCACCTCGTCGACGCGGTACCCGGCGTACGAGCCGGAGCCCACCCGCCATGCCCCCTCGACATCCGCGGCCTCGACCAGCGCCCCCGCAGCCGTGCCCGTGATCGTCGGCGCGGGCGCCGCGGGCCCCACGATCACGTCGCGGTAGAACGCCGGCCCCGCGAACGCCACCACCACGCCCGCGGCGACGACGCCGCCGGCGATGATCGCGATGGTGCGGATGCGCATCGCCCCAGCGTAGGCACCGGACCTATGGATGCCTCACGCGCCGCGTGTGGCATCCCGCAGGCGCCGGCCGCGGCATCCGACCACGCCCGCCCGCACCACGACTGCGCCACATCGCGGCGATGGCGCCGACGACCGACGGCGCAGTCGCTGATTCCTGGCGCAGTCGTGTGACACGCGCGACATCCGATGCCGCCGCGCGACCCCGCGACATCCGATGCGGCCCGTGCGGCCCGCGGATGCCGCCGTGCGGCCCGCGGATGCCGCCGCGCAGGTCCGTCCCGACACCCACAGCATCAGCCGCCGGCCTGGAATCCCACAGAAACAAACCATTGATCTCTGTTGTTTCATGTTGTACTGTGTGGGAAACCACACGGAGGTGTCATGTACGCGACGGAGCGACAGGATCTCATCGAGCAGCTGCTCACCGATGAGGGGCGCGTCAGCGTCCACGACCTTGCGCGGCGGTTCGACGTGACCACCGAGACCGTCCGCCGCGACCTCGACGCCCTCGAGCAGGCCGGTGCCCTGCGCCGCGTGCACGGCGGGGCCGTTCCCCCCGAGCGGCGCAGCACCGTCGAATCCCCGATCGGTACCCGCACCCACCGCCGCGCCGGCGCCAAGGCCGCCATCGCCGACCGCGCCCTCGCCGTGCTCGACGACGGCTTTCGCGGATCGGTCTTCCTCGACGCCGGCACCACCACCGCCGCCGTCGCCGAACGGCTTGCCGCACGGCTGGCCGCCGTCGGCGGCACCGCCGACGTCGTCACCCACTCCCTCACCCTCGCCCCGATCCTCGCCACCGCCGACGGCGTCACCCTCACCGTCGTCGGCGGCCGCGTGCGCGGCGTCACCGCCGCCGCGGTCGGCGCCGGCACCGTCCGCGCGATCGACGCGCTGCGCCCCGACGTCGTGTTCGTCGGCACCAACGGCGTCTCGGCCGGCTTCGGTCTGAGCACACCCGACCCCGAAGAGGCGGCGGTCAAGCAGGCCATCGTCGCCGCCGCCCGCCGCGTGGTCGTCGTCGCCGACGCCAGCAAGTTCGGCGACGAATCGCTCGTGCGCTTCGCCCGCCTCGACGACGTCGACGTGCTGGTGACGGATGCCGCTCCCCCCGGCGATCTCGCCGAAGCCCTGACCGCCGCCGGCGTGGAGGTGTGGATCGCATGATCGTCACCGTCACGGCGAACCCCTCGCTCGACCGCACCATCGTGCTGCGCGCACCGTTGCAGCCGGGCGCCGTACAGGTCGCGGCATCCGCCCGCGAAGACGCCGGCGGCAAGGGCATCAACGTCGCCCGGGTGCTGGCCGCGGCCGGCGCCCCGGCATTGGCCGTGCTCCCGCTCGCCGACGACGACCCGTACCGGTCGGTGCTCGCCGCCGCCGGTCTGCGCATCCGGCCGGTGCCGGTCACCGGCCACTGCCGCGCCAACGTCGCGATCACCGACCCCGACGGCGTCACCACCAAGCTCAACCTGCCCGGCGCCACGCTGTCCGCCGCCGAGCTCGACGCCCTCGCCGCCGTGGTCGTCGCGGCCGCCGAGAACGCCCACTGGCTCGTGCTCGCCGGGTCGCTGCCGCCCGGCGTGCCCTACGACTTCTACGCCCGGGTCATCGACGCCGTGCGCGGCCGCTGGGGCGACGCCGCCCCGCGCGTCGCGGTCGACGCCTCGGGCGCCGCGCTGCACGCCGCCGTCGCAGACGCCCACCCGGATCTCGTCAAGCCCAACGACGACGAGCTCGCCGAGCTCACCGGCACGGCGCTGGATCCAGGCGACGGCCTTGCCCGGCACGCCGCACACCTGGCCCGCGCCCTCGTCCCGACCTGGGTCGGCGCGGCGCTGGTCACCCTCGGCGGGCACGGCGCCGTGCTCGTCACCCCCGACGCCGCCTACGCCGCCGCGCCGCCGCCGATCCGGGTGCGCAGCACGGTCGGGGCCGGCGACAGCTCACTGGCCGGCTACCTGCTGGCCGAGACCGCCGGACACGATCCCGCCGCCTGCCTGGCCTCGGCCGTGCGCCACGGCGCGGCCGCGGCATCCCTCCCCGGGACCATGGTGCCCGCGCCGCACGATCTTCCCGCCGACGACATCGCCGTCACGCGGATCCCACTCTGAGTCGACCACGGAGGTCACCATGTCACACACCATCACCCCCACCCTCGTCGCCCTCGACGAAGACCTCGGCGCCGACAAGGCCGCCGTCATCCGCGCGCTCGCCGCCCGGGTCGTGGCCGAGGGCCGCGCCACCGACGCCGACGCGCTGTTCGCCGACGCGTGGGCACGCGAACAGAAGGACGAGACCGGCCTGCCCGGCGGCATCGCCATCCCGCACGCCAAGAGCCCCGCCGTCACCGAGCCCGCGCTCGCGTTCGCGCGGCTGAAGCCCGGCGTCGACTTCGGCGCCGACGACGGCCCCGCCGACCTCGTCTTCCTCATCGCGGCGCCCGCCGACGCGGCCGAGGCGCACCTGGCCGTGCTGTCGAAGCTCGCCCGCAGCCTGATGCAGGACGACTTCACCTCGAGCCTGCGCGCCGCGCGCACCCCCGACGACGTCGTGCACATCGTGCGCGTCGCGATCGGAGAAGAAGAGCCGACGGATGCCGCGGGCACCGCGGTGACGGATGCCTCGACCGAGGCGACCGACGAGGCGACCGACGAGGCGACCGCCGAGGCATCCGGCCCCCGCCCCCGCATCGTCGCGGTGACCGCCTGCGCCACCGGCATCGCCCACACCTTCATGGCCGCCGACGCGCTGACCGCCGCGGGCGAGAAGACGGGCGTCGACCTCGCCGTCGAGCCGCAGGGCTCGAGCGGATACAAGGCGCTGCCCGACGACGTCATCGCCGCCGCCGACGCCGTCATCTTCGCCGTCGACGTCGATGTGCGTGAGCCGCAGCGGTTCGCCGGCAAACCGGTCGTGCGCGCGTCGGTCAAGGCCGGCATCGAACGGCCCGAGACGCTCATCCACGACGCGGTGGCCGCGGCATCCGACCCCCACGCCGAACGCGTCACCGGCGAGGCCGCCGCGAGCGGCGAGGCCGCCACCGAGTCCGGTGGCGCGCGCATCAAGCGCATCCTGCTCACCGGCGTCAGCTACATGATCCCGTTCGTCGCCGGCGGCGGGCTGCTGATCGCGATCGGGTTCCTGCTGGGTGGGTACGGCATCGCGCTGGGTCACGGCGACGACGGCGTGAGCAATGCGGTGTACACGCTGCAGCACTATGCGATCTGGAATCTGCCGCCCGAGGGGCTCGTCTACTACCTCGGTGCGATCGCCTTCCAGGTCGGCGGGATCAGCATGGGCTTCCTTGTGCCCGCGCTCGCCGGCTACATCGCCTTCGCGATCGCCGACCGGCCGGGCATCGCGCCCGGATTCGTCGCCGGATCGGTCGCCGTGTTCATGAACGCCGGGTTCATCGGGGGCTTGGTCGGCGGTCTGATCGCCGGATACGTCGCGTACCTCATCGGCAAGCCGGCCGTGCCGCGCTGGCTGCGGGGGCTCATGCCCGTGGTGATCATCCCGCTGCTGGCCTCGGCCGTCGCCGGTGGGCTGATGCTGCTGATCCTCGGCGCGCCGATCGCGTGGCTGATGACGCAGCTGTCGGGGTTCCTGAACGGGTTGACCGGCGCCGGCGCGATCGGCCTCGGCATCATCCTGGGGCTCATGATGTGCTTCGACCTGGGCGGTCCGGTGAACAAGACCGCGTACGCGTTCGCGGTCGCGGGGCTGGCGGCGCAGACGCCGGCGAGCTTCCACATCATGGCCGCGGTGATGTGCGCGGGGATGGTGCCGCCGCTGGGCATGGCGCTGGCCTCGACCGTGCTGTACCGCCGCGGATTCACCGTCGTGGAGCGCGAGAACGGCGCCGCGGCCTGGCTGCTCGGGCTGTCGTTCATCTCCGAGGGCGCGATCCCGTTCGCCGCGGCCGACCCGCTGCGGGTGATCCCCGCGAACCTCGTCGGCGGAGCCGTGACCGGGGCGCTGTGCCTGGGCCTGGGCGTGGCCTCCCGCGCCCCGCACGGCGGTATCTTCGTGTTCTTCGCGATCGACCCGATCTGGGGGTTCCTCCTGGCGCTGCTGGCCGGCACCGTCGTGACCGCGCTTGTGCTGGTCGGGCTCAAGCGGTTCGTCGGGCGCCGCGTCGCCGAGGTCGAGCCCGTGGCGGCGGCCGTCGCGGCGTGAGGGGTCGGATGCGGCGGTAAGGGGCCTCGGCCCGACTCAGCGCTTGCGCTGCGGGCGCAGGATGATGCCGAAGATCCAGTTGATGATCGAGATCAGCAGGGCCGCGAGCACACCCCACCAGAAGCTCTCGATGCGCAGGCCCCAGCTCCACCAGTGCGTGAGCCACGCGGTCAGCCACAGCAGCAGCCCGTTTACCACGAGCGAGATCAGCCCGAGCGTCAGGATGTACAGCGGGAATGCGACGATGCGGATGACCGTGCCGATGATCGTGTTCACGATCGCGAAGATCGCGCCCACGGCCAGCAGCGTCAGCACGAGCTGCAGCGTCTCGCCCGGCTCGAACGGGATCACCGTCACCGTCAGCGCGGGGATGAGCGTGACGACCCAGATGGCGAACGCGTTGATCACGACACGGATGATGAAGCGCATGCGGCCCAGTCTGACATGGCGGCGCCCGTGGGGCGAGGACCCGGAGCACCCGGGGGTGGGCCCGCTCACCCCCGCGAGACGGGGACGTCCTTCATCGTCGTGAATCCCGGGATCGTCACATCGACCCTGTCGGTTCGCTCCGAAAGCGGCGGCATGATCATCGACACGAGTACGCCGTCGCCGTCGGAGCTGTCGGGAAGCGTGTCGCAGAGGCATCCGGTCTTCTGCCCGCTGCTGTCCCGCGCGTTCGTGAACGTGTACGGGCGGTAGGTCTTGCCGCTCGCGGCGTCGACGAGCCCGATATTGCGGGTGTCTTGGAACGGCGTGACCGCGAACTGGAAGGAGTTGACTCGCGCCTCTGCGCCCGACGTGGTCGCGATGCGCAGTTCGAGCAGCGTCGAGTCGGGCAGCGCGTCGAGGGCGACCACGTCGATCGTGACCGGTGTGTCGTCGATGGAGTCGATGGTGCCGTCGGTGTGTGCGATCGAGGTGGTGGGCACCGAGGCGTCGGTGATCTTCTTCGCGACCTGGTCGACGCTCAGCGCGGTCGGCGACGGGCTGTGCGACGGGTCGGGCGTCGATGTGGAGGTGCAGCCCGCGAGCGCCACGATCAGGCCGATCGCCGCGGCTGTGCCGAGGGCCGATGCGGCAGCGCGCCGCGGCATCCGGTTGGTCATTCCCCACCCTTCGTCGCGAACGACACCGTCACCCGGCGGTTGAGCTGCCGCCCCTCGGCGGTGGCATTGTCGGCGACCGGATCCTGTTCGCCGTGGCCGGCCGTCTCGAACGCGACCCCGGTCGTCACGAGGGGCGTGAGAGCCTTCAGCACCGAGCGCGCGCGGGCCTCGGACAGCGTCTGATTGTGGGCATCCGAGTCGACGGAGTCGGTGTACCCGTCGATCATCACCGTGCCGGTCCCGTGGGCGTTGATCTCATCGGCCACATCGCGGATCGCCTGCCCGACGCGCCGTGCGGCCGCGTCATCCGTTCGCCCCTGCACGCTATCCGCGCTGGGTGCAGCGGTTCCATGGGCACATTTCCCCATCCCCCCGGCCGTGCCGCCCGAACTCGTAGACTCATCACCGTGACCGAAGACGTTCCCGTCCGCATCCGCCCCGCGATCGCCGCACTGCCGCCCTACAAGCAGGGCCGCCAGGCCGGCGCCGACGCGTTCAAGCTCTCCAGCAACGAGAACCCGTTCGAGCCGCTGCCGGCGGTCGTCGAGTCGCTGCGCCGCACCGTGGGGGTCAACCGATACCCGGATGCCACGGCCGCCCGCCTGCGTCACCGACTCGCCGAGCGGTTCGGGGTGCAGCCCGACGAGGTGCACATCGGCGCCGGCAGCGTGTCGATCCTCTCGCAGCTCATGCTCGCCGCCGCGGGCCCCGGCGATGAGGTCGTCTACGCCTGGCGCAGCTTCGAGGCCTACCCGGGACTGGTGCTGATCGCCGGCGCCACCCCCGTCGAGGTGCCGCTGAGCGCCGAGAGCCGCCACGACCTCGACGCCATGGCCGCCGCCGTCACCGACCGCACCCGCGCGGTCATCGTCTGCAGCCCGAACAACCCGACCGGCCCGACCGTGAGCCAGGCCGAGTTCGAGGCGTTCCTGGGCAAGCTCCCGGCCGACCTGCTGGTCATCCTCGACGAGGCGTACGCCGAGTTCGTCACCGACCCCGACGCCGTCGACGGACTCACCAAGCTCGGCATCGCCGGCCACCCCAACGTCGTCGTGCTGCGCACCTTCTCGAAGGCGTACGGCCTGGCCGGCCTGCGCGTCGGCTACGCGATCGGCCACCGCCGCATCCTCGACGCCGCCCGCTCCACCGCCGTGCCCCTCTCGGTCACGGCCCAGTCCGAAGAGGCGGCCCTGGCCAGCCTCGACGCCGAGGCCGACCTGCTGGAGCGAGTGCGCGTCATCGCCGACCGCCGTGACCGCCTCGCCGACGCCCTGCGCGATCAGGGCTGGGTCATCCCCGATGCCCAGGGCAACTTCGTCTGGCTCGCCACCGGCGCGCAGACGATGGATGCCGCGGCCCGCTTCGAGCAGGACGGCTGCGTCGTGCGCCCGTTCGCCGGCGACGGCATCCGCATCTCGGTCGGCGAAGAGGAATCGATCGACCGGGTGCTGCAGATCGCCCGGTCCGTCATGGACGACCTGCCCGACGCGCACACCGCCCGCGCGCGGTAACCGGCCCTGCCCCGCGCCCGGACCCCGGGCCCGGACTGTGGGCAACGTCCAGCAGCCCGCCCCATCCGTTGTCGGATCTCTGACAGTCCGGCGCCGTGGCAGGCATTAGCGTGGAACGGTGACCTCGACCGACGCCCCGCCCCCGGGCCTGCACGATGCCGACGCGAACGGCCCGGTGCAGGTGCTGAACGCCGACGGCACCTTCGCGCCGAACGCGGCGGCCGAGCCCTACCTCGACCTCATCGAGGGGCTCACCGACGCCGACTGCGAGCAGTTCTACCGCGACATGGTCGTGGTGCGCGCCTTCGACCGGCAGGCCACCAACCTGCAACGGCAGGGCCAGCTCGCGCTGTGGCCGCCCTCCCTCGGTCAGGAGGCCGCCCAGGTGGGCTCGGCCCGCGCCGCCCGCACCCAGGACCACATCTTCCCGTCGTACCGCGAGCACGTGGTGTGCACCATCCGCGGCGTCGACCCGCTCGACATCATCCGGCTGATGCGCGGCCTCACGCACGGCGGATGGGACCCCGCCGCGCACGGCAACACGCACATCTACACCCTCGTGCTCGGCTCGCAGACCCTGCACGCGACCGGCCTGGCGATGGGCCTGGTCTTCGACCGCGCGTGCGGCACCGGCGACCCCGACCGCGACCAGGCCGTCATGGTCTACTACGGCGACGGCGCCTCGAGCCAGGGCGATGTGCACGAGGCGATGGTGTTCGCGGCCAGCTACCAGACCCCGGAGGTGTTCTTCCTGCAGAACAACCAATGGGCGATCTCGGTGCCCGTCGCCACCCAGGCGCGGGTGCCGCTGGCCCGCCGCGGCCCCGGCTACGGCATCGACTCGGTGCGCGTCGACGGCAACGACGTGCTCGCCAGCTACGCGGTCACCCGCCGTGCGCTCGACCAGGCGCGCTCGGGCGCCGGCCCCCGCGCCATCGAGGCCGTCACCTACCGCATGGGCGCCCACACCACCAGCGACGACCCCACCAAGTACCGCACCTCGGACGAAGAGGCATCCTGGGCGCGGCGCGACCCCATCGCCCGCATGCGCGCCTACCTGCGCACCCGGGGCGCATCCGACGCGTTCTTCGACGAGGTGGATGCCACGGCCTCCGCCGCGGCGGACGACGTGCGCGAGCGCACCACCGCGCTCGGACCGATCTCCACCGACGTGATGTTCGACCACGTCTACTCCGAGCCGCATCCGCTGATCGAGCGCGAGAAGCAGTGGCTGGCCGACTACGAGGCATCCTTCGAGGAGGGCGCCCGATGAGCGGCGAATCCACCGCGGCGACGACCGAGATCCAGACGATGCCCTTCGCCAAGGCCCTGAACGCCGGGCTGCGCCGCGCGATGGCAGAGAACGACCGTGTGCTGCTGATGGGCGAGGACATCGGGCGGCTCGGCGGCGTGTTCCGGGTGACCGAGGGACTGCAGGCATCCTTCGGCGAGCAGCGCGTGCTCGACACCCCGCTGGCCGAATCCGGCATCGTCGGCACCGCGATCGGCCTGGCGATGGGCGGATTCCGCCCGGTCATCGAGATCCAGTTCGACGGGTTCGTGTTCCCCGCGTTCGACCAGATCACCACCCAGCTGGCCAAGATCACCAACCGGCACGAGGGCGCGCTGCGCATGCCGGTCGTGATCCGCATCCCCTACGGCGGCCACATCGGGGCCGTCGAGCACCACCAGGAGAGCCCCGAGACGTACTTCGCGCACACCCCCGGCCTGCGGGTGGTGTCGCCGTCGACCCCGAACGACGGGTACTGGATGATCCAGCAGGCGATCGCGTCGGATGATCCGGTGATCTTCCTGGAGCCCAAGGCGAAGTACTGGCAGAAGGGCGAGGTCGACCAGGCCGCGCCCGCCCTGCCGCTGCACGCCTCGCGCATCGTGCGCCGCGGCACCGACGTCACCCTCGTCGGGCACGGCGCCATGGTGACCACGCTGCTGCAGGCGGCCGCGCTCGCCGAGGGTGAAGGCGTCTCGTGCGAGGTCGTCGACCTGCGCTCGCTGTCGCCGATCGACTACGGCCCGGTGCTCGACTCGATCCGGCGCACCGGCCGCATGGTCTATGCGCAAGAGGCGCCCGGGTTCGTGTCGGTCGGCAGTGAGGTCGCCGCGACCGTCATGACCGAGGCGTTCTATGCGCTCGAGGCGCCGGTGCTGCGCGTCTCGGGCTTCGACACGCCGTTCCCGCCCGCCAAGCTCGAGGGCGTCTACCTGCCCGACCCCGACCGCATCCTCGAGGCCGTGGACCGGGCGCTGGCCTATTGACGACCGGGTGTAGAGCATCCGGAAAGGACGCAACGACATGACCACCCAGACCTTCGTGCTTCCCGACGTGGGGGAGGGCCTGACCGAGGCCGAGATCGTCACCTGGCGGGTGCAGCCCGGCGACCCGGTGGCCGTCGACGACGTGCTCGTCGAGATCGAGACCGCCAAATCGCTCGTCGAACTGCCGTCACCGTTCGCCGGCACGGTCGGCGAGATGCTCGTCGACGAGGGGCGCACCGTCGACGTGGGCACCCCGATCATCACGATCGAGACGACGGATGCCACAGCCGCACCGACCGCGCCCGGCCCGGTCGTCGTCGGACAGCGCGAGCACGGCGAACCCGTCACCCCGCCCGAGCCCGAGGGCGCGGTCCTGGTCGGCTACGGCACCGGCGGACCGGTGAGCTCACGGCGACGCAAGCCCGCCGAGCGGCCGGTGCGGGCGTCGGTGGGCGTGGTGGCCAAGCCGCCGATCCGCAAGCTCGCGCGCGACCTCGGCGTCGACCTGGCCGACGTCGCCCCGTCAGGCACCGCCGGCGAGGTCACCCGCGACGACGTGCTCAAGCACGCGTCGCAGGCGAGCGTGTTCCGCAACATCCAGACGCCACAGTGGTCGGCCGTGCGCGAAGAGACGATTCCGGTCGCAGCCCAGGACGACGAGCGCACCGAGACGATCCCGGTCAAGGGGGTGCGCAAGGCGACGGCGAACGCGATGGTCGGGTCGGCCTACAGCGCGCCGCACGTGACGGTGTGGACCGACGTCGACGCCAGCCGCACCATGGAGCTGGTGAAGCGACTGAAGGCCTCGCCCGACTTCGCCGACATCAAGGTGTCGCCGCTTCTGATCATGGCGCGCGCGGTGATCTGGGCCGTGCGGCGCACGCCCATGGTGAACGCGGCGTGGGTCGACACGGCCGACGGCGCCGAGATCCGGGTGCGGCACTACGTCAACCTGGGCATCGCGGCGGCCACCCCGCGCGGGCTGCTGGTGCCGAACGTCAAGGATGCGCAGAACCTCTCGCTGCGCGAGCTCGCCCGCGCTCTCGAAAAGCTGACCGTCACCGCGCGCGAGGGCAAGACGACGCCCGCCGACCAGCAGGGCGGCACCATCACGATCACCAACATCGGCGTGTTCGGCATGGATGCCGGCACTCCGATCATCAATCCCGGCGAGGCCGGCATCGTCGCCCTGGGCACGATCAGGCAGAAGCCCTGGGTCGTCGACGGCGAGGTGCGGCCGCGCTGGGTCACCACCGTGGCCGGGTCGTTCGACCACCGCGTGGTCGACGGCGACGGCATGAGCCGGTTCATCGCCGACGTCGCCTCGATCCTCGAAGAGCCCGCGCTGCTGCTGGACTGAGCCGGCGGCTCGCGTCGGGTCGGGGCCGCATCCGTGTCGCGCCCCGGCGTTTCAATTTGAGAATGATTCTCATTACGCTTAGTCTGGGGGTATGAAGACCCGAACGATCCTGGCCGCGGCGGTCGCGGCATCCGTCGCCGTTCTCGCCGGCTGCAGCACTGCGCCCTCGACCGGCCCGACCGGCGCCTCCACCCCCGGCGACGGCGCGATCCGGATCGTCGCCTCGACCAACGTGTACGGCTCGATCGCCGAGGCGATCGGCGGCGACCACGTCGAGGTCACCTCGCTCATCGCGTCGCAGACGCAAGACCCGCACGAGTTCGAGGCGAGCGCCCGCGACCAGCTCACCGTCGGCCGCGCCCAGCTCGTCCTCGTCAACGGCGGCGGCTACGACCCGTTCATGGATGGGCTCGTGAAAGCGTCCGGCACCACGGCCGACGTGCTCACCGCCGTCGACTACTCGACCGAGTACGCCGACGAGAAGAAGGACGACGACGGCGAGGTCAACGAGCACGTCTTCTACGACCCGCAGGCCATGGCCGCCCTCGCCGATGCGCTGGCCGCCAAGCTCGCCGCCCTCGACCCCGCCGGCGCGGCCGACTTCACCGCCAACGCCAAGGCGTTCGACGCCGGCATCGGCCGCATCGACGACACCCTCGCCGGCATCGACCGCAGCCACCACGACGCCCCCATCTTCGTCACCGAACCGCTGCCGCTCTACCTCACCGAGCGCGCCGAGCTCGACGACGAGACGCCCGACGCGTTCAGCGAGGCCGTCGAAGAGGGTCAAGACGTGCCGCCCGCCGTGCTGCTGAAGGCGCTGCGCCTCATCCAGAACGCGCAGGTCAAGCTCGTCATCACCAACGCCCAGGCCGGCGGGCCCGAGACCGAGCAGGTCGTGGCGGCGGCGAAGGATGCCGGCATCCCGGTGCTGCAGTTCTCTGAATTGGTGCCCGAGAACAGCACCTACCTCGACTGGATGCAGGCCAACGCCGACGCCCTCGCCAAGGCTCTGGGCTGAGCGACGGCGCGGGCGAGAGGGATGCCGGTGAGAACGGTTATCACTAGGCTGGGGCGGTGAGCACCCCGCCCCCCACCGGCTCCCCCCTCGTGATCGCCGACGCCGCGCTGAGCCGTGGCGACCGCGAGCTGTGGTCGGGGCTGGACCTTCAGGTGCGGCCCGGCGAGCTGATCGCCGTGCTCGGGCCGTCGGGGTCGGGCAAGACCACGCTGCTGCGGGCCGTCCTCGGGCTGGAGCGGCTGAGCGCCGGCCGCATCACCGCACTCGGTGAACCGGTGCGACGTGCCGGAAACCGTGCCATCGGCTACATCCCGCAGCAGCGACCGCTGCCGCCCGACACCGCCATGCGCGCCCGCGACCTGGTGAAGCTGGGCATCGACGGGCACCGGTTCGGCCTGCCGATCCCGCGCCACGGCGACCGCGCCCGCGTCGACGCACTGCTGCAGGCCGCCGGGGCGACCGCGTACGCCGACCGCCCGGTGGGCAGGCTCAGCGGCGGCGAACAGCAACGGCTGCGCGTCGCGCAGGCGCTCGCCGACGACCCCAAGCTGCTGCTGTGCGACGAGCCGCTGACCAGCCTCGACCTGGCCAACCAAGAGGCCGTGGTGCGCATGATCGACCGGCACCGCCGCGAGAACGAGGCCGCGGTGCTGCTGGTCACCCACGACATCAATCCGGTGCTCGAGAAGGTCGACCGCATCCTGTACCTGGCCGGCGGCCGGTTCACCCTCGGCGCCCCGCGCGATGTGCTGCGCAGCGACGTGCTCACCGACCTGTACGGCGCGGCGGTGTTCGTGCTGCGGGCCGGCAACCGGCTGGTCGTGGTCGGCGCGCCCGACGCCGAGGCATCCCACCACCATCACGACGGGGAGCCGGCATGAACTGGTCCGACATCGGCGACGCGATGTTCGGCGGCCTGCCCGACTACGGCGCGATCCTCGCACTGGTGGCGAACTCGCTGTGGGCGGGGGCGCTGCTGGGCCTGGTCGGTGGGCTCATCGGCGTGTTCGTGATGCAGCGCGACATGGCGTTCGCCGTGCACGGCATCAGTGAGCTGTCGTTCGCGGGCGCCGCCGCCGCCCTGCTGCTCGGGGTGGATGTGGTCACCGGCTCCATCGTCGGATCGCTGATCGCCGCGGCGCTCATCGGGTGGCTGGGCGCGCGCGCCCGCGAGCGCAATTCGATCATCGGCGTGCTCATGCCGTTCGGCCTGGGCCTGGGCATCCTGTTCCTGTCGCTGTACCCGGGGCGCAGCGCCAACCGGTTCAGCCTGCTCACCGGCCAGATCGTCACCGTGCAGAACGCGCAGCTGGGGTGGCTCGTCGCGATCAGCGCGGTGGTGCTGGTCGGGATGCTGCTGATGTGGCGCCCGCTGCGCTTCGACTCGCTCGACCCACAGGCCGCCGCCGCGCGTGGTGTGCCGACCCGGTGGGTGTCGCTCGGGTTCATGCTGCTGCTCGGACTGATCGTCGCCGTCGCCGTGCACATCATCGGGGCGCTGCTGGTGATGGCGCTCGTGGTCACCCCGGCCGCCGCCGCGATGCGGGTGGCCGCGGGGCCGCTTGCGGTGCCGGTGCTGGCCGCGGTCTTCGGTTTCGTCTCGGCCGTCGGCGGCATCCTGCTCGCGGTGATGGGTCAGCTGCCGGTGAGCCCCTACATCACCACGATCTCGTTCGTGATCTACCTGATCTGCCGCGGCATCGGCGCCGCCCGCGACCGCACCACCCGCGTGCTCGCGTAGCGCGGGCCCCCCGTGCTGGGACGGGCACCGCGCGCCTGTGCCAGACTCGACCCAGGGATGCCGCGGGCCGCGCCCGGGCGCATCCTGCGCACTGGGGGAGGGAACCGAGGATGGTCCATCGCGGCGACATGGTCGCCGACACTCGCACCGACGCTCGTGCCAACACTGGGGACGTCGCGACCGCCGCACGCCCCCCGACCGCGATGGCGGAAGATGCCGCCGCGATCGCCGGGGTCATCGACCGACCACGGTTGTACCGCATCCTCGACGCGCCGGCGGTGCGGGTGTGCATCGTGCAGGGGCCGAGCGGCAGCGGCAAGACGACGCTGCTGCGCAGCTGGGCCGCATGCGCCCACAGCGACGCCCGCGTCGTCTGGGTCTCGCTGAGCCCGGGCGTGACCAGCCGATACGCGTTCTGGCAGCACGCCGTGGCCAGCGGGCGCCGGCTCAGCCGCCGGCCCGAGACCCTCGCCCGCATCGTCGAACAGCTCAACGCCGCCGCCGACCCGGTGCGGGTCGTCGCGCCGCTGCTGTCGCAGACGGGGCCGGTGACGCTCGTGCTCGACGCATACGAACATCTCGGCCCGGCACAGGCCGACGTCGACGCCGACATCGCCCGCCTGGTGCGGACCGTGCCCGACCTGCGCGTGCTGGTCACCACCCGCGCCGGCACCGCACTGGCCGAGTTCGACGCCGGTGGCGAAGGCGTGGTCCGCGTCGTCTCGCTCGCCGAGCTGGCGCTCACCTCCGATGAGGTCCGCCTGCTGATCGCGGCGCGGGCGGGTCTCGACGACGTGCGACTGGCGCGCTCGGTGACCGCCGCGACCAAGGGCTTCCCGCTCACCGTGTGCGCCGTCGCGCTCGCGCTGGCACAGCTCGGGCGCATCCCGCAGGTCGATTCGATGGAGTGGGACGCCATCGTCGCGGCGCGGCTCGAGTCGATGCTGCCGGATGCCGTCGCCGCGCAGTTCGTGGCCGACACCGCCGTCGCGCCCTACGTCGACGTCGAGCTCGCCGAGCGGCTGAGCGGACAGGTCGAGGCCGAGCCGCTGCTGCAGACGCTCGAACGCAACGGCTTCGGCAGATGGGTGCCGTACGCCCGCCGGCATCCCGTCTTCCAGTACGTCGAGACCATCCGCGACACCTTCCGGGCCCGTGCCGCCCAAGACCCCGACAGGTTCCGGCGGCTGTGCGCCGACACGGCCCGCTGGCTGTTCGAACACGACGACATCGACCAGGCGCTGCAATCGGCCATCGATGGCGGCGATTACGCGTTCGCCGACCGCGTGTATGTCTCGCTCGTGGTCGGCAACCCCGACTGCTACATCACCGACCGGTTCCTGGCGCCGCTGCGCCGGGTGCCGGCCGAGGCGCTGTCGGCCTACCCGATGCTCGCGTTCGGGCTGGGGCTCGCGCTCGCGACGAACACCGGCCTGCGCCTGGAGGCACCACGCGTGTTCCGCATCGCGATCACCTCCCCGGTGAACGCCTCATACCTCGACCCCGAGATCGACGCGTTCTCGCTCGCCGCGATGCGGGCGATCTCGCACCGGCTGGCGTTCGAGTTCCCCGAGTCCACCCGGGCCTGCGCCGAGGTGGTGCACTCACTCGACGAACTCAGCGGTGACCTCGTCACGCGGTACGGCGAGCACCTGGGCACGATCCTGCGCCAGCTCGGGTACTCGTTGCTGCTGGGCGGTCGTATCGAAGAGGCGATCGCCGTCAGCGGCCGGTCGGCCGGGATGTGCACCGATCCGGCCTCGCGCAACTACTCGATCGTCTACGCCGCGGGGGCCAGCGCCTTCGCGGGCGACCTCGTGCGCGCTCGCTCCTACTGTCGCTCGGTGGACGAGGACGCCTGGCCCCCCGCGCTCAAGGCGACCTATCTGAACGCGTTCGGCGTCATCGCGGACGTGTTCGAGCGGCTCGACGCCCTCGACTTCGCGGGAGCGCTCGACGTGCTGCGCGACACCGACTGCTGCACGCCGACCACCGAGTTCTGGCCGTTCCTCACCGCGCTCTCGGTGCTGAGCCGTCACGGCCTGGGCCAGGCCGGCGCCGAAGCCGAACGGGTGACCCGCGAGCTGGCCGGCCCTCGGCCGCCGTCGATCGGCGACAACATCGCCACCGACCACCTGCACGCCGCCCTCGCCCGTTCCTGGATCGTCGTCGGCGACATCCCGGCGGCTGCCCGGCTGCTCGACGAGCTGCCGCCGCAGCGCGAGCAACTGTCGGCGGCGCGGGTCGCCCGGCTGCTGGCCGAAGGCCGTGACGGCGACGCGCTGGCGCAGACGGATGCCGAGCTCGGGCTGGGCGGGCACACCATCCGCACCCGTGCCGACCTCTGGACGGTGGGCGCGGTCGCCGCACTGCGACGCGGCGAGACCGACTGGGCGTGGTCGTGGCTGACCGCGGCGGCGCTGGCCTGGGAGAACTACGGCCCGAGGCTGCACGTCGCGCTGCTGCCGGCACGCGACAGACGGATGCTGTCGGATTTCGCCCGCGAGCGCGACCCGCGCGCCCTGCACGGGTACCTCGGTGTTCCAGCCGGCGCCCGCCAGGCCGTCGGCACCCCGTCGGTGACGCTCACCCCGCGCGAACGCGTCGTGCTGGCGGCGCTCGACGGGCCCGGCAGCATCCGTGACGTCGCCCGGTCTCTCGTAGTGTCGCCCCACACCGTCAAGACGCAGCTGCAGGGCATCTACCGCAAGCTCGGCGTGTCGTCCCGACATGCGGCCGTCGCCGTCGCCGTCGAGCTGGGGCTGCTCGACGGGCCCGGCTCCGGCGACGACGCGCAGCGGTACTAACCCCGGGACCAGATTCCGCGGCATCCGGGGTGAAATCCGCTGCCCGCGGCATCCCGGCCCCCTCGCCTGCACCAGCATGGCCAGGTCAGACGACATCAGAGGGGGAACTCTTGTCCACTGCCACACGCGACGTTCGGCGTCGTCCCGATTCACCGCTGAAACGGCCGCTGGCCGTTTGCCTGGCCCTGCTGGTGGCGATCGCCTCGGTCATCGGCCTCGGCCAGGCGGCCCAGGCCGCGACCACCGGCATCACCTCGAGCGTCCTGCTGAACGGCGAGACCTACGACGGCACGCAGGTCGTCGACGAGGGCGACACCCTCGCCCTGCGGGTGCAGTACAACAATGACGTCACCCCCGGCTCGACCGTCGTGTTCGACCTGGGCGCGAACGTGACCGTCACCGGCGTGCCCGCCGCCAACACCGCGATCGCGCAGGTCGCGCAGGACGGCAACCGGGTCTCGGTCACCTTCCGGGACCCGTGGCCGAGTGACGTGAACCAGGGTGTGTTCGACCTCGACTTCGTGGTGAACCCCGTCGGCAAGAGCACCAAGGACCAGCTGACCTGGAGCATCGACGGCGACGAGAACTCGGTCGACGTCATCGTCCGCAACGACGGCGACCGGTTCGCGGACGTCACCGACGGGTCGGGCAAGGGCGCGACGCCCGGCAACCTCGACCGGTTCGTGAGCGTCGACGCCGACGGCACCGTCGTGCTCGACCCCGCCATCGCCGACCAGGAGCTCGGCTACACGCTGCAGTTGAACTCCGCCGCGGCCCGCACCGACGTCCCGATCACCGACACGCTGCCCGCCGGCCTGGGGTATGTCGCCGGCTCGTTCGCCGGCCAGCTGGTCAGCTGGGATGCCGACGGCCTGAACCGCACCACCGCGCCGTACGCGTTCGCCCCCACCGTGACCGGTTCCTCCTTCGCCGGCACCGTCGACGTGCCCGGCCCGTCCATGCTCACCCTCACCTACACGGCCAAGGTCACCGACGTCGCCGCGCTGCGGAACGCCCTGCAGGCGAAGTACGACGCGCTGAACGGAGGCACCGGCAGCTTCGAGATCCAGCTGACCAACACCGCGACCTTCGACGGCACCGAGCGGACGGCATCCATCCGGGTGCGCGGCACCGTCGCCGGTGTGAACATCGGCCAGGCGTTCGGCAAGACCTCGGACTGGGCCGGCCGCAACGTCACCACCGCCGAGGACGGCACGCTCACGCCACCGGCCGAGATCACCTACACGCTGAAGGCCGACCTGCGCCAGTGGGACGGGCACAACGCGGCCTTCACACTGGACCGCAACGTCGTGATCAGCGACAGCCTGCCCACGCAGGCGACGTGGAACACCGCGGCCGACGATGCCGTCACCGCCGATGGCCTCACCCTGACCGAGGCCACCACCTGCCCTGACGCCGCCGCGTTCGCCGGTGACGCCTACGTCGGACAGTTCTGCGTGAACGGGCAGCAGCTGCTCGTGAACGTCGGTCGCAGCAGCGCGACGAACGCGACGATCCACGCGAAGGCGCTCGTGCACACCGTCGCCGGCCTCGACCAAGCCGGAAGCACCTCGATCGAGGATGCCACCCCCTACCGGTTGCGCAACCAGGCGGCCTTCGCCTACCGCGACGGCGGACCCTACACCGCCACCCGCGACGTCACCCTCGTGCAGCTGCCCGACACCGCGGGCGGTCTCAACGACTCGACCGTGTTCACCAAGACCGGCGCCGCCGAGACGACCACCGTCGACCCCGGCGACACCGTCACCGTGCACTACACGCTGGCCGTCGCCGCCGACAAGGGCATCGACATGCGCACCAGCCGCATCGTCGACTATGTCGACACCGACGTCTTCGACCTCACCGACCCGGCGACGGTCGCCATCACGGGCAGCTACGACGGTCAGGCGCTGGATGCCGCGGACTTCGCACTGAGCACGGACACCGACGGCAACCTGGTGATCGCACTCAGCGAGGCCGGCAAAGCCGTGGTCACCGCCCGCGGGGCCGACAAGGCGTTCCAGGCGCGACTCGCGCTGACCACCGTGCCGTTCGAGGGCAAACAGACCAAGACCATCACCAACAAGGCCACGTTGTTCGGTGCCGACGACACGCCGCTGTACTGGTCGGACACGACCGCCGAAGCCACCTCGTACGGCGACGAGGCCGAGGTGCGCAAGCGCGTCTACGACCGTGCGGCAAAGGAGTGGGTCGACACCCTCAAGGCCAGGATGGACGGCGCCGGCCATCTCGTGCAGGACACCTACGTGTACCGCGTCGAGTTCATCCCCCACGGCTCGTACAACCACGTCGTGATCGTGCCGGTCACCGACGTGCTGCCCGCCGCGGCCGAGTTCCTCGGCTTCGTGACCGAGCAGAACGCCGCCACCGCGGCCGACCCGACGAACGGGCCGGTCGAGATCGGCGGCAACATCGAGGCATCCTACGACGCCGCCGCCGGCACCGTGACGTTGCACCAGAAGGACGGCACCGTACTCGAGGCGGGCGCACCCATCGCCGCCTACATCGCGGTGCGGATCACCGACGCGTCGGCCCCGATCGTGAATCGCATCGGCGACACCACGGCGACCATCGTGCCGCAGAAGTCGGTGTCGGTCGGCGACTACGTCTGGGTCGACACGAACCGCGACGGGCGGCAGGATGCCGATGAGCCCGGCATCCCCGGCGTCGTGCTGACCCTGGTCGGCCCCGACGGGCAGCCGGTCACGGATGTGGACGGCACCCCCGTCGGTCCGGTGACCACCGGCGCGCACGGCGAGTACACGTTCGAGAACCTGCCGGCGCTCGCCGACGGGCAGACCTACACGGTGCGCATCGACCGGGATGCCTCGGCCGAGGCGCTGCGGCCGTACGTGCCGACCACGGCGGCGCAGGGCGATCGTGCCGGTGACTCGTCGAGCTGGCAGGCGGCGACCGAGCCGGGCGACCTGCACGAGGACGGAGACCGCGACCCGACGCTGGACTTCGGGTTCGTGACCAAGACCTACGCCATCGGCGACGTGGTGTGGATCGACGCCGACGAGGACGGCGTGCAGGACGCGGGCGAGAAGCCCCTGGCGGGGGTGAGAGTCGACCTGCTGCAGGACGGCGAGGTCGTCGGCACGACGACCACCGACGCGCACGGCCGGTACGTGTTCGACGGGCTGCCGGCGGGCACCTACCAGGTGCGGTTCACGCTGACCGACCGGCAGCGCACGATGTATGAGTTCACCCCCCGCGACACGGGATCGGACGATGCGGTCGACTCGGACGCGAACCCGGCCGACGGGCTGACCCGCACCATTGTGCTCGACGACACGAACCAGGCGCTGACCGGCGACTACGCCTACCGCGAGATCGCCGCCACCGAAGGTATCGACCCGACGTGGGACGCCGGCGTGGTGATCGTCGAGCAGCCTGTGGCCACCGACCCGGGCGGCCAGACCCCTGGTGAGCCGGCCGACATGCTTCCGCGTACTGGCGGCACCATCGCGTACGGCGCCGTCGCCGCCGCGCTCGCGCTGCTGATCGGCGGCGGTTCGCTGCTGCTGGCCGGACGCCGTAAGACCACCGGCTGAGGACTGCGGGTGGACCCGTCGGGGTGGAGCAGGGTTCCCAAACCTGCTCCACCCCGACACCATGCGTCGGAGCCTGCCTCACGGTCGGCATCGTCTGGCTACGAGGTCTTCTCGAGCAGCCGCTCCAGCACGTCGCCCGGGTCGCCGGCGTCCGCGGGCATCTTGGTGATGCTCACCTGGGCGAGCCGGCCGTCCGAGAGCGAACGGTATCCGCGTGCCGCGTCGAACGAGCCGTCGGCGGCGCGCACGAGATAGCCGTACTCGCCGTCTGCGAGCGTCAGCGTCTCGACGTCGACGTCGGTGCTGCGGCCGATGCAGTCCGTCGCGGCGGAGGCGACCTTCGTCAGACCCGCGGCATCCCCCTGCGTCTTCGGGGTGAACTCGGCCGACTGCACGTGCCAGTCCTCGGTCGAGTTGTAGAAGTCGCGGGCCGCGACCCTCCAGCCGGCGTCGTACAGCACGCCCTGCTCGATGCCGAGGCAGGACTGCGATCCGAGCTGCGTCAGGATGTCGGGCCGGTCGATGTCGCCCGCGTGCGTGGCCTCGAAGGGCATGTCCTTCGCGTCGAGCAGACCCGGATGAGTCTCGGATGCGGTGGCCGTGCACCCGGCGAGAAGCAGCGCCGCCCCGGCCAGCGCCGTCACCGCGAGAAACCGCGCGCGACGCCCGTGTCGTCGTCCGATCATGGTGCGGCCTCACCCCCCGATCGCGCCGTACCCGTTGCGCGTCCGACTGTAGGACGGCCCGGCGCGCCGTGTCAACGACCGGCCGCCCGCCCGGCCTGCCCGCGGCCGCCCGGCCTGCCCGCGCCCTCTCCCAGGCCGCCGGGAGGTCGCCCGGCCTAGACTCTGAGCATGGCCCAGCGGAACACCTGGCAGCGGGAGCGCGTGCGTGAGGCCCTGGCCGACGCATCCGGCTTCGTCAGTGCGCAGTCGCTGCACGCCACCCTCCGCGACGAAAACACCGGCATCGGCCTGGCCACCGTCTACCGGGCGCTGGCCGACATGGCCTCGGCCGGCGACGCCGACTCGCTGCAGAGCCCCGAGGGCGAGAGCCTGTACCGCGCGTGCACCAGCCCCGGCCACCACCACCACCTCATCTGCCGCGGGTGCGGCCGCACCGTCGAGATCGCCGCCACCGACGTCGAGCAGTGGGCACACGCCACCGCCGCCGCCCACGGCTTCACCCAGGCCGAGCACGTCGTCGACATCTTCGGCCTCTGCCCCGACTGCACCGACCGCGCGGCCGACGCACAGGACTCCCGCTGACGTGACCCGGACGGATGCCGCGACCGGAGCGACGACCGCCACCCGCCGCTCCGGCCGGCTCGCGGCCCGGCGCGGCCCCCTTGCGCTCGGCGTCGGGCTCGCCGTCATCGCGGTGCTGTTCGCGCTGAACGCCCTCGCACCCGCGCTGATGCCCGGCATCCCGACCCGCGCGCAGGACGGACTCACCCTCGCGATCAGCGTGCTCATCGAGTCGCTGCCGTTCGTCGTGCTCGGTGTGGTGCTCTCGATCGTCGTGCAGGTGTGGATCCCGCCCGGCGCCATCGAACGATGGATGCCTCGGCGGGCCTGGGCGCGGCGGGCGGTGCTGTCGCTGCTGGGCATGGTGATCCCGGTGTGCGAATGCGGCAACGTGCCGTTCGCGCGCGGCCTGCTGATGCGCGGGTTCACCGTGCCCGAGACCCTCACGTTCCTGATCGCCGCGCCGATCGTCAACCCGATCGTCATCATCACCACGCACCAGGCATTCGGGTTCGGCGACGGCATCCTCGTCGCCCGGCTCGTGGCCGGGTACCTGATCGCGAACCTCATCGGCTGGATCTACAGCCGGCATCCCGACCCCGACGGTCTTCTCACCGACCGCTTCCGCGACACCTGCGAGCTGGTCGTGCACGAGCCCGGCAGCCGGTGGCGGCGCAGCCTCGCGCAGTTCCTCGTCGAACTGCGCGCCGTGATGCCTGCCCTGGTGATCGGGTCGGCGGTGGCCGGAGCGGTGCAGGTACTGGTGCCGCGCAACGCACTGCTGGCGATCGGATCGAATCCGGTGCTGTCGATCGTGGCGATGGTGATGCTCGCGATGATCGTGTCGATCTGCTCGAACGTCGACTCGTTCTTCGCGCTGTCGTTCGCGTCGACGTTCACGCCGGGGTCGATCGTCGCGTTCCTGCTGGTCGGGCCGCTGGTCGACGTCAAGATGCTCGTGCTGCTGCGCACCACGTTCACCACCAGGGTGCTCGCCGGCATGGTCGTCACCGTGGTGCTGGCGGCGTTCGCGATCGCGGTGGGGGTGAACCTTGTCGCGTAGCGCGGCGGTGTGGAACCGCTGGCTCGGCGCGGGGCTCGCCTCATGCCTGGCCGTCGTGACCCTCGGACTGGCGGCCACCGGTCGGCTCGCGCTGTACATCAACCCGTCGTCGAACTGGTTCGCGGTCCCGATGGCGGTGCTGCTGCTGATCGGCGCGGTGCTGAGCTTTCTGCTGCCACTCGGCGCCGAGGCCGACCACGGCCACGACCACGGCGACGGCCACGACCACGGCGACGGCCACGACCACGGCGGCGACCGCGCACAGGTGAGCACAACTGCGGGGATTCTCTTCGACACGCCGGGCACGGAGGCGCAAGACCGGCGTGTCGCGGAAGATCCCCGCAGTTATGCACGCCCCGTTCCCAACGGGCCGCGTCGGCCGGGTCGTGGACGCCCCGCGGCGCGCAACGCCCGGCCCCCGGCAGCCCGGCCGCGTCGGTCGGGTCGTGCACGCCCCGTTCCGCACGACGCTCACTCCGGGCCACGTCGGCCGGTGTCGGCGGCGGTCGCGATCGCGGGCGGGGCCGTGGCATCCGCCGTCATGCTGTCGGTGCTGCTGCTGCCGCCGGCCGCCCTCTCGGCCGAGATCGCGCAGACCCGCGACGTCGGTGCGGCGCCGTTGTTCGCCGGAGCCGACATCGTCACCCTCGCCACCCACGGCGACACCGCGAAGTTCGGGGTCGGCGACTGGGCCAGCGTGTTCGCCACGGCGACCGACCCGGCCGCGTTCGAAGGTGACAAGGTCACCCTGACCGGGTTCGTCACTCCCGCGAAGGACGGCACCTTCGACCTCACCCGGCTCGTGATCACCCACTGCGTGATCGACGCGCAGCCGGCGCGCGTGCCGATCGCCGCCGCCGGCCACGCCCCCGCGACCGGGCAGTGGGTCACCGTCACCGGAACGGTGCGGTCCACGGCATCCGGAACCCTGCAGATCGCCGCCACCCAGGTGTCCCCGATCCCCGAGCCCAAGGACCCGTATGAGTACTGAGCCGCGCACCCGGCGCGCCGCGTCGCGGCGCCGGCGCGGGCGGGCGTTCGCGGGCACCTTCGCGGCGGTCCTCGGCGTGCTCGCGGTGCTCGGGCTGGCCGGTGCCGCGGCCGGAACCGCGCAGGGCCCGCGGGTCACCGCGGTGCAGATCGATCCGGATGCCGCGGCCAACGCGTCGGGCGCGCGACTCATCGTCACGATGAACCAGTCGCTGCATGAGCTGACTCCCGCCCAGGTGACGGTCAGCCCCGCCGCCGCGTTCACGGTCGACACGTCGGGACGCGCCATGGGCGTGCGGTTCACCCTGCCGTTGCACGACGACACCGAGTACACGGTGCGGTTCCGCGACGTGACAGGTCTCGGCGGGGGACCGGTGACGACCGTCACCGAGCGGTTCCGCACGCCGCAGCTGGCGGTCTACCTGCTGCAGCGCGGCGACGGACAAGACCGCATCCTGCGCACCGACCTGGCCGGCCGCGACCCGCAGCCGGTGTTCACCGATCCGCACATCGAGGACTTCCGCGCCACCGGTTCGCACCTGGTGGTCTCGACCCTCGACGGCAAGGGCAAGGCCGCACTGGTGGTCACCGACCTCGACGGGCGCCACCGCCGCGACCTGCCACTGCCCGGAGACGGTACCGTGTCGACGCTGCAGACCGCCGACCGCGGTGAGCTGATCGGCTACACCTACTCCGACGCCGACCTCGGCACGGCGGGTGCGCGCGAGAGCCGGCTGTACACGGCGTCGCTGAAGGACGCCGCCGCACACACTCCACCGCAACCGGTCGACGTGCCCGGAAACGAGAAGCGCGTCGTCGACTGGCGATTCGTGCCCGACAGCGACAGCATCCTGATCCTCACCTACGACGGGCGGATGCTGCTGACCGCGGCAGGCGGTGAGGATGCCGCCGACCTGGGTACCGGCGCGGCCATCGACGGCATCGCCCGCGGCTCGTCGGTCGCCGTCGTCGAGAAGGCGGACGGCATGAGCATGGTCGACCTCACCGACGGTACGCAGAAGCCGCTGCCCGGCGCCCGCGCCGACGGACGGGACGTGCCTGGGCGGATGGGGGTCGTGGTGCCGGTCGCCGGTGAGGCGGGCGGATCGGTGCGTCCGTACACCGTGCTCGATGTCGCGGGGGGCACGGGTGCCGGCCAGGGTGTGCCCGAGGGCACCCGCATCTACCGGGTCGCCGCCGACGGCACCGCCCGGGCGGTGCTCGAGATCCCGCCCACCGACGCGGTGCTGCAGACGTGCGTGTCACCCAGTGGCCGCTACGCCGCCGTGGCCGTCGCCCCCGACACCGTGCACAACGACTACGACGACTACCTGCTGCCCATGCCCCACACCGTCATCACCCACGTGGTCGACTTGGGCGATGCCCGCGAGGTGGGCAGCTTCCACGGATTCGGCATCTCGTGGTGCCAGGTGCCCACGCCGCCCTCGCAGTGAGGGGGGGTTCGGTCTGGCCTCGTGCCCGCGCGGCGTGCCCGCGAGACGAAGCGGCCTGGCCGCGGGTCGTGTACACAACTGCGGAGATTTCGGGCGACACGCCGGGCCTGGCCGCCGCTGGCGCGGCGTGTCGCGGAAAATCCCCGCCGTTGTGCACGGCTCGGGCTGCACGGCGTGGGTGACGGATGCCTCGGCCTGGCCCCGGCCGAGGTTCCGGCCGATCATGCCTCGGCCCTGGCCCCGGCCGATCAGGCCTCGGTGACGAGCCGGGCGAAGGCCCGCAGCATCCGCCCCGGTTCGGTCACCGGCGTCGCCCGCACCCGATCGGCGATGGCGTCGTACTCCGCCGGATCGAAGTAGCCGCCGTCGCGGTAGATCGTGATGCGCTCCACGAACGACAGCGGCGTCGACTCGGGGTGGAACTGCGTCGCATACAGCCGCTCGCCGACGCGGTACGCCTGCACCGGGCACGCCTCGTTCGTCGCCAGCAGCACCGCGCCCGGCGGTACCGCGCCCGCGCCCTCCTTGTGCGCGGACAGGGCCGTGAACGTGTGCGCGAGGCCGCCGGTCACCGCGTCGCGCTCGCCGTGGGCGGTGAGTCCCACCGTGGCCGGGCCGGTCGGCTCGGGGAACGCGCGCGAGACCTCACCGCCCAGCATCCGCGTCACCACACCGATGCCGTAGCAGGTGAACAGCGCCGCCGTCTCGGCATCGGCCGCCGCGGCGGCCACGCGTTCGAGGTCGGCCTCGACGCGCCGCTGCAGGTCGGACTTGGCCGATTCGGGGTCCGACACGTTGAACGGGCTGCCGCCCACCACGAACCCCGACCACCGGTCGATCGCATCGCCCGGCAGCGGCGCGCGGGTCAGATCGTGCACGTCGAGGTCGTCGCCGAGCCCGGTCTCGGCGCGGAACGATGCATGCTCGGCGCGCGCGGCGTCGGCTTCGGGGCGCACGCACAGGTAGACCAGCGGCATGGCGCGAGTCTATCCGCGCGCCGCGGTATGCCCCGCGCGCGTATCGTGGATGCCGGGCGCCCCGCCCGAGCACGCCATGACCCAGATTCACACCGACGCTGCGCCCGCGGCATCCCTGCGCCCCGCCACCCGCGCCGAGCTGCACGACCTGCCCCTGCTCGTCGCGCCCCGGCTGCTCGGCGGTGTGCTCTTCGTGACGGTGGATGCCGCGACCGTCGCCGTGCGGATCACCGAGGTCGAGGCGTACCACGGCAAGGGCACCGGGCCGGTGCCCGACCCCGGCTCGCACGCCCGCATGGGATACACCCGCCGCAACGCGACAATGTGGGGCGAGCCGGGCCATCTGTACGTGTACCTGAGCCACGGCATCCATTCGTGCGCCAATGTGGTGTGCGGGCCCGAGGGCGAGGCCGGCGGGGTGCTGCTGCGCGCCGGCGAGATCGTCGAGGGGGTGGAGATCGCGCGCACGCGCCGGATCGCCGCGCGCACCGATCGCGAGCTCGCGCGCGGGCCGGGACGGCTCGGCGACGCGCTCGGGCTGCGGCACGCGCTGCACGATGGCATCGACATCGTCGAGCCGGTGCCGCACGGCGGCGCCGTGGCGCGGCTGCTGCTGCGCGACGAGCCGGTCGACCCGGTGGCGTCGGGTCCGCGGGTCGGCATCGCGGGCGTGGCGGGCACGGATGCCTTTCCCTGGCGGTTCTGGATTCCCGGGGACCGCACGGTGTCGCCGTTCCGGTGGGGCCGCGGTGCCGCCGAGGCGGCCGCCGCCGCGCTGACCGGCGGTCCTGCCGGCCCGGCGTGACGCCCGACGGCCGCGTTCACGCGAGCGAGAATCGCGATCCCGGCCGAGAATCGCCGCGGTGCACGGATTCTCGACCGGGATGCTGATTCTCATCCGAGATCACACGTGTTCCATCGACGACCGTTCCCGCGCAGACCTGCTCCCCGCGCAGACCTGCTCCCCCGCAGACTCACGCACACCGACCCACTCAAGCGCACACCCACCCAAGCGCAGGTACGGGCCCAACCGCAGGCCGAGGCATCCCGCGTCAAGGCGACACGCCCGGACGTGCTAGACTGCCTCTTTGTCTGCGTGCACTCCAGCGCGCAGTTCGCGCCCTCCCCACGATCGTCGGCCGGAAACGGCCGGGGCTTGCGGCTGGGTGCAGACAAGGGATCTTGGGTGGCGCCGTCCGGCGTCACGGTACAGAAGGAGACATCACCATGGCCGCAGTGTGCCAGGTGACCGGAGCGGTTCCCGGCTTCGGTCACAACATCTCGCACTCGCACCGCCGGACGAAGCGCCGCTTCGACCCGAACGTGCAGAAGAAGACCTACTACGTTCCGTCACTGGGCCGTAAGGTCACCCTGAACGTGTCCGCCAAGGGCATCAAGGTGATCGACGTCCGTGGCATCGACTCGGTCGTCAAGGACCTGATCGCGAAGGGTGTGAAGCTCTGATGGCGAAGAAGGCCCAGGACGTCCGTCCCATCATCAAGCTGCGCTCGACCGCCGGCACGGGGTACACCTACGTGACGCGCAAGAACCGCCGCAACAACCCCGACCGCATCGTGCTGAAGAAGTACGACCCGGTGGTGCGCAAGCACGTCGAATTCCGAGAGGAGCGCTGATCTCATGGCCAAGAAGAGCAAGATCGCGCGCAACAACCAGCGTGCCGAGGTCGTCGCCCGTTACGCCGAGAAGCGCGCCCAGCTGAAGAAGCAGCTCATCGACCCGAACGCGACCGACGAGGAGCGCGAAGCCGCCCGCGTCGGCCTGCAGAAGCTGCCGCGCGACGCGTCGCCGGTGCGGCTGCGCAACCGCGACGTCATCGACGGTCGCCCGCGCGGTCACCTGTCGAAGTTCGGCATCTCGCGCGTGCGATTCCGCGACATGGCGCACCGTGGCGAGCTGCCCGGTGTCACCAAGTCGAGCTGGTAAGCCTCGCCGTCGAAGGCCGGAGCCCCTCGGGGTTCCGGCCTTTCGCGTACCCGGCTCGCGTACCCGGCCCCTCGAGCTCGCCGGGCCCTCGCTCGCCGCCACCGCGCCGAGGGTGCTTCTGACCGACGAGATGGTGGGTAATACCCGCATCCTCGTCCGTCAGAAGCACTCTCGCGGCCGGGGCGCGGGGCGAGCCCGTCGACTCCGCGGTGTCACATGCGTCACATCCGTCACACGACATGCCGCGACACGCCGACGAAGATGGCACAGGATGCCTCGAAATCCGCATGATTCCGCGGTTTCTTGGTACATTCAACGCGGTCGAACTGACCAGCCGGGGGGCAACACCGTCCTTCGGTCCCGTAGAGAACGACGGCGGTCCGCCGTCTGGAGGACACACCCACATGGCCGACAAGTCCATCACCAAGACCGAACTCGTTGCGAGCATCGCCAGCGCGACCGGCCAGAGCCAGTCCGTCGTCTCGGGCGTCCTCGACTCGCTCTTCTCGACCGTCTCCGAGGCCGTCGCCAAGGGCAGCAAGGTCTCGATCCCCGGGTGGATCGCGTTCGAGCAGGTCGCCACCGCGGCCCGCACCGGCCGCAACCCGCAGACCGGCGCCGAGATCAAGATCCCGGCCGGCAAGCGCGTGAAGGTCACCGCCGGCTCGAAGCTGAAGGCCGCCGTCAAGTAAGACGACGTCACGAGGGGGGATGCCGCAGCCGCGGCATCCCCCCTCTGTCGTTCTCCGAACGGCCTGCCCGTGACGCCTCGGAGCGTGCACAACTGCGGGGATCTTTTCCGACACGCCGCGGAGCGGGCCCCGTGGACGGCGTGTCGCCGAAAATCCCCGCTCTTGTGTACACCCGCCGGGCCCCGGCCGCCCGTCCACGCGCCGGCCTCGGACCGCCGTTCACCCACCGACCCCGGGCCGCCCGTCCACCCACCGACCTCGGCCCAACCGTCCACCCGCCGGCTCCGGGCCGTGCACAACTGCGGGGATCTTCTCCGACACGCCGCGATGCGGGCCTCTAGGACGGCGTGTCGCCGAGAATCCCCGCGCTTGTGTACACCCGCTGGCCTCCGGCCGATCGTCCTCCCGCCGGCCCAGGCCGATCGTCCACCGACTCGGCCTCGGACCGACCGTCCGCCGACCCGGCCTCGGGTCGACCGTCCACCCGCCGGCCTCAATCGACCGTTCACCCGACGACCTCCGACCGACCATCGACCGGGCCCGGCCGCGCGCGCCCAGCACTCGCCCCACACCCCGCGGGCTCCGTGCGTCGCGCACGCGCCTAGGCTGGAGGGGTGACCCCGACCTCCGCCCCGACGGGCTCCCGTGCGCCGCGCGCACGCACGCCCGATCGGGCGCAACGCGCGCAGGTGTCCGGCACACCCGCCGGCACACCCGCCGGCACACCCGCCCGCACAGGCGCCCCCGGCGCCTCCGGCGACCCCCGCGCCCGGGCGCTGCGCCTGGCCGGCCCCGCGCTGCTCGTGCTCGCGGCGTTCGTCACCGCGGTCTGGGCGCTCGCGTACGGCGGCGGCGCGGCCCCGCTGCAACTGGGCGACCCCGGCCCCGCCGTGCGCTGGGGGCTGCCGCTTGTCACCATGGGGGTGAACCTGTCGGCCGCGGGCATGTGCGGCACGCTGGTCACCGCCCTGTTCACGCTGCGTGCCGGCTCCAAGCCCTTCGACATCGCCCTGAACGCGGCATCCGTCTCTGCTGCGGTCTTCACGATCGCCGCCGGCGTCACGGGCTTTCTCACGTTCGTGGTGACCTTCAACCCCACGATCGGCATCGACAACACCTTCGGCTCCCAACTGGGTAGCTGGCTGACCACGACCGAGGCCGGCCGCACCTGGCTGATCACCACGCTCGCCGGCGCGGCGCTGACCGTGCTCACCTTCGCCGTGCGCGGCTGGACCTCGACCCTGATCGTGACGGTGCTGGCCCTGGCCGCCATCGTGCCGATGGGCACGCAGGGCCACTCCGGCGACCTCGCCTCGCACAACATCGCGGTCACCGCGATGATCCTGCACATGCTCGGTGCCGCCGTGTGGCTGGGCGGGCTGGTGCTGATGGTGCTGATCCGCCCGGTGATCGGCCGCGCCGAGATGGCCGACGTGCTCGCCCGTTACTCGAGCATCGCGCTGGTCGCCTTCGTGGTCGTCGCCGTCTCGGGCGTCGCCCGCGCCGCGATCGGCCTGGGCGGCTGGGCCGGGCTGAACAGCGGATACGGCACCCTCGTGCTCGTCAAGGCGGCATCCCTCGTCGTGCTCGGCATGTTCGGCGCCCTGTACCGCACCCGACTGCTCGCCGGGTTGCGAGCGGATGCCACGGCCTTCACCGCCGGGACGGATGCCGCGCCGCGTGCCGGCGCAGGCAGGGCCGCCGCCGGCCGGTTCTGGGCGTTCGTCACCGGCGAGCTGGTCGTGATGGGCATCGCCAGTGGTGCCGCGGCCGCGCTCGCGCGCACGCCCCCGCCCACCGGCGCGCAGGTGCCGCTGTCCGAGACCCCGGCCGAGATCCTCACCGGCGCGCCGCTGCCGCCCGAGTTGACCATCGCACGCTGGTTCGCCGAATGGGACATCGACCTGCTCTGGCTGCTGGTATGCGGCTTCGCGCTGTTCTTCTACATCGCCGCGGTGTGGCGGCTGCACCGTCGCGGCGACCGGTGGCCGATCCTGCGCACGGTGTCGTGGACGCTCGGCATCCTGTTGCTGTTCTGGGTGACCTGCGGCCCGATCAACGCCTACCAGGACTACCTGTTCAGCGTGCACATGGTGGGGCACATGCTGCTGAACATGGCGATCCCGGTGCTGCTGGTCCCCGGTGCGCCGGTGACCCTGGCGCTGCGGGCGATCGCCAAGCGGAACGACGGCACCCGCGGCGCGCGGGAATGGATCATGTGGGCCGTGCACAGCCCGTACGCGCGCGTGATCACCAACCCGATCGTCGCGGCGGTCATCTTCGGCGTGTCGCTGTGGGCGTTCTATTTCACCGACCTGTTCCGGTGGGCGATGTTCGACCACCTCGGGCACGAGTGGATGATCGTGCACTTCTTGATCGCCGGGTACCTGTTCGTGCAGTCGCTGGTCGGCATCGACCCGGTACCTTCGCGGCTGCCCTACCCGCTGCGGCTGGTGGTGCTGATCCTGGTGATGGCCACCCACGCGTTCTTCGGCATCACGATCATGATGCAGTCCGGGCTCATGCTCGCCGACTGGTTCGGCGCGATGGGGCGCACCTGGGGTGCCGACCCGTTGACCGACCAGTACGTCGGCGGCGGCGCAGCCTGGTCGATCGGCGAGATCCCCACGCTCATCCTCGCGGTGGTCGTCGGCATCCAGTGGAGCCAGAGCGACGCCCGCGCCGAGCGCCGCCGCGACCGGCACGCCGACCGCACCGGTGACGCCGAGCTCGTCGCCTACAACGAGCGCCTCGCGTCCCTGGCCGCCAAAGACGCCCGCGACGCCGAGCGCGGCGCGCGCATCTGAGCCCGGCCCCGTCGGCCGATGTCCGGCCGGTCACCCGCCGTCGGGCGAGCTGACCCGGATCGACGCGGTGCCGCTGGGTGAGATGTCGATCGTGGCGACCATCGTGAACGGCACGTCCTGGTCGACGTGTCGGATCGAGCCGTCGTAGATCGAGACGACGTCCACGACGATGTGCGCCACGCCCTCGGTCGGCGGCACCGCCCACCCTTCGCCCTTCGGCACGACCGTGATCTTGGGAGGCTGCGGCAACGACCACCGCGGCGGCGGGATGATGCGATTGTCGACGACGTACCCGAACGGGCAGCCGGTGGGCTGCAGCACCTGCTGGGTCGCGCACTGCGTGAGGAACTCGTTCACCCGGTCTTGCACGACGTCCACGAACTTGCTCGTCGGCTGCGTCTGCAGCTGCACCGGCACGTTCTTCAGCGGGGCGTCCGAGAGCACGGCGACCCCGGCTGCGTACGAGATCGCGGTGTCCACGCGCACCGCGTACAGTCCGGGGCTGAACACCAGCAGCGGCACCGGGTCGGCCGGGTCGACCTCGGCCCCCGCCAGTGCGACCTGCCGCTTGTCGAGGTGGAACCCGTTGACCTGGAACGACATCGACCCGTGCACGGTCAGGTCGATCACGGCGAGCGGGCTGCGCGCGAACCGCCAGGTCGGGATCACCCCGATCTGTCCGTTGCGCTCGATCGCGAACGTCGTCGACCCGGCATACCCGCCGGCGCGGTATGACGCGGTCACCTCGGTCACCTCGCCTGTGACCTTCTCACCGTCGATGCGGATGTCGGTCAGCTGGGCCAGCGACGCCTGCCGCAGCAGCGCCTCGGACGCGTTCTTGGGCAGCCCGGCCGCCTGCAGCACCGAACGGTCGACGGCGACCCCCGGCACCTTGAGCGCGTCGGCGGCGTGCCCCGACGCCAGCAGCGACAGATAGTGCTGCACGAACGCCGACGGCCCGTACAGCGCCCGGTACACGGCGACGCCGCCGGCCGCCATCCCGGCCAGCAGTGCCACCACCACGACGACGATCAGGGTCAGATCCCGCGCCAGGTGACGGCGGCGGGGCGGGATGCCGGGGCCTGCGGCCGCCGTCGCAGGCCCCACCGGCGCGGGCTCAGGCATGGGAGCGGTCCCGGCGGCGGGGACGGTGCCGGCCGGCGCGGCCGTGGCATCCGTCGCCCCCTGCGGGTGCGGACCCTGCGTCGCCTGCGCCGACGCATCCGTCGCCTGCTGCTCCACCCGCCCAGTCTAGGAAACCGCCGCGCCCGGATGCTGTGGAAAGGCGCATCGCGGCGTGAACCCGCGCCTACGATGGACGGGTGAGCACGCCCGCCCTGTCCGCCGAGCAGGAGGCGCTGTTCCGCCTGATCGAAGACACCCGCGAGCACGTGTTCGTCACCGGCCGTGCCGGCACCGGCAAGTCCACGCTGCTGAACCATCTCGCGTGGCACACCGACAAGCAGATCGCGGTGTGCGCGCCCACCGGCGTGGCGGCGCTGAACGTTCAGGGGCAGACCATCCACTCGCTGTTCAAGCTGCCGATCGGACTGATCGGCGGCAAGGACGAGCCGCAGTCCGACGCCACCCGCAAGCTGCTGAACGTGATCGACACGCTCGTGATCGACGAGATCTCGATGGTCAACGCCGACCTGATGGACGCCGTCGACCGGGCGCTGCGGCAGGCCCGCGGGCGTCGCGCCGAGCCGTTCGGGGGCGTGCAGGTGGTCATGTTCGGCGACCCGTACCAGCTGGCGCCGGTGCCGCCGCGCGGCGACGAGGCCCGCTACGTCAGCGACCACTACCGCTCGTTCTGGTTCTTCGACGCCCACGTGTGGGCGGGCTCGGGGGCGGATGCCGACGGCCTGCTCGAGCTCGGCACGTACGGTGCCGACCTCAACATCCGCGAGCTGCGCGAGGTCCATCGCCAGTCGGACCCGGGATTCAAGGCGATGCTCAACGCGGTGCGGCACGGGCGCGTGACCGCCGACATCGCGCAGGTGCTCAACGACACCGGTGCGCGCACCCCGCCCCGCCCGAGCGACGGCGAGACCCCGATCATCACGCTCGCCACCCGCAACGACCGGGTCAACGCCATCAACCAGCGGCACCTGAACGCGCTGCCCGGGCGCGCGCAGACCGCCCGGGCAGAGATCGAAGGCGACTTCGGACGCGGCGACGCGTACCCGGCCGACGTCGAACTGCAGCTGAAGGTGGGGGCGCAGGTGATGTTCCTGCGCAACGACACCGCGTCGTTCGGCGAGCCCCCGCGCTGGGTGAACGGCACGATCGGCACCGTCACGCGCATCGCCGGCGGCACCGTGCGGGTCGACGTCGACGGCGAGGAGCACGACGTCGAGCCGACCGTGTGGGAGAAGTTCCGGTACGCGTACGAGCCCTCGACCAAGGCGCTCACCCGCGAGATCGTGGCGGAGTTCACCCAGTTCCCGCTGCGGCTGGCCTGGGCGGTCACCATCCACAAGTCGCAGGGCAAGACGTACGACCGGGCGGTCATCGATCTCGGCTCCGGCGCGTTCGCGCCCGGGCAGACGTACGTCGCGCTGTCGCGGTTGACCTCGCTCGACGGGCTGTACCTGACCCGCCCGCTGCGGCCCCGCGACATCCAGGTCGACCCCGACGTGCAACGGTTCATGGCCGGCGTGCGGGCCGCGGCATCCTGAACCGTCGGCGGCTCGGGAGGCGGCTCAGCCGGCGGCTCAGGCGGCCGAAGACTCCTTCGCCCGGGCGAGGTCCTCGAACAGCTCGGTGTTGAACCGGTACGCCAGCAGCACCTCGTCGATGACGCGCTCGCGCTCCGCGGCATCCCAGGGGGCGGCGTCGAGCTGCTCGCGGTACACGTTCTTGAACTCGGCCGGGTCGGCGACCTCGTCGAAGATGTAGAAGCCGATGCCGTTGGTCTCGAAGCCGAACTGCCGCTTCATGACCTTGCCGATGTACAGCCCGCCCGACAGATCGCCGAGGTAGCGGGTGTAGTGGTGCGCGACGAACCCACCCGCCCACACCGCACCGACCTGGTTGATGCGGTCGACGTACCGCTGCGTGGTGGGCAGCGGCTCGATGCGCTCGCGCCAGTCGTCTCCGACCAGGAACTCGAGGTCGGCCTCAAGGGCGGGCAGCCGGGTGAGCTTGTCGCTGATGAACGGCGCCGCGACCGGATCGGTGCGCATGCGCTCGGCGGCGGCCTCGAGCGCGGCGTAGATGAACCAGTGCTGGATCACGAGGTTCACGTAGTCCTCGCGCGTGCCGTTGCCGCGCAGCAGGTCGGCCATGAAGCCCGCGTGCTCGCTGCCGGAGTGGGCGGTGCTGGAGCGCTCGCGCAGGGCGGTGGAGAAGGGGATCGGGTCGCTCATACCTTCACTATAGCTCAAGGTAAGGCTTGCCTAAACTTATTTCTTGCGGCACGGCTCCGGCGCGAGCAGGGCCTCGGTGCGAGTGAGGGCCTCGGTGCGAGTGAGGGCTCAGTGGGTGCGGGGCTCGACGCCCAGTCGGCGGCACGCCTCGCGGTACACCAGCACCACCGACCGGCGCACGGCGGGGCGTTCCGAGATCGGCCCGTCCGGCCAGGGCACCCGCACGTCGGTGCGCGCGCCGTCTGCCGCGATCGCCTCCCACACGCCGGCGTCGCCGTCCAGCCCGGTCATCTGTGCGCTCACGGCGTCGGTGGCGCCGAACGCGCGGACGATGAGCAGATTGTCGTCGGTGTGATCGCCGTTCATGTGGGTCAGGACGCCGGTGACGGCATCCGCGTCGAAGGTGTGGGGCATGACTCCACCTTACGGATCCGACGCCGGCGCGAGCCGGTGGCATCCGTGCCCCACAGGTGGGTGTGTTTGAATGCTGTGCAGGATCATCGGGGGGTCAGATGCACGTCCGCACCGGAATCGCGCGCGCGATCGCGGCGGCCGCGGCGGTGCTGGCGCTCACCGTGGCGGTGGCCGGATGCTCCGCCGACCCCGGGTCGCCGGCCGCCGTCACGCTCGGCCCCGACCGGCCGCTGCCCGGCGAGGTGCAGGACCAACTGCGCACGGCGGTCACCGATGCGATGGCCGCCACCGGCTCGTCGGGCGCGATCGTCGGGGTGTGGGCGCCGTGGAGCGGGTCGTGGGTCACCGGCCTGGGCACGGTGGCACCCGGCGACGATGCCAAGGTCACCGACGACATGACGTTCCGGGCCGGTGCGATCACCCGGCCGATGGTGTGCGACGTGCTGTACCGGCTCGACGCGACTGGCGTCGTGCACGTCGACGACAGCATCACCGAGTACGTGGGCGGCATGCCCAAGTTCTCAGCGGTCACGCTCGGCGACCTGTGTGACGGCACCAGCGGCATCGGCTCGTATCGCACGCTGCTGGGCCAGCAGATGCTCGCCAACCCCGACCGCCAGTGGGATCCGCGCGAGCTCGTCGGCTACGGTGTGGGGCAGATCGAGGGTGAGGTGCGACCCGGGGTGGCCTACGGCGACTCCGACGCCGGATACCTGCTGCTCGGACTCGCCCTCGAGCGTGCCACCGGCAAGACCGCGGCCGAGCTGCTGACGACGTATGTGTTCGACCCGCTGGGGCTCGCCCACACCACACTGCCCGGTGACGCGCCCGCCGACCCGGTGGTCGGCTCGTCCCAGCCGTTGCGCGGCTTCTACCTCGGCACCCGCACCGCGACCGGCGCCTACGCGTGCGACAAGCCCACCGACATCACCGAGCAGTCGGCGAGCTTCTCGTCGACCGATGCGGGCGTGGTCTCCGACATCCGGGATGC
Source organism: Microbacterium luticocti DSM 19459 (assembly GCF_000422405.1). Classification (GTDB taxonomy): domain Bacteria; phylum Actinomycetota; class Actinomycetes; order Actinomycetales; family Microbacteriaceae; genus Microbacterium; species Microbacterium luticocti. Next base: position 67,125 of record NZ_AULS01000004.1, read on the forward strand.
CGCTGCCTACGCCCGCGCGCTGGCCACCGGTGCGCTCGTGCCGACGAAGGCACGGTTCTCGAATCCGCTCCCGGTCACGGCGAGCTCGCCGTCGTGGTTCACCGCCGCCGGCGGCGCCGTGCAGATGGGCCCGTTGATCGGCCAGTACGGCGCGACGCCCGGCTATCTGGCGGCGGCGTTCTCGGACCCGGCCAGCGGGCTGACCGTCGCGGTCGTGCTCAACGACTCGACCGCCGGGCGCGGGCCGATCGTGGACCTCGCCCGCGAGCTCGCGGCGATCGCGGCCAAGGCCCCCGCGGCGTCGGGGCACGAGGTTCCTGCGGTGGGTCTGCCGTGGACCGCCGAGCAGTACCACGACAGCATCGCCAAGGCCGCCGTGTGCGCGGCGGCGAAGTGACCCGCGCCGCGCGCGGCGGGGCGGTCTGGGCCACCGGGCTGGTCGTCGCCGGTGAGATCTGCATGGATGCCGGTGCTGCCCTCGCCGTGCTGGTGTTCCCCACGGTGGGGCCCGTGGCCATGGTCATGATGCGGTTGGTGTTCTCGGCCCTGGTGTTGCTGGTGCTCACCCGGCCACGGGTGCGCGGCTACGCGCGCGGCGACTGGGGCGCGGTGATCGGCTACGGCACCGTGCTGGCGACCATGAACGCGCTGTTCTACCTCGCGCTGGACCGGTTGCCGCTCGGGGTGACCGTCACGATCGAGGTTCTGGGGCCGCTGGTGCTCTCGATCGTGGCGAGCCGTCGCGCCTCGGCCTGGCTGTGGGCGGTGCTCGCCTTCGCGGGCGTGCTGTGCCTGGGCGGTGGAGGCTGGGACCGGCTCGACCCGCTCGGGGCGGCGTTCGCGCTGGGCGCGGCGGCCAGCTGGGCGTTCTACATCCTGGCGGCAGCACGCGTGGGGCGCACGTTCCCGAAGCTCGATGGACTGGCCCTGGCGATGGCGTTCGGCGCGGTGCTCTCGCTGCCGTTCGGGATCATCTCGGCCGGTGCGACCCTGATCCGGCCCGAGGTGCTGGGCCTGGGAGCGGCGGTGGCGCTGCTGTCGAGCACGATCCCGTACGCGCTCGAGCTGATCGCGCTGCGCCGCATCCCGGCGCCCGCGTTCGCGATCCTGATGAGCATGTCGCCGGCCACCGCGGCGGTGGCCGGGTTCGTGCTGCTCGGACAGCGGCTGGTGCCGCTGCAGCTGGCCGGGATCGCGCTGGTCGTCGTCGCGGGGATCGGGGCGGTGCGCTCCGGGGTCGCGCAGGCCGCGGCATCCCGCCCCCGCCGCGCCGGCGCGGCACGGCGGGTGCGTCCGGGCGTGGCCGGGTCTGCGGCATCCGCCCCACCCGGCCCGGCCACCGGGTCGGTCACCGTGCCCGGAACCATGGTCGCCGACCCGACCGGGCCGCTGGCCGTGCTGAACGGGCCGCTCACCGGCCCGATCCAGACCCTCCCGATGACCGACCTCGAGGAGCCGTTCGCCGAACCGCTCGCCTGACACGGCGGACATGACGTCGAGAACATGACGTCGAGAATCGGCATCCCGGCCGAGAATCCGTGCGCTGCGGCGATTCTCGACCGGAATCGCGATTCTCGCGGAGTTCAAGCCGGAGCCCGCCCCGCGCCCGACCGCCCGCCGGTGGAACAATGGCACCGACGGGCGAAGGAGGACCAGATGGATGACTCAGCCGGCGCGACACGCGACGTGATCCTGGTCGGAGTGCAACCCGGCCTGCCCGACGCCGTGCTACGCGAAGCCGCACGACTGGCCCGGGACCTCAGGTGCGACCTTGTCTGCGCGCACGTCGACCTCGAGCGCTACACCGTCGGCGAGCACCTGGACGGATCGGTGCTCAGCCGTTCGATCGACCCCGATCTGCCCGACGAGCGCGAGGGCGCCTTCGACCCGGCGCTGGCCGCCCACATCGACGAGGTACTTGCCGGTTCGGACATCGGCTGGACCGGTCGCGAACTCGCCGGCGACCCCGGCCTGGCGCTCGGCCGGCTCGCCGAGTCGGTGAACGCCCGCTACATCGTCGTCGGCACCCGCCGGGCTGGAGTGCGCGAGACGCTGCGCGAGTTCTTCCAGGGCTCGGTCGCCGGCCACCTCGCGCACCGGCAACACCGGCCGGTGCTGGTTGTGCCGCTGAACCCGGTCACCGACGGCGGGCCGCTGCCGTGGGAGTGAGTCCCGACCGGCCGGTGCATCTGCGCTGGTCGACGATCGGGCTCGTCATCGCCGGCGGCGCGATCGGCACGCTCGCGCGCTACCTGATCACGCTCGCCCTGCCCGACGGCGGCGGCGTGCCGGTGACCATCCTGCTCGTCAACGTCGTCGGCGCGCTCGTGCTCGGCTGGCTGCTCGCCGCCCTCGCCCGCCGCGGGCCCGACACCGGCCGGCGGCGCGCCGTGCGGCTGTTCGCCGGCACCGGGATCCTCGGCGGGTTCACCACGTACTCGACGTTCGCCGTGGGCGCTGACGGTCTGTTCGCGACCGATCGCCCCCTGCTCGGCATCGGCTACGCGCTGCTGACGGTCGTCGTCGGGGCCGCGGCATCCGTCGCCGGCATCGCCCTCGCAGGGCGGGCGCGCGCATGACCGGCGTGCTGCTGGCCCTGACCGTCGCACTCGCCGGAGGCATCGGGGCCGCATGCCGCATGGTGCTCGACGGTGTGGTCAAGGACCGCACCCGAATGCCGTATCCGCTCGGCACGACGGTGATCAACGTGACCGGGTCGTTCCTGCTCGGCGTCGTGACCGGGCTCGCGGCGGGTCTCGGCCCGTGGGCGGTGGTGCTGGGCACCGGGCTGCTCGGCGGGTACACGACGTTCTCGACGGCGAGCTACGAGACCGTGCGGCTCGCCCAGCAGGGGCGCTGGCGCGCCGCCGCGATGAACGGGTTCGGGATGCTCGTGCTCGCGCTGCTCGCGGCCTGGTTCGGGCTGTGGCTCGGCGGGCTCGTCGGGCTCGGCGGCTGACGCAGTCGGCGCGGCCAGGGCGACTCGCCCTGCGCGCGCTGAGGTGCCTGCGTCGCTCCATGGCGTCATCCGTCGCTCCATCACCGGCTCAGGAGATCACACCGGATCAGGACGATCACGCCCAGATCCTCCTGAGCCCGTGATATCTCCTGATCTGGTGAGGGCCCCCTGATCCGAGGGCCCGCTCACACCGGGGTGTAGAGCACGAGCTGCAGGTCGGGCCGGTCGGACGGGCGCAGCTGGTGGTGCTCCAGGGTGACGGTCGACCCGTCCGGCAGGTGGAACACGCGCTCGCGCGACTGGAACCCGCCGACGTCGAACGACTCCCACCCGGCGCGGAACTCGCTGCTCGCCTCGGTCAGCGCCTGCACCAGCTGCGCCGTCGACGGATCGGCCAGGCGGGGTCCCGCCTCGGCGCGGAACTGGGCGAGAAAGCGCCGGCTCGTGACATCCCAGTCGTCGAGCAGCGTGCGTACGTACGGGTCGGTGAACACCAGCCACAGCAGGTTGCGCTCCGCCGGCGGCACGTCGGCGACCCGCGGGTACAGCCGCTGGTACGCGGCGTTCCACCCGGCCAGCCCCCAGTCCGGCGCCAGGGCATAGGCGGGATGCGGCAGCGCGTCCATCAGCCGCTGCACGTGCGCCGGCGCCGGCTCCACGTGCGCGGGCCGCGGCGGCGCATATCCGGCCAGTGACAGCACGTACGCCCGTTCGGCCTCGGTCAGCGCCAGCGCGTCGGCCACCGCCGACAACACCTGGCGCGAGGGGTGGATGTCGCGGGCCTGCTCGAGCCACGTGTACCAGGTGATGCTCACCCCCGACGCGACGGCGACCTCCTCGCGGCGCAGCCCCTGCGTCCGGCCGCGTGCGCCGGGCGGCAGCCCGAGCGCCGCGCGGTCCAGCCGCTCACGCCGTGAGCGCAGGAACGCGCCCAGCTCCTGACGCCGCGGATCGAACATGCACTCAGGGTAGTACTCGTACTACCAGTACCAGCGGCGTCTGGCGCAGCATCCCACTACCACCCAGAATCGGACCATGCCCGTCCTGCGCTCTCGTACCGTCACCCACGGCCGCAACATGGCCGGCGCCCGCGCGCTGATGCGCGCCTCGGGCGTCGATGCCGCCGACTTCGGCAAGCCGATCGTCGCGGTCGCCAACAGCTTCACCGAGTTCGTGCCCGGCCACACCCACCTGCAGCCGGTCGGCCGCATCGTGAGCGAGGCCATCCACGCCGCCGGGGGCATCGCCCGCGAGTTCAACACGATCGCCGTCGACGACGGCATCGCGATGGGCCACTCCGGCATGCTGTACTCGCTGCCCAGCCGCGACATCATCGCCGATTCGGTGGAGTACATGACCAATGCGCACCAGGCCGACGCGCTGGTGTGCATCTCGAACTGCGACAAGATCACGCCCGGGATGCTGATGGCCGCGCTCCGGCTGAACATCCCGACGGTGTTCGTGTCGGGCGGGCCCATGGAGTCCGGACGCGCGGTGCTGCAGGACGGCACGGTGCGCACCCTCGACCTCGTCGACGCGATCAGCGACGCGGTGAACGAGAGCATCTCGGATGCCGACATGCTGCGCATCGAGGAGTCGGCGTGCCCCACGTGCGGCTCGTGTTCGGGCATGTTCACCGCCAACTCGATGAACTGCCTCACCGAGGCCATCGGCCTGGCGCTTCCCGGCAACGGCTCGGTGCTGGCCACCCACACCGCCCGCCGCGCGCTGTACGAGCGGGCCGGCGCCCTGGTGGTCGACATCGCGCATCGGTACTACGACGACGATGACGCCTCGGTGCTGCCGCGCAACGTCGCCACGCCCGCCGCGTTCGACAACGCGATGGCGCTCGACATCGCGATGGGCGGGTCGACGAACACGATCCTGCACCTGCTGGCCGCCGCGCACGAGGCCGGCGTCGACTACGGCCTCGACGACATCGATGCGGTCTCGCGCCGCGTGCCGTGCCTGGCGAAGGTCGCGCCCAACGTCGCCGGCGACCGCATCTATTACATGGAGGACGTGCATCGCGCCGGCGGCATCCCCGCGATCCTCGGCGAGCTGCGACGCGGCGGTCTGCTCGACGAGGGCGTGCACGCCGTGCACTCCGCGTCGCTGGCCGACTGGCTGGACGCGTGGGACATCCGCGGCGGTCGGGCGTCGGACCAGGCGCGCGAGCTGTTTCTCGCCGCGCCCGGCGGGGTGCGGTCGTCGTCGGCGTTCAGCCAGTCCGAGCGCTGGTTGGCGTTGGATGAGGATGCCGCGGCCGGCTGCATCCGCGACACCGCCCACGCCTACTCGGCCGACGGCGGGCTGGCCGTGCTGCGCGGCAACATCGCGGTGGACGGCGCCGTCGTGAAGACCGCGGGCGTCGACCCCTCGATCTGGACGTTCTCGGGCCCGGCCGTGGTGTGCGAGTCGCAGGAGGAGGCCGTCGAGAAGATCCTGAACAAGCAGGTGGCGGCCGGTGACGTGGTCGTCATCCGGTACGAGGGCCCGAAGGGCGGCCCTGGGATGCAGGAGATGCTCTACCCGACCTCGTTCCTGAAGGGCCGCGGCCTCGGCAAGAAGTGCGCGCTCATCACCGACGGGCGGTTCTCGGGCGGCACCAGCGGCCTGTCGATCGGGCACATCTCGCCCGAGGCGGCGTCAGGCGGCGTGATCGCCCTGGTCGAGGACGGCGACATCGTCTCGATCGACATCCCGACCCGCACGCTGAGCCTCGACGTGCCCGATCAGGTGCTGGCCGAGCGGCGCCGCGCGCTGCTGGCGGCGGGCGGCTACCGGCCGCGCACCCGCGAGCGGCAGGTCTCGGCGGCGCTGCGCGCGTATGCGGTGATGGCGCAGTCCGCCGACAAGGGCGCGGTGCGCGACGTGGATGCTGTGGAGCGGGCGATGGCACGGGTCGCGGCCGACGATGCGCTCGCGGCGCAGGACGCGGCATCCGTCGTCTGAGCGGTCACCCCGCCCGGCCGCCTCGTACGGCGCAGCCCGGTCGTCCGCCGACGCGGCCGAAGCTCAAGATCTGCTGAAGAATTCGCCATGTCCCCCAAATGGGGGACATGGATTCGCTAGAGTGAAACTGCTCGACGCACTGGGGACGCGAGGACTCAGGTGCCCGAGCCGGTGATGCCTCTGGGGGGCGCACCGGCCGGCTCCTGACAACAGTCACTTGCGTAGCGATCAACGTGGGTGGGTGCCGCGAACGCGATTTGGAAAGCACATCTCGCGACACCCACCGGGAGTTGCAACTCAGCAATGACGCGGCACCATCTGGGGAATGGGCACGACCCGCGCTGGGGACACGGTGCGTCGACGATATGCAACTGTCTCCAGCGTACCGGTTTCGGCTGGAGGCGTGCTGTGACGTGGGTGGAGGGGCTGACGGGAATCGAACCCGCGCTGTCTGCTTGGGAAGCAGAAGTTCTACCATTGAACTACAGCCCCGCGCACGCATGCGTGCCCGGCCAGCATACCAGGGCGAGGCGAGCGGTCCTTCTCTGACCTGCTGCCGCGTCAAACCGGCCGGGGTAGGGGCCGGCGCCGCACCGCCGGTAGGCTGGCCCCGTGCTGCTGAGCGACCGCGACATCCGCCTTCAGATCGCCGACGGGCGCATCGCGCTCGACCCGTGGGATGCCGAGATGGTGCAGCCGTCGAGCGTCGACGTGCGCCTGGACCGCTACTTCCGGCTGTTCGACAACCACAAGTACCCGTTCATCGACCCCGCCGAAGACCAGCCCGACCTCACCCACCTCATCGATGTCGCGCCCGACGAGCCGTTCGTGCTGCACCCGGGTGAGTTCGCGCTCGGGTCCACGTTCGAGCGCGTCACGCTGCCCGATGACATCGCCGCGCGCCTCGAGGGCAAATCCTCGCTCGGCCGGCTCGGGCTGCTCACCCACTCCACGGCCGGCTTCATCGATCCGGGTTTCTCGGGGCACGTCACGCTCGAGCTGTCGAACGTCGCCACCCTTCCCATCAAGCTCTGGCCCGGCATGAAGATCGGCCAGCTCTGCTTCTTCCGGCTCTCCTCCGCCGCCGAGACCCCCTACGGCGCCGGGGCGTACGGCAACCGGTATCAGGGACAGCGCGGGCCGACGGCATCCCGTTCGTTCCAGAACTTCCATGTGACGGATGTCGGCACCAGTGACGCCGGCTCGCTCGGGCGCTGAACCGGCGTGGGTCTGCGGTCGTGCCCGGGTCGTGGCATCCCGACCCGGGCACGGCGGCATCAGTCCTCGTCGACCGGTACCGGCACCTTGTTGAACCCGGTCACCGGCTGGCTCTCGTCGAACGAGGCCACCCGACGGCGGAAGCCGCGGGTCAGTACGACCAGGTAGACGAAGCCGATCACCGTCCACACGATGCCGCCGATGAGCGCGTCGGCGTGCAGGTTCGCCCACAGGATGCCGGTGAGCACCATGCCGATGCCCGGAAGCACGATGTAGCTGACGATGTCTTTCAGGGTGCGGCGGCGGCCGCGGCGCACCGCGAACCAGGCGATGACCGACACGTTCACGAATGTGAACGCGATGAGCGCGCCGAAGTTGATGAACGCGGCGATGATCTCGAGCGAGAACGCCATCGCGAGCAGGCAGATCGCCCCGACCAGCACGATGTTGAACGTGGGGGTGCGGGTCTTCGCGCTGACGTAGCCGAACACCCGCCGGGGCAGCACGTTGTTGCGGCCCATGACCAGCAGCATCCGTGACACCGACGCGTGCGAGGCCAGCCCCGAGGCCAGTGTCGCCGCGAACCCGGCGGCGGTGAGCACCACCTGCAGCCAGGTGCCGCCGACGAAGTCGCCGATCAGCGGAAGCGTGCTGTCTTCGACGAACTGCATGTCGCCGCCGGGCGCGAATTCGTTCCAGTCCGGAAAGCGCAGCTGCGTGAAGTACGCGGCCACCAAGAAGATCGCGCCGCCCAGCACCACCGTGAACAGGATCGCGCGGGGGACGATGCGCGGGTGCTTGGCCTCTTCGGCATACATCGTGACCGCGTCGAACCCGATGAACGAGAAGCAGACGATCGTGGCCCCCATCAGCACCGCGCCCAGCGTCACGCCGTCGTGGGCGAACGGTGCGATCGAGACCGCCGTGCCAGCGCCGGCACCCTGGGCCAGCTGGGCGATGACCATGATCACGAACACGGCCATCACGACGATCGAGAACACCAGTAGCAGCATGTTCACGTTCGAGGTGCCGCGCATGGTCAGGTAGATGATCGTCGTCACCAGCACGCAGTAGGCGACGACCCAGATCCAGCCGGGCACGTCGGGGAACACCGCCTCGAGGTAGCTGCGGATGATCAGGCAGTTCACCATCGGCAGCAGCACGTAGTCGATCAGCGACGTCCAGCCCACCATGAAGCCCAGATTCGGATGCACGGACTCGCGCACGTACGTGTACGCCGACCCGGCGCTGGGGATCGCGCCGGCCATCTTGCCGTAGCTGATCGCCGTGAACATCATGACGATCAGAGCCACCAGGTAGGCGGCGGGCACGACGTTGTTCGTATCTCGGGCCACCATGCCGAACGTGTCGAACACGACCGTCGGGGTCATGTACCCGAGTCCGAGTCCGACGATCGCCCACAGGCCGAGACTGCGCTTGAGGGTGCCCTGATTGGCGAACAGCTGCGATTTGGGTGCCATGTTCTCCCCTTTGAAAACGGATAGCGTTGCGAATCACTGCGTGTGCGACTGAATCCGCACACGAATGCAGGTGATTATGCCGTGATCCGCAGCCGACGTACAGCCCTACGGCCGTGGGAAATCGCTTCGCGTGGCTCACGTCGCACGCACTCGGGCCGGTGCATGCCGCGAGCGGGCCCGGCGTGTGCCGGACCCGCTCGTTGTCGGTGCCGCTCAGGCGGCGGGGGTGGATGCCTCGCCCGGCCCGTCGCCGGAGCGTCGGGCTGCGGCGAACCCGGCCGCGAAGCCGCGCTCGTAGGCGCGCTCGGCGCGCCGGCGCTCGTGGCGTCCGCCGTGCCGGTGTTCGGCCCGACCGCACGCGTGGTCGCGCGGGCCGGGACCGAAGCCGTGGCGTGTGAACCCGTGCTCGGGCCCGAACCCGCGCTCGGGTGCACGGTCGAACCCGTGCCGCGGGCCGAACCCGTGCTCGGGTGCACGGTCGAACCCGTGCCGGGGGCCGAACCCGCGCTCGGGCCCACGGTCGAACCCGTGACGCGGGCCGAATCCGTGCTCGGACTCGAACCCGTGCTCGGACTCGAATCCGTGGCGCGGGCAGAATCGGTGCTCACGGTCGGTGGGGTGGGATCCGCCCTCGGGCGGGGTGGTGGTGTTCTCTTCGGTGTTCATGTGAGGTCCTTTGTTTCGGGCGGTCGGCGCGCGAAGGCGCTCGTCGAATCCGCAGCTGCATGTCAGATGACATGTACATGTAGTGTGACATGCAATCCAGGTATATGTCAAGTCGCATGTAAATTGGATGCGTGACCCCGACCTCCGACGACTCCGCAGACGCCATCGCCGCCGCGCTGGCGCGCCTGCGCGGACGCGGCCCGCGCCGCCCCGGCGCACCCGAGGCCGAGTTCGGTGTGCACGGCCGCCCAGGCCCGCATCATCCGCACGGCGAGCACGGTCACCGCGGCGGACACGGCTGGGACGAGCACCGCGCCGAGTTCTTCGAGCGCGCCGGGTTCCCGGGCGGGGCCCGCCCCGGTGCGGACGGCTTTTCCCCGTGGGCGCACGGCCGCTTCGCAGGGCCCGCGCGCCTGCGTCTGCTCGAGGCGCTGGCGGCAGCATCCACCCCTCTGTCGGTCGGCGAGATCGCCGAGCGCATCGGCGTCGACCAGCCCCGTGCATCGCGGCTGGTGCAGCAGTCGGTGAAGCTGGGGCTCGTGCGTCGCGAGGCCGATCCCGACGACGCCCGGCGCACCCGCGTCGTGCTGACCGACGAGGGTGCGAGGCTGCTGCGCGGCTTCCGTGGCTACCGGCGGGCGGCCGTCGACGAGGCGCTCGCCGGGTTCAGCGACGCCGAACGCGCCGAGTTGGCGCGGTTGCTCACCAAACTCGCCGACGCCTGGCCGCGCTGAGACCGCCGATCAGACCGGCAGCGGGCGCCGGATCGGGTCTTGGTACAGCGCCGGTGTGACGGTGATGTCCGATGCGTCGTCGGTCCACGACAGCGCGCGCCCGTGGCCGCGCAGGCGCCGCAGCCGCAGGATCACCCCGACCGCCGGCACCCCGATCGCCAGCGCCAGCGCCCCCGACAGCGAACGGTCCTCGTAACCGAGCACGCTCTTGCGCTCGAACGCCGCATGCAGCGCACCGCCGCGCGGCGCAGGCACCCGGCGCGCGGGCAGCAGCCCCCGGCGGCGCAGCTCGACGAGCTCGCACACCTGCTGCCACCAGGTCGACTCGGCCGCATCGTGAAAATAGTTGTCGCGCAACCAGGTGGGGTGTGGATGCCGGAACCGCCGCGCGATCACGTCGTCGACATCGCCGAGCAGGCCGCTGGAGCGGAACACCGTGTTCAGCAGCGTCTTGCGCACACCGAAGGTGTCCAGCGCGATGACCGGGATGCCGCGGACGATCGCCTCGATCGCGGCGGTCGAGCTCACCGTCACCAGGCCCTGCGCCCGGGCCAGGGCCTGATGCATCGGCTCGTGCGAGATGACGAGGTTCGCGGGACGGTCGGCGAGCAGGTCGATCAGCCGCAGCCGCTCATAGTGGGTCTCGGTCTCGCCCTGTTCGGGCCGCGAGCGCAGCTTGAGCACCACCCGCCGTGACGGATCGGCCGCCGCGGCGGCGCGCAGCATGTCGGCGATCACCTGCCGCTCGGCCGGCTCACGCGGCACGATCGCCTGCGCCGCGAACACCAGATCGGTGCCGGCCGGCACCGGATCCGCCTGCCGCGCGAACGGCAGCGTGGCCAGACCCAGGTTCAGCTCGATGCCCAGTCGCGCGGCCAGATCGGCGAACGCCCGGCGCTCGCGCAGCGAGTGCACCACGACCAGATCACTGTGCCGGCGGTACTGCACCGCCCCGCGCTGCGCCGGGATCGAGATGCCGGGAAGCCCCGTGACCACGACGGGTCGGCGCGCCAGCTCGTCGATCGCCCGTTGCACCAGCCGCACGAACGGGCCACGTCCCCCGATCAGCACGACGTCGGGCCGCAGCCGGGCCAGCGTGGGTGCGAGCACCCGGTGCGACAGCCGCTGCACGCGGCGCCCCGACCTCTCGCCCGCCCCGGCGTCCGTGGCGTGGGCGAACGCGGTACCCGACAGGGCTGCGTGCTGCTGCTCGACGCTCACCGTGAGCGGTGTGCGCACGATCAGCATCCGTCGGTCGATGCCCGGTACCGCATCCAGCAGCGCGCCGGCCCACTTCACGTACGAGTCGGCATCGGCGATCGCGACGACCCGCAGGGTCGATGCCGGGCCCGGCGGCATCCCGCCACCGGGGTGTGTCTCAGAAGTTGCGGGTTGCGGCGGGGTATCGACTGCCCAGGTCGCATCTTCAAAGACACGGATGCCACGTGCCCCGCTCGAGCCGCCGCCGCGCGAGAGAGCGGACGTGCTCATGCCGGGACGCGACGCAGCTTCGCCATCGGCGCCAGCTCGCCCGGGAACACCCGCTTGACGCCGTCGCCGAGCGCCGTCTCGATCACGCGGATGTCGCGCACCAGGTGCTCCAGACCCGCCGGCTCCAGCGAGGCGGAGTGGTCCGACCCCCACATGGTGCGGTCGAGCGTGATGTGCCGCTCGACCGCGACCGCGCCCAGCGCGACGGCGGCGAGCGAGATCTGCAGCCCGCGCTCGTGGCCCGAGTATCCGACCGGGATGCCCGCGTACCGGTCGCGCAGCGTCGCGATGGCCTTGAGGTTGGCCTCTTCAGGCTCCATCGGGTAGGTCGAGGTCGCGTGCATGAGCACCACCCGGTCTGTGCCGAGGGTCTGAAGCGCCGCGTCGATCTGCTCGATCGTCGACATGCCCGTCGACAGGATCACCGGCTTGCCGGTCTCGCGCAGCGCGCTCAGCAGCTCGAGGTCGGTCAGCGACGCCGACGCCACCTTGTGCGCCACCACATTCAGGTCTTCGAGGAACGCCACCGACGGCACGTCCCACGGCGAGGCGAACCAGTCCAGGCCCGCCATGGTGGCGTAGTCGCCGATCTCGACGTACTCGTCGCGGCCGAACTCGACGCGATGCCGGTACTCGAGGTAGGTCATGGTGCCCCACGGCGTCTCGCGCGGCGTGTCCCGCATGTGCTCGGGGGTGGAGATCTCGGGCGTGCGCTTCTGGAACTTCACCGCGTTCGCGCCGCTGCGGGCGGCGACGTCGATGAGCCGCTTGGCGATCTCGACGTCGCCGTTGTGGTTGAGGCCGATCTCTGCGATGACGTAGACGGGGTTGCCGCCTCCGACCACGTGCGTGCCGATGCTGACGGTCATGATGCTCCCTTTCGTGTGCTCCAGATCAGCGTCCGCGGCCGAAGTGAACGCACAGAGACATCGCAGTGACCCGGCGGCGACCGGATGCCGTCAGCCTGCCAACACGCGGGTGACCAGTTCGCGAACGGCGCCGTCACCGCCGCGGCGGCCGAGCACCACGCGGGCCGCGGCCCGCACCGCCGGGTGGGCGTCGGCCACGGCGACCGGCCAGCCGACCAGGGCCATCGCGGGCAGGTCGTTGACGTCGTTGCCGAGATACGCCACGGCATCGAGCGGGATGCCGGCATCCGTCGCCCACGCGCGCAGCGCCTGAGCCTTGTCGGTGCAGCCGTGGATCACCGGCACCTGCAGCTTGTCGGCACGGGCCCGCACCACCGGGTTGGTCTCGGTCGACAGGATCAGCACCGGGATGCCCGCCGCCCGCAGCAGCGCGACGCCCATGCCGTCGGAGCGGCTGACCCGCACCTGTTCGCGGCCGTCCTGGTCGACGTACACGGTGTCGTTGGTGTGCACCCCGTCGAAGTCGGTCACCACCGCGCGTGCCGCCACCGGCCCGGGCGCATCCAGCAGCGGCGCGAGGGCGGATGCCGCGGCCAGCTGATCCTCGTCGTCGATCTCGATCGCGGTGCACTCGGGAACCACGATGATGCCGGTCCGGCCGAAGAACCGGTGCCTGGCCGCGCGGAACCCCGCGGCCGTGAACGCGTAGAACGCCCCGGTCTCGACGTAGTGCGGCTCGCGGTCCTGCCGTCGCGGGCGCCGGGATGCCTCGTGCCCGACGGCCTCGGCGGTGCCGTCCGCCGCGCGCCGCCAGACGAAGGCGTACGACTCGTGTGCCGAGAAGACGCTGTCGTAGCTTCCCGAGGCCACGGCGGCCACGGCATCCGCGACGCCCGCGGTGGGCAGGAACGGCGAGGTGGCCTGCACGAACACCACCACGTCGAGGCGGGTGCCGTCCCGCTCCAGCTCGTCCATCGCGTGCAGCAGAGCGCTCTCGCTCGACGCGGTGTCTCCGGCCAGCTCGGCGGGCCGGCGCACGATCCGGGCGCCGGCGGCCGCGGCGGCCGCGGCGATCTCGTCGTCGTCGGTCGAGACGACGACCATGTCCACGCCTCGCGCGGCGGCCGCGGCGTGCACGGCCCGGGTGACCAGCGGCACCCCGCCCACCGGGCGCACGTTCTTGCGCGGCACGCCCTTCGACCCGCCCCGGGCGGGGATGATCGCCGCGACCAGGCCGGTGGTCTGCCCTGCCTGTGCCGGTGTGCTCAGGTTCTTCTCGGATGCGCTCATGACGCACGTACCGCCTTCCATGCGCGCTGCAGTCGGCGCCCGGCACCGCGCGCGGTGAGCCGGGCCTGCTCGATCCGCCCGAACCCGCCGGCGCCGTGGACCAGCCGGGCGATCGGGCCCCGCGGCGCTCCGGGCAGATGCAGCTGTGCCAGGCGTTGCCCGGCGAAGTAGCGGGCGCGCTCTGTGGGGTCGAGCTCGCGCAGCAGCGACTCGGCGCGGCCGCGCAGGCAGGCGGCGATGCGCGGTTGCATGGCGTACCCGACCGCGTCGATCAGGTGCTGCAGACGGGCAGGATCGGCGTACGGCGAGGCGGGTCGGGTGAGGGCATCGACGATCGTCGCCGGGATGCGGTTGCTGTTCTCGAAGGGGGTGAGCCCGGCGAGCACGTCCGCAGTTCCGGCCGCCGCGATCGGCGTGCCGAACAGCGTGTGCAGGGTGGGCAGTGCGGTCGAGAAGCCCGCGACGGCGACACCGACCCCGAGCCGGGCGGCGAGCACCTCGGCCGACGCGGCACCGCGGTACTCGACGAACCGCACGCCGCGCTCACGCGCCCGCCCGCGCACGGCGTCGGCCAGGGCCGGGGGCGCCGCCGGATGCGGTTTGAACACGACCCGGTGCGCACCGGCGTCGGCGGCACGGTCCACCATGTCGGCCAGCATCTGCTGCTCGGCCTCGGCGGTGACGATCCCGAGCGCGGCCAGGTACTGGCCGAGCACGAGCCCGGTGGGCACGCGATCGGCGCACAGCGCGTTCAGGTGTGCGTCCACGGTGGCGCGGTCGATCTCGGCCACGGTGCCGGCGAGGGCGTCGGCGGGCACCGGCACGCGCCGGGCCTGCGGGAACAGCAACGGCCGCACGCCCGGCACCACATCGGCGTGCACGAGGGTGCGGATGCGGTCGGTCACAGCCGGCGGCATGCCGCTGCGCAGCGGCGAGTAGGTCATCAGCCCGTCGCCGACCACACCGAGCGTCGCGTCGCGGAACACCGACAGCAGCGTGCGGGCCGGTGCCACCTGCGGCGACTGCACGAACAGCTCGACCTCGCCGGCCACGCCCCACGAGCGCGACAGCAGCCGGCGCCACGCGGGTTGTTCGATCTCGGGCGGGTTCCACGCGGTCGGCGGCAGCGGGTCGAGCAGGGCATTCAGCGGCTCGATGCGGTCGAACCGGTCCAGCAGCGGGCGCAGCGCGGGGTCTTCGCAGATGCCGACGTGCGTCTCGGGCACGAGCGCCGAGTTGACCGGTACGAGCACGCGCTCGGCGTGCGGCAGCAGGCCGGCGTCGATCGCCGCCACCGCCGTGGTCAGTCCGTACCCGGAGTGGAGCGCGAACAGCTGGATCACCCGTGGACGGCCTTTCTCAGGTGGCGCGCCAGCACCCGGCGGCGCGGATCACTCAGCAGCGGCAGGCAGCGCGCCATCAGCGCCGGGTCGAGCCGGCCGAGCAGCGATCGCACGCCGGTGACCAGCTCGGCCCGCACCGCGGTCGGCATGCGCCGGGACCGGATCAGGTGGTGCGCGCTGATCGCCAGCACCGTCATCGTCGCCTTCGGCAGGAACCGATCGCTCTGTGCGTCGTGCTCGACCAGGTCGAGCACCTGCTCGAACGCGCGCGCGAAATCCAGCTGACGGCGGTCGGCGATCTGCGTGAGCGAGGTCGGCACGCCGCGCCGGTAGAGCAGGTGCGGGGCGTCGACGACGGCGAAGGATGCCGCGTGCAGATGCAGCCGCCAGATCCACGGTCGATCCTCGGCGGTGAACAAGCCGTCGCAGAAGTCGGCGAGACCGGCATCCAACACCCGCCGGTGGAACATCCCGGCCCACGCGTACGGGTAGTCGACCATGCTCGAGTCGTCGACCGGCAGGATCGCCTCGCGCGGCGGCACCGCCCTGCCGCGCCACGGGAACGGTGCGGTCACCAGGGCGCGGCGGCGGCCGGTGACGGTGACGTGATCGGTGCGCACGAAGTCGCAGTCCAGATCGTGCAGCGCTGCGGCGAGGGTCTGCAGCCGCAGCGGTTGCATCCAGTCGTCGCCGTCGATGAAGCAGAACAGGTCACCCTCGACATGCGCCAGGCCCTGGTTGCGGGCGCTGGCCAGCCCCACCGGCTCGGGGTTGGCGATCACCTCGGCGGTGCCGAACCGTTCGGCGTACTCGCGCATGCTCTGCCCGGTGTCGTCGCTGGACCCGTCGTCGACGGCGACGAGCTTGAGCGCATCGGGGTCGTCGAACTGCCGAAGCAGGGTCTGCAGCGTGGTGCCGACATAGGGGCCCGCGTCCTTCGCGGGCAGGATGACGGTCGCGATCGGTCTGCGCACGGCACTCCCGTCTCGAGGTGTGGGATGCCGATCATCACAGGCGCCGGTGGCGAAACGGCGACGCACCGGTGAACACGGGGTTTCCAGGCGACGGCCGCTGGGTGCGGCATCCGCGTGCCACCGTCCGCGCGCGCCGCCAGGGCCCGCGGCCCGCTACTGGCGCACGTACCGCGGCAGCCGCACCAGCAGCAGCAGGATCAGCCCGGCCAGCAGCACCACCATGATGCCGAGGATGCCCCAGTAGGTGGCCCCGAACCACGCGATGAACAGCGCCCACAGGCCCGGCGCGAGAAAACTCGCGACCCGGCCGGTGGTGGCGTACAGGCCGAAGATCTCGCCCTGCATGCCGGCCGGGGTGACCCGGGCCAGCAGCGATCGGGATGCCGCCTGCGCGGGTCCGACGCAGGCCGACAGCACCAGCCCGGCGATCCAGAACGGCATCTTCCCGGCGCCGTGCAGAAAGAACACGACGAGCCCCATCGCGATCAGCAGGCCGAGGGCGCCGATGATCACGGCGCGCGGGCCGAAGCGGTCGTCGAGGCGTCCGGCGAGGATGGTCGCGATGCCGGCGACCACGTTCGCGGCGATGCCGAACACCATCACCTCGGTGGTCGAGAACCCGTACACCACCGCGGCAAGCACGCCGCCGAACGCGAACACCCCGGCCAGTCCGTCGCGGTAGACGGCGCTGGCCAGCAGAAACCAGAACGTGGAGCGGTGTTCGCGGAACAGGCGGACGACATCGCGCACCAGTTCCACGTACCCGGCGAAGAACCCGACCCGTTTCAGGCCGGCAGCCGGCGGCGGCTCGGGCACGTTCAGAAACAGCGGGATCGAGAACACCACGGTCCACACGGCGCAGCCGACGGCGATCAGCCGGTAGGCCAGGCCGTTCGAGGTGTCCATGCCGAACCAGTCGGCGAACGTGAGCGTGACCACGATGCCCAGGGCGAGGATGCCGCCGATGTAGCCCATACCCCAGCCCAGGCCGCTGACCCGGCCCACCGTGCGCGGCGTCGACACGCTCACCAGCAGCGCGTTGTAGTTCACACCGGCGATCTCGCTGAACACCGACCCCACCGCGACGGTGATCGCGCCGAACCAGAAATAGACGGGGTCGGCCTGCACGAACAACAGCGCGAACTGCACCAGCGCGAGCAGCGCGGTGAACACCAGCAGCCAGCGCTTCTTGCGGCCCGCGCGGTCGGCGGTCTGGCCGAGCACCGGCGCCAGCAGCAGGATCGCGATCCCCGCCCAGAACGTGACGAACCCGTAGCCGCTGCTCAGCCCCGCCAGGGCACGCTCCTTGAGCGGGTCGGTGGCATCCAGCGCCGCGATGTCGTCGGGCAGGAACTGTGACGACACCAGATACAGCGAGACGAAGACGAAGGTGAGGATGACGGAGTTGAACGGCTGCGTCGCCCAGTCCCACAGCGCCCACGAGTAGACGCGTCGCCGCGGCACCGGGGCCGGGTCGGGCGAGGCGGCCATCGCAGCCGTCGAGAAGCGCGGGTCGGGGGCGTCGGTGCCGGTCACACGCTCACGCTACCGGCACAGCGGCGACGGATGCCACGGCCCGCCGCGTCGACGGATGCCACGGCCCGCCGCGTCGACGGTGCAGCCGGTGTTTTTTCGGGCCCACTCGGTAGGGTTGGTCTCACTCCGACACCCCTGGAAGCGGTGATCAGAATGCCTCGTGAGACAGAGCGCACGCCCCCCGCTCCCGTCAGGTCCGCGAGGGAGCGTGCAGGTGCCCTGCCCGAGGACTGCCCGCCGATGCGGGTGGCCGATACCGGCGAGGCGATCGGCGATCTGGCGAGCGAGGAGTGGCATGCCATCTTCGGCTGAGGGGCCGGTCGCGCGCCGCCCTCGCCCGATGCCGAGTGCGACCGCGGAGATGCTGCTGCCGCGGGGCGCATGGGGGATCGCGTGCGTGGTCGTCGCGCTGTTCGCCGCGTTCCTCACGGTGGCCGCCGCCGGCCTGGCGGTCGGTGCAGACGCGGAAGCACGGCGTTGGGCGCTCGTGGTCGCCGCCGTCGCCGGCATGTTCTGGATCGTCCCGGCGGATCTCTTCGTGCTCGTGCTGTACCGGCCGCGCCGCGATCCCGCGACGGTGCGCGCCTCGGTGACGGAGGTCGAGATCCTCGGCAGCCGGCGCTTCGCCGGCTGGACCCTCGCAACGGCGCTGACGTGGCTCGTCGGCTCGTGCATCGTCGCCGGGGCGGTGGATGCCGCGTGGCGGCTGTTCTGGATCGTCGTGGCCGTGTTGCTGCTGGTCGTGGTGATCGATCACCTCCTGTCGATCGGGCACGTCCGACGTCTCGTGTTGACGCGGAACGGCGTGCGTGCGACGTCGTTCCGTACCGATGCCGAGGTCGCATGGGACGACATGGCGGCCCTCCGCTGGACCCAGGGGCCGGACGGCCTCATGGTCGCGCGGATCGAGCTGAAACCCGGCGCCGCGTCGTACGTCGAGCACTGGCGGCACCCCTTCGCGCAGCGCCGCGAGACGATCGACGTCGAGCTGCCGTCGCTCGGTCTCGATCCTCTCCTGGTGATGATGGCGCTGCAGTTGTACTGGCTCGTGCCATCCGCCCGTGCGGAAGTCGCCGGCGGTCGGCCGCCGGCGCGGCTCTTCGACGCCGACCTCGCCGTCGGCTCGGTGCCCGCAGAGCTGGGGACGGACTGGCTCGCCTCGTTTCGCCCGCGCGCGCAGCACTGATCGCGGCCGCGGTCGCGGCTCGGGGGTGAGCGCGTGGATTGGCGGCGTGGGAAGTCAAAGTTGAGCCGGGCGGTATCAATTTTGTTGACAGGGCGCCGCCGGCGGCATACACTTGAGTCATCGCGGCTCAACCTCTGGTCGGCCGCACTCAGGCTTCACAGGCAACCCGGGTCGTGGCATCCGCTTCGACCCTGCGAAAAGGAAGAGAAAACACATATGGCACGTGCAGTGGGTATCGACCTCGGTACCACCAACTCGGTCGTGAGCGTCCTCGAAGGCGGCGAGCCCAAGGTCATCGCCAACGCCGAGGGCTTCCGCACCACCCCCTCGGTCGTGGCGTTCACCAAGGACGGCGAGGTGCTGGTCGGCGAGACCGCGAAGCGCCAGGCCGTCACGAACGTCGACCGCACCATCACCTCGGTCAAGCGCCACATGGGCACCGACTGGAAGACGCAGGCGATCGACGGCAAGGCCTACACGCCGCAGGAGATCTCGGCGCGCATCCTGCAGAAGCTCAAGCGCGACGCCGAGCAGTACCTGGGCGACAGCGTCACCGACGCCGTGATCACCGTGCCCGCGTACTTCAACGACGCCGAGCGCCAGGCCACCAAGGAGGCCGGCGAGATCGCGGGCCTGAACGTGCTGCGCATCATCAACGAGCCGACCGCCGCAGCCCTGGCCTACGGCCTGGACAAGGGCAAGGAGGACGAGCTCATCCTGGTCTTCGACCTCGGTGGCGGCACATTCGACGTGTCGCTGCTCGAGGTGGGCAAGGACGACGACTTCTCCACCATCCAGGTGCGTGCCACCGCCGGTGACAACCGGCTCGGCGGCGACGACTGGGACCAGCGCATCGTGGACTGGCTGATCAAGCAGTTCAAAGACACCACCGGTGTCGACGTCTCGGGCGACAAGATCGCGCTGCAGCGCCTGAAGGAGGCCGCCGAGCAGGCGAAGAAGGAGCTGTCGAGCTCGACCTCGACCTCGATCTCGCTGCCGTACCTGTCGCTGACCGACCAGGGCCCGGCGAACCTGCAGGAGAACCTGACCCGTGCGAAGTTCGAGGACCTCACCAAGGACCTGCTCGACCGCACCAAGAAGCCGTTCGAGGACGTCATCCGCGAAGCCGGCATCAAGGTGAGCGACATCGACCACGTCGTGCTCGTGGGTGGTTCCACCCGCATGCCGGCCGTGAGCGAGCTGGTGAAGAAGGAGACCGGCAAGGAGCCCAACAAGGGCGTGAACCCGGACGAGGTCGTCGCCGTCGGCGCCGCCCTGCAGGCCGGCGTCCTCAAGGGCGAGCGCAAGGACGTGCTGCTGATCGACGTGACCCCGCTGAGCCTCGGTATCGAGACCAAGGGCGGGATCATGACCAAGCTCATCGAGCGCAACACGGCCATTCCCACCAAGCGCAGCGAGACCTTCACCACCGCCGACGACAACCAGCCGTCGGTGGCGATCCAGGTGTTCCAGGGCGAGCGCGAGTTCACCCGCGACAACAAGCCGCTGGGAACGTTCGAGCTCACCGGCATCGCTCCGGCGCCCCGTGGCATCCCGCAGGTCGAGGTCACGTTCGACATCGACGCCAACGGCATCGTGCACGTGTCGGCCAAGGACAAGGGCACCGGCAAGGAGCAGTCGATGACCATCACCGGCGGGTCGAGCCTGCCGAAGGAGGACATCGAGCGCATGGTGCGCGAGGCCGAAGAGCACGCCGCCGAGGACAAGAAGCGCCGCGAGTCGGCCGAGACCCGCAACCAGGCCGAGACCCTGTCGTACTCGATCGAGAAGCTGATCAAGGACAACGACGACAAGCTGCCGCAGGACGTCAAGGACAGCGTGCAGGCCGACGTCGACGCGCTGAAGACCGCGCTGGCGGGCGAGGACGACGACGCCGTGAAGCGCGCGTTCGACACCCTCAACGCCAGCCAGCAGAAGCTGGGCGAGGCGATCTACCAGGCCGCGCAGGCCCAGGGCGAGCAGGGCGATCCGACCGTGGCCGACCCGGGCAACGGCGAGGTGCCGAACCCCGAGGAGGACGTGATCGACGCCGAGGTCGTCGACGACGAGGACGAGAAGAAGTAGGACATGACCGACAAGGACTTCGACGACAACGACGAGGTCCGTCCGGGCGAGGGGTCGGAGGCGCACGCCTCCGGCCCCGACGCGCAGGACGGGGCTCAAGACGGCGGGCAGAACCCGACCGGTGCCACCGGCGCCGAGGCGGGCGACGACGAGCCGTTCGACCCGGACGAGCTCACCGTGGACGACATCCTCGGCACGGCGCAGAACTCCGACGCCGCGGCCGAAGACGCCAAGCTCGCGGATCTGGAGAGCACGCTGCTGAACGATCTGAAGCGGTTGCAGGCCGAGTACGCCAACTACCGGCGGCGCACCGAAGAGCAGCGTCAGGTCGAGATCGACCGGGCGAAGGGGCAGGCCGCGAAGGGCCTGCTGCCGGTGCTCGACGACCTCGACCGGGCGGCCAAGCACGGCGACCTCGAGGAGGGCAGCGCGTTCGCGGTGATCGCCGACAAGATCCGCGGGGTCGTGGAGCGGCTGGGCGTGGTCTCGTACGGCGCGGCGGGCGACCCGTTCGACCCGCAGCAGCACGAGGCCGTCTTCCAGCAGCCGACCCCGGGTGTCACCGAGCCGACCGTCCTGGAGGTCGTGGAGACCGGCTACCGGCTGGGCGAGGTCGAACTGCGCCCGGCCAAGGTCGTCGTGGCCGTCCCGGCGGACTGAGCCGGGGAAGGAGCATCCATGGCCAGTCAAGACTGGTTCGACAAGGACTTCTATGCCACGCTCGGGGTGTCCAAGGACGTCTCGGACGCGGAGCTGAAGAAGACCTACCGCAAGCTCGCGCGCAAGTACCACCCGGATTCGAACCCAGGGGATGCCGCGGCCGAGGCGAAGTTCAAGGAGATCAGCGAGGCGTACTCGGTGCTCTCCGACAAAGAGCAGCGCGAGGAGTACGACCAGATCCGCGCGATGGGCTCGGGCGCCCGGTTCACGGCGGGCGGGCCCGGTCAGGGCGGCTTCGAGGACGTGTTCAGCATGTTCGGGCAGGGCCGCGGCGGGGGCACCCGCTTTCAGACCTCCGGCAACTTCGAAGACATCTTCTCGATGTTCGGCGGGCAGCCCGGCGGCTTCGGCTCGGGCCGGTTCGGTGAGCCCACCGGCGGGTACCGCGGCTACGGCGGCCCGCACAAGGGGGCGGATGTCACGGCCCACACCACGCTGGACTTCGTCACCGCAGTGAAGGGCGAGACCATCACGCTGGCCGGTGAGGACGGCAAGCCGTTCAAGGTGAAGATCCCCGCCGGGGTCGCCGACGGGCAGAAGATCCGGCTGCGCGGCCGCGGACGGCCGTCGCCGGACGGAGGCGAGAACGGCGACATCGTCGTGACCGTGACCGTGCGGCCGCATCCGGTGTTCACCCGAGAGGGCCTGAACCTGCGGGTGACGGTGCCGGTGACCTTCACCGAGGCGACGCTGGGCGCGACCATCGAGGTGCCGACCCTGGGCGGCGACCCGGTGCGGCTGCGCGTCGCGCCGGGCACCCCGTCGGGGCGCGTGCTGCGGGTCAAGGGACGCGGTGTGCAGAGCAAGAAGGGCACCGGCGACCTGCTCGCCGAGGTGCAGGTGGCCGTGCCGGCGCACCTCGACGACGCGGCGCGCGAGGCGCTCGAGCGCTTTCACGAGCTGGAACCCAAGGAGAACCCCCGTGCCGACCTGATGGCGAAGGCCGCTGCACACCACTGAGCGGCCAGCCGCGGCGCCCGACCCGTACCCTGATCACCGAGGAGGTGGAACCCATGCCCGAGCAGCAGCCCGATGAAGACGCGCCCGTCTTCGCGATCGCCGCAGCCGCCGAGCTGTCGGGCATGCATCCGCAGACGCTGCGCCAGTACGACCGGATGGGTCTGGTCGTACCGGCGCGCACCCAGGGCGGGTCGCGCCGGTACTCGCTGCGGCACATCCACCAGCTGCGCGAGGTGGCGCGCATGTCGGCGGCGGGCATGAGCCTGCCGGCGATCGTGCGGATCCTCGAGCTCGAAGAGCACGTACGCGAGCTGCACATGCGTGTGCAGCTGCTCGAGGAGCGGGTGCGCACCGAGATGCAGAACCGCCCCGGCGCCCGCGTGTTCGCCGCAGGGCAGTCGGGGGCGGTCGTCACGCTGCGCCACGGCCGCCGGGTGCGCCGGTCGACCGACATCGTGCTGTGGCGCCCGCATCCGCGCGGCGATGCCGACACGTGAGCGACTACGAGCCGTTCACCTACCGGGTGACCAAGTCCGGTGACGTGCTGATCTCGCGGTCCGGCCGCCCCGTGACGACGGTGCGGGGAGCAGCCGCCGCGCGGCTGGCGTCCCGGCTCGGCCAGGGCGAGGCATCCGATCAGGCGGCCCTCCAGCGCGCCACAGGCAACTACCGGCGCGGCAACGAGCGCTGAGCGCCGGCGCTCCCGCCGGTGGCATGGGCTCGCGTGCGTCGCTCCTGCGCGGCGCTCCCGCCGGTGGCACGGGCTCGCGCGGGCGCTCGCGTGAGTTGCTCCTGCGCGTCGCTCCCGCGTGTCGCTCCCACGCCTCACGCCGCGGTGAGTTGGTGAGTTGCCACAAGTGGTTGCTATTCCTGCGGGGGAAGTCGCCACTTCTGGCAACTCACGGTGAGCGCAGGACGAACCCGCCCGCGTGAACGACCCCGCCGGAGCGCGGGACGACACCGCCCGAGCGCGGGACGACCCCGCCCGAGTGCGAACGAACCCGCCCGAGCGCGGAACGGGCCCACCGGCCAGTCCCGAGGATCAGTTCAGCGCCGAGGTGAGCCGCGCGAGCCCGTCGAGGAACGTCGCCCGTCTCGGCTCGCGGCGCCATTCCTCCAGCGTCAGTTCGCGCCCGGCATCCCGGTACCCGTCCTCGACGGCGCGCATCGCATTCACGAACGCGGCACCGCGCACCATGAGCGAGATCTCCATGTTGAGGCTGAACGAGCGGATGTCCATGTTGCTCGACCCGATCACGGCAAGGTTGTCGTCGATCGAGAAGTGCTTCGCGTGCAGGATGTACGGCGCCGGATAGAGGAAGATCCGCACGCCCGCCTGCAGCAGCGTCTCGTAGTACGAGCGCTGCGCGTGGTACACGAGCCCCTGATCGCCCAACTCGGAGACGAACAGCTGCACGTCGAGGCTCCGCTCGCACGCGGTTGTGATCGCGTAGACCATCGCCTCATCGGGCACGAAGTACGGGCTCGTGATGATCACACGCTCGGTCGCGCCGTGGATCAGCGAGAGGAACAGTCGCCGATTGTTCTCCGTCGTGTAGCCGGGTCCGCTCGGCACCAGTTGACAGGAAAGGGATGCCGCGGCATCCCGCACCTCGACCGGGGCAGCCTTCGCGGACTCGGCGGTGAGGTCCTCACCGGTCTCGATCCGCCAATCGGTGAGGAACACCGCGTCGATCTGCGCAACGGCCGGTCCTTCGATGCGTGTGACGAGCTCTTGCCATTGCAGGCCGCGTTTGATGTTCTTCGGCGAGTTGTAGTGCCGGGCGATGAGGTTCTGGGAGCCCATGAACGCCACACGTCCGTCGACCACCACGAGCTTGCGGTGGTTGCCCAGGTCGGGTCGCTGGTATGTGCCCTTGAACGGCTGCACCGGCAGCATCCACGACCATGCCACGCCGATCCTGTCGAGCTCGGCGAACGTCTTGTCAGCGTCGGGGATATTGCGCGACGAGATGTAGTCGGCCAGCAGCCGCACCGTCACACCACGCGCGACGGCCGCCTCCATCGCCGCGAAGAATCCGCGAGTGGTGTCGTCCCACGCGACGATGTAGAACTCGACGTGCACGTAGCGTTCGGCACGAGCGATCTCTTCGGCCATCGCGTCGATCGACTTCTGGTAGTCGGACAGCAGGAGTGCTGCGTTCCCGTCGACGGGTGGCAGGGCGGTGAGGGCGCGGTTCTGTGCGACCACGCGCTGCAACCAGCGTGGCCAGGCCGCGGTGTCGCTGGCGGCCGCGGCACCCATCCGCTTGCGGAGCACGTCGTCGATGCGGGCCTGTTCGTCACGGCGGCGACGAGGCAGCCGGGAACTGCCGATCAGCAGGAAGAGGATCAACCCTACCAACGGCAGGAGGAGGATGAGCAGCAGCCAGGCCATCGCCGCGGTCGGTTTGCGCCCGCGCGGGATCACGATGAGTGCCGTCACATCGATCACGAGCACGACGATGACACCGAGCAGCCAGGTCAGGTTCGCACCCAGGAGTGCACTCATGCGCTGACTCTATGCGCACGCGACCGACGTCGGCGCTGCCGGTCACCCGCACAGGGCGGGCCTGCAACATACCGAACGGTCGGTATAATGGTGGGGACGAGGAGGCCCGATGACGACGCCGACCACCGACCCGCCGGGTCTGCACATCGCGGGGTTCCGCGCCTGGCTCGAGCGCTTCCACCCGGAGCTGGCGGCTGGCGAGCTGGAAGCGTCCGTCATCGCCGGAGGCAAGAGCAACCTCACCTACGCCGTGGACGGCGCCGCCGTGCCGTTGATCGTGCGTCGGCCACCGCTGGGTCATGTGCTCGCCAGCGCGCACGACATGCGTCGCGAGCACCGCGTCATCGCCGCCCTGGGTGGCAGCGGCATCCCGGTTCCGGTCGCGGTCGACGTGGTCGACGACACCGAGTCCGGCGCGGTGACCGGAACCACCTTCTTCGTCATGCAGCGCGCACCCGGCCGCACCATCACCCGGCGCGCACAGAATGCCGAGTTCACGCGGGCCGGTATTCGGCGCATGAGCACCGCCCTGGCCGAGCACCTCGCCGACCTGCACGCGGTCGACCCGTCCGCAGTCGGGCTCGACGACTTCGGGCGCCCCGACGGCTACATCGATCGCCAGTTGAAGACCTGGCAACGGCAGCTTGACGCATCGCGCTCGCGCCAGACACCGACACTGGACCGTCTGCAGCAGCGGCTGCATGCCGAGGTGCCGGCATCCGGCGCCGCGGCGATCGTGCACGGTGACTACCGACTCGACAACGCGCTCGTGGTCGGCACCGGCGACGAGCCGCGCATCTCGGCGATCCTCGACTGGGAGATGGCGACACTCGGCGATCCGCTGATCGATCTCGGCATCCTCGGGCTGTACTGGGATCTGGCCGAGCTGCCGGGGGCGGCCCGCATCGTGCCGAGCGCTGTGGATGTGGATGCCGGATACCCGACGTTCGACGGTCTGGTCGAGGCCTATGCGCGCAGATCGGGCCGCAGCATCCCGAATCTGCACTGGTACCGCGCCTTCGCGGCGTACAAGCTCGCGGTGATCCTGGAGGGGATCTTCCGCCGCCACAGCGCCGGCGAGACCGTCGGCGCGGGATTCGATCGCATCGGCGAGCTGGTGGAACCGCTTGCCGCGGCAGGGATGGAGTGGGCCTGATGGACTTCGCACCCGACGCGCGCACGCGCGAGCTGAGCGAGAAGGCGAGGGCGTTCGTCGACGAGCGCGTGATCCCGGCCGAACCCGTGCTCGAACAGCAGCTGGCCGGCGCCCCCGGAGAGTGGTCGCTCCGGCCCATCGTGCGCGAACTGCAGCAGGAAGCGAGGGCGCAGGGTCTGTGGAACCTGTTCCTGCCAGGAGAGGACGGCGCAGGCCTCACCCAGCTGCAGTACGCGCCGATCGCCGAGATCACCGGGTGGAGCCCGAAGCTCGCACCGGTGGCGTTCAACTGCAACGCACCCGACACCGGCAACATGGAGGTGCTGCACGACTTCGGCACGCCCGATCAGAAGCGCGAGTGGCTTCAGCCGCTGCTGGCGGGCCAGATCCGCTCGGCGTTCTGCATGACCGAGCCCGATGTGGCCTCGTCGGACGCCACGAACATCGGCACGCGCATCAAGCGCGACGGCGACCACTACGTCATCACGGGACGCAAGTGGTGGTCGACGGGAGCCATGAACCCGGATGCCGCGATCTTCATCGTCATGGGAAAGACCGACCCCGATGCGGACCGGCATCGGCAGCAGTCGATGATCCTCGTGCCGCGCGAGACCCCCGGCGTGCATGTGGTGCGACCGCTGAGCGTGTTCGGCTACGACGATCGCGACCACGGCGGGCATGCCGAGGTCGTCTTCGATGGCGCGCGGGTACCGGCATCCAACATCCTGAAGGGCGAGGGTGAGGGGTTCGCGATCGCGCAGGCGCGTCTCGGGCCCGGGCGCATCCACCACTGCATGCGGGCGCTGGGGATGGCCGAGCGGGCTTTGGCGCTCGTGCGTGAGCGGGCCGGTTCGCGCGTCGCGTTCGGCCGGACGCTCGCCGAGCAGGGCGTCGTGCGCGAGTGGGCGGCCGAGTCGCGCATCCAGCTGGAGGCGCTGCGGCTGCTCGTGCTGAAGACCGCGTGGCTCATGGACACCGTCGGCAACCGGCAGGCGATGACCGAGATCCAGGCGATAAAGATCGCCGTGCCGCGGGCCGTGCAGCAGATCCTCGACCGGGCGATCCAGCTGTTCGGCGGCGCCGGGGTCTCGGGCGATACGCCGCTGGCCGCACTGTGGGCGGGGGTGCGCACGCTGCGCCTGGCCGACGGCCCCGACGAGGTGCACCTGAACTCGCTGGGCCGCGCCGAGCTGCGGCGGTGAGGGCACGGATGCCCCGGACCCGGCGTGTTCAGAACTCAGGACATATCGGCGATCCCGACCGTGGCGCCCGGCGTGTCGCGGGCGATCGGTCAAGACGTCCTGAGTTTTGAACGTCCGGGGAGAGGCTGCGGGGTCGCGGCGACACGCCCGCTGGCCGCGGTCGCGCTGTCAGCCGGCGGTGCCGGCGGCTGCGGCATCCCCCCGCCGGATCCCGGCGAGGAAGAGAGCGGTGAGCTGGTGCGCGAGCGTGTCTGCGCTCGACGTGCCGGTGGGCGAATACCACTGCCCGAGGTAGTGCACGTCGGCGAAGAAGTGTGCGATGAGCACCGGTAGCGGGATGTCGGTGCGGTAGCGGCCCTCCTTCTGCCCACGCGTGATGAGCGCGCCGAACGCATCATGGTAGCGGCGGCGGCGACGTGTGACCTCCTCGCGACGCACGGCGCTCAGCATGTGTGCGCTCTGGAAGAACACGACCGCCTCGTCGAGCTGCGCAACCGTGGTCTGGACGACGTCCATGCACACGGCCGTGAGCACGTCGTCGATGTCGCCGCCGGCGGAGACGATGGCGTCGAGGTGCCCCTGCTGGGTGCCCAGCAGCCGGTCGTAGATGCCGAAGAGCAGATCGTCCTTCGAGCCGAAGTAGTGGTAGAGCGCGCCCTTGGTGACGCCCGCCGCTTCGACGATCTGCTGCACGCTGGTGCCGGCGTAGCCGTTTTCGGCGAACAGCCCGACGGCGGCTCGCGTGATGTCGTCGGCGATGGTGGTGCCCTTGACCATGGCCCGCTCAGCCGATCCCGTGCAGCGTCGCGCCGCCGTCGATGACGATGGTCTGCCCGGTGATCCAGGCCGCATCGTCG
The DNA here is from genome assembly GCF_000422405.1 of Microbacterium luticocti DSM 19459. Taxonomy (GTDB): domain Bacteria; phylum Actinomycetota; class Actinomycetes; order Actinomycetales; family Microbacteriaceae; genus Microbacterium; species Microbacterium luticocti. The sequence continues at coordinate 95,319 of NZ_AULS01000004.1, forward strand.
GAGAGCAGGAAGGCAACCGGGCCGGCGACGTCGGCCGGTTCGCCGAGACGACCCAGGGGATAGACGGATGCCGCTTGTTCCTCGTGCCCTTCGTACAGGGCGCGCGCGAACCGGGTCTTCACGACCGCCGGCGCGACCGCGTTCACGCGCAGCCCCGGGGCGAGCTCGTGCGCGAGCTGGATGGTGAGATTCATCACCGCGGCCTTCGAAACGCCGTACAACCCGATGCCGGGCGCGGCCGAGACCCCGGCGATCGACGCGAGGTTGACCACCGAGCGCTGCAGGCCGGCGGCGACGGCCTCGCGCGTCCAGGCCAGGGTCGCCAGCACGTTGACCTCGAGGATCTTGCGCGCCGCATCGTCGTCGACCGTCAGCAGCGGCCCGTAGGCAGGGTTGATGCCGGCGTTGTTCACGAGGTGGTCAAGGCGCCCGTGGCGCTCGGTGATGTGGGCGAAGACGGCCGCACGATGCTCCGGGTCGTCGGCGCGGCCGGCCACCGCCGAGGCGTTCGGGCCCAGTTCGGTGACGGCGGCGTCGAGCTCGTCCTGTTTGCGCGCGGTGATGACGACCGAGCCGCCTTCGGCCACGATGCGCTGGGCGATGGCGAACCCGATGCCGCGGCTCGCGCCCGTGACGAGCGCGGTGCGCCCCGTGAACCTGTCCATAACGCCTCCTCGGAGATACCGTCTGGTCGGTATGACGGTAGCACGCGGGGTGGCAGTCGTGGCAGTGGTGGCCGTGGTGGATGCCGCGGTTCGGCGCACGTCACGCCAGGTGCATTCACGTGAAATCGATTCCCGGCATGCGGCCACAGCATCCCGTTCCTCGAAACACTTCGTCGGAAGATCACTGTTGTATTGCGGTCATTGCGCATGAAATCGATTTCGTCTACTCTGGCCGATGACGAGGTCAAGGGTGACTCGCGATGCAGTCCCGGTCACCGTCTCGGCGCCCACATGCCGGTGATCACCGGCCACAGCAACGGCTCACGGGTGAGCCGTGTTCCTGAGGAGGACGAATGCGCAACAGCAAGGGCAAGCTCATCGCTGCGGGAGCCGCGATGCTCGCCGCGGGCCTGGCACTCTCCGCATGCTCCGGCGGGTCCGGCGACAGCGGCGACAGCGGTGGCGTTCAGACGATCACGTTCTGGCACCGGACGTTCACACCGCCCGAGAACGCCTGGTACAAGGACATCGTCAAGAAGTTCAACGAGTCGCAGAGCAAGATCAAGGTGGTCGACACCGAGGTGCCGGCCGACGCGTGGGACCAGAAGATGAAGGCCGCACAGGCCGCGGGCAAGGCGCCCGACATCTACACGCACTCCGGGCCCATCCAGGATGCGGTCAACGCCGGACAGCTGTACGACCTCGACAAGGTGGTCGACAAGTCGGCGCTGCAGGAGATCCTGCCGATCGCGCAGTCGGTGTCGGAGATCGGCGGCAAGTTCTACGCGTATCCGCTGCTGGTCGAGGCACAGACGGTGCTGTTCTGGAACAAGGACATGCTCAGCGCCGCGGGCCTCGACCCCGAGCAGGGCCCGACCACATGGGATGAGCTCATGGCCGCCTGCGCCAAGATCAAGCCCACTCTGAAGTCAGGGCAGTACTGCATCTCTCCGGCGATGGATGCGGCGACCTTCGCCTGGTCGACCGTCGGTCAGCAGTACAACTTCACGGGGCACACGGCGCTGACCGATGACTGGACGAAGCCGAACATCGACGACGACGGGTACCGCGCGCTGATGAACGAGTACAAGCAGCTCTGGGACAACGGCTACATGCCCAAGCAGGCTCTGGCCGCCTATGTCGAGGGCAAGGACTTCGGGCAGAAGAAGGTGGCGTTCAAGGTCTCGGGCTCGTGGATGATGTCCGAGATCGGGTCGGACTACAAGGATCTGCTCACCAAGACCGGCGTCGGCGCATTCCCCAACGCACCGACCGCCGATGGTCGCACCGCGACGACACTCGGCAACTTCAAGTGGGTCATCGACGCGAAGTCGAAGCACGCCGAGGCAGCGGGTGACTTCCTACAGTGGGCGATCGCCGGCGATCCCGCGAATGTGGTGCCATTCTTCGTGAACACGCAGTTCACCAAGATTCCGGTGCGGCAGAGCGTGCAGGAGGCGGTGGCGAAGGACGCGGGTGCCGCCGATGCACCGTGGTCCGACATCCTCGTCAACAAGATCGCCCCGACTGCGATCCCCGAGCCGACGTACCCCTGGGACGTCTCGCTGGCCGTGGGCACGGCCATGGAGTCGGTCATGAAGGGCGCGAAGTCGCCGGATGACGCCATCAAGACCGCCGAGGCGGCGATCCAGAAGGTCATCCAGCAGAACGACCTGCCCGCCAAGGCGCCGAAGAACTGACGCCGTGAGGGCGGTTCGGGGGCCGGCGCATCACCGGCCCCCGAACCGGCCGTCTCCGTGACGATGGGGTGAGAGATGACCGTGACGCATCCGACGATGACCGAGACCGAAGCGCTGATAATGCCCGACGCGCGCGGCACGAGGCGGCGCCATCGCCGCTACCTGTACCGCGACGGCAAGATCGCGTACTGGCTGCTGCTGCCGGCCGTGGTCCTGTTGGGGATCTTCGTGATCTGGCCGGCCTTGTACGCGGCCTACCTCTCATTCCATGACTGGAGCTTCTACAAGTCCCCCGAGTTCGTCGGCTGGCGCAACTACACCAACGTCCTGACCGACCCGCTGTTCTGGGCGGCAATCGGTCGCGGCTTCGTCTTCGTCGCGATGACGGTCCCGCCCATGCTGCTGCTGGCGTTCGGCTTCTCGAGCCTGGTCGTCGCGGTCTCACGGCGTTTCGCCAGCACGCTGAAGGTCTCGATCTACCTTCCGACGATCATCTCGACCGTGATCACGTCGATCATCTTCGTCGTCATCTACGATTACTCCGGCGGCCTGCTGAACGCCTTCCTCGGGCTCTTCGGCATCGACCCCGTCGCCTGGCTCGGCGACCCGAAGTGGGCGCTGTTGGCCATCGCCATCCCCGCCATCTGGCTCGGGATGGGGCTCACCTCGCTCATCATGGTCGCAGCCATGATCGACATCCCCACCGAGTACTACGAGGCTGCCGCCATGGAAGGGGCGAACTGGTGGCAGAAGACGTTCTTCATCACGATCCCGCAGATGAAGAACATCATCCTGTACCTGCTCGTCACGGGGTTCGTCGCGGCGATCCAGCAGCTCGACCTGCCGCTGGTCATGACACAGGGCGGACCTCTCGACTCGACCACGCTGCCGAACCTCTTCATCTTCAACCACTTCACGAACGATGTGAACGTGGGGTACTCGATCGCCGCCGCGCTTCTGCTGTTCGTCGTGCTCGGCACAGTGTCGGCGCTCATCTTCCGTTTCGTCAACTCCGAGAGGCTGGTGGACTGACATGGCCGTCGTCGCACAGGAAGTCGCAGCGATCCGCCGTCGCCCGCAACACACCACCTCGTGGTGGCTCTACGCGATCAGCAAGACGATCGTCGGAGTGATCTTTGTTGTCGCCTCGCTCTTTCCGTTGCTCTGGCTGGTGATCGCCGGATTCAAGTCGAAGACCGAGGTCATCTCGACTCCCTTCCAGTTCTTCCCTGAGGTGTGGAAATGGGAGAACTACGCGCAGATCCTCGGCGACCCCACCTTCCTCCTGACCATGGGGTGGACATTCCTCGGTGCGGTGCTGTTCACGGCGCTCGCCCTCACCGTCAACTCGCTCGCCGCCTACGCGTTCGCGCGCCTCGACTTCCGCTTCAAGAGGACGCTCTGGACCATCGTCATCACGACCATGTTCATCCCGGGCATGACGATCCTGCTGACGAGCTTCATCGTCGTGACCGATCTCGGCATGCTCGACAGCCTTGCCGTCCTGGTCATCCCGGGCGCCACCACCGCGGCGATGATCTTCTTCATCCGGCAGTTCTATCTCAGCATCCCGTCGAGCCTTGAAGAGGCCGCGATGTTGGACGGCTGCGGCCGACTGCGCATCTTCTTCTTCCTCTTCCTCCCGCTCTCCAAGCCGCCGTTCGTGGTCATGGGCATCACCGCGTTCCTGGCGTACTGGAACTCCTACGTGTGGCCGATCCTGACCATCACAAGCCCCGACAAGTTCGTCGTGCAGCAGTTCCTTGCGACGTTCCGCACCGGCCGGGGCAGCTCCGAACTCGGGCTGCTGATGGCGGGCTCGGTGCTTGCCGCGGCGCCGGTGATCATCCTGTTCCTCATCTTCCAGCGCCAGATCATCGGCAACATCAAGATGGCCGGGCTGAAGTAGGGATCCGGGCGCGCCCGCCGATGCATCCCAATACGGGATGCATCGATGTATCATGGATATATGTCCACGCAGATCGCCGTACGCCTTCCCGATCCCGTCGTCGAGTTCCTCGACCGCGAAGTCGCCGGTGGCCGAGTCGCCAGTCGCGCGGCGCTGGTGAGTTCGGCGCTCGAGCGCGAGATGCGACGTCGCGCGGCGGAAGGCGACGCGGCCGTACTTGCACGCGTGGGTACTGCCGACGACCTCGATCCACTCGTGGACTGGACTGTCACGCACATCGATCTCGAGGGCTGACGTGCGCGAGATCTGCCTCGCGCGACTGGACAAGACCCGGCCGGCGCTGGTTCTTACGCGCGATCTCGCCCGCGCGGCGATGACCAAGGTCACGATCGCCCCGACCACCTCGACAGTGAAGGGGCTGAGCAGCGAGGTTCCCCTCGATATTCGCAACGGGCTCGACCACCCCTGCGTGGCATCTCTCGACAACATCGTCACCATCCCGGTCGCGGCACTCGGTCGGACGATCGGCTACCTCTCGATGGAGCAGGAAGTCGCTCTGGCGCGCGCGATGGTGCTGGCGTTCGACCTCGACATTCCGCTGATGGGCTGAGCGGCTCATCGCACGCCGCGCGCGGCGAGGGCGTCGCCCAGCTCGTCGGCGTGCTTCAGAGCCATGACCAGATACGGCACCGCGAACGTGCGCACGCCCGGTCGGGCACCACGGGCGCGCTGCGCCTCGCGGACGTCGTGGGCGATGTGCCCCATGACCGGCAGGGTCGACAGCGTGACGGTGAGCATGAGCGCCACGCGCGCAGGATCGACGCGCACCAGCCGCAGCGGCGCGAGCCCGCGCTCGAGGGCGTCGAGCAGAGCGGTCACGCGCGTCGTAAGGGCGAGGAGCGCCGCCAGCAGCACCGCAGCGGTCACGCGCACGGTGTTGAGCACGGCCGGCACCGGACCCAGGAAGATCAACTGACCGACCAACATGAACGCGATGACCCACTTCAGGGCCCAGAACTGCTGCGCGAGCACAGCGAGCCACGGCATCCCGCCCCCGAACAGGTACGCGATGATGCACAGGGCGACGGCGGCCCCGGCCGCCCACGGTGCCGTCGGGAGCAGTGAGATGGCGAGCACCAGCGCGACCAGCAGCACGAGCTTGGGGCCCGCGGGCATCCGGTGCAGCGGGCTGCTGCCGGGGCGATAGAGGCTCAGCATGTCAGCAGCGCCTCGTACTCGGCAACGACGTCGGCGGGGTCACCCGTCGACCGCACGCGTCCGTCGGCGAACAGCACCGCGACCTCGCACCGCCGCGCGAGCGCGAGGTCGTGGGTGGCCAGCACGAGCCGGTGTCCGGTGTCGGCGAGCAGGTGGTCGCCGACCAGCCGCGCATTGCGGGCGTCGAGGTAGGCGGTGGGCTCGTCGGCGATCACGAGATCCGGTTCGCGCACGAACGCGCCGGCCAGGGCAAGCAGCTGCTTCTGCCCGCCGGAGAGGTCATGCGCCGGTCGTTCGGCGAGCTCCGTCAGCCCGAAGCGGGAGAGGGATGCCGCAACGCGGGCGGTCGCGGCACTTGTGCTGAGCGCGCGCGAGCGAGACGAAGCATCCTTCGCCAGTCGTTCGCGACCTCGCTGCGGCCGCAGTGAGAAGGCGACATCCTCGGCCACCGTCGGCATGACGATCTGCGCGTCGGGATTGCTGAAGACCACCGCGACGCGGCGGCGCAGCTCGGCGACATCCCGTGCCGGAGCGAGTCCCAGCACGCGGACGGTGCCGGACGCCGCGGGTATGAGCCCCGCGAGCAACCGGGCGAAGGTGGACTTGCCTGATCCGTTCTCACCGATCACCGCGACCGTGCGGGCGTCGACGTCGAGCGTCACACCTCGCAGCGCATCGACGTCCCCGAGACGCACGACGACGTCGCGCAGCGAGATCACCATGTGCGATGGAACGCCCGCGGGTAGGCGCGCACGAGCGTCAGCGTGATCGCGGTGGCCAGCACCGCCTTGATGAGGTCGCCGGGGATAAACACCAGGCTCGTGAGGAACGTCTCGCCCAGCGGCATCCGCGTGATCAGCGCCTGCAGCGGAATGCCGAACGCGTACACGACGAGGATGCCGCCGACGACCACGCCCGCGAAGGTGCGCCAGAGCGTGGGCTTGCGATTGCCGGCGTGCACGATGAGCCCGATCACGAACGCTCCGACGACGAAGCCGATGAGGTACCCCGCCGAGGGGCCGACGAACACCGCGATGCCGCCGCGTCCGCCCGACAGCAGCGGCAGGCCGAGCGCGACGAGCGCGAGGAACACCGTCATCGACAGCGCGCCGAGCCACGGCCCGAGGATCGCACCGGCCAGCATGACGCCCAGTGTCTGCGCTGTGATCGGCACGGCACCGAAGATCGTGAAGCCGCCCGGCAGGCCGAGCACGGCGATCACCGCGGCGAAGACGGCGACGCGGGCGATGTCGGCTGCGCTCAGTCGCGCGCGGGTGGCGGTGGGGGAGTCGGTCATGGGTTTCCTTACCTGAACGGTGTTCACCTGAACGCCGTTCACTATAGTGAGGATATGGCTCCGAGCGAAACTGCGCGACGACACACTCGCGACGATGTCGCCCGCACCGCGCTGCATCTGCTCGACGATGTCGGGCTGCCCGACCTGACCATGCGCCGACTGGCGGCCGCGCTCGATGTGCAGCCGAGTGCGCTGTACCACCACTTTCCGAACAAGCAGGCGCTGCTGGCAGATCTCGCCGACCGCATCGTGGCGGGGCGGCCTCCGGTGTCGTCTTCGGGCGATTGGGCCGCTGACGTACGCGCGTCGGCCTCGGCTCTGCGCGACAGCCTGCTCGCCTACCGCGACGGCGCCGAGGTCGTCTCGAGCACGCTGTCGATGGGGTTGGGGGCGGATGCCGCGCTCGGCCGGCTCGCGGTGGCAATGGCCGGCGGGGGATTCGATGACGCGACGACCCGGCAGGCGGCGACCGCCCTGCTGCACTTCGTGCTCGGACACGTCTCGCACGAGCAGCAGCGGTTGCAGTACGACAGCCTCGGCGTGACGGTGGAGGGCGGACCGGATGCCTCGGCCTCTGCCTTCGCGTTCGGTGTGGACCTGCTGGTCGAGGGGCTGCGCGCGCGGGTCGGCGTCGCGGGCTGAGAGGTTGAAGGTCGCCGCTCGCGGCTCACAGGGTTCGGAGCATTGCGCGAAGCTCGGATGATTTCGCGGCAAAGCTCCGAAGTCGGTGCGATCTTCCGAACCTGTACGCGGTGCGGCAGGCTCCGGACGGGCCGGTGAGTGGATGCCGCGGCACCGGGCCGCGGCATCCACTCGTCAGCGTCTGACCAGCGACACGTCGTCCAGCTGCAGCCAGATGTCGCCGCTGTTCGTCCAGACGCCGGCGTACAGCTGCAGGGTGCTGTTCGCGCCGCTGTCGACATCGACGGTGAAGCGCGTCCAGGAGCCGACCGACACGAAGTGCGCCTCGGAGATCACCTGGCCCGCGGTGGTCCGCGCGCCGAAGTATCCGTTGTCGCTGTTGGTCGACGTGCGGATGAACCCCGTCAGCCGATATTTCGTGTGCGGCTGCACGGCGACATCCTGGTAGATGTTCCGCCAGCCGGAGTTGTAGCGCACGAATGCATTGTGGTCGCCGCTGAACGCGCTCGCCGGCGCGGTGTCGATGCCGCAGTTGTTCGTGCACGACCACGCGCCGTCACCCATCGCCACGCCGCGCTCGAAGCTCGGATCCACGACGAGGTTGGGGTTGACGATCGTACCGTCCCGATTGATCTGCAGGCGCATCAGGTACACGTTGTACGGACTCCACGACGACATCGTGAAGTAGAGCTCGCCGTCGCGATTCCAGGGGTGGAAGTAGCCCCCGTACAGCCCCGGATAGTCAGCCGCGTACGCCATGGTCTGCGGGGCGGTCCACGGTCCCTGCGGGCTCTTCGCGGTGCGCAGCACGATGTCAGGACCCGACAGCGTCATCAGCAGGTAGCGGTGGCTGTACGCGTCGTACTGCACCGAGAGTTCACTGACCGGCGCTTCGATGATCGGCTCCGCCTTCGATTCGCTGCGGTTCCAGCCGCGGCCGTCCCAGTACCTGTAGGCGCTCATGTCAAGCAGCCGCTGCGCCGGCACGCGGGCGACGGATGCCGGGCCGTTGCGTCCGTTCTGGGTGCCGAACACGTACACGTACCCGCCACGCCGCACGTACGACTGCATCTGGAACGGGTCGGTACCGGCGGCGTTGTTCTCCCAGCGGGTCTTCGAGACCGTCCAATTCTCGCCGTCGTCGTCGGAGTATGCGATGCCCGCATAGTTCGTGTCCCACTTGCCTGGGTCGCCCCACTGCTTCACCGACATGAACGCCATGTACTGGCGGCGGCCGACCGAGATCGCCGCCGTCGGGATCGTCGTGATCTCATCGCCATTGATCTTCTTCGACGGGATGAGTTGCTTCGCAATGCCCTGTGGCGATTGCGGGGCGCTGTTGAACAGCATCCCGTCGGCAAGGTTCCTGTCGCTGGAACGCGTGAGCACGTTGCTGCGCCAGTTGCCGTTGGCGGGTGCACCGCCGCCGGGTCCGGCCCACGCGTTGCCGAACGTGTCGCCGAACGCCGCCAGCACCTGGCCCTGACCGTCGTCCCAGAGGATGCCGAGGTCGGCTGCCTTGATGTCCCAGCGGCCCCACGTGTTGTTCGGAGCGTCGGGGCCGGTCAGCTTCTCGACCACGACGGCGGGGGTGGATGCCGCGGTGTGAGCTTCGTTCACCATGCTGACCGCTCCGGTCTTCAGTGTCGCTGCCGGCGGGGTGGCCGCCGCCGCAGTGGCGCGGTCACCGCCGCCGGCCGCGATCGCGGTCGCTGCGCACAGTGCCGCCACTGCGAGCCCCGCGGCGACCCCGAAGGCCTTTCTGTTGTGAGGCTTCATCGACTCTCTCCTTCTGTTGTGCCCCGCCCCGTCGGCGGGTACGTGGTGGTGTCAGGAGATGTTCGGGTCCATCAGCTGGTGGATGTCCGCGACAGGGCGCGGGTGGCGAGACCGGGGACTTTCCTCGAGGGGGGCCTCGCCCTGCGTTTCGGCGAGAATCCCTTGTCTCGGCGGGTCGCGGCGCGCTCGGCCGCCCGGCCCGTGCCCCGCGTCCGGCCCGTGCCGTCGCGCGCAGCCCCGCGCCCGGCCGCGCCGGCCGCCGGCCCTACGGCTCGCGCGGCGGGGTCGCGCCGATGTCAGGCACCGGGGCGCTGCCTAGGTGCACCTCCATGTCGTCGGCGGTGGGCGTTTTTGGGCGCCGCGCGGTGGGACGGTCCAGGTAGAACATCGCGGTAGAGGCGATGTCGTCGCGCAACGGCAGGTAGCGCCACCCGCTGCGCCAGCCGAGGGCCTGGATGTCGACCTTGGGCAGCCCGGTGCGGAAATGGATCGGGTCGGCGACGTGCCACCGGTACATGCCGAAGCGCTGCTGCGAGACGTAGAGCCCGTCGGGGCGGATGACCTGCGGCATCCCGAGATACGGCGTCGAGAAAGCGGTGTATCCCTGCCCGGGCACGTCGAAGTTCCAGGCGCCGCCGAAGTAGTCCTCGGTGCCGGTGCCGCAGATGGTCGGGTGGTCGGTGTCTTCGTCCATGTAGAACTTGATCTCGCCCTCGCCCCACCAGCCGTTCGAGTTCACGCCCCAGGCGATGTAGGTGCCGACGTAATGGCCCTGCCCCTCGATGCCCTCGAGGATCGTGTGGGGCACGAGTTCGTCGAGCGGGTTCGAACGACGCCACTGGGCGTGGAAGTAGCCCTCACCGTCGTAGTCCCCGCCGGTCTCGTAGGTGATCTGGTAGTAGATGCGCACGTCGACGGTCGAGGTGTTCTCGATCGTCAGACGCGCCCCTTCGCGGAACGGCATCGGCCAGTACGAGTTGAAACCGCCGTGCGGATTGGCGGCGATCATCTGCGAGTTCACCTGCGCGAACACGCCCCATCCGTTGCAGAAGAAGTCGCCGTAGGGCACCTCGACGGCGGGCTCGGACGCGCCATCCCAGTACGCGCGCAGGATGAGCGTGCGCCAGTTGTCGGTGTGTGTCGTGATCCAGATGTGCGTGATCTTGCCGGCACCGGCGATGTTCGCCAGCTCGAACGTCTCGCCCGCGGTGACGTCGACGCTCGGCGAGATCTTCCACCCGGGACCGAGGTCACGGGCGCACTCGGCACCTGTGCCCTCGGTCGCTTGGGCGCCTCCGCCGACCGAGCCGTCGAAGTTCTCGGGAGAGATCGAGCGGGTCTGCACCGTGCGGAGAGCGCTCAGGGATGTCGGGAATGTCATGGGTGTGCACTTCCTCGTGTCGGAGCGGCGCGCCGTTCGCCGTCACCTCTTGCAATCGATTTCATCACTGTATTGTGGTCGCAATGCGCTGTCAACGCGCAGTGACGGCGACGGGTGGGGGATATGGCCACGATCTATGAGGTGGCGAAGCTGGCCGGGGTCTCGCCGGCGACCGTCTCGCGCGTCTTCAACGGGCTGGGCGTCTCCGAGGCGAAGACCCAAGCGGTGAGGGATGCCGCGCGACAGCTGCGCTTCAGCCCGAACCGCACCGCGCGCTCGCTTCGGCGACAGGAGTCCGAGGTCATCGCGCTGGTCATCCCGGACATCGAGAACCCTTACTTCACCGAGCTCGCTCGGGGGGTTGAGGATGTCGCGCAGAAGGCCGGGTATTCGGTCGTGCTGTGCAACTCCGACGCGCAGGTCGAGAAGGAAGCCCGGTACCTGCAGATCGCGATCGCCGAGCATATGGCGGGGGTGATCCTGGCTGCAGCCGCCGATCATACGAGCCTCGACGACATTCTTGCGACGGGTCGTCCCGTTGTGGCGGTCGACCGGGGAACGGGATACGACATCGACGGAGTCGTGATGGCGAACCGCTCGGCCGGCATGGCCGCCACGGAGAATCTGGTGGATGCCGGGTACCGCCGTATCGCGTTCATCGCAGGGCCGGAGCACATCGAGACGGCGGAGGAGCGCGCCGAGGGGTGGCGTGCCGTGATCGCTGAGCGTCTCCCTGACGCGCCGGTCGGCGAATTGCTGCGGTACTCGAGCTTCCAGGTCGATGGCGGGCGTGCGTCGATGGAGCAGCTGCTTGCGCTGCCCGAGCCGCCCGATGCCGTCGTCGCCGGCAACAACCTCATCGGCGTGGGAGCGATCCAGGTGCTCACCGAGCACGGACTCACCCCGCCTCAGCTCGGGGTCGCCGTCATCGGATCGCTGCCGTTCACCACGCTCTCGCCGAGTGCCGTGACGCTGGTGCGCCTGCCTGCCCGGCACATGGGCGTCACCGCGGCGAGGCTGCTGCTCGAACGCATCGGTGGTGACGACCAGCCCGCCCGCACGGTGGTGCTGCGTCACGAAGTGCAGCCCGCAACCGCCCTGCGCGCGGTCTGAGCTGCGGCATCCCGCCCTCCCCTCCCTCCTCGCCCTCCGCCTCCCGCTTCCCGCTTCCCGCCTCCCGCCTCCCGCGCGCGGAGGGTGATCTCGGCGCAACGAGGGTGGTTTCGGCGGGGCGGGTGTCGAGGGGCGGGCGCCACGCATTGTGCATGAAATCGATTTCGTGTAGCGTGGGGCCGCGGTCGCAAGGGCGCCAGAAACCGTCTCGGGAGGACACGATGCAGTGCACGCTCGGCGTCGACGTCGGGACGTCCAGCACCAAGGGTGTGCTGGTCACGAGCGCCGGCGAGATCATCGCCACGGCGGCGATCTCGCATGACGTACAGCGTCCGCACGTGGGCTGGGTGGAGATGGATGCCGCGGTGTGGTGGCGCGAGTTCGTCGAGCTCTCCCGCGAACTACTCTCGCGTGCGGGCGATGATATCGATCTCATCGGTGTAGGCGTGAGCGGCATGGGGCCCTGCGTGCTCCTGACCGATGAGCATGACGACCCGGTCCGCCCCACCATCCTCTACGGCGTCGACACCCGGGCCGCGGCACAGATCGACCGCATGACCGCGGAGCTCGGCGTCGACGAGATCGTGCGTGTGGGCGGATCGCGACTGACGAGCCAAGCGGCGGGGCCCAAGATCGCGTGGGTCGCCGACGAGGAGCCCGAGGCGTACGTGCGCGCGCGGCGACTGTTCATGCCGGCGTCGTTCCTGGCCCGCAAGCTCACCGGAGCGTACGTGCTCGACCATCAGTCGGCGAGCCAGACCACCCCGCTCTACGATGTCGAGCGCAATGTGTGGCACGAGCCGTGGTGGGATCGCTTCGCGCCCGGCATCGAGCGCCCCGAGCTGCGGTGGGCCGGCGAGATCGCCGGCACGGTGACGGCCGAGGCGGCGGAGGCTACCGGCATCCCGATCGGCACTCCCGTCATCACCGGAACCATCGACGCCTGGAGCGAGGCCGTGAGCGTCGGCGCGCACGAGCCCGGTGACCTGATGCTCATGTACGGCACGACGATGTTCCTCATCGCAACGGGGGAGCGCACCTTGCGCACGCCGTCGATGTGGACGACCGTCGGTGCGTTCGAGGGCAGCCGCAACCTCGCCGGGGGACTTGCGACCAGCGGTGCGATCACGGCGTGGCTGAAGGACCTGACCGATGCCGACTATCCGACCCTCCTCGCCGAGGCCGAGGTATCGGGCCCGGGGGCGCGCGGCCTCGTCATGCTGCCGTATTTCGCCGGCGAGCGCACGCCGATCCTCGATGCCGACGCACGCGGTGTCATCGCCGGGCTCACGCTCGACCACTCGCGCGGCGACCTCTACCGCGCCGCGCTCGAGGCCACCGCGCTGGGCGTGCGGCACAATGTCGAGACCATGCGCGCCGCCGGTGCGGACATCCGTCGGATCGTCGCCGTGGGCGGCGGCACGCAGGGCGCGCTGTGGCTGCAGATCGTGTCGGATGCCACGGGACTGAGCCAGCACCTACCGCAGACGACGATCGGCGCGAGCTACGGCGCGGCGTTTCTCGCCGCGACGGCCGTCGCCGACTCGGGTGAGGCTCCGCGTATCGAGGAGTGGAACCCGATCGTGCAGACGATCGATCCCGACCCTGCCGTAGCCGCCGTGTACGACGAGCTGTTCGACCGCTATCTGCGGCTGTACGTGGGCACGAAGGACGTCGTGCACGAGCTGGCCCGGACGCAGCGAAGAGAGGTGGCCGCATGACGCGCCGGGCCCGCGGCATCCCGCACACCGCCACCCGTGCTGCGTTCCCGCTCGGCGGGATCGGCACGGGCACCGTGTCGCTCGGCGCGCGCGGCGAGCTGCGCGACTGGGAACTCGAGAATCTCCCGGACAAGGGGCGGCGCAACCCGAACTCGTTCTTCGCGATCCACGCGCGACCGGCCGGCGGCGAGCCGGTCACCCGTGTACTCGAGGCGCGGCTGAACGGACCGTACGACTGGGATGCCGGTGCGCCCTTCGACGCGCTCGCCGGGCTCCCGCGGCTCGATGCGGCGACCCTGCACGGCGAGTACCCCGTCGTCGACATCGATTTCGCCGATGAAGCCCTGCCCGTCAAGGTGTCGTTGCACGCCTTCACGCCGCTGGTGCCGCTCGACCCCGACGCGTCGGGCATCCCGGCGGCGGTGCTGCGGTACACGGTCACGAACCCCACTGACACGCCGGTCGACGTGACCGTCGTCGGCTCGGTCAGTCACACCGCGGGCCGCGGCGACGGACCGTTCGGCATGCGCGGCACCCAGAGCGTGCAGTGGCGTGACGACGGCGCAGTGCGTGGCCTCGACTTCGGCATCGACCTGCCCGAGGATGATTTCGGCTACGGCACGCTGGCGCTGACGACACGGGATGCCGCGACCACGGCGAAGCCGCAGTGGGTCACCGGCTTCTGGCCCGACGGAGCGCGGCTCTTCTGGAACGACCTCGTCGCCGACGGCCGCCTCGACCCCGAACCCCGCCTGACCCTCGAAGACCGCCCGCGCGGACTGTTCGCCGAGGGCGACACCGGGCGTCCGATGAGCGAGGAAGAGCTGTTCGCGACCCTGCCGCGCATCCGCACCGGGTCGCTGGGGATCGTGCATGAGCTCGGTCCGGGCGAGAGCCGCGACTTCGAGTTCGCGCTCAGCTGGTCGTTCCCGAACCGGCACCGCGGGTGGCTCGGGCACATCGTCATGAAGGACCCGCATGCCGACGAGGTCGTGCGCAACCACTACGCCACGCTCTGGCCGGATGCCTGGGCCGCGGCATCCCATCTCCACACCCATCTGCCCGCCCTCGAACGCGCGACCGACGCGTTCGTCGAGGCGCTGTACGGCGGGTCGCTCGACCCTGTCATCGCACAGACTGCGGGCGCGAACATCGCGGCGGTGCGCTCGACGACCTGCTTCGTCGTCGAGACGCCCAACCCGGTGCTCGGTGAGGGGCCGGTGTTCGCCGCATGGGAGGGCTCGTTCGACCACGGCGGCTCGTGCGAGGGGACCTGCACGCATGTGTGGTCGTACGCGCAGACCGCGGCCTGGCTGTTCCCGCAGCTGGAGCGCAGCGCGCGGCGCAACGAGTTCCTGCTCGAGACCGACGAGGCGGGCGCGCAGAAGTTCCGCTCGAACCGCGTGTTCGACGGCCCTGGCTGGTTCATGGGACCCGCGGTCGACGGACAGCTCGGCACCGTCATCCGACTGCATCGCGAGTGGCGGTTCTCGGGCGACGACGACTTCCTGTGCGAGCTGTGGCCTGCGGCCGACCGCGCGCTCGCGTACGCGATGCGCGAATGGGACCGCGACGGCGACGGGCTCGTCGACGGCGAGCTGCACAACACCTACGACATCGAGTTCCACGGCGTCGAGCCGCTCGCGAACGGGATGCTCGTGGCCGCCTTGCGCGCAGGAGCCCGGATGGCACGACACCTCGGCGCACACACGCGCGCCGCAGAGCTCACCCAACAGGCAGACCGCGCCTCCGCCCGCATGGACGAGCTGCTGTGGAACGGCCAATGGTACCGGCAGGTCATCGACGACGTCGATGCGCACCGATACCAGTTCGGCGAAGGCGTGCTCTCCGACCAGCTGCTCGGACAGTTCCACGCCCGGCTGAACGGGCTGGGTGACATCCTGCCCGCCGACCGCGTGCGCAGCGCGCTGGGCGCGATCATGCAGCACAACTTCCGCGACACGCTGCGCGACCATGAGAGCACGCAGCGGATCTATGCGCTCAACGACGAGGGCGGACTGCTGCTGGCTTCCTGGCCCACCGGTGGCCGGCCGGCGATCCCCTTCGTCTACTCCGACGAAGTGTGGACGGGCATCGAGCACCAGGTGGCGGCATCCCTCGCCTATGCCGGACGCACCGACGATGCGCTGCACATCGAACGGACGCGGGCCGCCCGGTACGACGGCGTCGTGCGCAACCCGTGGAACGAGATCGAATGCGGCAACCACTACGCCCGATCGCTCTCCTCATGGGGCGTGCTGCTCGCCTTCACCGGAGCGCAGTGGGATGCCGCATCCCGCACCCTCTCGTTCGACCCGGCCGAACCGGGACCGCTGCGCGCCCTGTTCACCACCGGCACGGCGTGGGGGCGCGTGTCGATCGACGGCGACACCGTGCGGCTCGACGTCGACGGCGGCGTGCTCGACGTCGATCTGCTGCGAGTGCGCGGGCGCGCGGCACGTGCGCTGAGCGAGCGTCAGCGAGTCGAAGCGTCCACCCCCCTTCATCTCACGGCCGGCGAGCACGTCGTGCTGACACTCACCGACCCCGACCTCAAGGAGGCACCATGACCGACTACACCTTCCCCGCGCCCGTCGCCCGGCCCGAGACGCAGCCGAAGACCGCATACCTGATCACCTCGGGCGACCTGCGCGAGTCGGCCAACGTGGCCGGCTGGCCGGTACAGGAAGCCACCGAGGCCGCCGTGACGGCCGCCTTCCGGGACCTCGGCTGGAACGTCGTGCGGGCGTTCGGCGTCGACGAAGAGCGCGGGCACGGGTACATCCGCAGCCAGCGGATGGGCATGGAGGTGTTCAAGAACATCCCCGACGACGCCCCGCTGGTGGTCGCCATCGCGAACTGGCAGTACTCGCACCACGTGCTCGCGGGGCTGCGCACGCACCGCGGACCGATCCTGACCACCGCGAACTTCGCCCCCGACTGGCCGGGGCTGGTCGGCCTGCTGGGCCTGAACGCGGGCCTGACCAAGATGGGCAAGGAATACTCGACCATCTGGTCGGTCGACTTCACCGACGACTGGTTCCGGGCCGGCCTGAAGGAGTGGATCGAGACCGGGCACATCACCCACGACGCCTCGCACGTGCGCGATCTGCCGGCGCTGCCTTCTTCTCCCGAGACCGAGCTCGGCCAGGCGCTGGCCGCGCAGCTGGTCGCCGACAAGGCCATCATCGGCGTGTTCGACGAGGGCTGCATGGGCATGTACAACGCGATCTTCGACGACGAGCTGCTCAACGGCACCGGCATCTACAAGGAGCGGCTGTCGCAATCGGCGCTGTACGCCGAGATGCTGACGGTCACCGACGCCGAGGCCGATGCCGCCTACGACTGGCTGATCGACCGCGGCATGACGTTCGAGTACGGGCAGGATGCCGCGACCGAGCTGACCCGTGACCAGGTGCAGTGGCAGCTGAAGATGTACATCGCCGCACTGCGCATCGCCGACGATTTCGGACTGGATGCCGTGGGCATCCAGTATCAGCAGGGTCTGAAGGACCTCGTCCCGGCGTCAGACCTCGCCGAGGGCATCCTGAACTCCACCGACCGGCCACCGGTGTTCTCCCGCGACGGACAGCGTGAGCTGCACGCCGGCCGCGCGTTCCCGCACTTCAACGAGGCCGACGAGGGCGTGGCTGTCGACGCGCTGGTGACCAACCGGGTCTGGACGGCGATGGGCCTGAACCCCGACACGACCCTGCACGATGTGCGCTGGGGTGAGGACTACGACGGGCAGTTCGTGTGGGTCTACGAGATCTCCGGCTCGGTGCCGGCGTCGCACCTGGGCGGATGGGACAAGGCCGTCGGCAACCGGCAGGGCCACGTCTTCTTCCCCGCGGGCGGGGCGACCATCAACGGGGTGTCCAAGCCGGGCGAGGTCGTGCTCTCGCGCATCTACATCGCCGACGGCGGACTGCACGCGGACCTGTTCCGCGGAACGGTGGTCGAGCTGCCGGCGGAGGAGTCGCAGCGCCGCAAGGATCTGACGAACCCGGAATGGCCGATCGCCAGCGTCGTGCTGCACGGCCAGAGCCGCGACCAGTTCATGGCGCGGCACAAGGCCAACCACGCCCAGCTCGTCTACGCGCCCGACGCGGACACCGCCGACAAGGCGCTCGTCGCAAAGGCCGCGATGCTCGGTGGGATGGGCATCACCGTGCACCTGTGCGGGGAAGTGAACCTGTAGGGCGGGTCGGGCGCCACCCGGTCGTTGGGCGAGCGCGAGCGAGCGAGTCGAAACGACCTGGCTGCCGCGGCATCCGGTTCAGAGCTCAGGAAATCTGTGCTCGCCAAGGCACTTGCGCTCCGATTCCGGCGCGATGGCGTCGAAATCACCTGAGTTCTGAACGGAGAGTAAGGAGCAGAACATGCGCGAAGCAGCCGTCGACGACACGGGGTGGCTGCGGCCCGCGGCGGGCACCGGGCCGCGCGAGCCGCGGTGGGGGCACCCCGAGGGACTGCAGATCGGCCTGCATCCGCTGGGCGGGCCGCGCGGGCTGATCCGCGTGTTCACGCCGTACCTCGACCATCCGCGCGACCGGCTCGTGAACTTCTTCGCGATCGAGCCGATTCCGTACGGTCAGACAGAGCGCGGTTACTCCGAGCTCGAGCGCTCGCGCCTGGATGATGAGCCCGGGCTGCGGTTCTGGTCGGCGGACGACCCGACCGACCCCACACCGCGTGCCGGCGACGACCCGGCGCGCGGTGCGGTCCACGACCTGGCGCGCGGTGCGGTCGACGAAGAGACCCTGACCGTCGGCATCCTGAGCGAGCCGTTCGCGAACGGCGCGGACGTGTGGGTGACGGTGACCTTCACCCGCGACCGCCCGCACGAGGTGCGGTTGGCGGCGTTCGCGCGCGAGACCTCGGTGCCGCTGGAGTCCTGCATCCTCACCGCGACGATGGGCAACTGGGCGCGACTGCGCGAGATCGAGCTCGCTGGGCGCACCGTGCGCGCCACCGAGCTGTGGCCCGATTACCGCGGCAGCGACTTCGCGCCACACGCCTCGTTCGGGGCCGACGAGCTGCCGCGCGACGGCGACGAGGTCGTGTTCCGGGTCCGTCCGGACGAGGAGGACCCCGCCGGCGCCGTCTACGCGGATGGCACGGCGGAGCACTGGCACTACGTCGGCCGCCGCGCAACACAGGAGTGGCGTGCGGCCGATCCCGATGCCGCGCTGCGCGGCCAGGTCAACGGCCGCCACACCTACTGGATGAGTGAGCATCCGCTGCCCGGCGGCATCGCGTTCGAGAACGTCGAGCTGGTCGAGCCGTTCCGGCAGGGTCGCGCGTTCACGTTCCGCGTCGAACCGCTCTGACCGTGGCTCAGGCGGCGGTTCCCACCGGGCGCCGGTTCCACCAGATCACGACGAACACGCCGGTCACCACGATGCGCACTGCGAGGTTGACCACCAGCACCACCGACATGCCCTCGGCCGCGAGATAGACGATTTCCAGCGCCGCGGTCACTGCGTGCAGCAGGGCGAACGCGAATGCGATGAGGCGGACTGCCCGACGGTCGGCGATCCGCACGGCGCCCAGCGAGATCAGCGCGATGGCCAGCTCCGTGGCGCCGAGCAGATAGGGCAGCAGCACGACCGCATCGGTGGCGAAGCGAATGCCCACAGTCGCCGGGATCGCTGCAGGAAAGACGACCAGCACCACTGCGGCCGCGAGGGTCACGACCCCGTGGACGAGGAACACGATCCTCTCGAACAGACGCTTCGGCGGGACTGCCACGTGCCCAGGATGGCAGAGGGATGCCGTGACCCGGCGCGCGGCGCGCGGCATCCCGTCTGTGTACCGCCCAGCCTGCGCACCGCCCGCCCGGTCCGCCTGCGCGCCCACCCGGCCCGCCTGCAGGCCCACCCGAGGCGCGCTACAGGTCAGAGCCCGAGCACGGTCCTCGCGATGAGGAAGTAGATCACCAGGCCCGTGGCATCCACGAATGTCGTGATGAATGGGTTCGAGAACACCGCCGGGTCGACGTGGATGGCCCGTGCCACCAGCGGCATGATCCCGCCGATGGTCGCCGCCACCGTGCACACGGCGATCAGGGTCAGGCCGATCACGACGCCGATCGGCCAGGAGTAGACGGCACCGGCGATGACGAATCCGACGAGCCCCAGCGCGAGGCCGAGCAGGAAGCCGACGCGCACCTCCCGCCCGAGCACGCGGAGGATGTCACGCGGGGCCACTTCGCCCAGTGCGAGCGCGCGCGTGACGGTGGTGGCCGCCTGGTTGCCGGTGTTGCCGCCGGTGCCGATCAGCAGCGGCACGAACAGCGCGAGCGCGGTCATCTCAGCGAGCGTGGCCTCGAAGTGCGAGAGCACCTGCACGGTGAGCGTCGCACCGATGGCCAGCACGAACAGCCACACCGCGCGCGAGCGCACGAGCCGTGGGATCGGCGTGCTCAGGTACGGCCGGCCCAGCGGCTCGACGCCGCCCTGGCGGGCGACATCCTGGAGTGGATGCCGCGGCATCCACTCACCATGACGCCTCGCGCGCCCGCGCGAGGGCGACGCCCACCGCGCGCGACGTGGCCGGGAAGGGCGCCGCCGCAACCCACAGACTTCGGAGTATCTGACGAAGTTCGGACCGTCACGCGTGATCGCTCCGAACTTCGCGCGATGCTCCGAAGTCTGGGAGGGCGTGCGGGGGCTCAGGCCGGGGTCGCCGCGGCGGCGGCGCGGGCGGCCGCCGGCAGCGCCTCGAGGATGCGGGACACCGCCGCATCGTCGTGGGCGGCGCTGAGAAACCACGCCTCGTAGGCACTCGGCGGCAGCGACACCCCGGCGTCGAGCATCGCATGGAAGAACGACCCGTAGCGGAACGCCTCCTGCCGCTGCACGCCCGCGTAGTCGTGCGCGAGATCGGACTGGAACTGGATGCTGAACAGGTTGCCCGCGCGCGAGATGACGTGCTCGACACCCGCCGCCGAGAGCGCCTCGTCGACGGCGTCAGAGATCGCATCCGCGACGAGATCGACGCGCGCGTACACCGCGTCGTCGGCGGCGCGCAGCGTCGCGAGGCCCGCGGCGACCGCCACCGGGTTCCCCGACAGCGTTCCCGCCTGGTAGACGGGGCCCAGGGGAGCGAGCTGCTCCATGATCTCGCGCCGCGCGCCGAGGGCGGCCAGTGGCATCCCACCCCCGATGACCTTGCCGAACGTGACGATGTCGGCGGCCACCGGCTCGAGCCCGAGCCATCCCGCCGGCGACACGCGGAACCCGGTGAGCACCTCGTCGACGATCAGCAGCGCGCCGTGGGTGTGCGCGGTGTCGGCGAGAAACGCGTTGAACCCGGATGCCGGGGCCACGACTCCCATGTTGGCGGCCGCGGCCTCGACGATGACCGCCGCGATACGGTCGCCGTGCGTCCGGAACGCCGCCGTGACGGCGGCCGTATCGTTGTACGGCAGCACCAGCGTCTGGGCGGCGATCTCGGGGGGAACACCCGCCGACGCGGGCAGCGCCAGCGTCGCCAGGCCGCTGCCGGCATCGGCCAGCAGCCCGTCGGAGTGGCCGTGGTAGTGCCCGGCGAACTTGACGATCAGCGGCCGCCCGGTCACGCCCCGGGCCAACCGGATCGCGGTCATGGTGGCCTCGGTGCCGGTCGACACCAGCCGCACCTGCTCGACGACGGAGCGGGGTGCGTCGGTCGTCGCGTGGGTCGTGTGCGGCGAAGCGCCCTCGTTCGGCGACGTCTCGACTCGGTCGCGCTGGCCGCTCCCTCGCTCGACGACCGGGGTGGCGCGCTGGCCGCTCCGTCGCTCGACGACCGGACTGGCGACCGGCGCCAGCCGCGCGATCACGGCCTCCGCCAGCTCGGTCTCGGACGGCGTCGACGCCCCGAACGACAAGCCGCGATCGACCGCGGCGTGCACGGCGTCGAGCACTGCGGGATGCCCGTGCCCGAGCAGCAGCGGCCCCCACGAGCAGACCAGGTCGACGTATTCGCGACCCTCGACGTCGGTGATGTACGGGCCGCGGCCCGACACGAAGAACCGCGGCGCCCCGCCCACCGAGCGGAACGCCCGCACCGGCGAGTTCACCCCGCCGGGGATCACCGCCGATGCCTCGGCGAATGCGCTCTCGTTGCTCATGCGTGTGCCTCCGTCCGGGCGACCGTGTCGCAGAAGGTGTGGGATGCCACGGCCCGAACCCGCGGGTTGTGGGACACGCTGGCGGGCGTGTCGCAGAAGGTGTGGGATGCGGCATCCCGAACCCGCAGTTTCTGAGACACGGTCACGGGCGTGTCGCAGAAGGTGTGGGATGCCGCGGCCCGAACCCGCGGTTTGCGGGACACGCTGGCTGGCATGTCGCAGAAGGTGCGGGATGCCGCGGCCCGAACCCGCGGGTTGGGGGACACGCTTACGGGCGTGTCGCAGAAGGTGTGGGATGTGTCATCCCGAACCCGCAAGTTCTGAGACACGACCCCACCGCCCCGCACGGTCACGAAGCCGCCCCGGTCGCCAGCTCGAGCGCCCAGTATGTCAGCACCGCGCCGGCGCCGGCGCGCAGGATGCCGGTCACGCTCTCGCGGATCGCCCGGTCGCGGTCGATCCAGCCGTTCGCAGCGGCCGCCTCGATCATCGCGTACTCGCCCGACACCTGGTACGCCCACACCGGCACCTGCGCGGTCGCCGCGACATCGTCCAGCACGTCCAGGTAGCTCATCGCGGGCTTGACCATCAGCACGTCCGCACCCTCGGCCTCGTCGAGCGCCGCCTCGCGCAGTCCCTCGATGCGGTTCGCCGGGTCCTGCTGATACGTGCGCCGGTCGCCGACCAGTTGCGAATCCACCGCCTCGCGGAACGGCCCGTAGAACGCCGACGCGTACTTGGCCGCGTACGCCAGGATCGCGGTATCGGTCAAGCCCGCGGCATCCAACGCCTCGCGCACCGCCGCAACCTGACCGTCCATCATGCCCGACAGCCCCAGCAGCTGCGAGCCGGCCTGCGCCTGCGCCACCGCCATGTCGCGGTAGCGCTCCAGCGTCGCGTCGTTGTCGACCCGGCCGCGCGCGTCGAGCACGCCGCAGTGGCCGTGATCGGTGAACTCGTCCAGGCACAGGTCGGTCTGCACCACGAGCGCATCGCCCGCCTCGGCGACGGCGACCTCGGTCGCCCGGTTCAGGATGCCGTCGGCCCCGGTCGCGCCCGAACCGACCGCATCGCGGGTGGACGGGATGCCGAACAGCATCACACCGCCCAGGCCCGCAGCCGCGGCATCCGCCACCGCGCCCTTGAGCGAGTCGAGCGTGTGCTGCACGACGCCCGGCATCGAGCCGATCGGAGCGGGCTCGGCGATGCCCTCACGCACGAAGACCGGCAGGATCAGCTGCGCCGGGTGGATGCGGGTCTCGGCGACCAGGCGCCGCATCGCCGCGGTGGTGCGCAGACGGCGGGGGCGGATGACGGGATTCATGCGTCCTCCCGGACGGTGAGGTCGGCGGCGCCGTCGGCCAGCAGCTGCACCGTGACGATGCGCGCCGCCTGGTCGGCCGCAGCGATCAGCGCCGCCGGCATCGCTGTGGGCGATGTGCCGGCCGCGGCGGCAGGACGGGCTGCGGCGAGCCCGGGCGAGGCTGGGTCCACCGGGACAGGGTCGGCTGGGTCACCGGTGGGCGTGATGTGGATCGTGGCGGTGGGCGTCGCGAGGGCGCCGACGGCGATGGTGTGGGATGCTTCGAGCCGGCGCGTGCCGTCGACGGCATACACCGCGGCGGTCAGGGTCAGGCAGCCGCCCGTGATGGTGGCGGTCGCGCCCAGCGGCGCGGCACATCCGGTCTGCAGCCCGGCGAGCACGCCGCGCTCGGCGGCGGCACACGCTGCCGAGACCGGATCGTTCAGGACGGCCAGGGCGTCGGCGAGGGGAGTGCCGACGGCATCCTCGGCGCGCACCTCGACGGCGAGGGCGCCCTGCGCGGGGGCCGTGGGCCATTCCGTCAGCGGCATATGCTCGGCCGCGACGTCGACGCGGCCCAGGCGCGACAATCCGGCGGCGGCCAGGACCACGGCATCCAGACGCTCGTCGCCGGCCGCGTCGAGCCGTGCGAGCCGCGAGTCGACGTTGCCGCGGATGTCGACGACCTCGAGGTCCGGTCGCACGGAGCGCACCTGCGCCACGCGACGCGGCGAGCCGGTGCCCACGCGGGCGCCCGCGGGCAGCCGGTCGAGAAGCGTGCCGTCGCGGGTGACGACGACGTCACGCGCGTCCTCGCGCACCGGCACCGCCCCGATCGTCAGGCCCGGCGAGGGCGCGGTGGGCAGGTCTTTGAAGGAGTGCACGATCACGTCGCACCGGCCCTCGCGCAGCGCGTCGCGCAGTGCGGTGGCGAACACGCCGGTGCCGCCCAGGCTCGACAGCGAGGCGCGTGAGGTGTCGCCGTGGGTGGTGATCCGCACGATCTCGACGTCGACTCCGCCGAGGGCGGCGGCCAGGGCGTCGGCGACCAGCTGCGTCTGCGCGACCGCGAGCGCGCTGCCGCGGGTGCCGACGCGCAGCGTCATCGCGCCACCGCGCGCGCGTCGGCCGGGAGGTCTGTCTCAACTTGAGACACCCCGACCGTCTCGTGATCGGGCCACGGCCCCAGGTCGGTGAGGTGCGCCCGCTCGGCGTCCGGCGTCCGATCGACGCGCTCCTGGATGAGGTCGACCAGGCCCGCCACGAACGCCGGATGCACGCCGGGGGTGGGCACCCGGGCGAACCCGACGCCGACCTCGGCCGCGGTCTCGGCGGCCTCGGTGTCGAGGTCCCACAGCACTTCCATGTGGTCGCTGACGAACCCGATCGGCACGACGACCACGCGACGTACGCCGGCCGCGGCGAGCCGCCGGATCTCGTCGTTGACGTCGGGTTCCAGCCACGGCGTGCGCGGGTCGCCGCTGCGCGACTGGTAGCACAGCGAGTACGGCACGCCCGGCGCCGCCTGCGCGGCGATGACGTCGGCGACCGCGAGGTGCTGTGCCACATAGGCCCCGCCGGGGCCGTACTCCGGGCCGGATGCGACGGCTGCGGCATCCGGAATCGAATGCGTCACGAACAGCACGTGCGCCCCGGCCGCCTCGGCCTCGCCGAGCGCGGCGCGCAGCCCCTCGACGAACGGCGCGACGAAGCCGGGGTGGTCGAAGAACTCGCGCAGCCGGTCGATCGACACGACCCCGGCGAGTCCGGTGTCGGCGAGGGTCTGCTCGAAGTTCTCGCGGTACTGGCCGACCCCCGAGTACGAGGTGTACGCGCTGGTGACCACCGCCAGCAGCCGGTCGTTGCCGTCGGCGTGGGCGGCACGGACCGCGTCGGCGAAGTACGGGTGCCAGTTGCGGTTGCCCCAGTACACCGGCAGGTCGAGGCCGCGGGCGGCGATCTCGGCCTCGAGGGCGGCCTTCAGCGCGCGGTTCTGCGCGTTGATCGGGCTGACACCGCCGAAATGCCGGTAGTGCACGGCCACCTCTTCGAGCCGCTCGTCGGGCACGCCACGCCCGCGCGTGACGTTGCGCAGAAACGGGATGACGTCATCCTGCCCCTCGGGCCCGCCGAAGCTGGCCAGCAGCACGGCGTCGAAGCCGCCGGCGCTCACGAGAGCACCTCGGCGACCTCGGCCGCACCGATGCGGCGACCGGTGAAGAACGGGGTCTCTTCGATGACGTGACGTCGTGCGTCGACGTAGCGCAGGGCGCGCATCATGTCGACGAGGTCGGTGAGCTCGTCGCCCTCGATCGGCACGACCCATTCGTAGTCGCCGAGCGCGAACGCGGCGACGGTGTTGGTGAGCACGCCGGTGTAGGCGGCGCCGGCCCGGCCGTGCTCGGCGAGCATGCGGCTGCGCTCGTTCTCGCGCAACAGGTACCAGTCCTTGCTGCGTACGAACGGGTACACCGTGATCCACTGTTTCGGCTCGACGCCGCGCACGAACGCGGGGATGTGCTGCCGGTTGAACTCCGCCTCGCGGTGCACGCCGAACAGGTTCGTGTGCGGGGTGAGCGCGGCGATCGCCGGCACCCGGCGCAGCACGCGCAGTGCCGACTGCAGGGCGGCCGGGCTGTCACCGTGCAGCCAGAACAGCAGGTCGGTGTCGGCTTTGAATCCCGACACGTCGTACAGGCCGCGCACGGTGACTCCGGATGCCTCGACCTGCGCGACGGCATCGTGCAGATCGGATGCCACCGACGTCAGTGCCGCGGCGGGCACACCGCCGCCCGGTCGGGCGAACACCGCCCAGAGCGTATAGACGGCGGGAGCCGGTTCGGACGGGGACGGAGTCTGGTCGCGGTCTGCCACGGCTTCCATCCTGTCCTGCCCGGATATGAGTTCCCAGAAAACCTTCAGCTTGGCTGGGGGTTGCGCCCGGGCTGCCGGTCAGCGCGCCCGGGCCAAACGCGAGAACGCCCGGGCTCCGGCATCCGTCGCATCGGGCACCACCGACGCCAGGCCGGTGCCGGCCACCCACGAGCCGGTGACCTCCAGGCCCGTCTCGCCGGCCACGGCGGCGCGTACCGCGGCGACCCGGTCGGCCTGGCCGTGAGCGGCGAGCGAGACCGCGGTGGCCCACCGCGCACGTGCGAAGCCCACGACCTGATCGGGGCGCAGCCGAACGCCCAGCAGGGTGGCGGCATCCTGCAGCGCCAGGGCGCGCAGCGCGGCATCGTCGAGGCCGGCAGCCGGGTTGCGCTGCCCGGTCTTCCCGCACGACAGCCGCACGACGTGGCGGCCGGAGCCCGCCGCGGCGGCGAGCCAGCTCCACTTCGCGGTCGCGTGGGTGAGGGCCTTGGCCGCCACGTCGGCGTGGGCGTGGTCGGCGACCAGCAGTCCGGTGCCGCGCGGGGCGGCGTCGAGCTCGCGTGCGTCGAGCACGAGGGTGGCCAGGTCGACGCGGGTGGGCTCGGGCCAGTCGGTCGGCAGGTCGCCGGGCGCCAGCGCATCGGCGAGCAGTGGCATCGCATCGGACTGTGCGGTCGCGACGATGACGACGTCGGCGTGCAGGATGCCGTCGGCTGCGGCACCCGGATGCGGCGGCGCAAGCCGCACCCGCCAGCCGTCGGCAGCACGGCTCAGGCCCACGGCGCGCACGCCGGCGCGGATCACCCCGCCACGGGCGGTCACATCCGCGGCGAGTGCATCGATGAGCGTCCACATTCCGCCGCGCAGGCCGCCCGCGGCCGAACCGGGCGCGGCGGGCCGAGCCGATCCCGCCTGACGCAGCTCGGCGACGGCGCGGGCGAGCGATCCGGTGCGGACCAGGGCCGCGCCAAGGCCGGGCGCGACCGCGTCGATGTCGAGGTCGTCGGCGGCGGTGGAGTACACCCCGGTCGCGACCGGTGAGACCAACCGGTCGAGCACCGCCGTGCCCATTCGAACCCGAACGAGCTCGCCGAGCGTGCGCGGCGCGAAGCCGTCCGGCCACGGATCGGTCAGGTCACGTGCGGCTCGCTGCGCGGCCGCGGCGCCGATCGCGGCGACAACGTCGGACGCGAGCGGATCGACGGGAATGCCGAGCAGTCCGCCCTTCGGCGCGGGCACGGGGCCATCGGGCAGGTGCAGCCAGGCGCCTGCCGCGTTCGGCCACTCGAGCCGGTCGCCCAGCCCGAGCTCGTCGACAAGCTGCGCGACGGCACCGCCGCGGGTGGCGAAGCTCTCGGCCCCGGCGTCCAGCGCGAGTCCCCCGACCTGGTGGCGGGCCACGCATCCGCCCACCGCCGGGGCGGCCTCGAGCACCGTCACGCGCACACCCGTGGGCGTGGCACCGCGCCCGGCCGCGGCGCGCACCAGCGCGGCACGTGCCGCCACGAGCCCGGCCGGACCGCCACCGATCACGACGAGGTGCGACCCGGCGCCGGCGAACGGGCCGGTGGCATCCGTCGTCATTGCGTGCCGGCCTCGTGCACGAGCCGCACCAGGCGCGTCAGCACGTCGGGGTCGGTGTCGGGCGGCACGCCGTGGCCGAGGTTGACGACATGCGCCGGTGCGGCACGGCCGCGGCGCAGCACGTCGCGCGCATGCGCTTCGAGCACCGGCCACCCGGTGGCGAGCCTCGCCGGGTCGATGTTCCCCTGCACCGGCACCGTGCCGCCCAGGCGGCGGGATGCCTCATCCAGCGGAATGCGGTAGTCCACGCCGACGACCGAGGCACCGGCATCCCGCATCTCGTCGAGGAACTCGCCCGTGCCCAGGCCGAAGTGCACGAGCGGCACCGCGGCGCCGTCGCGCCCGGTCAGTCCGCGGGCCCAGGCCAGCGCCCGGGCCGAGGCGGGTGCCACATGCGCGGCGTAGTCGGCCCGCGAAAGTGACCCGGCCCACGAGTCGAACAACTGCCCGGCGCTGGCGCCGGCGAGAATCTGCGCGCGCAGGAACGCGCCGGTGACATCCGCGCACCAGCGCATGAGCCGCGCCCACGCGTCGGGATCGGCGTGCATGAGACGGCGGGCGGCGAGGTGGTCGCGCGACGGGCGGCCCTCGGCCAGGTACGCGGCCAGGGTGAACGGCGCGCCGGCGAATCCGATCAGGGGAGTGGAGCCGAGCTCTGCCACCGTGCGGCGCACCGCCTCGCGGATCGGCTCGAGCCCGGCGTCGTCGGCGTCGAGCGTGCCGCGCGCGATGAGGGCGTCGACGCCGGCCGCGTCGGTGACGGCGCCCTCGATCACCGGTCCCACGCCCGGCTGGATCTCGACACCCACCCCCGCCAGCCGCAACGGGATCATGATGTCGCTGAAGAAGATCGCCGCGTCGACGCCGTGGCGGCGCACCGGCTGCAGCGTGATCTCGCTGGCCAGCGCGGGGTCGAGGCAGCTGTCGAGCATGCTCGTGCCCACCCGCAGCGCGCGGTACTCGGGCAGCGACCGGCCCGCCTGCCGCATGAACCACACCGGCGTGGTCGCCGGCCGCACGCCCCGGTACGCCTGGATCAGCGGGGCGGATGCCGTGCTCCCGGTCGTCAGCGGATGGTCGGCGGACAGCGGGCGCGGGGCACGGGGTTCGATCACGCGGCGATTCTCGCAGACCCGGATGAGAGGTCTGCCGCCGGGTGCGGCCCGGGTGGGGCGCTGGGCCGTGGCCGCCAGTGCGACCCCGCGGGCGCTGGGCCGTGGCCGCCGGTGGTGCGGCAGGCGCAACCGGTGGTGCGGCAGGCACAGACCGGTCGCGTATCCTTACGGTCCGTGCTCCTCTGCTTCTCGTCCAGCCATCGCACCGCCGCCCTCGACGTGGTCGAGCGGCTGGAGCGCGGCGCCGACGAGGTCATCGCCCGGCTGTGCGCACCCGATGCCGGCCTCGGCGGCAGCGTGGTGCTGGCCACCTGCAACCGCTTCGAGGTGTACGTCGATGCCCCCGATGACGCGGCCGCGGAACCCGGCCGTACGGTGGCATCTCAGACCGCGGAACCCGGCCGCGACGCGCGGCCCGCGGCATCCGCCCACCGCCTGATCGACACCATCGCGGCCGCGACGGGCCTGGGCCCGGACGAGGTGCGGGGTGCGGGGATGCTGCTGCACGGCGATGCCGTCGCCGAGCACGTGTTCAGCGTCGCCAGCGGCCTGGAGTCGATCGTCGTCGGCGAGGGCGAGATCGCCGGGCAGGTGCGTCGGGCGCTCGAGTCCGCCCGCGAACGGGGCACCGCGACCCGCGAGCTGGAGCGGGTGTTCCAGCTCGCCGCCCGCACCTCGCGCGGCGTGAAGAACCGCACCGGACTGTCGCGCGCGGGCCGCTCGGTGGTGCGGCTGGCGCTCGACATGGCCGAGACGCGCATCACCGATTGGTCGGCGACCCGCGTGCTGCTGGTGGGCACCGGTCGGTACGCCGGCGCCAGCCTGGCCGCGCTGCGCGAACGCGGCGTGGTGCACGTGCGCGCGTACTCGCGCACCGGCCGCGCCGGCGCCTTCGCCGCAAGCCACGACATCGAGCCGGTGGAATCGCTGACCGACGCCGTCGCCGACAGTGATCTCATCGTGGCGTGCAGCGTCGCGCCGACGGTGATCCTGGATGCCGCGACCGTCGCCGCCGCGCGCAGCCGGCCCGGCGCGCTGCCGCGACGGCTGATCATCGACCTCGGGCTGCCGCGCAACGTCGATGCCGCGGTGGCCGCCGTGCCCGACACCGAACTGCTGGATCTGGAGACGCTGCGCACGCACGCGCCGCTGCCCGAGCTGGGCGCTACCGACGAGGCGCGCGAACTCGTCGAGCAGGCCGTCGCCGACTACCGCCGGGTGGCGGCGGAGGATGCGGTCACCCCCGCGCTGGTGGCCCTGCGCGCGCACATCTTCGACGTGCTCGACGGCGAGATCGCCTGGGCGCGCCGCCGCGGCGACAGCAGCGAACAGACCGAGGCGGCCCTGCGTCACCTGGCCGGGGTGCTGCTGCACGGTCCGTCGGTGCGTGCCCGCGACCTGGCGGCAGCCGGCCGTGCCGACGAGTTCACCCGTGCCGTGGCGGCCCTGTTCGGCGTGGAATCCGACGGCACCGCGCCCTCTCGTGGCTGTCCGGTGACCGAGTTGCGCGCGACCGAGGACACCGGGCGCGCCGGCGCGGCATCCTGAATCCCAGCCGGAATCTCAGCGACCGGGCCGGCCGGAGGCCGCGCAGAACGCGTCGTAGTCGGCGCGCGAGAGGTCGGCGTACGTGTACGCCCACTCCAGCAGCGGCTCGGCCGCCGCGCGGCCGCGGCCCAGGTACCCCGAGGCGACGGCCGCCGACGGTGACTGCGCGTGCGCACGGGCGAGCACGGCCGCGCACGCCTGGGCGTACCGCGTGAACGGCACGTCCTCGAGCGTGGCCATGTCGATCCCGCCCTTCATGTCGTGGAACTGCCGCACGTACAGGTCGAACCCGGTGTCGGAGCGGAAGTGCCCGAGGAACGGGTCGGACGCCGCCTGCAGGATGCGTTGCAACGCGACCACCCGGCCACCCTGGCCGTGCGCGGCCGTGTACTCGGCGACCACGTCGGGCTGCGTCATCCGGCCATGCTCGACCAGCACGCTCTGCGAGGCCTGTTTCGCCTGCAGCAGCAGCGCATTCTCGTCGCCGTCCTGGAACACGATCAGGTAGCAGCGTGTGCCGACGCTGCCCACGCCCACCACCCGCCGGGCCACGTCGGCGACGGTGTAGTTCTGCATGAGCATGCGGATGTCGACGTTCGTGGTGTCCAGATACCGCGCCACGTGTTGCTGCACGTCCCGCACCACCTCGGCCTCGACGTGCGTCATCGTGGGTGGGTTCTCGACGAACCGTCGCCGCCCGTCCGCGCCGGTCTCGGTGGTGCGCCGCGCGGCCCGCTCACCGGTGCGTTTCTGCGCGTCGCGGATCGCCGCGGTCAGCGTGCGCCGCGACGCCTTGTCGAGTGTCGCCCGCGCCGTCTCGACCGAGAAGTGCGTGTAGTACCGCGCGGTCGGGCTGGATTCGACGCCGGCGCGCAGCGCGCGTGCGTACACGAGCACGGCCGTGCGCGCGGCATCCCGCACCACCACGTCGTCACGCGCGCTCGACCGCCCCGCGATCACCACGCTGGTGACCAGACGTTTCAGATCCCATTCCCACGGCGCCCACGCCGCCTCGTCGAAGTCGTTCAGATCGAACACCAGCCGGCGGGCCGGCGACGCGTAGAACCCGAAGTTCGACACGTGCGCGTCACCGCACGAGGCGACCTGGATGCCACTGGTCGGCGCGTCGGCGAGATCCGCCGCCATCAGCGCGGCCGTGCCCCGATAGAACGCGAACGGGTCGGCGCCCATCCGCTCGGTGCGCAACGGCACCAGTTCGGGCAGCCGCGTCCGGTTCTGCCGTTCCAGGATGCCCACCGGATCGCGCGGACCGGTGCCCGACGCGGCGAGCGCGCGGCGCGGCGTGCGCCGGCGCAGCGCGCGTCCCTGCTCGAGCCGGGCGGACAGGGATGCCGGCGGCCGCCACATCGCGGCCAGAGGATCGGTCACCCGCTCATCATGGCACCACACCGGCGCCGGGGCAGCCACGCATCGGCACCGGCTGCTGCGCCGGCGGCGCGGTTCGTGGCATCCCGCCCGCCCCGCCGCTACTGTGGCGGGGTGAGACGCCGCCCCGCGCCCGCCCCGACTCCCGGACAGCCCGCGCCCGCCCCGAGATCGCGTCGGCCCGCGCCGACCCCGGGTCGGGCGACGCCCGGCGGGTCGGCACCGGACCGGCAGACGGCCGGCCCTGCCCTGCCGCCGCCGCTGCGCATCCTGCTCGCGCTGGCCGCCGCGGTGATCGTGCTGGCCGGCATGTCGTTCGCCCGCGACATCATCGGGCCGCTCGCGGTCGGCGCGGTGATCGCGATCATCTGCCACCCGGTGCGCCACCCGCTCGAACGGTACGGCTGGCCGCGCTGGGCGGCCACCACCGCCGTCATCGCGGTCGCCTACATCGTGCTGCTCGCCCTCGCCGCACTGCTCGTGTTCGCCGGCATCCGGTTCACCCGCCTGGTCGCCGACTACGCGGGTGCGCTGCAGGACGCCGCGCGCAGCCTGGTGGACTGGCTGGGAACGTTCGGCATCGACACCGAGGTGTCCCAAGCGGTCGGCGCGGTACTCGACCCCGGCCGCATCGTGTCGTTCGGGGTGTCGCTGGGCGGCACCGTGATCGGCGTGGTCACCGCCCTGTTCTTCGTGTTCGCGTACGTGATCTTCATGGCCGCGGACGGATCGCGGTACTCCCGCGCCGAGCAGCGCTTCGGCCGTGGCATCCGCCCCGTCGTCGACCGTTTCCGCACCTTCAACACCGGGGTGCGCCGCTACTACGTGGTCAACGCCGTGTTCGGCGCGATCGTCGCGGTCATCGACGGGCTCGCGCTGTGGTGGCTGGGCGTGCCGGCGCCGGCGGTGTGGGCGATCCTCGCGTTCGTGACCAACTTCATCCCGAACATCGGGTTCGTGGTCGGCCTCATCCCGCCCGCGCTTTTGGCTCTGGTCGTGGGCGGCTGGCCGCTGATGCTGGGCGTGATCGCGGTCTACTGTGTGGTCAACGTGGTGCTGCAGGTGCTCGTGCAGCCGAAGTTCGTGTCGGACGCCGTCGGGCTGAGCCTCACGCTGAGCTTTTTCTCGGTGATCTTCTGGACGTTCGTGATCGGCCCGCTCGGCGCGATCCTGTCCATCCCGCTCACCCTGCTGGTGCGCGCCCTCGTGCTCGGCGACGACCCCGACACGCGGTGGCTGCGCTGGTTGTCGGGCGAGACGGCGCCGGATGCCGCAGCCTCCGGCTGAGCGGACGCCACAGCCCGTGCGCGCTCAGTGCGGCGGATCCAGGCGCAACACGGTCGATTCGTTGAGCCGCACATCGTCGGTGATGCGCAGACTGCGCGCCAGGTCGTCCAGGGCGGCGGTGACGGTGCCGAAGCGTGACCGGTCACCGCACACCGCGGTGAGCGTCACGACGTGCATGCCGACGTCCCACGTGTAGGCGGCGAACGGCGGCGCATCGGGCTCGGCGGGCAACGGCACCACCAGACGCTCACCGACACCCAGATGCGGGCTGCGGAACTGTTCGGCGCCGTCGAACTCGGTCCGCTTCATCGCCTGAGCCGCGCGCTGCTGCGGCGTCACCTTCTGCAGCACGGCCATCGCGACCACGAGCTCCGGGTCGTCCTTCCACATCCACACCAGCACGCGCCCGTCGGCCTTGCGCATGAGCACCGGCGCCGCCTGGCTGAGCAGCCACGCGAAGACCCGCCCGCCCGGTATCAGCCGCCGCCCGAGCGCGCCGTTCGCCTGGGTCAACAGCATCCGGATCGCCGCCTTGCGCTGCCGGCGCCCGCGCAATCCCAGCGAACCGGTCACGGGCACCCAGCGGTCGGCGGGTGCGTCGGCTTGAAGTCGCGCCATGACCCCACGGTAGAGGCCGCGGCTGGGTGTGCGCTCGGGGCCGGATGCCGCGTGGCCCGGCGGCATCCGACCTGCGGCATCGATCCGCGGCGGCAGCGGACGCGCCGAGGTCGGGGGGTTCTCGGGCGGGCGCGGGTAGAGTGGACGGCGGCGTGCGGCCGACCCCGCACGCCGACGCAGAGAGAGGCACCCACTCCCACCGTGACTCCCGCCGCATCGTCCGCCGACCCGCAGCGACGCCCGCTCACCGTCCTCATCGGTGCCGACACGTTCCTGCCGCACGTCAACGGCGCCGCCCGGTTCGCCGAGCGCCTGGCCGCGGGCCTGGTCGCCCGCGGGCACGACGTGCACGTGTCGGCGCCCAGCGCCGGCCACCGCAACCACGGCACCTTCGTCGAAGAGATCGAAGGGCAGCCGATGACGATCCACCGCCTGCCCTCGTGGCGCTGGCCCCCGCACGATTGGCTCACCTTCGTGCTGCCGTGGATGAGCAAGCACTACGCCCGGCGCGTGCTCGACGAGGTCAAGCCCGACGTCGTGCACATCCAGTCGCACATCGTGATCGGCCGCGGGCTCGCCCGCGAAGCCCGCAAACGCGGCATCCCGATCATCGCCACCAACCACGTCATGGCCGAGAACATCGTCGACTTCACGACGCTGCCGCCGCTGCTGGACAAGGTGTTCATCAAGCTCGCGTGGAGCGACGCCGAACGCACCCTGAAGATGGCGCGTGCCGTGACCACGCCGACGCGCCGGGCCGCCGACTTCCTCGAGTCCACGATCGACATCTCGGGCATCGTCCCCGTCTCGTGCGGCATCGACCGCACCCATTACCGTGCCGACCTGACGCCCCGCGAGACGAACCGCGTGCTGTTCGTGGGCCGGCTGACCACCGAGAAGAAGATCGACGTGCTGCTGCGGGCGGTGGCCGCGCTCGATCCCGCACTCGACGTGCACGTCGACATCGTCGGGCGCGGCGATCAGCGCCGCAACCTCGAGGGTCTCGCGCACGAGTTGGGGTTGGATGCCCGCGTCACCTTCCACGGGCACACCTCCGACGACGAGCTGCGCGACCTCTACACCCGGGCCAGCGTGTTCGCGATCGCGTCGATCGCCGAGCTGCAGTCGATCGCCACGATGGAGGCGATGGCGTCGGGCCTGCCCGTGGTCGCCGCCGACGCGGTCGCGCTGCCGCACCTGGTGCACGACGGCGAGAACGGGTACCTGTTCCCGCCCGGCGACGTCGACGCGCTGGCCGACCGGCTCACCCGTGTGCTCACCGCCGACCCCGACGAGCGTCGCAGGATGCAGCAGGCCTCGCTGGACGGCGTCGTGATCCACGACATCAACCGCACGCTCGACACGTTCGAGGCGCTCTATCGCGGCGAGCCGCTCCCCGACTAGGGTTCGGCCGTGCACATCGTCTTCTTCGCCGATCAGCATCTGGAGTCGCTCGGCGGCGCCCAGGTCTCGATGCGGCTGCAGAAGCGATACCTCGAACGCGCCGGGCACACCGTCTCGGTCGTCGCCCCGCGCATGCACGGCCCGCGGGCGGCGGCACTGGCCGGTCGTATGTCCGATCCGGCATACATCGACACCCCCTCGGTGGCGATCACACCCGACCGCGAGTACTCGTTCACGCTGCCCGGGCGGCGCACCGACCGGTTCGTCGACCGCGCCCTGCGCGATCGGGGACCGGTCGACATCGTGCACGTGCAGGCCGACTTCTGGGGCGCGCTCACCGGTCACCGGTTCGCCGCCCGTCATGCCGTGCCGCTCGTGCACACCATGCACAACCGGGTCGGCGTGGGCCTGGCGGCGACCGTGCCGTTCCCCGCGCTGGCGCTGCGGGTGCTCGGCGGGTGGCAGCGCCGCCTGCTGGGGTCGGCGGCATCCGGCCACGATGCGTGGGCGTACCTGGCGGGACTGGCCGCGCATGCCGACGCGGTCACCGCGCCGTCGGCGCACTTCGCCCGCAGGCTCGAATCACACGGCGTCGTGCCGCGTCGCGGCGGCGGTGTCGACGTGATCTGGAACGGCATCGACGACGGCATCCTCGACGAGGCCCTGACGTTGCGCGCACCCCGCCGGCCCGGGCCGGCACGGTTCATCTGGCTCGGCCGGATGAGTCCCGAAAAGCGCCTGCTCCCGTTCCTGCAGGCGCTGTGCGACAGCGGCCTGCGCGCCGACGTGCAGGTGCTCGGCGGCGGGGGGCAGCGGGCCGTGGCCGAGCGGTACATCGAGCGGCGCGCACCCGAGGCATCCGTCGTCTTCGGAGGACGCATGACGTACGCGGCCACGCTGCGGCGCATCGCCGAGGCCGATGCCGTGGTGCAGACCTCGATCGGCTTCGAGACACAGGGCATGACGGTGTTCGAGGGCGCCTCGCTGGGCACCCCGTCGATCATCAGCGACCCCGACATCGGCGCCGAACTCGAGTCGGGTTTCTGGCAGGTGCCGGATGCCTCGACCCGCGCGCTCGCCGACACCCTGGCGCGCGCCGCCTCGGACATCGTCGCCGGCACCGCACCCGAGCCGAATCCGTCGGTCGCCGAGCGGTTCCGCCAGTCGTCGCGCACCGCGGCGATGCTCGCCGTGTACGACCGCGTGCGCCGCTGACGGCGGGCCCTGCGCGCGGCGCCCCGTCGTCTGGCCCTGCCCTTTTCACCTCGAGAATCGCGATTCCGGTCGAGAATCAGTGCATCGCGGCGATTCTCGGCCGGGATGCTGATTCTCGCGCGGCCGCGGACGCCGCGCCCCGCCCGGCCTCGCGCGACCGTGGACGTGCGGCCCGCCCGGCCGCCCGCACGGGGCATTGCCGAGGCATCCATCACCTGGTAAACTTGAGCCATCGAGACTCAAGTTTGAACGAACGTGAGTCCCCGCAGGTTTTCAAGGAGACACATGAACGCACAACCACAGCCCGGGCAGGAGGAGCAGCAAAGCCCCCTCGAACAGTTCGGGATCAACCTCACCGACCGCGCCCGTCAGGGCAAGCTCGACCCGGTCATCGGGCGCGACGCCGAGATCCGCCGGGTCAGCCAGGTGCTCACCCGGCGCACCAAGAACAACCCCGTCCTCATCGGCGAACCCGGCGTCGGCAAGACCGCCGTGGTCGAGGGCCTCGCCCAGCGCATCGTCGCGGGCGACGTCGCCGAGTCGCTCAAAGACAAAGAGCTCATCGCCCTCGACATCTCGGCGCTGGTGGCCGGCGCGATGTACCGCGGCCAGTTCGAAGAGCGCCTGAAGAGCGTGCTCAAGGAGAT
Source organism: Microbacterium luticocti DSM 19459 (assembly GCF_000422405.1). Taxonomy (GTDB): domain Bacteria; phylum Actinomycetota; class Actinomycetes; order Actinomycetales; family Microbacteriaceae; genus Microbacterium; species Microbacterium luticocti. The sequence goes on from NZ_AULS01000004.1 coordinate 131,844, forward strand.
CACCGAGTCCGAGGGCCGCATCATCACGTTCATCGACGAGTTGCACGTGCTGATGGGTGCCGGCGGCGGCGAGGGGTCGGTGGCGGCGTCCAACATGCTCAAACCGATGCTGGCCCGCGGCGAGCTGCGCCTGATCGGTGCGACGACGCTCGACGAGTACCGCGAGTTCATCGAGAAGGATGCCGCGTTGGAGCGCCGCTTCCAGCAGGTGTACGTCGGCGAACCCAGCGTCGAAGACACGATCGCGATCCTGCGCGGGCTCAAGGAGCGCTACGAGGCCCACCACAAGGTGGCGATCTCTGACAACGCACTGGTGGCCGCGGCATCCCTCTCGCACCGGTACATCCCGGCGCGGCAGCTGCCCGACAAGGCCATCGACCTGATCGACGAGGCCGCGTCGCGGCTGCGCATGGAGATCGACTCGGCGCCGCTGGAGATCGACGAGCTGCGCCGCCACGTCGACCGGCTGAAGCTCGAAGAGCTGGCGCTGAAGAAGGAGAAGGACGAGGCATCCAAGGAGCGCCTGGCCGCGCTGCGCGGCGACCTGCACGCCGAGCAGGAGCGGCTGCGCGACCTGCAGGCGCGCTGGGAGCGTGAGCGGGCCACCCTGAACAGGGTCGGTGACCTGAAGACCAAGCTCGACGCCGCGCGTGTCGAGGCCGAGCGCGCCCAGCGTGAGGGCAACCTCGAGAAGGCGTCCCGGTTGCTGTACGGCGAGATCCCGGGCCTGGAGCGCGAGTTGATGGCGGCCGAGCAGGCCGAGGACTCCGAGGACCGCATGGTCGGTGACCAGGTGACCGAGGAAGACATCGCCAACGTCATCGCCGCGTGGACCGGCATCCCGGTCGGGCGGCTGATGCAGGGCGAGACCGAGAAGCTGCTGCACCTGGAGGGTGAGCTGGGCAAGCGCCTGGTCGGCCAGAAGCAGGCGGTGAAGGCCGTGGCCGATGCCGTGCGCCGCTCGCGCGCGGGCATCAGCGACCCGAACCGCCCCACCGGGTCGTTCCTGTTCCTCGGGCCGACCGGTGTCGGCAAGACCGAGCTGGCGAAGGCCCTGGCGGAGTTCCTCTTCGACGACGAGCACGCCATGGTGCGCATCGACATGTCCGAGTACGGCGAGAAGCACTCGGTGGCGCGACTGGTCGGTGCCCCTCCGGGGTACATCGGCTACGAGCAGGGCGGCCAGCTGACCGAGGCGGTGCGCCGCCGGCCCTACTCGGTGGTGCTGCTGGACGAGGTCGAGAAGGCGCACCCCGAGGTGTTCGACGTGCTGCTGCAGGTGCTCGACGACGGGCGGCTGACCGACGGCCAGGGGCGCACGGTCGACTTCACGAACGTCATCCTGATCCTCACCTCGAACCTCGGCTCGCCGATCCTGATCGACCCGACGCTCGGCGCCGAGACCAAGCGCGAGCAGGTCATGGCGCTGGTGCGGCAGGCATTCAAGCCCGAGTTCATCAACCGGCTCGACGACATCGTGATGTTCCAGGCGCTGAGCGAGGACGACCTGGCGCAGATCGTCGAGCTGGCCGTCGACCAGCTGCAGCGGCGTCTGCACGAGCGCCGGCTCACGCTGGCCGTGACCCCGGATGCCCGAGCCTGGCTCGCGGCGCGGGGCTACGACCCGGTGTTCGGTGCGCGGCCGCTGCGCCGACTCATCCAGAGCGAGATCCAGGACCGCCTCGCCATGGCGATCCTGGGCGGGCGCGTGCACGACGGCGACGTGGTGCGGGTGGATGTCGCCGCCGACGGCTCGGAACTGGTGCTCACCAGCGACGGCCCGGCCGCGCCGCCGGCAGGCGACGACGTGATCGAGGCCGAGCTGATCGACTGACCCACTGTGCCCACACGGGCCCGGCGGCCGAGGGATGCCTCGGGGCCGGACCCCGCCGCCGGGCGTAGCGTGAGGGCATGGACAGACTCGAATCGGCAGGCTCCGCGTACCCGGCACCCGAGCTCGACGTAGACCGCTGGTTCGGCGGCGAGCCGACCTCGCTCGCGCAGCTGCGCGGCCGGGTCGTGATGATCGAGGCGTTCCAGATGCTGTGCCCAGGATGCCTCAGCTACGGCCTGCCGCAGGCGCAGCGCGTGCACCGCCAGTTCCCCGAGGTCGCCGTCATCGGGCTGCACACCGTGTTCGAGCACCACGGGGTGACCGGGCCCGACGCGCTCGCCGTCTTCCTCAGCGAGTTCGGCATCCCGTTCCCGGTCGCCGTCGACCGGCACGACGGCCAGCGGATGCCGGTCACGATGCGCGCCTACGACCTGCAGGGCACACCGTCCACCGTGTTGATCGACAAGGCAGGCAACCTGCGTCTGACCCACCTGGGTGCGCTGGCCGAACTCTCGCTCGGCGCCATGCTCGGAGAGTTGCTCGCCGAGCCCGCCGTACAGTGAAGGCATGACCATCGCGACGGCCGACCTCTACGACGAGCGCGGCGACGACCTCGACTCGGTGTCCGTGCAGTTCCACGACCTCGGCGGGCGCGTCGGGTTCGACGGGCCGATCCGCACCGTCCGCTGCCACCGCGACAACGCCCTGGTCAAGGCCACCCTGGCGAGCCCTGGTGACGGCGCCGTGCTCGTGGTCGACGGCGGGGGATCGCTGCAGTCGGCCCTCGTCGGCGACCTGATCGCAGCATCCGCCGTCGCCCACGGATGGGCGGGGCTCATCGTGCACGGCGCCATCCGCGACCGCGTCGCGCTCGCCGAGGTGCCTATCGGCATCAAGGCACTCGGCTCGAACCCGCGCAAGAGCACCAAGACCGGTGCCGGCGAGGTGGATGTGCCGGTGACCATCGGCGGGGTGGTGTTCACGCCCGGATGCCACGTGTGGGCCGACGCCGACGGCATCCTCGTCGAGCGCCCCGGCACCTGAGGCCCCCGCCGGGCCCGAGCGCACGGCGCCTGCCGCCGGCCGCAGGAGAATCGGCCGAGTGCAGGAGAAATCGCCGCGAAAACTCCTGCTCTGGCCGGATTCTCCTGTTCTGGCCGCGGAGCGGCCCACAACGCCGCCGACTCAGGACGAGGTCGGCCACCCCTTCGGGCCGGGTGACCCTGCCGGGTACTCCTCCATCGGCACATCGCCGCGCTCCCACGCGTCGCGCACCGGCTGGATGATCCGCCAGCACTCCTCGGCCGCGTCGCCGCGCACCGACAGCGCCACATCGCCGTCGAGCAGTTCGCTCAGCACCTCGGTGTACGCCTTCAGCCGGCCCTCGCCGAGGTCGGTGGTCAGGTACTCGCGGTGCAGCGCGAACGGGTCGTCGCCGCCGTTCACGTTCAACTCCAGCGACATCTGGTCCGGGCCCAGCGAGAACCGCAGCACACCGCCGTCCGCCGGGGCACCGGTCAACCCCACCGGCATGTGTCGCACCGGGCGGAACCGCACCACGATCTCGGCCGTCTTCTGCCCGAGTGCCTTGCCGCTGCGCAGCGTGAACGGCACGCCCGCCCACCGCGACGAGCGCACCTCGCACACGATCTCGGCCAGCGTCTCGGTCTCGCGCTCGGGGTCGACCCCTTCTTCGTCCACGTACGACGGCAGCTCGCGATCGCCGATCCGACCGGCGGTGTACCGGGCCCGGCGCGAGAACCGCACCGGGTTGTCGTCCCAGATGTGGGTGGCGCGCAGCGCAGCGCTTTTCGCGTCGCGCAGGTCCTTCTCGTCCAGCGATGCGGGAGCCTCCATCGCCAGCACCGCCAGCACCTGCAGCAGGTGGCTCTGCAGCATGTCGACCATCGCTCCGGCCTTGTCGTAGTACCGGGCCCGGCCCTCCAGGGCCAGCGACTCGTCATAGCGGATCAGCACCGACTCCACGTGGTCGGCCGACCACACCGGCTCGACCACCCGGTTCGCGAACCGCACGCCCAGCACGTTCAGCAGCGTCGACCGGCCCAAGAAGTGGTCGACCCGGAACACCTGCTCTTCGGGCACGAGCATCCGCAGCGTGCGGTTCAGTTCCCTGGCGCTGTGCTCGTCGGAGCCGAACGGCTTCTCCAGCGCGAGCACCGTGCCCTCAGGCAGCGGAACGTCCTGCATCACCTCGCAGGCGGTGGCGGCCACCGCCGGGGGCACCGCGAAGTACATCACCAGGCGGCCCTGGGCGTCGGCGACCAGCGTCTTCAGGTCGGCCGTCTTCGTGATGTCGGCCTGAGTGTAGGTGGTGCCGGCGACCTTCTCGACCTGGTCGTCGGCGCCCACCGAGGCGAAGGCCTCCCGCACCGTGTCGCGCCACTTGCGGGTGGTCCAGGCATCCGACCCCGCACCGTGCAGCACCACCTCGCGCTCGGGCTCGCGTTGCAACAGCTGACCGAGCGAGGGCAGCAGCAGTCGCGAGGTGAGGTCGCCCGAGGCGCCGAGGATGAGGAACGTGGTCGGCTTCGACATACCGTCACGATAATCCGCCGCGCCGCGCACCGCCTGCGCCCGCGCGGTGCCAGACTCGAGACGATGCCGGTACCCATCGAGGATTACGCTCTGCTCAGCAACTGTCGCACCGCCGCGCTGGTCTCGCGCGACGGCAGCATCGACTGGCTGTGTCTGCCACGACTCGACTCCGCGTCGGTGTTCGGCGCGCTGCTGGGCGATGAGCGGCATGGATGCTGGGGCCTGCGCCCCGCCGATCCGGATGCGCGGGCCACCCGACGCTACGACGGTGACACGTTCGTGCTGATCACGCGGTGGCAGACCGCCGACGGCGTCGCCGAGGTGCACGATGTCATGCCCGTCGATCCGCGCCGGCACGTGAACGCCGACCGCATCGACGTGGTGCGTCGGGTGATCGGGGTGCACGGGCTGGTCGAGTTCGACCAGACCCTGCGCATGCGCTTCGACTACGCCCGTGCCATGCCGTGGGTGCGTCAGACCGGCACGCCCGACGAGCCCGAACTGGTGGCGATGGCCGGCCCCGACGCGGTGACCGTGCGTGGGGGTCTGCTGCGCGCGGCCGACCACGTGCACCGCGGCAAGGTCGCTGTCGAGGCCGGGCAGAGTGTCGACCTCGCCCTCACCTGGTTTCCGTCGCACCTGGACGTGCCCGACCGGCTCGACGTCGACGCCGCGTTCGAGCAGACCCGCCGGTGGTGGCAGCGCTGGGCCGACCGCATCTCGCACGACGGTGCGCACCGTGACGAGGTGGTGCGGTCGCTGCTGATCCTGCGGGCGCTGACCGACCACGAGACCGGCGGGATCGCGGCGGCCGCCACCACCTCGCTGCCCGAGGATTTCGGCGGGGTGCGCAACTGGGACTACCGCTACGTGTGGTTGCGCGATGCCGCGCTGACGCTCGAGGCCCTGCTCGACCATGGGTTCGTCGCCCTCGCCGGGCACTGGCGCGAGTGGCTGCTGCGCGCGGTGGCCGGTGACCCGGCCGATCTGCAGATCATGTACGGACTGGCCGGCGAACGCGACCTGCCCGAGCGCGAGCTGACCAGCCTGCCCGGCTACCAGGGTTCGGCGCCGGTGCGCATCGGCAACGGCGCCGCCCTGCAGTACCAGGCCGACGTGTTCGGTGAGGTGCTGGTCACGCTGTGCGCGGCCCGCGAGGCCGGGCTCGACGAGTCGGACTACTCGTGGTCGCTGCAGCGGGGCCTGGTCGACGCGGCCGCGCAGCAGCTCGACCGGCCCGACAATGGGCTGTGGGAGATCCGCGGCGAGCCGCAGATGTTCACGCACTCGCGCGTGATGATGTGGGCGACCTTCGACCGGGCGGTGCGCGCGGTCGACGTGCACGGGCTCGACGGCCCGGCCCCGCACTGGCGCGAGCTGCGCGACCGGGTGCGTGCCGAGATCGACGAACACGGGGTGCGGGGCGGCCACTTCACCCAGCATTACGGCACCGACGAGGTCGACGCATCCCTGCTGCTGCTCCCGCAGGTCGGGTTCTGCGCCCCCGACGACGAGCGCATGCTCGCGACCGTCGCGGCGATCGAGCGCGACCTGATGCAGGACGGCATGCTGCGCCGCTACCGCACCTCGAGCGGGGTCGACGGCCTGCCCGGGCAGGAGTACCCGTTTCTGGCGTGTTCGTTCTGGCTCGTCGAGCAGTACGCCGCGACCGGCCGCATCGACGAGGCGCGGGTGCTGATGGACCGGCTGTGTGCGTTGGCGAACGAGGTGGGGATGCTGTCGGAAGAGTACGACGTCGCGCATTCGCGTCAGGCCGGCAACACCCCGCAGGCGTTCTCGCACCTGGCGCTCGTGCGCGCCGCCGATGCTCTGGCCCGCGCCCGGCACAAGCCGCGGTGACGGCGAGGCGTCAGGCCTTCAGCGCCTCGGCGAGCTTCACCCGGGCACCCATGCGCAGCAGCGAGTTGCGGTAGATCCTCGCGCCGATCCCGATCGCGGCCACGCACGTGGCGACGAGGATCACGAGCGAGAGAAGCGGCTCCCACCACTGTGCGTCACCGAGGTACAGCCGCAGCGGCATCCCCACCGGCGCCGAGAACGGCACGTATGACATGACCGCCAGCACCACCGGATTGTCGTTGAACAGGATGACGAGGATGTAGGGCGCGAGGATCAGCATCGTCAGCGGCATCGTGGTCGAGCCGATGTCCTCCTGCCGCGACACCATCGCCGCAGCTCCCGCGAACAGCGAAGCCAGCAGCACGAACCCGAACAGGAAGAACACCGCGAACCACACCATCGGTCCGCCGAGCCCGGAAAGCACCGCGCTTTGCCCGCTGACGCTCAGCCCGACGATCGCGATCGCCACCAGGGCGACGATCTGCGCCATCGCCAGGATCGTGTTGCCGAGCACCTTGCCGGCCATCAGGGACCGCACCGGGATCGCCGAGATGAGGATCTCGACCACCCGGGTCTGCTTCTCTTCCACCACGGACTGCGCGATCGTGCCGCCGAACATCGACGCCGACATCAGGAACACCACCCCGAACCCGATCGCCACCAGGTAGCGCAGCAGCGCGTCCTGTGGACTGTGCTCGAGCAGTTCGACGCGCGGTGAGATGCTCAGCTGGGCGACCAGCTCTTGCGGCACGGAGTCTCTCGCGACGATCGCCACGTGCACCGGGCTGGCATCGTCGGGCACGAGGGCCGCGTCGACCGTACCGGCTCGCACCAGCGCGGTCGCGGCATCCGTCGACGCGGCCGTGGTGACCTGCAGGTTCGACATGCCCTGCACGACCGACGCGGTCTCGGCGGTGACCGCGACCGGGGTCTTCGACGGGTTCGCCGCGGCGACGCCGCCCCAGATCACGCCGGCCAGTGCGAACGCGAACAGGATCAGCGTCGAGATGACGAACGCCTTGCTGCGCAGCTTCGAGGCGATCTCGCGTTCGGTGACGAGCCACACGCCCTGGCCGAGGCTGGGTGCGGCGGGGGCGGATGAGGTGGGGGTGCTCACTGGATGACCTCCTTGAAGATCTGCGCGAGAGAGGGATGCTGCGGGGCGAACCGGTGCACGGCGGCGGTGTCGACGGCCCGGCGCAGCACCCGTTGCGCGGTGTCATCGGTGTCGACGTCGAACACCGCCGAGCCGCCGGCGAAGTCGACGACCTCGACGCCGGGTTCGGTGCGCAGCCAGCCCAGATCGCCCGCGGTGCGCAGCTCGTACCGGCTGCCGGCGTGCTCGGCGCGCAGTTGCTCGGCCGAACCGGCGGCGCGGATCGTGCCGGCCGCGATGATGACGAGGTCGTCGCACAGCCGCTCGACGACGTCGAGCTGGTGCGAGCTGAACAGCACCGACACGCCCTGCGCGGCACGCTCGGCCAGCACCCCGGCCACGACGTCGACCGCGAGTGGGTCCAGGCCGCTGAACGGCTCGTCGAGGATCAGCACCTCGGGCTCGTGCACCAGCGCCGCGGCGATCTGCGCGCGCTGCTGGTTGCCCAGTGACAGCGTCTCGACCTTGTCGTTCAGGCGCTCGCCGAGTCCGAGCTGGGTGAGCAGGGCGGCGGCGTTCGCTTCGGCATCCGCCTTCGTGTAGCCGTGCAACCGGGCCAGGTAGGCGATCTGCTCGGCGACCTTCATCTTCGGGTACAGCCCGCGCTCTTCGGGCATGTACCCGAACCGGCGCCGGTCGCCGACGGTGATCGGGGCGCCGTCGAGGCTGACCGTGCCGCCGTCGGCGTCGAGCACACCCAGCGCGATGCGCATGGTGGTGGTCTTGCCGGCCCCGTTGCCGCCGACGAAGCCGGTGAGCCGCCCCGGTGCGACGTCGAAGCCGACCTCGTCGAGCACCCGGCGTCCGCCGTAGCTCTTGGTGATGCCGCGCAGCTGAAGCATCCGTCCTCCTCGTCTCGTACCTGCCACGCTACGGGCGGGCGGATGTCACCGCCTCCCCCGCAGGGCGGGTTTCGCCGCCTCATCCATACGGGGGAGTGGACTCACACCAGCCCGTGCCGGTAGGCGAGCACGATCGCCTGCACACGGTCGCGGGCGCCGAGCTTGCCGAGCACGTTCGAGACGTGCGTCTTGACGGTGGCCTCGCCGATGTACAGGCGCCCGGCGATCTCGGCGTTGCTGAGGGCCTCGGCCATGAGGGCGAGCACCTCGGCCTCGCGGTCGGTGAGCGGCACGGCCGGCAGCTGAGCCGGAGAATGGTCCGACCCGGGAACCGGCCGGGCCGCCGGGGCTTCGCCCGGCACCGCCGGGCCTTCGCCGGGCACCGCCGGGGCTTCGCCGGGCTTGGCCGCCGGTCCTTCGTCGGACGCGGCCACCGGTGGCGCTTTGCCGGGGGTGGCCGTGGACCTGCCGGGCGAAGCCGCCGCGAACCCGCCGGACTCAGGCAATCCGGCTCCGCTGCGGCCCGTGGCATCCCGCGCGAACCGCGCGATCACCCGGCGCGTCACCTCGGGTGCCAGCAGCGCGTCGCCGGCAGCGGCCACCCGCACCGCCCGCACCAGTTCTTCGGGTCCGGCGTTCTTCAGCAGAAAACCCGCGGCTCCCGCCGCCAGGGCGTCGAAGAGGTAGTCGTCGCGGTTGAACGTGGTCACGATCAGCACCGCGGCCGCCACCTCGGGGTCGGTCGCGAGCCGCCGGGTGGCTTCGAGTCCGTCCATGTCGGGCATCTGCACGTCCATGCAGATCACATCAGGGCGCAGCTCGTGCGCGGCGGTCAGCGCCTCGCGCCCCGTGGATGCCTCCCCCACGACGGCGATGTCGTCTTCGGTCTCGAGGATCAGCCGGAACCCCGCCCGCATCATGGCGTGATCGTCGACCAGCAGCACGCGAACCGGCTCAGGCATCGGCGCGACCAGAGGCAGAGGCTCAGGCATCCGTCGTCTCGCGCATCGGCACCGACACCCGCACCAGAAACCCGCCCTGCTCGCGAGGACGTGCCTCGAGCAGCCCGCCCACCGCGGCGGCACGCTCGCGCATGCCGACCAGCCCCAGCCCGCGGCCGGGTCGCAGCACCTGGCGGCCGGTGTTGGTCACCTCGAGCTCGACGCCGCGCGCGCCGTAGCGCAGCCGCACGTCCGCGGTCGCGCCGGGGCCGGCATGCCGGCGTGCGTTGGTCAGAGCCTCCTGCGCGATCCGGTACAGCGAGACCTGCACGGTGTCGGGCGCTGGGCGCGGCTCGCCGATCACGGTGAGGGTCGCGACAAGCCCCGCGTCTGTGGCCTGGGCGACGAGGTCGGCCAGGCCGGCGAGCCCCACGGTGCTGGGGGCGTCGGTGTCCGAGTCCGACCGCAGCGTCTGCAACAGCCGGCGCAGCTCGCCCAGCGCATCGCGGGCGGATGCCTCGACCTGTGCGAGCGTGCGGGCTGCGGCATCCGGATCTTTCGTCATCACTGCGCGTGCTGCGCCCGCCTGCACTCCCATCAGCGAGACGTGGTGGGCGACGACGTCATGCAGCTCGCGCGCGATGCGCAGCCGCTCGAGGGCCACCGCCTGGGCGGCGGTGCGTTCGCGCTCGTGCTCGAGCTCGGCGGTGCGCTCTTCGAGGGTCCGACGTGCCGCAGCCGCGGCCCACGCGCGCTCGCCGAAATAGTAGGCGCCGGCGAAATAGAGGGCGTTGATCAGGATGTTCAGCAGCGCGTAGGCCACGAACGGCGAGAACGCGCCCGCCTGCGAGAGCGTGTCGTCGGTGGGGCTGGTGGCCTGCACGAACGTCGCCGTGAGCAGCCAGACGAACATGCCGATCGTGATGCCGATGCGGATCCACGCGGCACGGCGCCGGTCGGGCGAGATCGCGCCCACCGTGTAGAAGCCGATGAACATCGCGATCGTGCCCACGAACAGTTCGGGCACGTGCCAGGTGCCGGCGGCGAAGAACGCGGCGGCAGTGACCACGGCGACGGTGCCGGGAAAGCGCCGCCGCATCGCGACCGCGGCCGCGAGCACGAGCGCGTAGGCCACGGCAGCCCACATCGGAGCCTGCCGGTCGCCGTACAGGCCGGCCACGGCGCCCAGGCCCGCGCTGATCACGGTGCCGACGCCGATCGCCGCCGCCAGGGCGGCATCCTGTCGCTGCAGCCGGGGATCGAGCGCCATCCCTCCACCGTACGGGTGAGCGGATGCCGGTGCCTCCCCCGTGCGGCGGATCTCGGCGTGCGGTGCGGGTGCCGTCTGTCGGGCGCGGGGGTGCGGGCTGTCACGCGGCGCGGGTGCGGGCTGTCGCGCGGCGCGGGTGCGGGCTGTCGCGCGGCGCGGGTGCGGGCGTGCTCCTGCAGGGCTCCTGCAGGGCTCCTGCCGCGCTCGGGCCGCCCAGTCGCCGCAAAGTGCGAGTATGAGGCCCCCTGACCCGCACATTGCGTCGACTTCTCCGGGTCGCGGGCAGGTCAGCCGACCGCGCGGCCTGCATACATGCATGGGAATAGATCACAGGATGACGTGATTGAGTTGTTCGGGCGCGTGTCGCCCGCCCGGCCACACCGGGCCCGACAAGACAGACAAGGCAGAAGGAATCCCGTGACCTACACGATCGGCTACATCGTCGGCAGCATCTCATCCACCTCGCTGAACCGCCGGCTGGCGACCGCGCTCGCGAAGCTCGCCCCCGCCGACGTCGAGCTGGTCGAGATCGCGATCAAGGACCTGCCGTTCTATTCACCCGATCACGACGCCGACTACCCCCAGGTCGCGCGCGACTTCAAGAAGGCGATCGCCGACGTCGACGGTGTGATCATCGTCACCCCGGAGTACAGCCGGTCGATCCCCGGGGTGCTCAAGAACGCGCTCGACTGGGCTGCACGCCCGTACGGGCAGGGCTCGTTCGACGGCAAGCCCACCGCGGTGATCGGCACCTCGGGTGGCGCGATTTCGACCGCCGCGGCGCAGCAGCACCTCAAGGCGATCCTCAGCCACTACAACGCGCCCACGCTCGGCCAGCCCGAGGGCTACATCCAGGCGACGCCGGGTCTGTTCGGCGAGGACGGCACCGTCTCCAACGAGGGCACCGCGGCATTCCTGCGCGTCTACCTCGACGCGTTCGTGCAGCTGATCGACCGCTACGTCGACGTCACCGCGAAGCGCGAGTCGGCCGCGGCCTGACCCGCCGTGTGATGCAGGGGGCCGGGATGCCGCATCCCGGCCCCCATCGCATGCATTGGGTGTCTCGGGCGCATGCGTGACAGCGCCGCGCGCGGGCTCAACCGAAGATCATCGGCACGTCGTCGTCGGCACCGCCGGCCAGGTCGACGTCGACCACCACGGGCACGTGGTCGCTGGGGGCTTCGCCCTTGCGCTCGTCGCGGTGGATCGCTGCCCCGGTCACGGCGTCGGCGAGGGCACGCGATCCGAGGATGAAGTCGATGCGCATGCCCTCGTTGCGCGGAAAGCGCAGCTGCTTGTAGTCCCAGTAGGTGAAGCCGGTGGGCACCAGCGGGCGCACCACGTCGGTGAGCCCGGCGTCTTCGAGTGCGCGGAACGCGTCCCGTTCGGGCGCAGACACATGCGTCGACACGCCCTCGACGACCGTCGGGTCGCCGTTGTCGGCATCGGTCGGGGCGATGTTGAAGTCGCCGACCAACGCCAGCGGCAACCCGGGCTCGCGGCCCAGTTCGTCACAGACGTGCGCGCGCAGCGCGGCGAGCCAGTCGAGCTTGTACCGGTAGTGCGGGTCGTCCAGGCCACGCCCGTTGGGGACATACAGGCTCCACACCCGCATCCCGTCGATGAGCGCGCCCAGCGCGCGCGCCTCCTGCGGCTGGTCGGGGCCCTCCATGCCCTTCGCGAACCCGGGCATGCCGCCAAACGCGGTCTGCACGTCGTCGACCGGCAGCCGGCTCGCGATCGCGACCCCGTTCCACTGGTTCAGGCCGTGCGCGTGCACCTCATACCCGGCGGCCTCGAACGGTTCGTACGGGAACTGGTCGGGCCGGCACTTGATCTCCTGCATCGCCAGCACGTCGACGTGCTCGCGCACGGCGAACTCCACGGTGCGGGTGACGCGGGCGCGGATCGAGTTGACGTTCCAGGTGGCCAGGCGCATGGCATCCAGCCTATTCGCCGCCTCCGACGTCGCGTGCTGCGGCCGACCCGGCCGCGGTGTCCCCAGATGCCGCCGCACCCAGACTTCGGAGGATCGCGCGATCTTCGGACGATATCGCGGGAATCATCCGAACTTGGCGTGATCCTCCGAACCTTCTACGGGCGGATGCTGCGGGCCGCGGCCGCGCGTGGGTGCGGGCGGATGCCGCGGGTGGATGCGGGCGGATGCCGCGGGTGGGTACGGGCGGATGCCGTGGGGTGGGTAGCGACGGATGCCGCGGGCTGCAGCCGCGGGCGGATGTTGCGACCGGCCCGTCTGCGCACGACCCGTCCGCCATACCCAGACTTCGGAGGATCGCGTGATGTTCGGACGATGTCGCGGGAATCATCCGAACTTGGCGTGATCCTCCGAACTGGGTGCGGGCGGATGCTGCGGGCTACGGCGGGTCAGTCGCTGGAGGCGGTGCCGACCAGGATGCCGCGCGCGAGGGAGTGGAAGTGCCGGTTGAACCCGAGCACCGCGGGGGTCGCCCCGGACGGGAGCTCGAGGTGCGACACGTCCAACGCGTCCACCACGAAGAAGTAGCGGTGCACACCGGTGCCCGCCGGCGGCGCCGCGCCGATGTAGCGCTCGCTTCGCGCCTCGTTCGGCAGCGTCACCGCCCCGGCCGGTAGCGATCCGGCGGCACCGCTCCCGGCACCCGCGGCCAACTCGGTCACGCCCGCATCGATGTCGTAGACCGCCCAGTGCCAGTAGCCCGACCCGGTCGGCGCGTCGGGGTCGAAGCACGACACGGCGAAGCTGCGGGTGCCCTCGGGTGCTCCCGACCAGCTCAGTTGAGGTGAGCGGTCCGCGCCGCCCATACCGGACCCCCAACACTCCTTCGGCAGGGCCTGGCCCTCGGTGAAGTCCGCGCTCGTCAGGGTCATCCGGGGAAAGTCCTTGAGCCGTGCCAGCTCGGCGTACGGGTCATACTCGAACATCGCGTCCTCCTTCATCGCAGTCCTCTCGCCCACGCTACCCGCCGGGCCGGGCCGTCGACAGGCTGGATCGGCCCTTCGTGCCCGCGTGCGGCATGGTTCGCGCGGTTGCGCCTGTCGACGGGCCGGTGGCGCTGAGCGTCGGGGATGGACCGCCGCTCCGGCCGACGGCCAGACCGGACCGCCACTCCGGCCGACCGCCGGACCGGACCGTCGACAGGCTGGATCGGCCCTTCGTGCCCGCGTGTTGCATGGTTCGCGCGGTTGCGCCTGTCGACGGGCCGGTGGCGCCCAGAGCTGCGGGAGGGCCGACGGCCCCGAACCCCGAGTTCAACCGAAGCCCGGCGCCCCGGCGCCCCCAGCACTCACAGTGCAGACAGGATGTCCTGCACCCGCTCCTTGGCGTCGCCGAACAGCATCTGCGCGTTGTCGCGGTAGAACAGCGGGTTCGCGACACCGGCATACCCCGATGCCATCGACCGCTTGAACACGACGACGTTGCGTGCCTCCCACACCCGCAGCACCGGCATCCCGGCGATCGGGCTGCCGGGATCCTGCGCGGCCGCCGGGTTCACGGTGTCGTTCGCGCCGATCACCAGCACCACGTCGGTGTCGGCGAGGTCGTCGTTGATCTCGTCCATCTCGAGCACGATGTCGTAGGGCACCTTCGCCTCGGCCAGCAGCACGTTCATGTGCCCGGGCAGTCGCCCGGCGACCGGGTGGATGCCGAACCGCACCTCGATGCCGCGCTCCCGCAGCCGGCGGGCCAGGTCGGCGACCGGATACTGCGCCTGCGCGACCGCCATGCCGTACCCCGGGGTGATCACCACGCTCGACGCCGAGGTCAGCAGTTCGGCGACGGATACGGCATCCGTCTCACGATGCGTGCCGGTCACCTCCTCGCCCTTCGCGGGCGCCTCGATGCCGAACCCGCCGGCGATCACCGAGATGAACGACCGGTTCATCGCCTGGCACATGATGTACGACAGGTACGCACCCGACGATCCCACCAGCGCACCGGTGACGATGAGCAGATCGTTGTTCAGCAGGAAGCCGGCCGCCGCGGCCGCCCACCCCGAGTAGCTGTTGAGCATCGAGATCACGACCGGCATGTCGCCGCCGCCGATCGACGCCACCAGGTGCCAGCCGAGCGCGAGGGCCAGCGCCGTCACCACGACCAGCAGCCACAACTGCGGGGTGATCACGTACCAGACGGTCAGCGCCACGAACAGCACCAGCGCCGCGACGTTCAGCACGTTCTTGCCCGGCAGCATGAGCGGCCGTGACGACATCTTCGCCGACAGCTTCAGGTAGGCCACGATCGACCCGGTGAAGGTCACCGCACCGATGAACACCCCGATGAACACCTCACCGCGGTGGATGCCCTCCAGGCTCGGCGCGATCCCCTCGGCGTGCAGGGCCCCGTTCCAACCGACCAGCACCGCGGCCAGCCCGACGAAGCTGTGGAACAGCGCGATCAGCTCGGGCATGCCGGTCATCTGCACGGTGCGGGCCCGCCACAGTCCGATCGCCGCGCCGATCACGACGGCCACCACCAGCAGACTCAGCCCGAGGGCACCGGATGCCGCACCCCAGGCATCCGAGATCATCAGCCACAGCGTCGCCAGCAGCGCGACGGTCATGCCGGCGATGCCGTACACGACGCCGCCCCGGGCGCGCTCGTGCCGACTGAGGCCGGCCAGGCTCAGAATGAACAGCAGTGCGGCGACGATGTACGCCGCGCCGGCGATCGCGCCGGCGATGGTCAGGGCGCTCACCGGTGGGTCTCCTTCGCGTCGGTCGCCGGTTCTTTCACGAACATCGCCAGCATCCTGCGGGTCACGGCGAAACCGCCGAAGATGTTGATGCTCGCCAGCAGCACGGCGACGGCCGCGAGGATCTGCACCACCAGGTTCGGCACGGTCAGTTGCACCATGGCGCCGACCACGATGATGCCGCTGATCGCGTTGGTGACGCTCATCAGCGGGGTGTGCAGCGCGTGCGCCACGTTTCCGATCACATAGAAGCCGACGACGACGGCAAGGGTCAGCACCAAGAAGTGCTGCGGCAGCGGCGGCGGCGCGATCGCGCACACCGCGAACAGCACGGCCATGCCCAGCACGATCAGCCCGGTCTTCGCGCCGCGCGAGAGCGTGGTGCGCGGTGTCGGTTCGGGGGCGGATGCCGCGGCCGGCGCCGTCGGCACGGGAGCGGCCGAGACCTGTACGGGCGGGGGCGGCCAGGTCACCGCACCGTCACGGGCGACGGTCACGGCCCGCTGCACGATGTCGTCGTCGTCGATCGACAGCTGCCCGTCCTTGCCGGGTGTGAGCAGGGTCAGCAGGTTGACCAGGTTCGTGCCGTACAGCTGCGACGCCTGTGCGGGCAGGCGCCCGGCGAGGTCGGAGTACCCGAGGATGACCACGCCGTTGTCGGTGACGATGCGCTGCCCCGACACCGATCCTTCGACGTTGCCACCCGAAGCGGCGGCCATGTCGACGATGACGCTGCCCGGCTTCATGCTCGCCACATCGGCCGCGGTGATCAGCCGGGGCGCTGGCCGGCCGGGGATCTGCGCGGTGGTGATGATGATGTCGACCTCGCGTGCCTGCTCGGAGTAGATCTCGGCGGCCCGACGGTCGTACGCCTCGCTGGTAGCCTTGGCATAGCCGTCGGTGGACTGCTCCACCTCGACATCGACCGGCAGGTATTCGCCGCCGATCGAGCGCACCTGGTCGGCGACCTCGGGGCGCGGGTCGGTGGCGCGCACGATCGCACCCAGGCTCGAGGCCGCGCCGATCGCGGCCAGGCCCGCCACACCGGCACCGGCGACGAGCACCTTCGCGGGCGGCACCTTGCCGGCGGCGGTGACCTGACCGGTGAAGAACCGGCCGAACTCGTGGGCTGCCTCGACCACAGCGCGGTACCCGGCGATGTTGGCCATCGAGCTGAGCACGTCCATCGACTGCGCGCGAGAGATGCGCGGCACGGCGTCCAGGGCCAGCGCGGTGACGCCGCGGGCGGCGAGTCGCGCAAGCAACTCGGGGCGCAGTGCCGGGCTCAGCAGCGCGACGAGCACCGCACCGGGGCGCAGCCGCTCGATCTCGGCGTCGTCGGGCGCGGCGACCTTCAGCACGACGTCCGAGCTCCAGGCATCCGCCGCGTCGGTGACACTGGCCCCGGCGTCGGCGTATGCGGCGTCGGGGAACGACGAGCGGGCGCCGGCTGCGGCCTGCACCACCACGTCGTAGCCGAGCTTTCGGATCCTCGCGACGGTCGCGGGTGTGGCCGCGACCCGATTCTCGTCGTCGGGTTCGATGACGATTCCGATGCGCATCGATGAGCTCCGTTGTTCTGGGTGGGGATCCCGCGGCTTCGGGCCACGGCGGGGTCTGTGACCGACTATAGGGGCAGGGCAGAAGACGACCCGGTTCGTAGCGCCGGTGCAAACCGAAAGAATCGACAGATCTTCCTCCGGCGGAAGTGGGTGGCCCGGCTCGTAGACTCGACGCCATGACCGCCGCATCCACCCCCGCCCTCGAAGCCGACCGCCGGGCCCTCATCGACCTCATCACCGGCGAGGCGGTGTTCCACGGCGACTTCACGCTGTCCAGCGGCAAGAAGGCCACCTACTACGTCGACATGCGCAAGCTCACCCTCGACCACCGGGCGGCGCCGGCGATCGGACGGATCATGCTCGACCTCATCCGCGACATCGACGGCATCGTCGCCGTGGGCGGGCTGACCCTGGGGGCCGACCCGATCGCGAACGCGATCATGCACGAGTCGGCGCGCACCGACCGGCCGCTGGACGCGTTCGTGGTGCGCAAGGAGCCCAAGGACCACGGCCGCGGTCGGCAGATCGAGGGGGCGGATGTCGCGGGCAGACGCGTCGTGGTCGTCGAAGACACCTCGACCACCGGGCAATCCGCGCTGAAGGCGGTCGAGGCGTTGCGACGGGAGGGGGCCGAGCCGGTGGCGGTCGCCGTGATCGTCGACCGGCGCACCGGGGCGCAGGCCGCCGTCGAGGCCGCCGGGCTGCAGTGGCTGGCCGCGATCGACCTGGACGATCTCGGCCTGCAGCCGCAGTAGTCGCGCGCGGCGACCGGCGCCGATCCGGTAACGTTGCCAAAAAGGCAGGACCGGAGCGCCATGGACGACGCAGGGATGACCGCCGCTCAGGCAGCGGGCGACGCCGCGCCGCGGCGCGCGACGATGAAGGATGTCGCGGCCCGCGCGGGTGTCGGACTCTCGACCGTCTCGCGGGTGGTCTCGGGCAAGGGCGGTGTCGCGCCGGCGAAGGTGCGGGCGGTGGAACGGGCGGTCCGCGACCTCAATTTCAGCCGCAACGACTTCGCGCATCGGCTGCGCACCGGCACCTCGGCGACCATCGGCATGGTCGTCACCAACATCTCCGACCCGTTCTTCTCGGCCCTGGTCAGCGGCGTCGAAGAACGCGCCCGGGCGCGTGATCAGCTCGTGCTCGTGGCATCCGTCACCGATGACTCGGCCGAGGCCGAACGGGTGATCCGCCGACTGCTGCAGCGTCGCCTCGACGGGTTGATCCTCGTCGCGCCCGAAGACGCCGACCTGCGCTTTCTGCAGGAGGAGCAGCGCGCCGGCACCCCGGTCGTGTTCGTCGACCAACCACCCACCGGCATGGACGCCGACGTCGTCGTCGTCGACAACGAGGGCGGCGCGGCCGCCGCCGTGCGGCACCTGCACGAGGTAGGACACCGGCGCATCGCCTGCTTCGCGCACGTGTCGGGCCGGTACACCTCGGCCCGCCGCGAAGCCGGCTACTACCGCGGTCTGGCACAGGCCGGGCTTCCCGCCGACCCTGCGCTGGTCGTCTCGGTCGACGACGAGGTCGACGTGTGCACCGAGGCGCTGCTCGAGCTGGCGCGGCTGCCCGACCCGCCCACCGCGATCTTCTCCACCAACGGCCGCACCACCAAGGCGATCCTCGGCGCGCAGCGGCTGCTCGGCTCGCGCCTGGCGCTGATCGGCTTCGACGACTTCGACCTCGCCGTGCTGATGGATCCGCCCACCACGACGATCGTGCAGGACCCGGTCGCCATCGGCCGCGCGGCCGCCGACCTGCTGTTCAGCCGTATCGCCGGGCGCACCGGCCCGGTCCAGCACATCACGCTCGCCACCCGCCTGGTCGAGCGCGGCTCGGGCGAGCTGGTGCCGTACCGCGACTGAGCCCGGTCCACCGGATCACGATTCGGTCACAGGTCGGATGTCTGTTGCCTCTCATCTTGCGTCTGACAACGTTTTCAGATTTCATGGCACCAATCGAGGACGTGCAGGCCGACCCACCGGCGGGCTGCGGCATCCCACGACCACATCCAACGGAGGATCACATGCGGAAAGCACTCGCAGCAGTCGCTGGCCTGGCGGTCGCCGGACTCGCGCTCGCCGGCTGCGCCGGCGGCTCGAACGGCGGGGGCGACAAGGGCGGAGACCCGAACCAGGTCGAGGTGTTCACCTGGTGGGCATCCGGCTCTGAGAAGACCGGCCTGGATGCGCTGGTCAAGGTGTTCAACGAGCAGTACCCCAACGTGAAGTTCATCAACGCCGCCGTCGCCGGCGGTGCCGGGTCGAACGCCAAGAACGCGCTGGCCTCGCGCCTGAAGGCGAACAACCCGCCGGACTCGTTCCAGGCCCACGCCGGCGCCGAGCTCACCGACTACATCGAGGCGAACAAGCTCGAAGACCTCAGCGGCTTCTACAAAGACAACGGACTGACCGACGTGTTCCCGTCGACGCTGCTGGACCGCCTGACCGTCGACGGCAAGATCTACTCGGTGCCCAGCAACATCCACCGCGCGAACGTGGTGTGGGTCAACACCGACCTGCTCACCAAGGCCGGCATCGACCCGACCAAGGCCCCCGCCGACATCGACGCGTGGCTGGCCGACATGAAGAAGCTGAAGGACTCGGGCGTGGCCACCCCGCTGTCGGTGGCCACCGACTGGACCCAGGTGCAGCTGTTCGAGAACGTGCTGCTGTCGACGCTGGGCGCCGACGGCTACCAGGGCCTGTGGAACGGTGACACCAAGTTCGACTCGGCCGAGGTCACCAAGGCCATCGACAACTACGGCAAGCTGCTGGCCTACGCCAACACCGACGGCACCGGGCAGGACTGGCCGGTCGCGACCGACATGGTCATCGACGGCACCGCCGCCTACAACGTGATGGGCGACTGGGCGCTGGCCGAGTTCGACGCCAAGGGCAAGACGTACGGCAAGGAGTACACCACCTGGCCGACGCCCGGCACCGACGGCACGTTCGACTTCCTCGCCGACTCGTTCACGCTGCCGGTGGGTGCCCCGCACCCCGACGCCGCGAAGGACTGGCTGAAGACGATCAGCTCGGCCGACGGGCAGAAGGCGTTCAACCTCGCCAAGGGCTCGATCCCCGCGCGCACCGACGCGAACGCCGCCGACTACCCCGAGTACCAGCAGGGCGCGATGGCCTCGTTCGCCAAGGACACCGTGGTCAGCTCGCTCGCGCACGGCGCGGCGGTGAAGGTGTCGTGGTTGAACGACATCACCTCCGCGATCGGGCAGTACGTCTCCACCAAGGACGGCAAGGCCCTGCAGGATGCGCTGGTGCAGGCGCAGACCAAGGGTCTCGGACAGTGACAACCCGCACCCGCGCGGGGCGACGGCATCCGTTCGCCGCCCCGCGCGGGTTCGCCGCGTCGGGCCCGCCCCGCGCGGCGTGAACCCGGGCCCGCCCCGCCCGCCACGTCAAGGAGGACACCGATGCGCAAGGGCATCCGCAACTGGGGACCGCCGCTGCTGTTGATCTCGCCGACCATCGTGCTGATCGGCATCTTCGTCTACGTCCTCATCGGCGTGAACATCTCCACCGCGATGACCAAGGACTCGGCCCTGTCGGCGTCGGAGTTCGTGGGCCTGGCGAACTTCGGTGACCTGCTCACCGAGCCGCGCTTTCTGCACTCACTGGCCAACCTCGGCATCTTCACCGTGTTCTTCATGGTGGGCACGATGCTGTTCGGGTTCTTGTGGGCGTGGATGCTCGACAAGGGCGTGACGGCCGAGGGAGCGTTTCGATCCATCTATCTGTTCCCGATGGCCGTCTCGTTCGTGGCGTCCGGTGTCGTCTGGCGGTGGCTGCTCAGCTCCGCCAAGGATGACCGCGCCTCGGGCCTGAACCGGCTGCTGCAGGCGATCGGCCTGGGCGGCCTGCAGAACGACTGGTACAACACCCCGCTGTGGGGCATGGCGGCCATGGCGATGCCGGCGATCTGGCAGCTGGCCGGCTACGTGATGGCCCTGTTCCTGTCGGGCTTCCGTGGCATCCCCGACGAACTGCGTGAGGCCGCCCGCATGGACGGCGCCAGCGAATGGAAGCTGTACCGGCATGTGATCTTTCCGCAGCTGAGCCCGGTCGCCCTGTCGGCGCTGGTGATCGTCGCGCACATGTCGCTGAAGGTGTTCGACCTGATCATGGCGATCACCGGGTCGGTGTACATCACCGAGGTGCCGGCGACCTACATGTGGGTGGCGCTCACCGGAGCCGAGTACGGCAAGGCGTCCGCGATCGCGACGATCCTGCTGCTGCTGGTGTGCGTGTTCATCGTGCCGTACCTGATCTACACCGCCCGCGCCGAGAGGAAGGCCCGCCGATGACCGTCGCCACCGGAATCGAGCGCCGCGCCCCGCTGGATGTCGGCGTCCCCACCGCACACAAGACCCGCGCCCGCGTCGGCCGCACCGCCAAATACGTCATCCTGCTGCTGTTCGTGGTGATCGTGCTGATGCCGGTGTACGTGCTGCTGGTGACGAGCCTGAAGCCCCCGTCGGACGTCTCGGCCGCGACATCCTGGTCACTGCCGCTGCGCTGGCCGTGGCAGGCCGGCCCCGACGGGATGACCGGGTTCGACAACTGGGCCGCCGCCTGGAACACCCTGGCCGCACCGATCGGACGCACGTTCCTGCTGGCGATCCCCGCCGCGATCATCTCGGCGATGCTCGGCTCGATGAACGGGTTCGTGCTCAGCCGCTGGAAGTTCCCGTACGCGAACATCGTGTTCACCCTGATCCTGTTCGGCATGTTCATCCCGTACCAGGCGATCATGGTGCCGCTGGTGCAGATGAAGACGTCGCTGGGGATGCCCAGCAACATCCTCACCCTGCTGATCGTGCACATCATCTACGGTCTGCCGATCTGCACGCTGATCTTCCGCAACTACTACGAGGGCGTGCCGAACGAACTCATGGAGGCCTCGCGCGTGGACGGCGCCGGCATGCTGGGCTCGTACTGGCGCATCATCCTGCCGCTGTCGCTGCCCGGGTTCGTGGTGACGATCATCTGGCAGTTCACCTCGGCGTGGAACGACTACCTGTTCGCGCTCTTCCTGTCGGACGCGAACCAGGGGCCGGTGTCGCTGTCGCTGGTGAACCTGTCGCAGGGCGCGCAGCTGTCGAACTACGGCGCGTCGATGGCGGGGGCACTGATCGCGTCGCTGCCGACCCTGGTGGTCTACATCATCCTCGGCAAGTACTTCATCGGCGGACTGATGAGCGGGTCGGTCAAGTCGTGACCGACCTCGCCCTGGCCGTCGACCTGGGCGGCACGAAGGTCGAGGCCGCCCTGGTGGATGCCACCGGCACGGTGTTGCCCGGAACCCGCCACCGCCGTCCCACCGGACCCGACGCCACACCCGAGCTGCTGCACGGGGCACTGATCCAGGTCGTGCGGCAGGCCGCCGCGAACGCGCCGGGCCCGGTGCGCGGTGTCGGGATCGGCAGCGCCGGACCCATCGACCACGCCGCGGGAACGATCATGCCGGTCAACATGCCGGCGCTGCGCGGGATGGGGCTGAAGGACGCCGTCGTCGACGCCGCCGCCCGGGCCGGGCTGGACGGCGTGCCGGTGCACCTGGGGCACGACGGCGGATGCCTCGCCCTGGCCGAATCGTGGGTCGGCGCGACGCGCGGCGCGCGCGCGTCGCTGGCGTTCGTGGTGTCGACCGGGATCGGCGGCGGGTTCATCCTCGACGGGCACCTGGTCTCGGGCGCGACCGGCAACGCCGGGCACCTCGGTCAGATGCACTCCGAGAACGGTCGGTGCCTGGAACGGGTCGCGTCCGGGCCGGCGAGCGTCGACTGGGCGCGGGAGCACGGCTGGGACGGCGACAGCGGTGAACAGCTGGGGCGGGACGCGGCATCCGGTGACAGGGTCGCCCGCGCCGCGATCGAGCGGTCGGCCGGCGCCGTTGGAGAGGCGCTCGCCGATGTGGCGGCCCTGGTCGACCTCGAGGTGATCGCCGTCGGCGGCGGGTTCTCGCACGTGTCGGACGACTACGTCGCCATGGTCGGCGCCGCGCTGCGCTCGGCCGCCGTGCTGGACTATGCGCGCGCCGCGCGGGTGGTTCCCAGCGGGCTGCACGGCGACGGACCGCTGGTCGGCGCCGCCGCGCTCGTGCTGCGCTGACGCTCTCGTGCTGCGCTTGCGGCCGGGGCGCCGTGCGCGTGGGGCCGGGCGGCGCAGTTGTGCGCACCCGCCGCCCGCGCTGACCCGCCCGTCACTCGTCGCGGTCGCGGCCCCGGTCCTTGCGGCCGTAGCGGCGGATGTACTGCACGACGAACACGACGAGCGTGCCGGCGAGCACCAACGTGGTCGTGGCGAACAGCAGCGTCTGCTCGAGCTCATTCACGCCGCACCCCGTTCATGCGCCGGATGCCTCGGGCTCGACGAGCTCGGCGACCGAGTCCACGATCTCGTCGGGCCGGAACGGGTAGCGCTCGATCTCGGAGCGGTCGCTGATGCCGGTGAGCACGAGCACGGTGTGCAGCCCCGCCTCGATGCCGGCGATGACGTCGGTGTCCATCCGGTCGCCGATCATGCCGGTGTTCTCGGAGTGCGCCCCGATCTGGTTCATCGCCGAGCGGAACATCATCGGGTTCGGCTTGCCGACCACGTACGGCTCCTTGCCGGTCGCCTTGGTGATCAGCGCCGCGAACGAGCCCGTCGCCGGCACCACACCCGAGGGGGTCGGGCCGGTGGCATCCGGATTCGTCACGATGAACCGCGCGCCCGCGTTGATGAACCGGATCGCCTGGGTGATGGCCTCGAACGAGTACTGCCGGGTCTCGCCGACGACCACGTAGTCGGGCTGGGTCTCGGTCATGATGAACCCGGCTTCGTGCAGCGCCGTGGTCAGCCCCGCCTCGCCGATCACGAACGCCGAGCCGCCGGGCATCTGCGACTTGAGGAACTGAGCTGTCGCCAGCGCGGACGTCCAGATGCGGTCCTCGGGCACGTCCAGACCCGAGCGGGCCAGCCGTGCAGACAGATCGCGGCGCGTGAAGATCGGGTTGTTCGTCAGCACCAGGAACGGGATGCCCCGATCCCGCCACTGTGCGAGCAGTTCTGCGGCTCCGGGGATCGGCCGGTTCTCGTGCACCAGCACGCCGTCCATATCGGTCAGCCAGCAGTCGATGTCCGCGCGTGTCCGCATGCGGTCAGCCTACCCAGCGGGCGCGTCGCGCGCCCTCTCATCGCGATCATGCCGCAACGGGCATAGGCTCTGAGTGTGGCGCAGAACGGGTGGGATCCGCAGCGCCTGCCCGACCTGAGCGGCAGGCGCTTTCTGGTGACCGGTTCCACGCGTGGCCTGGGGTATTTCGCCACCGAGCAGCTCGTGCGCGCGGGCGCCCACGTGATCATGACCGGACGCAACCCGAACCGGCTGCAGGCGGCACACGCGGCGATCGAACGACGGGTGGGGGATGCCTCGGGCGGTGACGTGGAGACGCTGCTGCTGGACACCAGCAACTTCGGTTCGGTGCGTGCCGCCGCTGCCACCGCGCGCGGTCGTGGGCCGCTGCACGGGCTGCTGCTGAACGCCGGCATCGTGCACCCGCCCAAGCAGCGCCGCACCGCCGGCGGGCACGAGCTGGTGTTCGCCACGAACGTGCTCGGACATTTCGCCCTGGCCGGCGAGCTGCTGCAGAACCTCGCCGTCGTGAACGGGCGGATGGTGTGGATCGGCAGCATGTCGACCTCGCTCGGCGATTACGAACCGATCGATGTCGAACTGGCCGAGGGATACACCCCGTGGCGCGCGTACGTGCAGTCGAAGGTCGCCACCACGGTGCTCGGGCTCGAGGCCGACCGGCGGCTGCGGGATGCCGGGGTCCCCGCATCCAGTGTCGTCGCCCACCCCGGCTATTCCATCAGCGGGCGCACCACCGGGGTGCGCGGTGTGAACGAGCCGTCGCGGATGACCCGGTTCGTCGACAATCTGCAGACCCCGTTCTCACAGTCCAAAGAGCGCGGTGCGCGCAGCCTGGTGCGTGCCCTGATCGACCCTGCGATCGCCGGCGGCGAGTTCTGGGGTCCCCGGTTCGTCGTGCACGGCGCCCCGCACCGCGGTCGGCCCGCCAAGCTCACCCGCAGCCCGGAGCTCGGGCAACGCCTCTGGGAGTACTGCGAGAACGCCACCCGGGTGCGCTGGCCGTTCGAGAAGGCCGCGAAGGCCCGGCGCCGGTTCCGCGGATGAGAGAGCCGGTGGCATCCGGGCGTCGTGGCTGGGATGCCGCGACCCTTCGCTCGTGGGCGGTGGACGCGAACGACGGGATCATCGCCACGGCGGGCATCCTCGAAGGCTTCGCCGGTGCCGGGGCGGCCGACCGGGTGCTGGTGACGGCGGCCGCCATGGCGATGATCGCCGGTGCGCTCAGTCTGGGCGGCACGAAGTGGGCCGAGGCCGCCGCCGAACGTGAGGCGCAGCTGCGGATCGCCGCCGCCGAGCAGGCCGAGCTGGCCGCGAACCCCGAGCACGAGATCGCCGAACTGGTCGCACACTACGAGGCCAAGGGGCTGGACGCCGACCTGGCGCGACGGGTCGCCGAGCAGCTGTCGGCCGCCGACCCGCTGGGGGCACAGCTGGAGAGTGAGTACGGCATCGACGAGGTGATGACGGTGCGCGAGACGGTGACCGCCGGCATCGGTGCCGGTAGCGCGTTCCTCGTGGGCGCACTGATCCCGTTTCTGATCGCACTGTTCGTTCCGGCGCTGGAGTTCTGGGTGATCCTGGCGACGGTGGTGGTCTCGCTGATCGTGGTCTCGGTCATCGCGGCCCGCACCGGCCGGCTCTCGGTGCGCCGCACCATCGTCCGTTCGCTCGGCGTGGGCCTGGGTACCGCGCTGATCAGCTACCTCGTCGGGCTGCTGTTGTTCTGACCCGGGCGTGGTCAGGACCGGGCGTGGAACGGTGTGCCCGCCGTTCAGGCGGAGAGCCAGATGGCGTCGGCGGCACCGTCGGGGATCGCGACGGGGGCGGCATCGGCCACCCGCACCATCTCGGGCCCGATCACCTCGATCGTGCTGCCGATGCGCAGCCCGGCGTCTTCGACCGCGCGCAGCAGCCGCGGGTCGCGGTCACTCACCCGCAGCACCCGGCCGTGGTGCCCCGGCGCGGCGTCGCGCAGCAGCACGAACGCTTCGCGGTGCACGTGCCCGTCGGCATCGGGGATCGCATCGCCGTGCGGGTCGATGCGGGGGTGGCCGAGCCGTGCGTCGATGCCCTCCAGCAGGCGGTCGCTGATCGCGTGCTCGAGCACCTCGGCCTCGTCGTGCACCTCGTCCCAGGCGTAGCCGAACTCTTCGACCAGCCAGGTCTCGATCAGCCGGTGCCTCCGGATGATGCCCGCCGCGCGCCGCCGGCCGTCGTCGGTCAGCGCGATCGGCCCGTAGGGCCGGTGCGTGACCAGCCCCTGTGCCGCGAGCTTCTGCACCATCTCGGTCACGCTCGAAGGCGCAAGCCCCAGCACCGACGCCAGCTGCGACGGCGTGATGCGTGCATCCTGCCACTCGGTGTGGTGGTAGATGGTCTTCAGGTAGTCGTCGACGGCGGGGGAGGGCACGCCCCCAGGGTATACGCGCCACGTGTCGGCACCCTGGGCGTCAGGCCCCGGTGAGAACGAGCACCAGCAGCATCCCGTTGAGCGCGATCAAGAAGACGGCCGCGAGCACTCCGAGCACGGTGGTCGCGGTGCGGTTGCGGTACCGGCCGAGCACCGCCCGTTGCGCGGTGAGCCGGATCAGCGGAACGAGCGCGAACGGGATGCCGAACGACAGCACGACCTGGCTGAGCACGAGCGAGGCGGTGGGATCGGCGCCGACCGCGAGCAGCCCGAGGGCGGGCACCAGCGAGATCACCCGGCGCAGCACGAGCGGCACGCGCACGTGCAGCAGGCCGTGCATGATCTCGGAGCCCGCATAGGCGCCCACCGAGGTGCTGGCAAGGCCGCTGGCGAGCAGGCCGACCGCGAACAGGGTGGCCACGATCGGGCCGATGCCGTCACGCAGCGCCGCGTACGCGCCCTCGAGCGAGTCGGTGCCGTGCGCGCCGGCGAGGTTCGCTGCGGCCAGCAGCAGGATGCACACGTTGACCGCCCCGGCCACGGCCATCGCGATCGACACATCCCACCGGGTGGCGCGCAGCAGCCGCGGCACCGGCGTGGCATCGGCCGCGAACCGGTCGCGCGACAGTGCCGAGTGCGCATAGATGGCGTGCGGCATGATCGTGGCCCCGAGAATGGATGCCGCCAGCAGCACGGATCCGGAATCCTCGAACCGCGGCACCAGCCCGCCGGCGATCCCGGTGCCGTCGGGCGGGGCGACGAACACACCGGCGACGAACCCGATCGAGATGATCGCGACCAGGCCGATGACGATGAATTCGAAGGTCTGCGGGCCGCGGCGGGTGTGCACGACCAGCAGCGCGAGCGAGACGGCGCCGGTGATCAGCCCGCCCCACAGCAGGGGGATGTGAAACAGCAGCTGCAGGGCGACCGCGCCGCCGATCACCTCGGCGATGTCGGTGGCGATCGCCACCAACTCGGCCTGGGCCCAGTAGGCGCGGCGCGCCCAGGGGCGGCGGATGCGCTCGCCGAGCAGTTCGGGAAGGCTCTTCCCGGTCACCACGCCGAGCTTTGCCGACAGGTACTGCACGAGCCAGGCGATGAGGTTCGCGAGCACGACGACCCACACCAGCAGGTAGCCGTAGCGGGCGCCGGCGGTCATGTTGCTGGCGACGTTGCCGGGGTCGAGATAGGCGACGCCGGCGACCAGTGCCGGTCCGAGCAGCCACGCCGCGCGCGGGCGCGAGGTCAGCCCGTCCCGCACGCGCGTGGAGCGGACGCGGCGCCGACGTGCCGGGGCCGCGATACTCTGAGGTCGATCTTTCGGCATACCGAAATCATAGTCTTCGGTGCGCCGAAATCTCGAGCTGCCGGCCCGTCTGGCGCCCGAGCGAGCCGGTGCGCTGTGCGAGGGCCGCGCGCCGCTACCCTGGTGCGGTGAGCGACCTGCCGCACGAGACCGCGCCCGATCCCGCGCACGATCCGGTCGAGCACACGCACGGGGTCGGTCCGTGGCCCGGCGGCAGGGATGCGTGGCCGCAGGACGATCGGTACGACCCCGACCTGCTCGCGCACGGTGACCGGCGCAACGTGATCGACCGCTACCGCTATTGGCGCATGGAGGCGATCGTCGCCGACATCGACACCCGGCGACACGGGTTCCACGTTGCGATCGAGAACTGGCAGCACGACATGAACATCGGCTCGATCGTGCGCAGCGCCAATGCGTTCGGTGCGCACACCGTGCACATCGTCGGGCGCCGCCGCTGGAACCGTCGTGGGGCCATGGTAACCGACCGGTACCAGCATGTCGAGCACCACCCCGACATCGCGGCGTTCGCGCAGTGGGCGGATGCCGCCGGCCTGCCGATCATCGCGGTCGACAACGTCGCCGGGGCCGTGGCCCTGCCGGAGGCCGATCTACCGCAACGGTGTGTGCTGATGTTCGGCCAGGAGGGGCCCGGGCTCTCGCCGGAAGCGGTGGCCGTGGCATCCGGGATCGTCGAGATCACCCAATACGGCTCGACCCGTTCGATCAACGCGGGGGCGGCGGCCGCCGTGGTGATGTACGAATGGTGCCGCCGCTGGGCGCGGCCGTAGCCCGATGCCGCGGGGGCGCCGAACCGTAGCCCGGCGAGATCGTCCACCGCCACACGGCAGAGCCACGCACAGCCCCGCGGCAGAGCCAGGCACGAGGACAGGAGAAATCGCGGCGACAGGACGTGAGCGCGCTCCCAGCTCCTGATCTGGTGATTTCTCCTGCTGCGGGATGCCGCGGGGGCGCCGAGCCGTAGCCCGACGCCCCCGTTCGGCGTGTCAGTCGCGCTGCGGCGCGTCCGGTCCGGCGGGCGGTGCCGCCGGCGGCTGGGTGCCCGGTGCCGACCCGGCTGCCGGATCGGTCGGCGCGGTCTGGCCCGAGGCGCCCGGGGTCGGCTGCCCGGGCGCCGGGGGAACGGCCGGGGCGGGCTGTCCGGGCGCGACCGCGTAGGCCGGCGGCGCCGCGGTACCGGCCGGCGCCACCGGCACACCGTCCGGCCCGACGGGCACCGGCATGCCGTCGGCGGGCATGGCGGACGGGTCGTGCGGCTGAGCCGATCCCTCGCGGCGCACCTTCGCGGCAGCCACGAAGTACTGCACCAGACCGATCACCGACAGCGCCGCGCCGATCGCCAGCGGGTACCAGAACACCCGGTAGGTGTACTCGCCGGTGGTGCTCATCTCGGCAACGATCACCTGCACGAACGGGATCGCCGCACCCACGACGAACACGCCGGCCCAGAGCACCACCATCCAGCGCAGCCGGCTCAGCGAGGCCTGCTGCACCGTGCCCTTCTTGTCGACCTTGGCGGGCAGCAGGCCCTGCTGCTTTCGGGTGAGCAGTGCGAACAGCAGTGTGAGCAGCAGGTACACGACGCCGACGATCAGAACCGTCAACCACAGCACGAACGCCGGGTCGTTGGTCGGATTGGCCGGCAGCGTCTTGATGAACTCGTTGTACTCGTCGGCCGTGCTCGAGTACGCGTCGATCGCGTCGTTCATGGCGCTCTCGGCCTTCGACAGCGCGGACTCGTCCTGGGTCGAGAGTGCGCCGATGCCTTTGGCCGCGCTCGCCATGTCACCGGCGATGCCGGCGAACTTCGTGCCGTATGCGGCCAGGTCCTTGTTCTGTTCGCCGTCGGCGACGCGCTGGAAGTCCTTCTGCGCCTTCGCCGCGGCCTTCTCGAAGTCGCGTGCTGCGGCCTCGGCATCGCTCAGCGACGCCGAGCTGTCGCCGTACACGGCGGTGAACGTGTCCATCGCCTTGCCCAGCTGGGTGTCGATCTGCGTCATGTCCGACGTCGAATCCGCCCATGCCGGAGCCCCCGCTCCCACGGCCAGCACGATCGCCGCCATCACGGCGATCACGAGCACCCGTGCCCTTCGTTGCACAGCATGCACCATCGTTCGTTCCCCCTTGTCGTCGGCCGCACGACGCCGTCTGCGTCACGGTCGGCCTGTTTCACCGTACCCAGCACGCCGCCGCACCGCAGGTTTTCGCCCCGGAAGGTTCCGGATCGGCCGGCACGCCGACCCGAGTGGCTCACGCCGGCTGGGTCAGCCACTCGGGTCGGCGGATGCGCCAGCCCAGGGTCACCACGCGCGCCAGCATGTACACGCCGAAGAACGCGACCGCCAGCAGGCTCAACCCTGCCGCGCCGGCGGGATGCCACAGCCACAGCGCGACGAGCACCGGCACGTACACCACGAGGTTCACACCGCCGGCGATCGCGAGGTAGCGTGCGTCGTTCGCGCCAATGAGCACGCCGTCCAGCACGAACACGATCCCGCACACCGGCTGTGCCACCGCGAGCACGACCAGCGCCGGCTGCACGAGCGCGGCCAGCGCCGCATCGCCGGTGAACAGCAGACCGATCCAGCCTGAGAGCCCTCCGATCACGGCGCCGACCACGACGCCGAACCCGGCGCCCCACGCCAGGGTGCGCCGCAGCACCCGGCGCACCTCGCCGACCGACCCCGCCCCCAGCCCCTTGCCGATCAGCGCCTGCGCGGCGATCGCCAGGGCGTCCAGGGCGAACGCCGCCGTCGAGAACATCGTGAACGCCACCTGCCAGCCGGCCAGCTCCGCCGTGCCGAACGAGGTGGCCACGGCGACCGTCGACAGCAGCGCCACCCGCAACGACACCGTGCGCACGAACATCCACACCCCCGAGCGGGCCGACCCGCGCACCCCCTCGCGCTGCGGGCGCAGCGACGCCCGATGCCGCCGCGCCAGCCGCCCGATCACGAACGCGTACGCGGCCACCATGCCCCACTGGGCCAGCACCGTGCCGAATGCCGAACCCGCGATGCCCCAGCCGGCCCCGTAGATGAACAGGGCGTTCAGCAGCGCGTTGGCGGCGAACCCGGTGCCGGCGATCCACAGCGGCGTGACGGTGTCTTGCATGCCCCGCAGCAGGCCGGTCGCCGCGAAGACGATGAGCATCGCCGGCAGCCCCCACATCGAGATGCCCAGGTACGTGCGCGCGTCGGCGGCCACCTCGGCCCCCGCCCCGAACAGCCCGACCAGCGCCGGTGTGCACAGGTAGCCGACCAGCGCGAGCACCGCGCCCAGGCCCAGCGCCAGCCACATCCCGTCGATGCCCACCGACACCGCGTCGCGGCTGTCACCGGCGCCGAACCGCCGCGCCACCGCGGGCGTGGTGGAGTACGCCAGGAACACCATGAGTCCGACGATCGTCTGCAGCACGGCCGACGCGATGCCCAGCGCCGCCAGCGGCACGACACCCAGGTGACCGACCAGCGCCGAATCGACGATCAAGAAGAGCGGCTCGGCGATGAGCGCGCCCAGCGCCGGCACCGCGAGGCTCAGGATGTCGCGGTTCAGCGTGTCTGCTCGACTCACCCTCCGAGCCTAGGGGCGCGCATCGGCGCCGCCGGTGAAGTCGACGTCGGCCGCGTCGACCACGGCCGCGGTACGGCCGGGTGCGCCCTGGAACGACCAGTACAGGTTCGTGTGCGCGATCACCTGGTCGACCGGCGGCGCACCCCACGCGGTCTTGTCGCCGGCGGTGTGAGCGTCTGCGACCAGCGTGGTGTCGTACCCGCGGGTGAACGCGCCGTGGATCGTGGAGCGGATGCAGACATCCGTCTCGGCGCCGCTGACCACCAGCCGGCCGGCGCCGAGCCGGTCGAGCACTGCCTGAAGGTCGGTGCCCTCGAACGCGTCGCCGTACTCCTTGTGCACCACGGCCTCGTCGGGCGCCGGCTCCAGCTCGGGCACGATGCGCCAGCCGTCGGTGTCGGGCACCAGCTCGTCGTCGCGGTGCTGCACCCACACCACGGGCACGCCGGCCGTGCGCGCGCGCTCCACCAGGTCGCGGATGCGCGTGACCACCGCATCCCGTTCGTAGGCTGCGCCGACCACGTCGTTCTGCACGTCCACCACGAGCAGCGCCGTGTTCGGCCGGTTGGTCAAGGTCGTCATCGTGCCTCCTTCGTCGCCCGTTCGGGCTCGCGTGTTCTCAGAGTACGAGCGCCCCCCGACATCCGCCCTCGACGTCGGTGTGAAGCACAGCCGGGCGGCATATCCTGGAACGCATGACCGAAACCCCCCGTTCGGGACTGGAGGTCGACGCGTTCAGTGCCGACATCCGCCCGCAGGACGACCTGTTCCGTCACGTGAACGGCACCTGGATCGAGCAGACCGACATCCCCGACGACAAGGCGCGGTGGGGCTCGTTCCACTTCCTCGCCGAGCAGGCCGAGGCCCAGGTGCGCACGATCGTCGAAGAGATGCAGCACGCCGAGCCGGGCACCGAAGCCCGCAAGATCGGCGACCTGTACGCGAGCTTCATGAACACGACCCGCATCGACGAACTCGGCACCGCCCCGATCGCGGACCGGCTCGCCGAGGTCGACGCCATCGATTCGATCCCCGCGTTCCTGGCCACCGTCGGCCGGTTCGAACGCGACGGGGTCGGCGGCATCATCGACCTGTACGTCGAGCCCGACCCCGGCGATCCGCAACGGTACGTGCCCTTCCTCATCCAGAGCGGCATCGGCCTGCCCGACGAGAGCTACTACCGGCTGGAGAACTTCGCCGAGGTGCGCGAGGCGTACCGTGCCCACATCGCACGGATGCTGCAGCTGGCCGGCATCACGGCCGCCGACAGCTTTGAACCGGGCGAGGATGCGGCATCCGTCGCCGAGCGGATCTACCGGCTCGAAGCCGACGTCGCCGCCGGCCACTGGGACAACGTGCGCAGCCGTGACGCCGTCGCCACCTACAACCTGAAGACCTGGGATGAGATCGGCCGGCTCGCCGGCGTCGACCTCGACCCGTGGCGCGACGCCGTCGCGGCCGGGCACGAGCACGCGTTCGACGAGGCCGTGGTGTACCAGCCGAGCTTCATCGAAGCGCTCGGTGCGCTGCTGGTGCCCGCCCGGCTCGAGGACTGGAAGGCCTGGCTGCGCTTCAAGGTCGTGCACGCCGCCGCCCCGTTCCTGCCCGACCCGTTCGTCGACGAGAACTTCGCGTTCTACGGCACCACCCTCACCGGTGTGCCGGCCAACCGCGAGCGGTGGAAGCGTGGCGTCGGCATCGTCGAGGCCGCGCTCGGCGAGGCCGTCGGCCGGGTGTACGTCGAGCGGCACTTTCCGCCCGCCGCCAAAGAGGCGATGGACGAGCTGGTCGGCAACCTGATCGAGGCCTACCGGCAGAGCATTTCGCAGCTGGAGTGGATGAGCCCCGAGACCCGGCAGCGCGCCCTCGCCAAGCTCGACTCGTTCACCCCGAAGGTCGGCTACCCGGTGCGCTGGCGGGACTATTCGGCCCTGCAGATCGACGCCGACGACCTGATCGGCAACGTGCGCCGCGCCCACGTGTTCGAGCACGACCGGCAGCTTTCCAAGATCGGGCAGCCCATCGACCGTGACGAGTGGTTCATGACCCCGCAGACGGTGAACGCCTACTACAACCCGCTGATGAACGAGATCGTGTTCCCGGCGGCGATCCTGCAGTACCCGTTCTTCGACGCCGAGCGCGATGCCGCGGCCAACTACGGTGGCATCGGCGCGGTCATCGGCCACGAGATCGGCCACGGTTTCGACGACCAGGGCAGCCGGTACGACGGCGACGGCAAGCTCGCCGACTGGTGGACCGACGCCGACCGTGCCGCCTTCGAGCAGCGCACCAAGGACCTCATCGCGCAGTACGACGCGCTCGTGCCGGTCGGGCTGTCCGACGAGCACCACGTCAACGGCGCCCTGACCATCGGCGAGAACATCGGCGACCTGGGTGGGCTCGGCATCGCGATCAAGGCGTACGAGCTGTCGCTGGGCGGCGGGCAGGCGCCCGAGATCGACGGGTTCACCGGCATCCAGCGCCTGCTGCTGAGCTGGGGGCAGGTGTGGCGGCAGAAGGGGCGGGATGCTGAGACCATCCGCCTGCTGACCATCGACCCGCACTCGCCGAACGAGTTCCGGTGCAACCAGATCGTGCGCAACGTCGACGCGTTCTACGACGCGTTCGAGGTCACCGATTCCGACGCGCTCTGGCTGCCGACCGATCAGCGCGTCACCATCTGGTGACCTGACAGTACGCGGAAGGACGACAGTGGGCACGCCCCCAGAGCCCAGACGGGAGACGGCGCCGCTACGGGGGTCGCGGCGCAGCAGCAAGCCCCTGCCGAGGAGGGCGGCAGTGGGCAAACGCAGCTTCACGGCCACGCTGAAGGCGCTCGACGAGCTCGCCGCGGCGGGCGCGAAGGTGTCGGTGCGCATCGACGACCTCGACCGCGGCACACCGGTGCTCGGCGGCGACGACTTCGTCACACTGCCGGTGGCCGGGCTCGGCGTCGTACCGCTGCTGATCGAGGTGGCCGCCCAGATCGAGTCCGGCACGCTCGACCCGCTCGAGATCGTCGACCGCGACGGCATCGAGCGGGTCGAGGTCGGCGGACTCTGGCAGCACCTCAAGGCACCGGCGCTGCCGATCGGCGATCTGGCGGTGCTGGCCGCGGCCGCCGGCGATGCGACCGCCGCCAACGCTCTCATCGCCCGCGTGGGGCTGCCGGCGGTGCGAGGACGGATCGAGCAGCTGGGGCTGAAGCGCTCCGCCCTGCTCGACCGGTTCCGTGACCGGCGCGGACCCGACGACGCCCCGCATGTGGCCCTGGCCACCGCGCGCGAGCTCGCGCAGATGTTCGCGGCACTGGTCAATTCCGCGGCGGTCAGCGCCGCAGTCAGCGCCCAGGTCGCGGAGTGGCTGAGCCTGAACCACGACCTGTCGCTGGTGGCGTCGGCGACCGGGCTCGACCCGTTCGCGCACTTCAACGACGAGCACGGGCTGCTCTTCATCAACAAGACCGGCCGGGACCGTGGCATCCGTGCCGAAGCGGGCGTGCTCGCCGGCCCGCGCGCCGGCGTCTCGTACGCGTTGATCGTGTGCTTCGACGACCTGTCGATCATGCACCGGCTGCGCGCACACGAGGTGTTCCGCACGCTCGGCGTCGAACTCATGGAATACGCGTTCTGACCCATCCCGGGCGGCATCGGTCAGACTGGGAACGAACGCGACAGAAGGAGTCACACGCATGCCGACCCTGCCACACGCCCCCGCCGATCACGCCTGTCTGATCGTGCACGGCCCGGACCAGCCGGGACTGGTGCAGGCGGTGTCGGGGCTGATCGCCCGCAACCGCGGCAACATCGTCACCCTCGACCAGTACTCCGACAACCCCGCCGGGGGTGCGTTCTTCCAGCGGGTCGTGTTCCACAGGCCGGACCTTGCCGCCGCGATCGACGAGATCGACGCCGACCTTCACGCGACGCTGACGCCGTTGGGCATGAGGTGGCGGCTCACCGACCAGTCCATCCCCAAGCGCATGGGCATCCTGGTCTCGACCAGCGACCATTGCCTGCTCGAGCTGCTGTGGCGGCACCGCCGCGGCGAGTTGCCGGTGACGATCCCGATGGTCATCTCCAACCACACCGTCACCGCCGACGACGTCCGCAGCTTCTCGGTCCCGTTCTTCCACGTGCCCTCCGCCGGCGCCGACAAGTCCGCGGCCGAGGCGAAGATCCTCGACCTGGTGCGCGGCAACGTGGACTTCTTGGTGCTGGCCCGGTACATGCAGATCATTTCAGAAGACTTCTTGGATGCCGTCGGGGTGCCCGTG
This sequence comes from Microbacterium luticocti DSM 19459, assembly GCF_000422405.1. Lineage (GTDB taxonomy): Bacteria > Actinomycetota > Actinomycetes > Actinomycetales > Microbacteriaceae > Microbacterium > Microbacterium luticocti. The sequence goes on from NZ_AULS01000004.1 coordinate 167,312, forward strand.
ATCAACATCCACCACTCGTTCCTGCCCGCCTTCGTCGGCGCCGCCCCCTACCGCAAGGCCAAAGAACGCGGCGTGAAGCTGATCGGCGCCACCAGCCACTATGTGACCCGCGAGCTGGACGCCGGCCCCATCATCGAACAGGACGTGACCCGGGTCGATCACTCCATGACCGCGGGCGATCTGCAGGCCCGCGGCGCCGACGTGGAACGTGCCGTGCTGGCGCGTGCGGTGCAATGGCACGCCGAAGACCGCATCATCCGCCACGGCAACCACACCATCGTGTTCACCTGACCGGTTCGAGGCGCACCACGACCGACTTGGATGCCGGTGTGTTGCTGCCCAGGGCGGTGAACCCGAGCGGCACCAGCGGGTTGCCCTCGGGAAAGTATGTGGCCGCGCAGCCGCGGGAGGTGGGGTAGGCGACGACCTTGAACGCGCGCACGACCCGGTCGACCCCGTCCGAGAACTCACTGTGCACGTCGACGAGAGCACCGTCGGCGATGCCGAGCTCGGCGAGGTCGTCGGGGTGCACGAACACGACGCGGCGGCCCTTCTTGATGCCGCGGTAGCGGTCGTTCAGGCTGTACACGGTGGTGTTGAACTGGTCGTGCGAGCGCATCGACTGCAGCAGCAACCGACCGGGCGGGCAGTCGATGTACTCCAGGTCGGTGACGGTGATCATCGCCTTGCCGGTCGCAGTCGGGAAGGTGCGCGAATCGCGCGGCCCGTGCGGCAGGATGAACCCGTCGTCGCGGTGGAGGCGCTCGTTGAAGTGCTCGAAACCCGGCACGACGTGCTCGATGTGGTCGCGGATCACGTCGTAGTCGCACTCGAAGCTCGCCCAGTCCACCGGACCGTCGTCGCCGAACAGGGCCCGGGCGATGCCGACGATCACCGAGATCTCGGAGCGCAGCAGCGGCGAGAGCGGCTGCACCTTGCCGCGGCTGGCGTGGATGGCACAGACCGAGTCCTCGACCGACAGGATCTGCTCACCGGTGGCCTGCATGTCGATCTCGGTGCGGCCGAGCACCGGCAGGATGAGCGCCTCGTCGCCGACGGTGAGGTGGTTGCGGTTCAGCTTGGTCGAGATCTGCACGTTCAGCCCGACCTTGGCGAACCCCTCTTCGGCGGCGCGGGTGTCGGCGACCGCCGAGACCAGGTTGCCGCCCATCGCGATCCACACCTTCGTCCGCCCCTGACGCATCGCCTCGACGGCCTTGACCACGTCGTAGCCGTGTGCGCGCGGCGGCTCGAATCCGAACTCGCGGCCCAGCCCATCCAGGAACGCGTCGGGCATCTGCTCCCAGATGCCCATGGTGCGATCGCCCTGCACGTTGGAGTGTCCGCGGATCGGCGAGGCGCCGGCGCCGGGCTTGCCGATGTTGCCGCGCAGCAGCAGCAGGTTGATGACCTCTTTGATGATGTTCACCGCGTCGCGGTGTTGGGTCAGCCCCATCGCCCACGTGATGATGACCCGGTCGGCGTGCAGATAGCGTTCGGCCAGTTCGTCGATCTCGGCGGTGGACAGCCCCGTGGCACGCAGCACCGTCTCGGGGTCGAGGTCTGCCAGGCTCTCGCGGAACTCGTCCAGCCCCTGGCAGTGCTCGGCGAGGAAGGCGTGGTCGAGCACGGTGCCGGGGTTCGCGTCCTCGGCGGCGAACACGCGCTGCGAGATCGCCTTCATCAGCCAGCCGTCCCCGCCGGCGCGGATCTGCAGGTACTGGTCGGCGATGCCGGTGCCGTGGCCGATGATGCCCCGCACCCGTTGCGGGTTCTTGTACCGCACCAGGCCCGCCTCCAGCAGCGGGTTGATCGCGACGATCTGGGCACCGGCATCCTTCGCCTCTTCGAGCGCGGTGAGCATGCGCGGATGGTTCGTGCCGGGGTTCTGACCCATCACGATGATCAGGTCGGCCTTGGCGAAGTCCTTGTAGGCGACGGTGTTCTTGCCGATGCCGATCGTCTCGCCCATGGCGATGCCGGTGGACTCGTGGCACATGTTCGAGCAGTCCGGCAGGTTGTTGGTGCCCAGCACCCGGGCCAGCAGCTGGTACGCGAACGCGGTCTCGTTGGCGGTGCGGCCGCTGGTGTAGAACGTGGCCTGGTCAGGCGACTCCATGGCCTTCAGCCGATCGGCGATGAGGGTGAACGCGTCGTCCCACGAGATCGGGCGGTAGTGGTCGTCGCCGGCCGGCTTGTACACCGGTTCGACCAGCCGGCCCTGCATGCCCAGCCAGTACTCCGAACGCTCGCGCAGCGAGCTGATCGGATGCTCTGCCCAGAACGTGGTGGGGATCACCACCGGCGTCGCCTCCCAGGTGACCGCCTTCGCACCGTTCTCGCAGAACTCGAACGTCTTGCGATGCTCGGGGTCGGCCCACGCGCAGCTCATGCAGTCGAACCCGTCCTTCTGGTTCATGTCGGTGAGCAGCGTCAGGGCACGGCCGGCGCCCATGTCGGCGATCGCCGGCCCCATGGCGTGCGCGATGCCGGGCACGCCCGCCGCCCAGTGCTTGGGCTCGCCGACCTGCATGACGGCGGCGTCTTCGGTGACGTCCTCGATGGGGGCCCTGGCGGTCATCGTGGTCCACGCTCCTTCGCGTCGCGCCGGCTCACACCGGTACCGGTTCGTCCACGGCGATCCGTTCGGCCGCCGCATACACGTTCATCGAGGTGCCGCGCGCGAAACCGACCAGGGTGAGGCCGGATGTCTCGGCCAGCGCGACCGCCAGCGACGAGGGCGCCGACACCGCCGACAGGATCGGGATGCCGGCCATCACCGCTTTCTGCACGAGCTCGAAGCTCGCCCGGCCCGACACCTGCAGCACCGTGCCGCGAAGCGGCAGCCGGTCGTGCAGCACCGCCCAGCCGATGACCTTGTCGACAGCGTTGTGCCGGCCGACGTCTTCGCGCACGGCGAGCACGTCGCCGGTGCGCGCGTCGCACAGCGCGGCGGCGTGCAGGCCGCCGGTGCGGTCGAACACCGCCTGCCGCGCACGCAGCGCCTCGGGCAGGCGGGCCAGTACGGCGATGTCCACGCGCACGTCGTCGGCCGACACGTCGAAGACAGAGCTCGTGCGCACCTGGTCGATCGACGCGGCCCCGCACACGCCGCAGGCGCTGGTGGTGTACGAATGGCGCGCCCGGGCCGGGTCCGGCGGCGCGGTGCCGGCAGCCAGGGCGACATCGAGCACGTTGTAGGTGTTCGCGCCGTCCGGTCCGCGCGAGTCGGCGCCCGCGCAGTGGATCGCCGAAGCGAACTGCTCGGCGCGGGTGATCACCCCCTCCGAGACGAGGAACCCCGCCGCCAGCTCGACGTCGTCGCCGGGCGTGCGCATGGTGACCGCGAGCGGCCGCGATCCCACCCGGATCTCCAGCGGCTCCTCGGCGGCGAGCGTGTCCATACGGCGCACCATCGCCGCGTCGGCCGCACCGCCCACGGTCAGATGCACGATCTTCGTCCGTGCCGTGACCCTGCCCATCGCACCCTCCGCGAGGCCGCGACCCTGCGTCCTCGACTTCCTCCACGGTACCCCGTTCCCACCGGACGGGCACCGGAAGGCGCGGCCGGCTTCACGGCGCGCGGGGTGTTCGGTGCGAATACGATCGAGCTGACCCCCACGAAGGAGTGAGATGACCGCTACCTACGTCTACGACGCCGTCCGCACCCCGTTCGGGCGCGCCGGCGGTGCGCTTGCGGGCGTGAGGCCCGACGACCTGGCCGCCGTCGTGATGCGGGCGATCGTCGAGCGTACCGGCTGTGAGGCCGCACGCATCGACGACGTGATCTTCGGCGATGCGAACCAGGCCGGCGAAGACAACCGCAACATCGCGCGCATGGGTGCGCTGCTGGCGGGGTTCCCGACATCCGTCACCGGCGTCACCGTCAACCGGCTGTGCGCCTCGTCGGTCGAGGCGGTGATCCAGGGCTCGCGGGCCATCGAAACCGGCGACGCGCAGCTGGTGCTGACCGGCGGGGTCGAGTCGATGAGCCGTGCCCCGTTCATCGTCGAGAAGTCGGCGCGGCCATGGCCTGCCACCGGCAACCAGACCATGTGGAACACCTCGATCGGGTGGCGCATGGTCAACCCGGCCCTGCCGGCGCACTGGACCATCTCGAACGGCGAGTCGGCCGAGAAGGTCGCGCGCGACGGGGGCATCACGCGCGAGCAGCAGGACGCGTTCGCGCTGCGGTCGCACCGGCTGGCGGCGGATGCCTGGGCGCAGGGCGTCTACGACGGCGAGATCGTGCAGGTGCCCGGGGCAGAGCTGGCCCGCGATGAGGGGATCCGCGATGACACGTCGATCCAGAAGCTCGCCGGGCTGCGGGCGCTGTTCGCGCCGGACGGGAACGGCTCGGTGACCGCCGGCAACTCGTCACCGATCAACGACGGCGCCTCGGCCGTGCTGCTCGGGGCCGAGGGCGCGCTGGATGCCGAGCCGCTCGCCCGGATCGCGGGGCGCGGGGTGCACGGCGTCGACCCGGACGTGTTCCCGCTGGCCCCGATCGAGGCTGCGAACAAGGCGCTCGCGCGGGCCGGGCGCACCTGGGCCGACGTCGACCTCGTCGAGCTGAACGAGGCGTTCGCGTCACAGGCGCTCGCCGACATCGCCGGCTGGCCCGACCTCGATCCCGAGAAGGTCAACATCCACGGCGGCGCGCTGGCGATCGGCCACCCGCTCGGGGCGTCGGGCGGGCGCATCGTCGGTCATGCCGCGCACGAGCTCGCCCGGCGCGGGACAGGCGTGGCGGTCGCGGCGATCTGCATCGGCGTGGGTCAGGGCCTGGCCGTCGTGCTCGAGCGGTAGAGAGGTCGTTCGGCCGCCGTCACAGCGCGACGGTGCGGAACCCGGCGTTGCCCATCGACGAGTCGGGGGTGTTGTGCGACCGGGCCGAGCACCGGTACCGGTTGCAGTACGAGCGGTGGCACAGGTAGCTGCCGCCGCGCAGCACCCGGGTGTCACCGTGCGCGGGCCCTGGCGGGTTCTGCTCGGGTGAGACCGCGTAGTAGCCGGGGTCGAACCGGTCCTGGCACCACTCCCACACGTTGCCCACGCTCTGCCACAGTCCGTACCTGTTCGGGGTGAACGTGCGCACCGGCGCCGTGGTGAGCCAGCCGTCCTCGAGCGTGTTGACGGTGGGGAACGTGCCCTGCCAGATGTTGATCGGCCAGGGGGCGGCGGGTTCGTCGTCTCCCCACGGGTATGTCTTCTCGTGCAGGCCGCCGCGGGCCGCGTACTCCCATTCCGCCTCGGTGGGCAGTCGGCGCCCGGCCCAGGCGCAGTAGGCGACCGCGTCGTTCCAGCTCACGTGCACCACGGGGTGGTCGCCGAGCCCGTCGATCGACGAGTTCCGCCCGCCCGGGTGTCGCCAATCGGCGCCGCGCACGCCCCGCCACCACGGGGTGCCTGCGGCCGGGCCCATCACGTCGTCGTCCGGCGCCTGTACCGCCAGGTGGAACACCGCCGAGAAGCCCCACTGTTCCGCGTCGGTGCGGTACCCGGTGTCGTCGGTGAACCGGGCGAAATCGTCGTTGCTGACGCAGGTCGCGTCGATGACGAACCCGTCGAGCCTGACCCGGTGGCGTGGCACCTCGCCGTCGCCGGGGTTGCGGTCGCCCGACGAGTCACCCATCGTGAACGTCCCGGCCGGAATGCGCGCCTGCTCGATGCGGTGCACTCCGGCAGCGGGGGCGGATGCCGCAGCCTGCGGCCGCGCCGGAGACAGTGGCACGAACCGGTCACGCCCCGGGGTGCCGCACGTGCAGCCCGGGCCGCATCCGGAGGTCATCGCCGGTGCCGTGCCCGGCGACTCATCGCACACCCCGCATCAGGGCGAGCACGGGTTTGGCGCACAGGCCCAGTCCGATGCCGATCACGATCGCGATGCCGCCGAGGATCGCGAAGTAGGGGGTTTCGTTGTGCGGGTCGTAGAACTGCACCAGCCACCCCGATACCGCGGTGCCCAGCGCCACCGACAAGAAGAACAGCGCCACCATCTGTGTCTGGAACGCGGCGGGGGCGAGCTTGGTCGCCACCGACAGGCCGACCGGAGAGAGCAGCAGCTCGGCGATGGTGAACACCAGCAGGATGCCGACGATCGCCACCAGCGGCGTCGAGTTCGGCCCGCCGCCTGAGAACGGCAGGAACAGCAGGAACGCGCAGCCCATGATCACCGCCGCCATCGCGAACTTCAGCGGCGTGGTCGGCTGGCGTCGGCCGAGCCTCGTCCAGACCGCGGCGAACACGCCCGAGAGCACGATGATGAACACCGGATTGATCGACTGCACCCACGACACCGGCATCGTCCAGCCGAACAGGTTGCGGTCCAGCCGCTCGTCCGAGTACACCGTGAGCACGGTGAACTGCTGCTGGTACAGCGACCAGAACGCGACGCTCGTGACGAACAGCGGCAGAAACGCCCACACCCGCGACCGCTCGGTGGCGTCGATGCGGCGGCTGGACAGGATCACCGCGAAGTAGGCGATCGCCGCAGCCAGGGTGGCGACGATGACGATGTCGCTCAGGTTGTCGGGGCGGATGAGCCTGGTCAGTACGCACACCGCGATGAGCACGATCGCCGCGGCCGCGATGATCCCGACCAGCGGGTAGCGGCGCCGCGGCAGCGGGTTGGGCACGTGCCGCGACTGGTCGGGCAGGCCGCGGCGGCCGAACGAGTACTGCACGAGCCCGGCCGCCATGCCGATGGCGGCGAGTCCGAACCCGAAGTGGAAGCCGATGCGCTGCTGCAGGATGCCGGTGAGGATGGGCCCGAAGAAGGCACCCAGGTTGATCCCCAGGTAGAACAGCGAGAATCCGGCGTCGCGACGGGTGTCGTCGGGGGCGTACAGGGTGCCCACCACCGAGGTGGCGTTGGCCTTCAGCCCGCCCGAGCCGAGCGCGACCAGTACCAGGCCGACCCCGACGCCGGCGTACCCGGGCAGCAGCGCGAGCGCGACATGGCCGCACATGATCACGATCGCGCTGATGAACAGCACCCGCTCGGATCCCAGCATCCGGTCGGCGACCCAGGCGCCGAGGATCGTCGACAGGTACACCGCGCCGCCGTACGCGCCGACGATGCCGCCGGCCACCGCCTGGGGTACACCCAGGCCGCCGTCGGTGACCGAGTAGTACAAGTAGATCAGCAGGATGCCCTGCATGCCGTAGAAGCTGAAGCGCTCCCACATCTCCACGCCGAACACGTGGGCAAGGGCCCACGGCTGCCCGAAGAATCGCGTGTCGTGGCTGCCGGTATGGGTCGAAGTCGGCGCAGTCATGCAACAACGGTAATCGCGGTGCACGGATCTGTCGTGACGCCGGTGTCACAGATGGATGCCTCGGCCGCCCCAGTGCCCACTCGCGCGGCGATCACTGCGGCAGCGACGGATGCCGTTCGGCCGCGTCGCGCGCGGCGGGGATGAACAGCGCCACCAGAAGCGCGATGACCGCGGCCGCCCCGCCGAGCACGAACGAGAGCCGGAACGCCGCGGAGGTGGGAACCTGGGCGTCGCCGTGCGTGACCGTCAGGGTCGCCAGCACCGCGCCGATCACCGCGGCGGCGGCGCTGGTGCCCAGCGACCGGAACAGCGCGTTCAGGCCGTTCGAAGCGCCGGTCTCGGTCTGCGGCACCGACCGCATGATCAGCATCGGCATGGCGGCGTAGCCGAACCCGATGCCCACACCGATGAGGATGTTCGCGACCAGGATCTGCCACACCTCGGCCGAGAACAGCAGGGTGTACGCGTAGGCGACGATGAGTGCTGCCGCGCCGGCGATCAGCAGCAGCCGCGGGCCGACCGTGTGGGCGAGCCGGCCCGAGAACGGCGAGAGCACCATCATCACCAGGCCCGAGGGCATCACCACGAGGCTCGCGGCCAGCAGCGACAGGCCGAACCCGGCGCCCGTGCTCTGCGGCAGCTCGAGCATCTGCGGGTAGACGACGTTCGAGGCGAACAGGGCGAATCCCATGGCGACCGAGGCGATGTTCGTCAGCAGCACCGGACGGCGGGCGGCCACCCGCAGATCGAGCAGCGGGTCGGCGATCCGCAGCTCATACCAGCCCCACAGCAGCAGCACGGCGACGCCGCCCAGCCCGCAGCACAGCACCGCCGGCGAGGTCCAGCCCCATTCGTTGCCGCGCGAGATCGCCAGCAGCACACCGACCAGGCCGACCGTCAGCCCCATCGCGCCGATCAGGTCGAACCGGCCGGCGGTGCGCAGTACGCTCACCGGCACGATCCACAGCACGAGCGCGAACACCACCGCGCCCAGGCCCGCCGCCATCCAGAACAGCACATGCCAGTCGCTGTGTTCGGTGATCAGTGCGCTGATCGGCAGCCCGAGCGCGCCGCCGACGCCGAGCGTGGCGCTGATCAGCGCGATCGCGGCGTCGACACGGTCTTCGTGCAGCACGTCGCGCAGGATCGAGATGCCCAGCGGGATGACGCCGGTGACCGCGCCTTGCAGCGCCCGCCCGATGACGATGCCGACGATGCCGGGGGAGGTGGCGGCGATGACCGAACCGAGCACCAGCACCGCCAGCAGCACCAGCACGATGCGGCGCTTGCCGTACATGTCGCCGAGCCGTCCGGCGATGGGGGTCATCACCGCCGCGGCCAGCAGTGTCGCGGTGACCACCCACGCGGTGTCTTCACGGCTGGCGTGCAGCAGTTCGGGGAGCTTGGCCTGGATCGGTACCACGAGCGTGAACATGAACGATGAGGCCAGGCCCGCCACGGCCAGCACCGCGACGATCGCGCCCTGCGGGGGCATCCGGGTGAGGCGGCGTCTGGTCCCCTCATCCCGTGTCACCCGATCAGGCTATCGTCCCGGTCGTGCGTGTTTCGGGCGGCGGTCGGTGCCAGACTGGACAGATGGCAGAGCTCTCGTCGCACACGCCTCCGGGCATCAGCATCCTGCCCCTGCAGACGGTCGAGCAGGTCTTCGCCGCGTCGGCGGTGTTGGGCGAGGTGTGGGGCGGCGACCGATCGGGGATGCCGCCGAACCTGCTGCGCGCGCTCGCGCACGCCGGCAACTACGCGGTCGGCCTCTACGACGGCGACCGCATGATCGGGGCGTCGGTGGCGTTCTTCGCGCAGCCGTCGGCCCGGTCGATGCACTCGCACATCACCGGCTTGCTGCCCGGCTACCGCGGCCGCGAGCTGGGGCGGGCGCTCAAGCAGCACCAGCGCGAGTGGGCGCTGGCGCGTGAGGTGGGCAACATCACCTGGACGTTCGATCCGCTCGTCGCCCGTAACGCGCACTTCAACCTGCAGGTGCTCGGCACCCGGGTCACCGAGTACCTGGTGAACCACTACGGCCCGATGGACGACGGCGTCAACCGCGGCGATGAGACCGACCGCATCATGGTCACCTGGGCCCTGGCCGCCCCGCCGGTGCCCACGCCCGCAGACGACGAGGTCGTGGCATCCGTGCGCATACCGGCCGACATCGAGGCGCTGCGGCGCGACGCGCCGACGGATGCCGCGGCCTGGCGCCTGCGGGTGCGTGAGGAGTTCGACGAGTGCCGTCTCGAGGGCCTTCTCTGCCGCGGATTCGACGACGAGCGCGGCTACCTGTTCGTGCGCCGCTGACCCGCGCCGCGCGCCCGGGCGCCCCGCGCGCGCCGCGCACGCCGCGCACGCCGCGCACGCGAGTTTCACCTCCGTCACACGCGAGTTTCACCTCCGTCGCACGCGAGTTTCACCTGGGTCGCACGCGAGTTTCACCTTGGTCGCGCGCGAGTTGCACCTTGGTCGCACGCGAGGCGTGGAGGTCTCTCGCGGGATCACCGCGTATTCTTGCGAGCTCGCGGTCTGATCGCAGGGACGTCCAGGACGGGGACCGCCCGCTTCATGAACCGGTCGAAATGGGGCACGGTGAACGCGGCATAACCGTGGCTGGGTGTGTAGAGCAGCCCCTTCTCGACCAGTTGCGAACGAGTGGGACCGCATTGCTGTGATGACCGTCCCAGAAGCGCGGCGACGTCGGCGGCCGACTGTGGCTGAGGGCCGAGTTCCGCCATCGCGCGAAGGTAGGCGCGTTCGAGATCCGTCGTGCGGTCCAGTCGCACCCGGAAGAAGCTGCCATCGAGCTTGTCTTCAAAGGCGACGGTGGCCGTGCGCACGTCCTCGCGGGTGATCGGGCTGTGATCGGCTTCGGCCCATGCCGCGTAGCCGAGTTCCTGGAGAAAATAGGGATAGCGTCCCGTGACCTCCAGAGCGAGGTCCAGGGCATCGGTGGTGATGGCGGCGCCCTCGTTCCGGATCGGCCCCGAGAGCGCCTCGCGTGCATCGTCATCCGAGAGTACGTCGATGCTCGGGAACGTGAACAGTCGCTCTGAGTATGACTTCGCCTCTCCGGCGAGTTCGGCGATCTGCGGCAGACCTGCGCCCACGAGCGTGATCGGCAGTGCGCGCTGGACGGTCTTGTGGACGCCCATCACAGCGGCTTCCAGCTGTTCCTTCGAAAGGAACTGAACTTCGTCGAGGAGGATGACGACGCCTTTGCCGGCTTCGGAAGCCGCCTCACCGATGGCGACAAGGAGCTCGGGAAGATCCAGAGAGAGGTTCCCCGAGTCGGCGCGACCTTCCTCGGCATCCGGTGTCATGCCGATCGTGAGGCGGCCGTCGGGATCGACAGCCAACGTGAACGAGCGCAAGACTCGCGCGGCGAGGTGGGCCTTCTCCCGCCAACGGCTCCGCGGAGAGATCTCCAGCAGCACTTGACGCATCTGAGCGGCGAGCTTCGTCCGGAACTCGTCGTCGGAGTGCTTACTGATCTCCAGCTCGATGACGGCCCACCCCGTCTCGGCTGCCATCCGCCGGAACGCGTTGAGGAGCACCGTCTTGCCCACGCCGCGGAGTCCGGTGATCATCATCGACTGTTCCGTCCGGCCCCGAGCGAGCCTGCCGAGAAGGGTGCGAAAGCTGTCCAGCTTGTCATCGCGGCCCACCATGAGCGGCGGCATCGCCCCCGCATTCGGGGTGAAGGGGTTGCTCAACGCATCCATAACAGAGATATTAGAGCTTTATTGCTAGATAAATACTCTTGCAACATCCTTGATCGCCTCGCGCGTAGCTTGAGACCAGCCCGATCTGCCTCGACGAGTCGATCACCTCGGCCGAGGCGGCGGCCCACGCGCTCGCGCTGAGCGCGACATCCGTCGTCAAGATCAAGGCCGGGCGGGTCGGCGGCTACCTCGAGGCGGTGCGGATCCATGACCTGTGCTGGGATGCCGGTGTGCCGATTGTGTTCAGCCGACCGCTCGAGCGCCTTGCGGGCGGGGCTCCGATGTCGGAACCTCCTCCTACAGTGGAATCATGAGCACACCGACCGACTTCGCAGACGCGTTCGATGACGCGCCCGACGATGCGTCGTGTGATGCCCGGTGCGGCGTCGCCTCGGCGTTCCTGGAGGTCGACGAGGTCCTGGGCAACGAGATCGACCCACGTGACGTGTGTGATGCGCACGGCATCCCGGTAGACGAGGCCGACCGGCTCGACGAGGCGTGGCTGGCCGACATCGCCGCATCCGGGGTGCTGCATGACCATGCCGTGGACGAGATCGAGAAGGTCACCGCGCGCGCCCGGGTCGACACGGCCCGCCAGTACGCACTGTTCGCGCAGGTCCTCTCCGATGCCGAGACGGACCCGGCACCGTGGTGCGGGCCCGACCCGACGCTCGATCCGGACTGGGTCGATTCGCGTGGGCGCACCGCGGCGCAGGTGCGCGCGGCGCGCCGTGAGGTCGCCGTGCGCTCGGCAGCGGTTGACATCGCCACCAGGGTGCACCTGTCCGAGCGCGTCGTTCGCACCCGCGCGTACGACGCGCTGACGTTGCAGCAGAGGTGCCCGTTGCTGTGGGCGGCGTTCGCCGCCGGGGGCGTGGAGGAACGCAACGCGGCTCTGGCGGCCACCTTCGCCCAGTCGTTGCCCGATGATGACCCCGACAGCTGGGCGGCGTTCGATCAGGGCATCGCTGATGCGGCGCGGCGGTTGCCGCCGGGTACCTTCCGCACGTACGCGCGGGCGAAGCGGGAACGCGCGCATCCCGAATCAGTCGAGGTGCGTCACGTCCGGGCCCGCGAGGATCGGGCGGTATGGACCGGCCCCGATCTGGACGGCATGGCCACCCTCAGCGTGTTCGGCCCCGCGGCCCGTGTGCACGCGGCCGGTGACCGGGTCGATCAGTACGCGAGGCACCTGCACGCCCAGCCGGGGGAGAGTCGGACTCTCGCCCAGCTGCGCGCCGACGTCGCTCTCGACCTGCTGACCGGCGCCGGGCAGGACGCTGCCGAAGCCACGGCCACCAAGCCCGCGGTCGCCATCACCGTCCCCGTGCTGTCGCTGCTGGGCCGGTCCGACGAGCCGGCAACGCTGGATGGGTACGGGCCGATCGACCTCGAGACGGCGAAGAAGCTCGCCGGCGGCGCCACCAGCTGGGTGCGGATCCTCACCCACCCGATCACCGGCACCGTGCTCGACGTGGACCGCAAGACGTATCGCATCCCGAAAGACCTCCGCCGCTGGCTCGGGGTGCGAGATCCCGTGTGCACGATGCCCGGGTGCGGGCGCGTGGCCCGTGACTGCGACATCGACCATCGCATCGAGTGGCAACATGGCGGAACCACCGACGCCGGCAACACCGGGCCGTTGTGTGAACCCCATCATGTGGTCAAGACCGAGTCGCTGTGGCGGGTCGACACCGACCCCGAGACGGGCAAGGCAATCTGGACCTCACCCACCGGCAACATCCTCGAACCCGACCCGCCCCCCTGGTGACCGGCGCCGCTCGCTGAGCGAGCGATGTCGCCATCATCCGGGTCCGCTGACCGCCAGAGGGGAGGAGCCTCGACGCTGCATGTCGGGGGCTCCTGGCTTACTTACCGCCCGAATGGCGCGCCTGGCGGTGCGTGAGCCATAGGTTGACGAGGAAGCCGAGGATGGCGGAGAGCGTTCCTGTGATCACGGCGGTAGATGGGGGAACCGTGAAGACCACTTGCACCCCTCCAATGATGACGCCGACGACGATCCAGGTGATAGCTGTCCTCACCCACGTACGAGTTGCCATTGGACTCTAGACCCCTCCGCCCCGCTTGAGCCGGGGCAAGCCGCTACGTATACCCTAGGCACTCCCACGAATGGGACGTCTTCATGGACGCACTTGTGCCGGCGCACTGCGGTCGATGTCCAAGGCCGAGCATCACACTCACCCGGGCCGCACCTACACCGGCGCCCGCCCCTCGTAGAGCAGCGTCGGCGTCGGCAGCAAAGGCCGATCGCGCACGCGCACGTGCCGCACCTCGACCTCGGCGAAACCGGCCGCGCGCAGCGCCGGCAGCGGATCGCGATCCTGGTGGCATCCACCGCACCACCGCACCGTGAACGGCGTCGCCAGCCGCTGCACCAGCGGCAGCACCCGGCCTCGCGGCGCGCGCACGTGCTCGACCAGCAGCACCCGCCCGCCCGGCACCAGCACGCGCCGCATCTCGCGCGCCGCCGCCGCCACATCGGCCACTGTGCACAGCACGTACGTGCCGATGACGGTGTCGACGGATGCCTCACCCAGCGGCACGCGCTCGGCGACCGCATCCATCGGCTCGGCCTCATGCCCCCACTCCCGGGCGCGCTGGGCGAGTTCGGCACGCCGCTCGGCATCGGGCTCCAGCCCCTGCCAGCGCACCTCGGGCGGCAGCGCGCCGAAGTTCTCGCCCCGGCCGGCGCCGATCTCGAGCACGCGTCCCCGCGCGCGGCCGATCAGCTCACGCTCGAGGTCGTCCAGCTCGTCGTCGTCGATCAGCGGGTCCGGGGACATCCCCTCAGTCTGCGCGCGACCGCGGCGATGCGCGAGGGGGCTGCGGGCGTTTCGACTCCGGCCCGCGGGCCCCGCCAGCGACCTCATCGACGGCCACGCGCACGTCGCGCAGCGACCGCGTGCGTGCCGAACCCGACGTGGCCCGGCCCGCGATGAAGTCGGCGCAAATGCTGGCGCAGAACACAGGAAACCCCTAGGCTCAGGGGCTGTGACTACACCACCGATTCCTCCGCAGCAGCCGCCCGTGCCTCCGCAGGGCGGCTACGGCCAGCCGGCACCGTCGATGAACCCGGCCGACGAGAAGCTCTGGGCGACCCTCGTGCACATCGGCGGCATCTTCTTCGAGTTCCTGCCCGCCCTGATCGGCTACCTGGTGCTCAAGGACCGCGGTCCGTTCATCCGCTCGCACACCAAGGCGGCGCTGAACTTCCAGCTCACGCTGGTCATCGCCTGGGTGGTCGGGTTCATCACCGCGTTCATCCTCATCGGATTCATCATCATGCTGGCGGCCGCGGTCCTGAACATCGTGTTCTCGATCATCGCCGCCGTGAAGGCGAACCAGGGCGAGTTCTACACCTACCCGATGTCCATCCCGTTCATCAAGTGACAGTCGTTTGACCCGGCCGGGCCGACGACGGCCCGCCGATAGAATCGAGGATGCCGCCACTGGCGGCATCCTCTTTTCTTCTTCGTGCGACCATTGGAGCCACCGTGGCCGAGCCGTCCCGTCTCGACAAAGTCATCGCCCTCGCCCGCCACCGCGGGTTCGTGTTCCAGGCCGGTGAGATCTACGGCGGGTCGCGGTCGGCGTGGGACTACGGGCCGCTGGGAACCGAGCTGAAGGAGAACATCCGCCGGCAGTGGTGGCAGAGCTTCGTACGCGGCCGCGGCGACATGGTGGGGCTGGACTCGTCGGTGATCCTGCCCAAGCGCGTGTGGGAGGCATCCGGCCACGTCGCCACCTTCACCGACCCGCTCGTGGAGTGCCTGCAGTGCCACAAGCGGTTCCGTGCCGACACCCTCATCGAGGACTTCGAGGCGCGCAAGGGCCGGCCCGCCGAGAACGGCCTGGCCGACGTGCCCTGCCCGAACTGCGGCACCAAGGGCCGCTACACCGAGCCCAAGGCGTTCTCGGGCCTGATGAAGACGTACCTCGGCGTCGTCGATGACGAGGCGGGCCTGCACTTTCTGCGGCCCGAGACCGCGCAGGGCATCTTCATCAACTTCGCGAACGTCGTGCAGGCCTCGCGCCGCAAACCGCCGTTCGGCGTCGGCCAGGTGGGCAAGGCGTTCCGCAACGAGATCACGCCGGGCAACTTCATCTTCCGCACCCGCGAGTTCGAGCAGATGGAGATCGAGTACTTCGTGCCGCCGGCCGACGCGCAGCAGTGGTTCGAGCACTGGGTCGACGAGTGCTGGAACTGGTTCACCGACCTCGGCCTGAACCCCGACAACATGCGCCGGTTCGACGTGCCCCCAGGCGAGCGCGCGCACTACTCCGACGGCACCATCGACCTGGAGTATCGGTTCGGGTTCGCCGGAAAGGAGTGGGGCGAGCTGATGGGTGTGGCCAACCGCACCGACTTCGACCTGCGCAACCACTCCGAGGCATCCGGTCATGCCCTGTCGTACTTCGATCAGGCGTCGGGCGAGCGGTACATCCCGTACGTGATCGAGCCGTCGTTCGGCCTCACCCGCGCCATGATGGCGTTCCTGGTCGACGCGTACCGCGAAGAAGAGGCCCCGAACGCGAAGGGCGGCACCGACACCCGCACCGTGCTGGGCCTTGACCCGCGGCTGGCGCCGGTCAAGGTCGCGGTGCTGCCGCTGAGCCGCAACGAGCGGCTGTCACCGCTGGCGCGCGAGCTGGCCGACCGGCTGCGCGGGCGCGGCTGGGTGACCGACTTCGACGACGCCGGCGCGATCGGTCGCCGCTACCGACGGCAGGATGAGATCGGCACCCCGTTGTGCGTGACCGTCGACTTCGACTCGCTCGACGACGACGCCGTGACCGTGCGCGATCGCGACACCATGGCGCAGGAGCGGGTGCCGGTCGCCGCCGTCGAGGAGTACCTGGCTGAGCGGCTGCGCGGCGCGTAGGGCGAGTGGATGCCGCACCCCGCGGCATCCGCCCACGCCCCCCACACCCCGTGGCAACGCGCGCCGGCACTAGGCTTCAGCCATGAACCCCCGCGCCGACACCGTCGACGGCGTGCTCCGACGCAGCGCCGCACGCACCCCCGATCGCACCGCCCTCACCTTCGAGGACCGCACCTGGACCTACCGCGAGTTCGACGACGCCGTCTCGCGCGTCGCCGCCTGGCTGGTCGCGCAGGGCGCACGCCCAGGCGACCGGATCGCCGCCTACGGCACGAACTCCGACGCGTACGTGATCGCGTTCCTCGCCTGCGTACGCGCGGGTCTCGTGCATGTGCCGGTCAACTACGCGCTCCGCGGCGACGAGCTCGCATACCTGCTCGAAACCTCGGGGGCGAGGGTGCTGCTGGCCGATCCGGCGCTCGCCGAGGCATCCGACCCCGTCTGCGCCCGGCTGGGCATCGACCGCGTGCCGCTGCGCGGCGGCGACGACTCGGTGCTGGCCGCCGCGACGGCGGGAGCCGTGCCGGTGATCGACGAGCAGGTGGATGCCGCAGACCTCGCTCAGTTGCTGTTCACCTCGGGTACGACCTCGAAGCCGAAGGGTGCGATGATGAGCCACCGCGCCCTCGTCAGCGAATACGTCTCGTGCGTGATCGCACTCGACCTGGCCGCCGACGACCGGCCCCTCGTGTGCATGCCGCTGTACCACTCGGCCGCGATGCACGTGTTCATGATGCCGTATCTGTCGATCGGTGCCACCGTGACGCTGCTGGGTGCGCCGGTCGTGCCCGAGATCCTCGAACGGGTGGAGTCCGAGCGCATCGGCTCGCTGTTCCTCGCCCCGACCGTGTGGGTGCCGCTGGCGAACCACCCCGACCTCGACACGCGCGACCTGTCGTCGCTGACCAAGGCGCAGTACGGGGCGTCGATCATGCCCGTGACCGTGCTGCAGCGCCTGCGCGAACGCTACCCTGACCTGGGGTTCTACAACTGCTTCGGACAGTCTGAGATCGCGCCGCTGGCCACCGTGCTGCGCCCCGAAGAGCACGACGAACGCCCCGCCTCGTGCGGACGCCCGGTCTTGTTCGTTCAGGCGCGGGTGGTGGATGCCGCCGGCCACGACGTGCCCGACGGTGAACCCGGCGAGATCCTCTACCGGTCGCCGCAGCTGTGCGACGGGTACTGGAACGACCCGGAGGCCACCGCCGAGGCGTTCCGCGACGGGTGGTTCCACTCCGGCGACCTCGTCACCCGCGACGCCGAGGGCTTCATCACGGTCGTCGACCGCATCAAGGACGTGATCAACACCGGTGGCATCCTCGTCGCCTCACGCGAGGTCGAGGACGCGCTCTACACGCATGCGGCCGTCGCCGAGGTCGCCGTGGTGGGCCTGCCCGACGAACGCTGGATCGAGGCGATCACCGCGTTCGTCGTGCGGCGTGACGGCGTGCCGGTCACCCCCGACGAGCTCATCGCGCACGTGAAGGGCATGCTCGCCGCGTTCAAGGTGCCCAAACGCGTCGAGTTCATCGACGAGCTGCCGCGCAACCAGAGCGGCAAGCTGCTCAAACGCGAACTGCGTACGCGGGCGTAGCCGGTGACGGCGGCGCCCACGCCCGCCCGGGCACAGCCGGCGCGAGGCGCTCACACGGGCACAGCCGGCGCGGAGCGCTCACGCGGGCACGAGCCGGCCGAGTGCGCGGGTGTAGTCCTCTTTGATGATGTCCAGGTGCGCCCAGCTCTCCAGTGAGGCCACCTCGGGCAGCGCGCGGATCTGCTCGACCACCGCGAGCACGTTCGCCGGCGTCGATCCGCCGATCGTCGCGATGAAGTCGTAGCTGCCGTGCGAGCGGGCGGCGAAGTCGATCGCGCGCGAGTCGAGGATGTACCGCCGCACCGGCTCGGCCTCGCCGCACAGTGTGATGCCCACACCCAGTGCCACCCGGTTGCGCGACAGGCCACCCGACGGGATCGCCGAGATGCGGATGACGCCTGCGTCGATCATCCGCCGCACCCGCGACCGGGTCGACGACGGTGACAGGTGCACGGCATCCGCCAGCGCCCGAAAGCTTGCCCGCCCGTCGCGCTGCAGGGCGGCGATGAGCCGGTGGTCCAGCTCGTCCAGGGTCACCTCGGTGCGCGACTCGGCGACGAAGAACCCCTTCAGCACCTCGGCGTACGTGGTCACCCGCACCTGCCGCACCGCCTCGATGCGGCGCACCGCATCGAGCATCGCGTGCAACTCGGCGACGTCGCCGTGCCGCGACTCGAACACCAGCGGCGCGGTGCCGCTGACCAGCGACACGAAAACGGCATCCGGCATCTGCGCGATCTGCTCGGCGACCGGCCGCGCCGGCCCGACGATGCTCACCATGCCGTGGATGAGCACATGATGCCCGGCGAAGCCCGGGTCCAGCGCCGCGATGATGCGCAGCCCGTCACGCTCGATGAGCGTGCGCAGCCGCTGCGCGACGTAATCGCGTGAGATATCGAGCGTGCGTGCGAGGTCTTGGATGCTGGTGCGCCCGTTCTCTTGCAGCGCATGGATGAGTTCGCCGTCGACGTCGTCGTCGCGGTCTTTCGCGCGCGGCGCCTGGCCGCGCTCGGTCGGCACGCTCATCCAGGCCCCCTTCTGCCCGCGTGTGCGAAATAGCCGGATCTGCCGGGTGGATGCCACGAATCCGCGGCCGATCTGCCGGTAACGGCCGTTCAAATTTCGCACCTGGCGGCAGGCTACCGCAGATGAGCGGTTTCAGGCGCTATGAAGGGCACCATCTGCCGTCGACGGATCGCCGTGACCGGCCTATAGTCGCCTCAACCCGCGCAGCATCCATCGCCGTCGCTGCACCCCCGTCAGAGCAAGGGAGCCCTGTATGTCCGCCTCCACCGCCCCACAGCCGGTGCACTCGCATCGCCGAGCGCTGCGCGCCGGCTTCGCCGCACTGGTCGGCACCTCGATCGAGTGGTACGACTTCTACGTGTACGCGACCGCCGCAGCGATCGTGTTCCCGCAGGTGTTCTTCCCCGAGGTCGACCACGCCCTGGGCACCCTCGCCTCGTTCGGCACCTACGCCGTCGCGTTCTTCATGCGCCCGCTGGGCGGCATCATCTTCGGGCACATCGGCGACAAGATCGGCCGCAAGCCCGCCCTGACCATCACCCTGATGACGATGGGTGTCGCGACCGTGCTGGTCGGATGCGTGCCCGGCTACGCGACGATCGGGGTGTGGGGTGCGATCATCCTCATCCTGCTGCGCATGGCGCAGGGCCTGGCCGTCGGCGGCGAATGGGGCGGCGCGAGCCTCATGTCGGTCGAGAGCGCACCGCCCAAGCACAAGGTCTTCTACGGCGGGTTCACCCAGCTGGGCAACCCCCTCGGTGCGCTGCTGGCCACCGGCGCGTTCTGGATCCTGGCCGCGATGGGCGACGAGGTGCTGCTCAGTTGGGGCTGGCGCATCCCGTTCCTGTTCAGCATCGTGCTGATCGCGGTGGGCGTCTGGGTGCGTTACCGGGTTGAAGAGACGCCCGTGTTCGAAGAGAAGATCGAGGGGCACAAGCAGTCCACCCCGATCCTGTTCGCGCTGCGCAACAACTGGTGGCCGATGCTGCTGGGCTTCTGCATCATCGCCATGTCGTCGGGCGGGTACGTGATCGCCACCACGTTCGTGCAGAACTTCGCGACCGGCCCCGACGTGGGGCTGGCGGCCTCCATCATCCTGGGCGCCATGACCGTGGCATCCTTCGTCGAGACCCTGGTGACGCTGCCGTTGGCGTGGCTGGGCGACAGGTGGGGTGGCAAGTCGATCATCTACCTGGGCGTCATCTTGTCGTTCCTGGTGTTCCTGCCGCTGGTGCTGGTCATCCAGAACCACCAGGTCACGATGATCTACGTGCTGGTCTCGGCGCTGCGACTGACCCTCAGCGGCGCATGGGCATCGCTGTCGACGGTGATGACGCAGATGTTCCGGCCGCAGGCCCGCTACACGTCCATGTCGCTGTCGTACGGCATCGGTGCCGCCGTGTGGGGCGGCCTGTCGCCGGCGATCGCGTCGGGCCTGCTGGCGGCGACCGGCAACTTCTGGTCGGTGGTCGCCTTCTTCGGGGTGCTGTGCGTGGTCGCCCTGTTCGGCACGTTCTTCGCGCCGCAGCACTCCGACATGGCACCGGCGACCGATTCGCTGACCCCGCGGATGGACACCACCACCGTCCGCAACATCGGCAAGAGGAGCAGATGAGCATGCGCCGCCTGGCGACCTATGATGACCGTGACTCGGCGGCGACCCTGATCACGGCCCGCACGATCCACACCGTCGACGAGCAGAACCCCCGCGCCGAGGCGATGCTCACCGCGGGCGGCATGATCATCGCGGTCGGCTCGCGCGACGAGGTCGAACAGGCGGCCGCCGCGGCGGGGCTCGATCCGATCCGCATCGACCACCCCGACGCGACCGTGGTGCCCGGGTTCATCGACGCCCACGCCCACCCGCTGATGTATGGGCAGCTACTGACCTGGGTGGACGTCGGCCCCGACGAGGCCGGCTCCATCCCCGAGATCGTGGAGCTCATGCGCGAGCGGGCGGCCACCCTGCCTGCCGGGGTGCCGGTGCGCGGCTTCGGCTACGAGCAGCGCAACCTCGTGGAGAAGCGCCACCCCACCCGGCACGAGCTCGACCAGATCGCCACCGACCGCGAGGTGTACATCATGAACGCCTCCGGCCACGGCGGCGTGGTCAACACGTTCACGCTCGCCCGCTACGGCATCACCCGCGACACCCCGAACCCCGAAGGCGGCGAGTTCTTCCGCGACGCGGACGGCGAGCTGACCGGCGAGCTCTCGGATGCCGCCTGCAACGTGCTCACCGGACTGCACGGGGTGAAGGTCGGCCACCACGGACCGAACTTCCACCTCGCCGACGCCCCGGCCGAACACCAGCGGCAGCTGGGCCACGTGCAGCGCGAGTTCCTGGCCGGCGGGGTGACCGCGATCGGCGACGCCCAGGTGTCCCAGCGCGAGTTCGCCGCCTACCTCGAGCTCGCCGACCGCGGCGCGCTGCATGTGCGGGTGTCGATGTACTTCCTCTCGCACCTGCTCGACCAGGTCATCGAGCTGGGCCTGACCGGCCCGTTCGGCAACGCGTTCCTCTCGTTCGCCGGCATCAAGCTGTACGCCGACGGCACACTCGGCGGCTGGACCGCGTACTTCCCCGAAGGGTATGTGGGCGATCCGTGCCGCACCGGCCAGCTGTACCACGAGCCGGCCGAGTACGCCGAGCTGGTGAGCAAGGCCCACGCCGCCGGGCTGCAGACCGCCACGCACGCCCAGTCCCCGGTCGCCATCAAGATGGTGGTGGATGCGGTCGAGCAGGCGCTCGCCGACACACCCGACGCCGATGCGCGGCACCGCATCGAGCACTGCGGTCTGCCCACGCCCGATGACATCGCCCGCATGGCCCGGCTCGGCATGCGCCCGGTCAACCAGACCCAGCACTACTACAACTGGGGCGAGGGGGTCGAGCAGGCCATCGGCACGCCTGGCGAGCGGTTCAACCCGCTCGGCGAATTCCGTGACGCCGGCGTGCCGATCACGATCTCGTCCGATGCGCCGGTGGCCGAGCCGCGCCCGCTCGAGGCGATCCAGGCGGCGGTGACCCGGGTGACCCGGCGCGGCCACAAGCTCGGACCCGACACGCTGTGCATCAGTGCGGCCGACGCGCTGCGCGCGCACACCCTCGAAGGGGCGACGTCGATCGGCCGCGAGAACGAGCTGGGCTCGCTGACGGTCGGCAAGCGCGCCGACTTCGTCATCCTCGGCGGCGACCCGCTCGCGGTGCCGGCAGAGCAGATCGCCGAGATCCCGGTGCTCGAGACCTGGGTGGACGGCACCGTGAAGTATCGGACGGACGGAAGATGAGCGAAAGCATGCACACAGACGACAAGCGCACGACCGGCTCGGTGGTCATGCAGACCCTGCGCGGCTACGGCGTCGATACCGTGTTCGGCATCCCCGGCACCCACAACCTCGAGTTCTACCGGCCACTGCGTGCCCTCGGCATCCGTCCCGTCACGACCCGCCACGAGCAGGGCGCCGGGTACGCCGCCGACGGCTGGTCGTTGCAGACCGGGATGCCGGGCGTCGTGCTGACCACCAGCGGCCCGGGCCTGCTCAACGCGCTGTCGGCGGCGGGCACCGCATACTGCGAGTCCCGGCCGATGATCATCCTGTCGCCCGGCCCCGCCCGCGGCCGCGAGTTCGCCGACGTCGGCACGCTGCACGAGACCAAGGACCAGCTGGCCGCGGCATCCGCCGTCGTGGAATGGGGCCGCCGGGTCTCGTCCGCCGCCGAAGCCGTGACCGCGGTCCACGACGCGTTCGCGCTGTTCGCCACCGGCCGCCCCCGGCCGGTGTACATCGAGGTTCCGCTGGACGTGCTCGAAGAGGTCGCCGACCTTCCCGACGAGCAGCTCGCGCCGCGCACGTCCCCGGCGGCACCGGTACCCGACCCCGACACGATCGCCGAGGCGGCACGGCTGCTGGCCGCAGCCGCAGACCCCGTCATCCTCGCCGGCGGCGGTTCGCGCGGCGCAGCCGACGAGCTGCGCGCCGTGGCCGAACGGCTGGGTGCCCCGGTGGTGACGACGCTGAACGCCAAGGGCGTGCTCGACGAGCACCACCCGCTGTCGCTGGGCTCGAACCTGCGCCTGGCCGCCGCCCGCAACCGCGCCCGCGACGCCGACGTGCTGCTCGTGGTCGGCTCCAAGCTCGGCGAAGCCGAACTCTGGGTCGACCGGCTCGACGCCCGTGGCACCGTCATCCGCATCGACCTGGTCGCCTCGCAACTGAACAAGAACCAGGACGCGACCGTCGGTATCGTCGGCGACGCCGCCGCCGCGCTGGGCGCACTCGCCGACGCGCTCGGGCGCGGTGAACCGGCGCAGAACGCCCGGGTCGCCGAGACGCTGGCCGCGGTGCGCGCCGAGACCGCCGAGCTCTCACCCGGCAACACCGCTCTGGCCGAGTGCATCGCCGGGGTGCTGCCGCCCGACGCGATCGTCGCGACCGACTCGTCGCAGATCGCCTACTGGGGGCTGCTCAACGTGCTGAAGGCGTCGCGTGCGAACTCCACCCCGTACATGGGCACCTACGCCACCCTCGGCTACGGGCTGCCGGCCGCGCTCGGGTCGCGCATCGCCGCACCCGACCGGCCCGCGTTCGTGGTCGTCGGCGACGGTGCGCTGATGTTCTCGCTGCAAGAGATGATGACCGTCGTCGAGCAGGGCCTGGACGTCACCGTGATCGTCGTCGACAACGGCGGCTACGCCGAGATCAAGCAGAACGAGGCCGACGCCGGCATCGCCCCGATCGGCGTCGAGCTGACCCAGCCCGACTGGGCGGCCCTCGGCGCCGCGTTCGGCGGCACCGGCCACCGGCCCGCCGACGCCGGCGCGCTCGCCGCCGCCGTGCGGCAGGCGCTTGCCGACGGCGGGCTGCAGGTGATCCACCTCGCCCAGGCGTCGTTCGATGTCGGCGCCACCACCACGAAGGAGCAGGCATGAGCACCCCGATCGGACCGGCAGACGCCTCGAAGACCCCGCGCTACGCGGGACTGTCGACCTTCGCCCGGCTGCCGCGGCTCGAAGACGTCGGCGACGTCGACATCGCCGTGGTCGGCATCCCGTTCGACACCGGGGTGAGCTTCCGCCCCGGTGCCCGGTTCGGACCCGAGCACGTGCGTGCCTCGAGTCGGCTGCTGCGCCCCTACAACCCGGCGCAAGACTTCTCGGGATGGGAGGCGGTGCAGGTGGCGGATGCCGGTGACATCGCCGTCAACCCGTTCCACATCCACGAGGCGGTCGACGCCATCGCCGAGGCGGCGACCGACCTGGGCAGCCGGGTCGACCGCATCCTCACCATCGGCGGCGACCACACCATCGCCTACCCGCTGTTGAAGGCGATCAGCGCCAAGCACGGACCGGTCGCGGTCGTGCACTTCGACGCACACCTGGACACCTGGGACACCTACTTCGACGAGCCCATCACACACGGCACGCCGTTCCGGCGGGCATCCGAAGAGGGATTCCTCGACCGCACCGCGTCGGTGCACGTGGGCACCCGCGGCCCGCTGTACGGCAAGGGCGACCTCGAAGACGACGAGCGACTGGGCTTTTCGATCATCACCAGCGAATACGTGGAAGAGAACGGCATCCCCGCCGCCCTCGACCGGCTGCGCCGCCGCATCGGCGACAAGCCGCTCTACGTCTCGGTCGACATCGACGTGCTCGACCCCGCGCACGCGCCGGGCACCGGCACCCCCGAGGCGGGGGGCCTGACCAGCCGCGAACTGCTGCGCCTGATCCGGGGCCTGGCCGACCTCGACATCGTGGGGGCCGACGTGGTCGAGGTCGCCCCCGCGTACGACCACGCCCAGATGACCGGCATCGCCGCCAGCCACGTCGCCTACGACATCATGACCGCCATGGCCCGCGCCATCGTGCGCGGCCGCGGCCAGTGACACGCCCAGCCAGGAGACCGAGATGACCGACACCGCCCGCCCGATCGCCGTCTACACCGACGTCGACGACACCGACCCGGCCCCCGGCATCGCCCTGCTCGAGCAGCACGGGTTCGAGGTGCGGGTGCTCGGCACCCGCGACCCGCAGCAGATCATCGAAGGCGCCCGGGATGCGGTGGCCCTGCTCCCCGGATATGCGGCCATCGACCGCACCGTCATCGAGGCGCTGCCGAACCTGCGGCTGATCGCCCTGATGTCGATGGGCTTCGACTACGTCGACATCGATACCGCCGCCGAGCACGGCGTCTGGGTGACGAACGTGCCGGGAGCGGCCACCGAAGAGGTCGCCACCCACGCGCTGGCGATCCTGCTGTACACGCTGCGTCAGCTGAGGTTCTACCTGGCCAGCGCGAACCCGGCCGACTGGAACGAGCGCGGGCCGACGGCGCCGCCTCGGCTCAGCGAGCGGACGCTCGGCATCGTCGGGCTCGGCAAGATCGGCCGTGAGTTCGCCCGGCAGGCCGGCCCGCTTTTCGGCCGGGTGGTCGGCTACGACCCGCTCATGCCCGACACCCTCGAGGTGCGTGCCGAGCTCACCCGGCTCGGCGTGGAACGCACCGGACTCGATCAGGTGCAGGCATCCGCCGACGTGCTGTCGCTGCATCTGCCGTTGACGGCCGAGACCGAGAAGATGGTGGATGCCGCGTTCCTGGCCGGGATGCCCGACGGTGCGGTGCTCGTGAATGTATCGCGCGGCGCGCTCATCGACAACGATGCGCTGGTGGCCGCGCTCGATGCGGGGCACCTGTCCGGGGCCGCGCTCGACGTGCTCGACCAGGAGCCGCCGCGGCCGGGCCACCCGTTGCTCGGCCGAGACGACGTCACGCTCACCCCGCACATCGCGTACTTCTCGCAGCGCACCGAGATCGAGTACGTGCGCATCCAGGCGCAGAACGCGGTGTCGCTGCTCGCGAACGGCACGCCCGACTCGCCGGTGAACCGCCCTTCGGCCCCGCGCGGCTGACCCGCAACCCAGAACCCGCAACCCAGCCTGCAAGAAAGAAGGAACCTGCCGTGGCACAGCTGACCGACGACGCGAAACAGACCGCACGCCAGTGGATCGACGACAACCTCGATCGGCTCGTGGAGTGGCACACCCACATCTGGCAGCTGGCCGAACCGGCCTGGCGGGAGTACCGCTCACAGGCGTGGTACGTCAAGCTGCTGCGCGCCGAAGGGTTCGAGGTCGAAGACGGGTCGGCGGGCATGCCCACCGCGTTCAGCGCGACCTGGAGCAACGGTGACGGCCCCACGCTGCTGACCTATGCCGAGTACGACGCGGTGCCCGGCAACAGCCAGGCCGCCGACACCGCCGAGCGTCCCCGTGAGGGCCTCAGCCGTTTCGCGCCCGGGCACACCGACCCGCACTCGGTGCTCGGCATCTCGACGCTCGCGGGCGTGCTCGCCACCAAGCACGCCATGGTGCAGCACGGCATCACCGGCACCCTGAAGTACACCGGCGAGCCGGCCGAGAAGATGCACGGCTCGAAGGTCGTGCACGGGCTGCGCGGTTACTACGACGGCGTTGACGCCATCGTGTCGTTCCACCCGTTCTACATGCTGCCGCTGTGCAACACCGCCCGGTGGGACACCCAGTGCGGTGCGTACTACAGCAAGGTCTACACGTTCGTGTGCGACCATCCCGAAACTTGGCAGATCTCCAGCGCCGACCCGAACTCGCCGATCCCGGCATCGCACTCCGCAGCCCGGGCACCGGGGGCGAACGTGGCGCTGGCGCAGATGTATACGGCATCCCGCACCATGCTCGACTCGATGCTGCCGGCCACCGGCGGCTGGAGCTTCTCGGACGCGATCCTCAGCGACGGGCAGGCCACCGCCGACAACCTGCCGCACCGGGTGGCGCGGCTGCAGTTCTCGTGGCGCACCCCCGACGTCGAGATGGCCGAGCACATCCTCGCCGTGCTCGACCGCAACGCGGCAGCGTCCGCGACGATGGCGCACTGCGAGCTCGAGGAGCGGTGGGTGGCGCGCAGCCGCCCGGGCCGCACCAATCACGTCATGGCGCAGACGCTGTACGCGAACCTTGAGGCCGTCGGGGCGCCTGTGTACGGGCCGGATGCCGTGGCCGTCGCGCAGGACATCCAGCGCTCGCTCGGGCACGAACCGGCCGAAAAGCCGTTCCTGGCCGAGACCGAGCGGCTGATCGAGCCGCAGGAGGCGGAGCGGATCCTGCGCGAGCACATGCCCGCGTGGCAGCGCAACTGGACCAGCGACGACTACGTCGAGATGTCGCACTACGCGCCGCTGGTGCGGTTCTACGTGTCGCGCCCGGCGCTGGCGCCGGTGCCGGGCGCCGGAGCGTACCCGGCCTGGGTGATGAACGCGCTCGGCGGCATCCCGGCCACGATCGCGCCGACCATCGTGACCGCAGGCAAGACGGTCGCCGGCACGTTCCTCGACCTGCTGACCTCTCCTGACACGCTCGCCGCGGCGAAGGCGGAGTTCGACGAGCGTGTCGCCGCAGACCCGATGCCGGCGCTGCTGCCCGCGGACTTCGAGGCGCCGATCGACCTGCCGTGGCCGGACTACTCCGGCGCCGGCGAACACCGGCACTGGTGAGGCGCGGCGCGCTGCTCGCGGTGCGGTGCGCTGTTCACGCGACTGCGCCTGTTCGCGGCGCGCCGCGCTGTTCACGCGACTGCGCCTGTTCGCGGCGACTGCGCCTGTTTGCGGCGACGGCGCCTGTTTGCGGCGACGGCGCCTGTTCACGCGACTGCGCCTGTTCGCAGCGACGGCGCCACCGATCGACGGCGCAGTCGCAGATCCGTGGCGCAGTCATGTGACGACGGATGCCGCGGCCCACGCGCGATCGCGCGGGTCGCGGCATCCTGAGCCGCCCGTCACCGCACGATCGCGGTGACCGTCGCCACGCGTGCGAGCACTTCGTGGCTGATCGATCCGAGCAGCAGCCGTGCGAACGCGCCGCGGCCGTGGCTGCCGACCACCGCCAGCCGTGCGGTCTGTGCAAGCTCGTTGATGATCGCGGACGGGTAGCCGCACTCGACGTGCTCGGTGATCTGAAGGTCGGGGTGGGCGGCGCGCACGTCGGCGAGCGCGGTGCGCAGGATCTCGGCCGTCACGTCCTGCATGTCGTCCAAGTACGGCTCGGGGTATCCGCTGATCGGGCCGGGGATCGGCATCGGCGTCCACACGCTCACCGCGACCAGCGGCTCGCCCAGGCGCACGGCCTCGGCGGCGGCGAACCGCACGGCGCCGGCCGAGACCTCGGAACCGTCGGTGCCGACGACCACGCCGGTGCGGCCGGCGATGTCGATGTCGGGCACGACGACCACCGGGCAGTGCGCGGCGGCGCTGATGCGGATGCCGTGGGCGCCGCGCACCGTGCCGGATTCGGGCCCGCGATAATCGCTGCCGATGACAAGCAGGCCGGCACCCTCGGAGGCGTCGACGAGCACGGCGACCGGGTTGCCCCGCTCGACGCGGGTGGTCACCTCGATGCCGGCCTCACGCATGCGCGCCGCGCGCGAGGCGAGGGCTTCGGCGGCGGCATCGTGCGCGGCCTGCGCCACACTGTCTTCGCCGACCGCGCCGACGGCGCCGCCGACGACGGTGATCAGCTCGACCGCCGCGCCCGAGGCGGCGGCGCGGTCGGCCGCCCAGCGCACCACCCGGTCGCCGACAGGGACGGAGGTGACGCCGACGACGATCTTCTCGGTCACGATGACCTCACTTTCCGGCGGCGGCCTTGGCCGCGGCCTTCATCTCGCGCTTGAACGCCCGCACCTTGGCGAGCGCGTCGGGGTCGGTGATGTCGGCGACGCTGCGGAACGATCCGTTCTCGCCGTAGGGGGCGGATGCCTCACGCCAGCCGTCGCCGTCGAATCCGCACTGCTTGCCGAGCAGTGCGAGGAAGATCTTCGCCTTCTGCTCCCCGAATCCCGGCAGCGCCTTCAGCCGGCGAAGCACCTCGGCGCCGTCGGGGGAGCCTTTCGTCCAGATGGCGCTCGCATCGTCGTCCCACTCCGTGGCGACCGCCTGGCACAGCGCCTGCACGCGGGTGGCCATCGATCCCGGAAAGCGGTGCACCGCCGGGGGCTCGCGGAACGCCGCCGCGAAGACCTCGGGGTCGGCGCGCGCGATGGCCGCGGCATCCACCGCCCCGAGCCGCTGCTGCAGCTTGAGCGGGCCCGCGAACGCGGTCTCCATCGGAACCTGCTGGTCGAGCAGCATCCCGATCAGCAGAGCGAGCGGGTTGCCTGTGAGCAGCTCGTCGGCGGCCGGGTCTGCGGTGATGTGAAGGGCCATGGCTCCAGTCTGCCAGCGGTGTCCGGGGCATGGCTGGGTAACCTGGCGAGCGTGACGGTCTTTCGGGAGTTGCGGGCAGCCGATGCTGATCGCGTGCTCGATGCGTTCGTCTCGGATGCTGCCGAGATGAGTCGTCAAGGCGACATGCATGATCTGGCCTCAGCCCGCGCCTATGTGACACGGATGCTCGAGGACCCCGACGTCCGCACGCTCGTCGCAGCCGATGATGCCGACCGGCTGCTCGCCCTCGCTGCAGTGTCGGTCGACCGAGCGAACGCAAACGGCTGGGTGTTCTACTGGGCGCACCCCGATGCCCGGCGTCGGGGTGTCACGTCGAGGCTGGTGCGTGCGTTGGCAGATCGAGAGCTCGGTGAGGGCGGGCTGCACCGCCTCGAACTCGGCTACCGGGTGAACAACCCGGGTTCGGGCGCCGTCGCGCGCGCCGCCGGGTTCGTCCAAGAAGGACTCGAGCGCGAGAAGTTCCTCGTGAACGGCGAACGAGTCGATGTCGTGACGGCGGCGCGCCTCAAGACCGATCCGGTCTGACGTTGGATTCGGTCGACGCGAATGGCGGCTCTGCCGGCGCGAGTCCCGCCATATGTGTCGACTGAACCCGAGGCATCCGATTCGGTCGACGCGAATGGCGGCTCCGGCAGGGCAGACCCCGCCATATGCGTCGACTGAACTCACGATCGCGTCCTCGCCCGGCACGTGCGCGCTGCACGCTCAGCGGGTGCGTTCCGCGATCGCGGCGCGCACCCGGGCGACGATGATGGCGGGCTCCCGGAAGAGCATCGAACGAGTGACGCGGATGACGCGCCAGCCCGCCATTTCGAGTCTGGCCAGACGATCGACGTCCTTCTCCCATTGCGCGCCCACGGAATGGTGGGCGCCTTCGTATTCGATCGCGATCTTCCACTGCGGATAGGCCATGTCGACGGTGGCTATGAAGCGACCATGAGCGTCCAGCACATCGTGATCGAGCACCGGTTCGGGCAGACCGGCATCGACGAGCGTCAGGCGCGTCCACGTCTCGGTGCGCGACGCCGCGCCGGTCCGCACCCGGGGCAGCGCGACGCGCAAGTCGTCGATTCCGCGACGCCTGCCGGCATCCACCGCAGCCGTCAGCTGGGCGATGGTCGCCAGAGGATCGGACACGACCTGGTGTGGCCGCGAATGCGGGGGCCGATGCACATGCACGAAGTGGTCGGCGATCGCGACCAGGTCGTACGGGTGCGTGACCCACGCCGGCAGGGTCACCCACGTGGATGCGGGGCTCGCGATGCGCCATCCCGAGACGGGGTGATCGAGCGTCCACGCGAGTCCCGGACGCACGGCATGCCCGCGGATTCCCTTCGCACGGGGCGCGTGTTGCGGCCAGAAGACGGCGACATCGAGCACATCGGCATGTGACGACGGATGCTCGGTGCCGCGCCGGTCGTCGGCATCGAACGAGAGCAGCTGACCGGGCACAGGTGCATTCCAGAGCACCGCAGCGGTGAGACCGAAATAGAACGAGCCCGCCGGCATCACGGGGGCATACTGCGCCGCTCGCGCGTGGATCCGGCGCTGTCCCGGGGTGCGCGGGTACGCGCGTTCCGCGTCGTCGGCGTCGTCGGCGATGAGCTGTGCGCCGACGACCGCGCGGGCGCCGTGGAACGGTCTCTCGAGATCGGGTCCGCGCAAGCGGGAGCGGCTCAGGCCGGCCTGCCGCGCGGCCGCCACCCCGAACGCCGCACCCAACTCCGGGGGAATCTCGCCACGCGCCATGACGACACGGTGCCACATATGGGGATTTCGGCGTCGGAGTTGTCCACAGGCGTCGGCGCAGGCACACGGCCGTTCCGTCGGCAGGCTCGCCTTCCGGGGTTCAGTCGACGCAAATGGCGACCCGAACTGCGAAAGCATCGCCATTTGCGTCGACCGAATGCTCGTTCACCGATTCGGTCGACGCGAATGGCGCGCCTGCCCGCCCGATCGCAGCCATTTGCGTCGACTGAGCTGGTACGGTCGCGGCGCCGGGTCTGCGAAACGGCAGTGGATGCCATGGCTCACCCCAGCGCGCGCGGCGCCGGATGCCGCGGCTCAGTCCGCGCGCACCAGAAGGTCGCCGACCTCGCAGTCCAGCGCCCGGCAGATCGCCGACAGCGTCGAATACCGGATCGCGCGGGCACGGTCGTTCTTCAGCACCGACAGGTTGACGATCGACACCCCGACCAGCTCGCTCAGCCGCGTGAGCGTCATGCCGCGCTCGGCGAGCAGCTCGTCGAGACGGCAGTGGATGCCGGATGCCTCGTCCTCTTCGGCGGGGGTCACACCAGCCCCTCCGTGTCACGCTGCAGCCGGGCGCCGTAGCCGAGCACCGCCGAGAGCGCTCCGAACCCGAGCGCGGCTCCGATCGGCCACAACGGGACGGTGATCGCGATCTGCGGCGCGGGGAGCAGCGCCGAGGCATCCCACCCGGCCGGCAGGTCCGGCACGACCGCACCCTGGCCGAGCGCCTGCACCGACGCCATGCTCCCGGCCCACTGCGAGAGTACGTCGGCGCCGATGCCGGCGACCAGCACGACGAGCCCGGTGATCAGGGCAGCACGGGCGACCACCGGCGCGAACGGCGCCCCGCGCAGCAGCTGGAAGCACGCCAGCGCGATGAGTCCGGCGATCACCGCGGGCAGCAGCACGCCGAGGGCCTGCCCGATCGCCCACAGCGCGCGGGTCGCGGCGTCCACGTGATCGACCTGCACGTCCGCGGTGGTGAACCCGCCGCCGCCGATCGCGGCGGGGCCGGTGGCGCCGGTTTGCGCGCCGGGCACGTCGGGCCAGAACGTCTGCACCGGGATCGTCATGCTCAGCTGCGATGTCGTCAGTAGGTTCACGAGCGTCACGATCGCGCCGATCAGCGAGAATGCCGCCATGACGGCCGCGCCCGACAGGGTGACCCCGACGGTGACGTTGATCCCGCGCCGCCGCCAGCCGCGCAGCGCGAGGACCACGATCAGCACGACGACCGCGACGGCGGCCAGCAGGATCAGCAGGTGCACCCATGAGAACGAGACCACAGCATCCCTCTTTATCGATAGTCGTTGTTATCGAGAAACGATAAGCGAGAGGGATGCCACAGGTCAAGCCCGCTCCCTGTGCCGCTATGCCGACGGCGAACAGCGGCACACGGCTCGTGCCCGCTGGTTACCCTCGATGTAGGCGCCACCAGCGCGCTTGGAGGAGTCGGAGATGTTCGAGAGATTCACGGATCGAGCCCGTCGCGTGGTCGTCCTCGCCCAGGAAGAGGCGAAGATGCTCAACCACAACTACATCGGCACGGAGCACATCCTGCTGGGCCTCATCCACGAGGGCGAGGGCGTCGCCGCCAAGGCCCTCGAGAGCCTCGGCATCTCGCTGGACGCCGTCCGTGAGCAGGTGCAGGACATCATCGGCCAGGGCCAGCAGCAGCCCGCCGGGCACATCCCGTTCACACCGCGCGCCAAGAAGGTGCTCGAGTTGAGCCTGCGCGAAGCGCTGCAGCTCGGCCACAACTACATCGGCACCGAGCACATCCTGCTCGGCCTCATCCGCGAGGGCGAGGGCGTCGCTGCCCAGGTGCTCGTCAAGCTCGGCGCCGACCTGAACAAGGTGCGCCAGCAGGTCATCCAGCTGCTTTCCGGCTACCAGGGCAAGGAGCCCGCCGCCGTCTCGGGCGCTGCGCACGAGAGCGCCGCCGGCGCCCAGGGCGGCTCGCAGGTGCTCGACCAGTTCGGCCGCAACCTCACCCAGGCCGCCCGCGACAACAAGCTCGACCCGGTGATCGGCCGCGAGAAGGAGATCGAGCGGGTCATGCAGATCCTCTCGCGCCGCTCGAAGAACAACCCGGTGCTGATCGGCGAGCCCGGCGTCGGCAAGACCGCCGTGGTCGAGGGTCTCGCCCAGGCGATCGTCAAGGGCGACGTGCCCGAGACGCTCAAGGACAAGCAGCTCTACTCGCTCGACCTGGGGTCGCTGATCGCCGGCTCCCGCTACCGCGGCGACTTCGAAGAGCGGCTCAAGAAGGTCACCAAAGAGATCCGCACCCGCGGCGACATCATCGTGTTCATCGACGAGATCCACACCCTCGTCGGGGCCGGTGCCGCCGAGGGCGCCATCGACGCGGCATCCATTCTCAAGCCGCTGCTGGCCCGCGGCGAGCTGCAGACGATCGGCGCCACCACGCTCGACGAGTACCGCAAGCATTTCGAGAAGGATGCGGCCCTCGAGCGCCGGTTCCAGCCGATCCAGGTCGCCGAGCCGAGCCTGCCGCACGCCATCAACATCCTGAAGGGTCTGCGCGACCGGTACGAAGCGCACCACAAGGTGCAGATCACCGACGGCGCACTGGTCGCGGCGGCGAACCTCTCGGACCGCTACGTGTCCGACCGCTTCCTGCCCGACAAGGCCATCGACCTGATCGACGAAGCCGGCGCCCGGCTGCGCCTGTCGATCCTGTCGAGCCCGCCCGAACTGCGCGAGCTCGACGACAAGATCGCCGACGTGCGCACCCGCAAAGAGGCCGCCAGCGAAGAGCAGGACTTCGAGAAGGCCGCCGCGCTGCGCGACGAAGAGAAGTCGCTGCTGGCCGAGAGGCTGCGCCTCGAGAAGCAGTGGCGCAGCGGGGATGTCGCGACCACCGCGGTGGTCGACGAGGGCCTGATCGCCGAAGTGCTGGCGCAGGCCACCGGCATCCCGGTCTTCAAGCTCACTGAAGAGGAATCCAGCCGTCTGGTCTTCATGGAGAAGGCGCTGCACCAGCGCGTCATCGGCCAGGAGGAGGCGATCGCCGCGCTCAGCCGCACGATCCGCCGCCAGCGCGCGGGACTGAAGGACCCGAAGCGGCCCAGCGGCTCGTTCATTTTCGCCGGCCCCACCGGCGTCGGCAAGACCGAGCTGGCCAAGGCGCTGGCCGAGTTCCTGTTCGACGACGAGGGTGCCTTGATCTCGCTCGACATGAGCGAGTTCGGCGAGAAGCACACCGTGTCGCGGCTGTTCGGCGCCCCTCCCGGGTTCGTCGGCTTCGAAGAGGGCGGGCAGCTCACCGAGAAGGTGCGGCGCAAGCCGTTCTCGGTCGTGCTGTTCGACGAGATCGAGAAGGCGCACCCCGACATCTTCAACTCGCTGCTGCAGATCCTCGAAGAGGGCCGGCTCACCGACGGTCAGGGCCGCGTGGTCGACTTCAAGAACACGGTGATCATCATGACGACGAACCTCGGCTCGTCGGCGATCGCCGGGGGACCGGTCGGCTTCCAGGTCGAGGGGGATTCGACCACCAGCTACGAGCGCATGAAGGGCAAGGTCGACGAAGAGCTCAAGCGGCACTTCAAGCCCGAGTTCCTCAACCGCGTCGACGACATCATCGTTTTCCCGCAGCTGAGCAAGGACGAACTGCGCCAGATCGTCGGCCTGTTCACCAAGCGCCTGGGTGAGCGGCTGCTCGACCGCGACATGACGGTGGAGCTGACCGACGCCGCGAAGGACAAGCTCATCGAGATCGGCTTCGACCCGACGCTCGGCGCCCGGCCGCTGCGCCGCGCCATGCAGCGCGAGATCGAGGACCAGCTCTCGGAGCGCATCCTGCACGGCGAGCTGACCGCGGGCGATCACGTGAAGGTCGACGCCGAGAACGGCGAGTTCGTGTTCGAGCACGCGCCGCGCGGCGAGAAGGTCGCGATCGGCGTCGGCGGCCACGAGCCGATCGAGGCGACGCCCGACATCATCGCCGGCTGACCGGGTCACATTCGACGGGGCGGATGCTGCGGCATCCGCCCCGTCGTCGTCTCTGCCCGCGAGCCGTCGCCTTTATGCCCCCTTGGGTCTTCAGGCCTGTCCCGTCGCGGGGAGCGCGTGCGCGAGCACGAACCAGATCAGTGCCGCAAGATTCGCGGCCGCGGCGACGAACGGCCCGATGACGAGCAGTGGCTTGCGGCGAGCGGTGCCGATGAACCCGTCGACGACCTGGACGATGATCATCGCTGCGGCGATCGCGAGCAGCCATCCGTCGTTCTGGCCGAACAGCGGCACCACCGCCAGGACGAGGAGCGCCGCGCTGCGCGCGGTCGTGTAGCGCGCGACGACGCGCGTGGTCGGTTTTCGGCTGCGCATCTCGGCCGCGGCGAAGAACAGACTCGGGATCGTGCTGATCAACGTGATGATCGCGAGGACCAGATAGGGCGCGTCCATGGGTCGAATCATAGAGATCGAGCGTCCGGTCGCGGGCTCCGCGCGCCGGAGTCGTAGTGTGGATCGCGTGACCGAGATCGTCATCCGCCCCGCCCGTACGGCCGACGTCCCACACATCCAGATGCTGCTGGAGCCGCTGGTGGAGCGACGCATCCTGCTCGGCAAGGAACTCGTGTCGCTGTATGAGGCGGTGCAGGAGTTCGTCGTCGCCGAGCAGGGCGGCGAGGTGATCGGATGCGGCGCGCTGCACGTGATGTGGCGTGACATCGGCGAGGTGCGCACGCTGCTGGTGCGCGACGACCGGCTGCACCAGGGCATCGGCGGGCGCATCGTCGAGGTGCTCGAGGCGCGGGCGATCGAGCTCGGCCTGAACCGGCTGTTCTGCCTGACATTCGAGGTGTCGTTCTTCACCCGCCACGGGTTCGCGCCGATCGGCGAGCAGCTGGTCGACCCCGACGTGTACGCGCAGTTGCTGCGCAGCCCGGATGCCGGTGTCGCCGAGTTCCTCGACCTGGCGCATGTGAAACCGAACACGCTGGGCAACACGCGCATGCTCAAGCACCTGTGACATCACTGAGTCCGTGGCGACGCGGGCGCGCCCTGCCGAGGCATCCGAGCACCCGGCCGTAGCCTGGGTGCGTGAGCACTCCCCGCCGCCGACACTCGCCCGCCGTGTACCGGCGCCGCCGGCTGGCCGTGTTGCTCGTGCTCATCGTGATCGTCGCCGGCGTGTGGCTGCTGATCGCGCGCCCGTGGCAGGGCAAGGCCGACGACACCGCGCCCACCGACGCCGTCGCCCAGCCGCTGCTGCCGGCCGTGTCGGACAGCACGCAGCCGACCCCCGAACCGACCGACAGCGGGCTGCCCGTCCCCGGCGCCACGCCGGGTGCGACGCCCGGGGCGACGACCGGCACCCAGCCGACGCCCGCGCCCACGGGGTCGGCCAAACCGTGCTCGACCGACGACATCGCCGTCACGGCCGTGACCGACAAGACCGCGTATGCGACCGGCGTGGACCCCAAGCTCTCGATTGAACTGACCAATAACGGCAAGAATCCGTGCACGCTCAACGTCGGCACGAGCCAGCAGGTGTTCACGATCACCAGCGGTGACGACACGTGGTGGCGCTCCACCGACTGCCAGACCGAGCCCAGCGACATGGTGGTGGTGTTGCAGGCGGGGCAGAAGGTGTCGAGCGCCCAGCCGATCACGTGGGATCGCACCCGCTCGTCGGTGGCCACCTGTGATGCCAAGAACCGACCGCACGCACCGGGCGGCGGTGCCACGTACCGCCTGAGCGTGACGATCGGCGGCATCTCCTCGCACGACGAAGCGGCCTTCCAGCTGTACTGAGTCCGAAAAAAGACATCCGATGTCCCCCAAAAGGGGGACATCGGACATGGCCCCGGACCCTCTACACTGGACACATACGTTGCGCACCGAAGCGGTGCAGCTGTCCCCAGCAGCGAATGACCTGTCCCCAGCGGGTCCGGCCGTCGGCGCAGCGTCTCGGGCCCTCTCGAGTCGTCCAGTCCCCAATGAGCGATTCGAGGGGGCCCCATTCTGTCCCGTACGCTGGGGTCGTGGCATCCGGCAAGAAGCGCGCGAAGAAGCAGCTGGAGTTCCGCAACCCCCAGCTGGCCGACGCCCTGCAGACGCAAGACATGGCGGCCGTCGCGTTCGCACTGCGGCACGGGCCGACCGTGGTGCCGCTGATGCGGCCGGGTGCGCGCGACGATCCGCGCGATTCCGGCGAGGTGTGGACGTTCCGCGACCCGAACACGGGCGACGTCGCGCTGCTGCTGTTCAGTGATGCCGGCAACAAGCCCGCGTCACTGCCGCCGGCGGTCGCGCTGCACTCGCCGGCGTGGCTGCGCGCGTTCCTGGGCGCCCACCACGATGAGATCACCACGGTGTTCTTCGACATCGCCGGCCCGCATCCGATGCAGGCCGCACCCGGCGACATCATCGCCGCACTCGACGCCTGAACGGCCGGCCCGCCGCAGACGGATGTCGGCACGCCGGTTCGCCGTCATGGCCGCCAGAACGCCGGCCCGCCGTCAGAACGCCGGCATGTCGTCGGCGGAAGCCGGCACGGCCGTCAGAACGCCGGCCTGCCGTCAGAACGCGGGCACGTCGTCGGCGGATGCCGGGGCCATCGCCGTGGCCATCACCAGGTTCAGGGCGCGGCCGATGCCACCGGCCCGTTCGTCGATGACGGTGCGGTAGCCCAGGCGCGCTGCCTCGTTGCGTCGTTGTGCCGCCTGGGTGACCGGCCGGATCTCGCCCGACAGGCTGAGCTCGCCGATCGCGGCGACGTCGTGCCGCAGTGCGGTGTCGCGCACCGCCGTGGCAATGGCCAGCGCGATCGCCAGGTCGGCGGCGGGCTCGACCAGCCGCACGCCCCCCACGGTCGACACGTACACGTCGTGCCGGGCCAGGGCCACCCCGGCCCGCTTCTCGAGCAGCGCCAGGATCATGGCCACCCGCGAGGCATCCACCCCGCTGACCACCCGGCGCGGGTTGGGGCCGGATGCCTCCACGGTCAGCGCCTGCACCTCAACCGGTAGCGCGCGCCGGCCCTCGAGGGCGATCGTGATGCAGGTGCCCGCGACTGGTTTGCCGCCGCCGAGGAACAGCCGGCTGGGATCGGGGACCTCATCGATGCCGGCGCCGGTCATGTCGAAGCATCCCACCTCGTCGGTGGGGCCGAACCGGTTCTTCAGGGTGCGCAGAAAGCGCAGCGAGGTCTGCCGGTCGCCCTCGAAGTGTGCGACCACATCGACCAGGTGCTCGAGGATGCGGGGGCCCGCGATCGAGCCGTCTTTGGTGACGTGACCGACGATGACGACGGGCAGGGCGCGTTCTTTGGCGACGCGGATGAGCGTGGCCGCGACCTCGCGCACCTGGCCGGGGTGTCCGGCGAGGCCGTCGGACAGGGCCGACGAGACGGTCTGCACCGAGTCGACGATGAGCAGGTCGGGCTGCACCTGGTCGACGTGGCCGAGGATCGTGCCCAGATCGGTCTCGCTGGCCAGGAACAGCTCGTCGTGCAGCGCACCGGTGCGCTCGGCGCGCAGGCGCACCTGGGCCGTGGACTCCTCGCCGCTCGCGTACAACACGCGGCGGCCGGCGCGCGCCGACTGGGCGGCGACCTCGAGCAGCAGGGTGGACTTGCCCACGCCGGGTTCGCCCGAGAGCAGGATCGCCGCTCCGGGCACGATGCCGCCGCCGAGAACCCGATCGAACTCGGCGATGCCGCTCGTGCGACGCGGGGTGGTCGTGGTGTCGATCATCGTGATCGGCAGGGCGCTGCGTCCGGGCGCGGTCGCGGCGACCTGCCGCGGCGCGATGCCGGAGGGTTCGGCGGCCTCGACGACCGTGCCCCACTGCTGGCATTCGCCGCAGCGGCCGACCCACTTCAGCGTCGTCCAGCCGCACTCCGTGCAGCGGTACGGGGCGGCGGTGGGTCGCTTGGTGGCCATGCTCCC
The DNA here is from genome assembly GCF_000422405.1 of Microbacterium luticocti DSM 19459. Classification (GTDB taxonomy): domain Bacteria; phylum Actinomycetota; class Actinomycetes; order Actinomycetales; family Microbacteriaceae; genus Microbacterium; species Microbacterium luticocti. The sequence continues at coordinate 205,782 of NZ_AULS01000004.1, forward strand.
AGGGTAGGCCCGGGCTCCGACGTTCCTGCCGCCCGCCGCAGCGACCCTCGCCCGCCGTACCGACCCGGCGCCCGCCGCGGCGACCCGGCGCCCGCCGCCCGCCGCAGCGGGCCGGCGCCCGCCGCAGCGACCCGCCACCCGCCGCAGCAACCCCCCGCCGCGGCGACCCGGCGCGCGCCGCGGCGACCCGCGCGCGCCGCAGCGGCCCGGCGCCGCCCGCCGCGGCGACCCTGCGCCCGCCGCAGCGACGACGAGCCGCGGCGGAGGGGCGGTACGGGCACCGTTCGTGGCCTGAGAGCGCCGTGCCGGTAGCGTGGGAGTGGCATCCCCCCTCGAACGACAGGCACGATCATGACCCAGCCTCAGGGCGCACACCTCGTCGGCAGCGTCAACTACGACGACGCCGAAACCACCATGCGACAGGCCGCCGGCATCCTCGGCGCACACCTGAGACGTATTCCGGACGGGGAATGCGGCCCGCGGTTCCACTGGATCATGTTCCAGCCCGATGTACTCGGCCAGGCCGCCGGCATCGAGCGGGTGGGCGACCAACCGCGCATGCTGCGGATGCTCGATGCCCGGCCGCTGCGCGTGGCCGACGGCGTCGACCCGGCGACGATCGTGTTCCCGCCGCTCGGGTATGCGGCGGCGGCGCAGGAGTCGTACGCGATCTTCCGGCGGCTGCGCGAGGAGGGCGTGGTGCCTGAGGGCACACGTTTTCAGGTGTCGCTGCCGACACCGCTCGCCGTGGTGGGTGCGTTCTTCCCGCCCGAACAGCACGCGGCGATCGAGCCCGTGTACCGCGCGGCCATGTATCGCGAACTCGACGAGATCCTCGCCGCGATCCGGCACGCCGACCTCGCGATCCAGTGGGACAACGCCGTCGAGTTCGGCATGATCGAGGGTGTCAGCGCCGCGCCGTGGTGGGAGGGTGACGTCTGGGACGGACTGACCGCACGCTCGGCCGAACAGGCCGATCGGGTGCCCGACGACGTGGAGGTGGGGTTCCACCTCTGCTACGGCGACGTCGCCGAGAAGCACTTCGTCGAACCGGCCGATGCCGGCAACCTGGTGCGTTTCGCGAACATGCTGGCTGCGGCATCCACCCGTCGCATCGATTGGATCCACCTGCCGGTGCCGATCGAGCGCGACGACGACGCGTACTACGCCCCGCTCGACGGTCTGCAGATCGACGACAGCGAGCTGTACCTGGGGCTGGTGCACCGCGAAGACGGGGTCGCGGGCGCGCGCCGGCGGATCCAGGTCGCGCTGCGGCACGTGCCGGTCTTCGGGGTGGCGACGGAGTGTGGGATCGGGCGCGCGCCCGCGCGCACGACCGAGTCGATCCTGCGTACGCACGCCGAGGTCGCCGCCCCCTGGTGAGGACGGCGACCGGGGCGGGCTTCTACTTCGGGTCGTTCCACGACCAGATGTCGTCGCCGCGCAGGGTGGCGTCGGCTCCGCCATCGTCGTAGATGACCTGTCCGGCCATGTGCGTGTTCTCGACGCTCGTCAGCCAGATGAGCAGGTTGGCGATCGACTCCGGCGGCTGGTGGTAGTTCAGCGGCATCGGCACGGCCGCGTCGACCATGGCGGCGCCGTCGGCCGAGGCCAGCAGGTCCGCGGTCATCGGGGTGAGCACGGTACCGGGTGCGACGCCGTTGAGGGGGATGCCGGCGCCGGCCCAGGCCGGTGTGATCGACTCGCGGCGCACCCAGCGGGCGAGCGCGCGCTTCGACGACGGGTAGACCAGGTAGGCGGCCTCGGGTCCCTGGGCCACGACGTGGCCGGCGATCTCGAGCGCCTTCGGTTCGTCGCCGGCGAGGGCCGCATCGACCATCTCGGGCGAGTTGGGCTGCAGCGACGCCATCGACGAGACGACCGCGGCGCGCGGGGCGTCCGACCGACCAAGAGCGGGCAGCAGGGCGGTGAGGAATTCGGTCACGCCGAAGAAGTTCACCGAGATCGTCTTCGGGATCGGTGCCGAGATGCCGGCGCAGGCGATGACCGCGTCGACCCGGCCGTCGGCTGCCGCGGTCGCGGCGGCTGCGGCATCCACTCGCCCCTGCGGGGTCGAGAGGTCGGCTTCGATGTCGGCGCCCTTGAGGTCGACGCCGATGACCTTCTGGCCGCGCTCGCGCAGCAGCCGGGCGGTGGTGGCGCCGATGCCGGAGCCGGCTCCGGTGACGACGTAGGTGCGGGTCATGATGTCCTCCTGTCGGTGGCGGCCGCGGGAGTGCGATCGCCGGGTGATGCCGGCTCTGCCGGCGTGGTGGGAACGTCGACGCCGACGGCGGCGACGAAGCGGGTGGTGAGTTCGGCGAAGCGTCGCCGGTCGTCGGGATGCCACGTGGCCAGTGCCTCGCGGACGGCGTCGCGCCCGCGCGCGACCAGGGCGGCATGGATGCGCGTGCCCTCGGGCGACAGCGAGACGAGCACGGCGCGTCCGTCGGTCGGGTCGGGGGAGCGCTCGATCAGTCGTGCGGCGGCCAGGCGCGCGAGCTGTTTGCTCATCGTGGGACGGCTCAGCTGGAGTGCTGAGGCGAGGTCGCTGGCGCGGGTGGGGCCGTGCATGCCGAGGTGGTAGAGCGGGTGGATGTCGGCCGCGTCGAGGTCGACGCCGGCCAGGCGTGCGAACCGCGCCTGCACGCGCGGTGACGACCAGTCCGACATGAGCGCGGTCAGGGCCGCGAGCAGCACCGCGTCGGTGCTCGCGGTGGTGCTCCTCGCGGGGATGGTCGTGATGGTGCTCGTCGCGGGGGTGCTCGTCGCGTCGGGCCTGGTCATGATCCCACGCTAGCCAGAATGGTTGCCTGAGGCAATCAAATGCAGCCGGACAAAAGGGTTCTCACGGCGAAGGCTCGGGTGACGCCGTCGGCCCGGCCCTCATGACGTGCAGGCCCGCCGTTTGCCGACCCCGCCGGGCGTCACGTACACTTGACGGCGGTGACGTGTCCGAGCGGCCGAAGGTGCAACTCTCGAAAAGTTGTGTAGGGTAACCCCCTACCGTGGGTTCAAATCCCACCGTCACCGCCATCGTCGAAGCCCCGCGAACCCTTGAAAACAATGGGATCGCGGGGCTTCGCTTTGCCAGGATGGGCGCAGCGGTAACGCAGCGGGAACAGGAATTCTCGGCGTTGCTGAATCAAGCGACAACGCAGTCGGCGGGTGAGGCCGAGGCGATCCGCCAAGTCGGCGAAGTGCGCGCGGAAGCCCACGGCCGATGGGTCGGCTGGTTCGCCTTGCCGGATTCAGTCGACGCAAATGGTGACCGGAACCGCGAAAGCGTCGCCATTTGCGTCGACCGAATACCCACTCACCGATTCGGTCGACGCGAATGGCGCGCCTGCGGGTGAGTCCCATAGCGTGGTGTCAATTCCTGCGGGGTCCTCGTCGTCGTTGACGATGGAGGGCCACCGTGGGATGACCAGTTGTTTCCGGCAAG
>NZ_AULS01000005.1 GCF_000422405.1 Microbacterium luticocti DSM 19459
CCTCGCGCAGGTGCCATCCGATCGTGAGTGGTCCCGCGTCCAGCCCCTCTGCCGTCAGCGACCGGCGCAACGCGATGACGCGTTCCCGAACCCGGTCGGTGACCCGCTGCGGCGAGGACAGCGGTGCCCGGGACCGGGGTTCGACCGCGTCGATTCCACCTTCCCGGTAGCGGGCGAGGAGACGGTGGATATGGCGGCGCGACATCTGGTAGGCGTCAGCGGCTTCGGTGACCGTCAGCTCCCGGGCAACGATCTTCAACACGACGACACGATGCTTCGACATGCCCCCGACTGTGACCTATGACCCGACTCACCAGCGACCCATCATCTGTGACCTATGTCGCGAACCCAGACACTCCCGGGGGGGCTTTTCGGGTACGTCGGGCGCTCGCGCGCCGAGGGGGTGTCCGGGTCCGTCACTAGGATGAACGCATGGTGGGATCATCCGAGAACGACCGGCTCGTCTGGATCGACTGCGAGATGACGGGCCTCGACCTCTCGGTCGACGAACTCGTCGAGATCGCCGTGATCGTGACCGACTTCGACCTGCATCCGCTCGATGCGGGCCTGCAGCTGGTGATCCGTGCGGGCGAGGCCGCGCTGGCCCACATGAACGACTTCGTCACCAAGATGCACACCCACTCGGGCCTGATCGATGAGATCCCGCACGGCATCCCCCTTGCCGAGGCCGAGGATCTCACCCTCGCCTACATCCGCCGGTTCGTGCCGGTGCAGGGCAAGGCGCCGTTGGCGGGCAACACCATCGGCACCGACCGGATGTTCCTGGCCAAGTACATGCCACAGGTGGACACCTGGCTGCACTACCGCAGCGTCGACGTGTCGAGCATCAAAGAACTCGCCCGACGCTGGTACCCGCGCGCGTACATCCACGCGCCGGCCAAGGACGGCGGTCACCGGGCACTCGCCGACATCCGCGAATCCATCCGCGAACTCGCGTACTACCGCGACGCCGTGTTCGTGCCGACGCCGGGGCCGACCAGCGACGATGCGAAGGCCGTCGCGGCGGCCACCGTGTCGTCGTTCGCCCCGAAGGTGTGAGAGAATCTTCTGGCTGCCTGCTTCGGTGGGCGCATGGTGGGTATAGCTCAGTTGGTAGAGCACCTGGTTGTGGTCCAGGGGGTCGCGGGTTCAAGTCCCGTTACTCACCCCAGACAACTTTGCCCCCGGTTTCGATCCGGGGCAAAGGTTTTTCGTGAGACGCCTGGTCGGGGTGGTTTCCCCCGGCGGCCCGCGATGGTGATGGATTCAACATCCAGCTGACGGGCAGTCGCGCGCAAGCTTGCACCGTCCGCGATCGCGCTTCGGGCGGTCGCCACGGCGCCGCTCGCGACCGCCGGTCGCAACGGCAAGCCGATCATCAGTCATCCCCAGTGGCCGCTGATGGTGCAGGACGGACGCGAGCAAGACGTTCCCGACGCTCGGTTCATGGCCTCCGTTGCCCGCCGGGAAGAGAAGGGCTCCGACGTCAACGTCGCATCCCATCTCCTCATCGACGTGCTCACCGAGGTCGTGGCTGCCGCCGTCGTGATTTCCAACGACAGCGACCTGGCGTACCCCATTGCCTTCGCACGAGATCGAGTACCAGTCGGCCTCGTCAACCCCACCAGGGGCTATCGCGCGGGCAAGCTCGCCGGGAATCACACCGACGGCGTGGGCAACCACTGGTGGTACCAGATGCAACCCTCCGACTGGTACGCACACCAGCTTCCGCCGACCATCGGCCCGCGCATCACCAAGCCCCCAGACTGGTAGTCGGCGCCGTGGCGCTGCTACACTGGAGACACACCACCCGGCCCCTCTGGGGCCGGGTTTTCTCGTCATAGCGCTTCTGCGGCTACTCACCTCGGTACATCTGAGTCACAAGCGGCGGCGTGACACATGCGTCGCACCTGATCCGGACACGAGCCAGAGTAAGCCTCGGAATGGTCAGCCCGAACGAGTTCGAGACTGCCGACTACGGGACCCTCGTCCGCGAGCCTCTCCCCACACAGAAGCGGCAGAGAACCTGCGGCGGTTCATCTTCAACTCATGCGCTGGTCGAGGATGCTTCGACCAGGGCGCGGCGGATCGCCTTCCGATCCACTCCCGTACTCTGCGCGATCGTCGGCATGGAGGCACTGCCCGGGTAGAGCTTCACGGACTCGGCCGCCTCACCGACTCCCAACTCCGGACGACGCCGTGACACCCGGTGGCGACTCAGGTGCGCCGACAGCGTGGCACCATGTGCGCTGTACCGCTCGACCGACTCGTTGACACCCGCTTCCGCGAGATAATCGTCCACGAGACGATCGACCTCGGAGGTGGTGAGAAGAGTTTGAAGATCTTCCATCCTCAGCACCACGCCCCGAGAGTCCCGAATCGGGGCGGAGTCCCGCCGTTGAGGCACCCGGTAGACACCCCGCCTCCACAGGGTGACCAAGGTGTTTAGCCGTGGGGAGAAGTTGACGAACGTGCTATGAAGGGACCCCAAGTGAGGGAACGGCCGATGCTGCAGATGGATGCCACCAGCTTCGAGGCCCTCGTCGTCGACGAGTTGGACCGGCTGCCCGACGACATGGTGGACGGCCTGGACAATGTCGTGTTCGTCGTCGAGGACCGCCCCGAAGACGGCAGCCTCGACCTGTTCGGCCTCTACGACGGCTGGGCGTTGACGGAACGCGACCGCTACGGCGTCGGAGAGTTACCCGACCGCATCATCGTCTACCGCGAACCGCATCTGGCCGCCTGCGCCGACGAAGACGAACTGCGCGACGAAGTGCACACCACCCTTGTGCACGAGATCGCGCACTTCTACGGCATCGACGACGACCGCCTGCACGAACTGGGGTGGGCATGACCGCGCTCGCCGTGCCCGACACCCGCGAGGACGTCGACCTGCACGACGCAGTCGATCCCGACCGGCCGTGGCAGACCGTGGTCTGGAACGACCCGGTCAACCTCATGAGCTACGTGGTGCGCGTGCTGCGCGAGTACTTCGGGTATTCGCAAGAGGTCGCCACCCGGCTCATGCTCGCCGTGCACCACGAAGGCCACGCGGTGGTCGCCACGGGGCCGCGAGAACAGATGGAGCTGCACGCACAGGCCATGCACGACTACGGCCTGTGGGCCACGATCCGAAAGGCCCCGGCATGACCGCGCCGCGCACCGTCGTCCTCGAGATCACCGCGCTCGAGGCCGCACACCTCGCCGACCTGGTGCGCCAGTTCCGCGATCTGTTGCACAGCAGCGAGGCGATGGATGCCACCACCCCGCGCGATCCCGCGGTGGCCCGGCTGGTACCGGATGCGTACTCGGACGACCCCGAGGCATCCCGTCAGTTCCGCGACCTCACCGCAGCCGACCTGCTCGGTCGGCGTGATGAGGACGCGCAGGCGGTGCTGGCGGCCCTGCCGGACCATGACGCGCCCACCACCGAGGACGAGGCGCTGCAGACGCTGTCGATCGTGCTCGCACCCGACCGTCTCGACGCCTGGCTGCGCACTCTGACCGCACTGCGGCTCGTGCTGGCCTCACGGCTGGGCATCCGCAGCGAGGCCGACCACGACGACGACGATCCGCGGTTCGGCATCTACGAATGGCTCGGGTACCGGCTGGAGGGCCTGGTGCAGGCCGCCGACGGCGCCCGGTAGCCGGCCACGCGAACGCCCGCCGGGTCATCGGCGCAGCTGCGCAGCGACTCAGCGGCTCAGCCTCAGGCAGTCCACGGCGTCGTCGATCGACCAGAACTCCCCGAGTTCGAGGAATCGGCGTGCCGCCGGCTGGTAGCGACGGGCCCGATACCTCGTACCGTGCGGATCTGCGCGCGCGTCGACATGGCCGACGATGAGCCCGGCGGCGTCGAGCACCCGCCAGTGGTCGCAGCCGATCGGCACGAGACGCAGCGAGGCCTGCAAGCGCGGCCGCGTGCGCGGGGTGGGCGAGAGTGTGGTACGCATGATGTCCTCCTGCTTCGAAGATAGATGCGACCTCCGACACTGCGCCGCCGCCTCCCCAACCGGCCGTGATCGGGCATTCCGGTCGATGTGTCCACAGATCGTGCGATCGGTCCCACGACGCGGGCGCGGGCGGGCACAGTGGGGAGTGCTCCGGTGCCCTGTCGGGCACGCGGGCACCGGAGCAGCCGGGGAAGGTCTCCGGCATCCCATGTCGGAAAGGACAGCGAGATGAGCGACATGATCACCATCACCGGCAACATCGCCACCGAACCGGAGCGACGTCTCACCGGCGGCGGCGTTCCCCTGACCACGTTCCGTGTGGCCAGCAGTCAGCGGTACTTCGACCGCGACAAGAAGGAGTGGGTGGAATCCACCACCAACTGGTACCAGGTCTCCGTGTTCCGCACCCTCGGCGAGCACGCCGCCGCGTCGCTGCACAAGGGCGAGCGTGTCATCGTGACCGGCAAGCTCCGGCTGCGCGAGTGGCAGGCCGGCGAGAAGAAGGGCCTGAGCGTCGAGATCGACGCCGACGCGATCGGCCACGACCTGCTCTGGGGGACCACCAGCTACACCCGAGCCGAGCGCACGCCGCAGTCGTGGCCGGTCCCGCAGACCTCGGATGCCACGGCCACCCCGACCGGCGAGGCACAGGCCTCGTCGTGGCCGACCTCGCAGCCGGTCAGCGACGACGGGTCGGCGTGGGCGCCTGCGCCCGGCACCGAGGCGGAACCGGCCGGTACCGATCGGCAGGCCGACCTCGCCGATGCGCCGTTCTGAGAGCCACCCGCGCGCCCGCGCCCGAACGTGGGCGTGCGGGTGTGGCCGGCACCGGCGGACGTGCTCGGGCGGGGGTGCCGCCTAGACTCGGGGCATGCCCGGAACCCGTGTCGCGCCCCGACGCGTCGCCCGTCCGCGGGTGATCGCCGCGTCCACCGCCGCGTCCGTGCTCGCGCTCGCCCTCATGGTGACCGGGTGCTCGCCGACGACGCCGCACCCGACCGCTTCGACGTCGGGGCCCACCCACTCGGCGACCCCGCATCCCACGCCGTCCGCGACGCCACGGCTTGTTCCGGACGGGACGGCGAAAGACAACCTTCCGTTGTTCCGCGCCGTCGTCGAGCACGTGTGGGCCGGCGCCGACAAGGTGAAGGGGCGTGCATATGTGGACGCGCTCGTGAAGGCGGGGTTCGACAAGAAGGCCATGCAGGTCACCGCAGACCTCTCCACGGTCGGCAACCCGGCCGAGAGCCTGCAGTTCTCGGTGCGATGGAAGGACGGTCAGTGCCTGGTCGGACAGGTCGGTCCTGACACCGGCACACCGGTCACCGCCGTGCTGCCGGGTCTTGCCGGCGGGGGATGCCTGCTCGGGAGGACACGGGTCATCGACTGGTGACCGCGCCCCGCTCCGACCGGTGACGACGACCGGCATCGACGACCTGTCACGACGACCGGCATCGACGACCGGTGACGACGACCGGCATCGACGACCGGTGACACGACCGGCATCGACGACCGGTCACGACGACCGGCATCGGTGACCGGTGACGACGACCGGCATCGACGACCGGTGACGACGACGATCGGTGAGGACGTCGCCGCACCCCGCCGTCGCCCCAGGCGGACCTCCTCCGGTCCGCACCCCCCGCCGCGGCCCTGCCGGGGCCGATGCGGCCGCTGCGCAGATCGCCCGGGCGGGTCTCCTCCGGTCCGCACCCCGCCGTCGCCCCAGGCGGGTCTCCTCCGGTCCGCACCCCGCGATCACCCCGGGCGGGTCTCCTCCGGTCCGTACCCCCCGCCGCGGCCCTGCCGGCGCCGATGCGGCCGCTGCGCCGATGCCCGGTAGGCTGGGAGGCTGACCGACCAGGGCTCAGAAGGAGCGTGCGTATACCCGTGGCTGAGTACATCTACCAGATGGTCCGTGCCCGCAAGACCGTCGGCGAGAAGCTGATCCTCGACGACGTGACGATGGCGTTCCTCCCCGGGGCCAAGATCGGCATGGTCGGTCCCAACGGTGCCGGTAAGTCCACGATCCTGAAGATCATGGCCGGCCTCGACCAGCCGTCCAACGGTGAGGCGACCCTCTCACCCGGCTACAGCGTCGGCATCCTCATGCAGGAGCCTGAGCTCGACGAGTCCAAGACGGTGCTCGAGAACATCCAGTCCGGCGTCGCGATCAAGGCCAAGCTCGACCGCTTCAACGAAATCTCGGCGCTGATGAGCGACCCCGACGCCGACTTCGACACCCTGCTCGCCGAGATGGGCACCCTGCAGGAGGAGATCGACGCCGCCGACGCCTGGGACCTCGACTCCCAGCTCGAGCAGGCCATGGACGCGCTGCGCACCCCGCCCGGCGACGCCCAGGTCGCCACCCTCTCGGGCGGTGAGAAGCGCCGGGTCGCGCTCACCCGGCTGCTGCTGCAGAAGCCCGACCTGCTGCTGCTGGACGAGCCCACCAACCACCTCGACGCCGAGAGCGTGCTCTGGCTCGAGCAGCACCTGCAGAAGTACCCCGGTGCGGTGATCGCCATCACCCACGACCGGTACTTCCTCGACAACGTCGCCGAATGGATCGCCGAGGTCGACCGCGGCCGCCTCATCGGCTACGAGGGCAACTACTCCACCTACCTCGAGAAGAAGGCCGAGCGCCTGCAGGTGCAGGGCAAGAAGGACGCCAAGCTCGCGAAGCGCCTCGCCGACGAACTCGAGTGGGTGCGCTCGAACGCGAAGGGCCGTCAGGCCAAGTCCAAGGCGCGACTGGCCCGCTATGAAGAGATGGCGGCCGAGGCCGAGCGCACCCGCAAGCTCGACTTCGAAGAGATCCAGATTCCGCCGGGGCCGCGCCTGGGCAGCGTCGTGATCGAAGCGAAGAACCTGCAGAAGGGCTTCGACGGCCGCTCGCTCATCGACGGGCTCAGCTTCAGCCTGCCGCCCAACGGCATCGTCGGCGTCATCGGCCCCAACGGCGTCGGCAAGACCACGTTGTTCAAGACCATCGTCGGCCTCGAGCCGCTCGACGGCGGCGAACTGAAGGTCGGCGAGACCGTCCAGATCAGCTACGTCGACCAGTCCCGTGCCGGCATCGACCCCAACAAGACGTTGTGGGAGGTCGTCTCGGACGGGCTGGACATCATCACGGTCGGCAAGACCGAGATCCCGTCCCGCGCCTACGTCTCGAAGTTCGGATTCAAGGGACCCGACCAGCAGAAGAAGGCCGGGGTGCTCTCGGGCGGTGAGCGCAACCGGCTGAACCTGGCGCTGACCCTCAAACAGGGCGGCAACCTGCTGCTGTTGGACGAGCCCACCAACGACCTCGACGTCGAGACCCTGCAGTCGCTCGAGAACGCACTGCTGGAGTTCCCCGGCTGCGCGGTCGTCATCACCCACGACCGGTGGTTCCTCGACCGCATCGCCACGCACATCCTGGCCTACGAGGGCACCGACGACAAACCCGATCAGTGGCACTGGTTCGAGGGCAACTTCGAGGCGTACGAGAAGAACAAGATCGAACGGCTGGGTCCGGATGCCGCGACCCCGCACCGGTCCACCTACCGCAAGCTCACCCGTGACTGAGCCGCGCCGTCTGCACGTGCCCATCCCGCTGCGGTGGGGAGATCTCGACGCGTACAACCACGTCAACAACACGGCGATGCTCAAGCTGCTCGAAGAGGCGCGGGTGCGTGCGTTCTGGCAGCCGGAGCCGGGGGAGGACGCCCCCGACACCGCGGTGCTGAAAAGCGGCCCCGACAGCGGCGTGCTCACCCTCATCGCCCGGCAAGAGATCGAGTACGTGGCACCGGTGCCCTACCAGCGGCATCCGCTCGACGTGCAGATGTGGTTCGGGTCGCTCGGCGGCTCGAGCATCGAGGTCTGTTACGAGGTGTGCTCGCCTCGCCAGACCGCCGGCGCCGCCGGTCAGCAGGTCTACGCGCGCTCGACGGCGGTGGTGGTGAAGGTGGATGCCACGACCGGCCGACCGCTGCGGCTGAGCGCCGCCGAACGGGACGCCTGGACGCCCTACCTGGGCGAGCCGATCGTGTACGCGCACCGGCGCTGACGTCGGCGGCGATCAGCGCGGGTCGGGCACGCGCACCATGACCTCTTGCGCGACCGACGCCAGCAGCCGGCCGTCCCGCGCATAGATGCGGCCCTGGCCGAGGCCGCGGCCGGCGCGGGCACTGGGCGAGGATTGCACGTACAGCATCCACTCGTCGACCCGCCCGTCGCGGTGCCACCACATCGCGTGGTCGAGGCTGGCGACCTTCAGTCCGGGCGTGTTCCACGCGACGCCGTGTGCGCGCAGGATCGACTCCTGGATCGTCATGTCGGTCAGATACACCAGCGCCGCGCGGTGCACCGCCGGATCGTCGGGCAGGCGTCGGCGGGCACGCATCCACACCGCCTGGCACGGCGTCGCCGGCTCCTCGACCGACGTGTAGATCGGCGAGGGCACATGTCGCACGTCGACGGGACGCTCGGCGATCATCCGCCGGGTGTGCGGGTGGATGCCGGGCGCTTCGCCGTCATCGGAGGGCAGGTCCTCGGGGCCGGGTACGTCGTCGGGCATGGGTGCCTGGTGCTCGAGGCCTGCCGTCTCGTGCTCGAACGACGCGATCATCGAGAAGATCGGCACCCCGCCCTGGAAACCCTGGGTGCGGCGGGTCGAGAACGACCGGCCATCGTGTATGCGGTCGACGGAATACGTGATCGGCTCACGGGCGTCGCCCGGTCGCAGGAAGTAGCCGTGCATCGAATGTGCCACCCGGTCGGGCTCGACCGTGCGCTGTGCGGCGACGATCGACTGGGCCAGCACCTGACCGCCGTACACCCGGCCGTGCGGCATCGGCTGTGAGACGCCCACGAAGATGTCCTCGGTGGTGCGCGCCCGCGAATCCGACAGGTCGAGCACCTCCAGCAGCGACGCGATCGGATCGGCGAGGTCGGCAGAGGCGGGGTCCGTCACGTCGACTAGCTTAGAACCGATGGCCGAGCGGCTCGTGTTCCCCGATGCGTACGCCGCGGCCGACCTGCTCACCTTCGCCGGTCGCGCCGCGCGCGCCGGCGACGGTGCCGTGCACCTGCATGCCGCCGGCGGCACCCTCGCGTGCACGGCCGCACCGCTGGTGCGGCAGGGGCTGCTGGATGCCACCCCCACGGTGCTGGGCCTGCGGGCGCTGCCGATCGATCCCGAGCTGGAATGCGACCTGGTCGTCGAGGCGGTGCTGCTGCAGCCGGCCGCCGACGACCCGCGCTGCGTGCAACTGCCCGAGGTGGCGATCGAGCGCCCGCTGTGGGCGTCGGCGCCGGTGCCCCGCGCCGGGTGGCGCCCCGCCGGGGCACTGGATGCCGCGCGGCTGCGCGAACGCGCCCAGTGGGGCATGTCGGCGGTCGCGCACGCCCTGCCGCTGGAACCGGGGGAGCAGGTGGTGCAGGCGGTGCGCGGCCGGGTGTGGAGCGAACCCGACGACGATCTGGGCGGGTTGCCCCGCGGCGTCGCGTTCGCGGCCCTCACCCTGGGGTTCGTGGGCGAGGACGAGGAGGCGGCACCGGTGCGCATCTGCGGGCGGTGGACCCGCATCTCGTTGCGGCGCGGCCACGTGCTGTGGCGCGGCCCCGCGCACACCGGCATGACCGCGGTGCGTGCCACCGGTTCCTGACGCGTGCCGGTGGCGGGGGCCGTCAGAGCGCGGCGGCGGCCGCCCGGCCGGCGATGCGGCCTGAGAACAGGCATCCCCCCACGAACGTGCCCTCCAGCGCCCGGTACCCGTGCACGCCGCCCCCGCCGAACCCGGCCGCCTCGCCCGCGGCGTACAGCCCCGGCACCGGTGCACCGTCGGCGTCGAGCGCGCGTGACGACAGGTCGGTCTGGATGCCGCCCAGTGACTTGCGGGTGAGCACGTGCAGCTTCACGGCGATCAGCGGCCCGGCGTCCGGATCGAGGATGCGGTGCGGCGCCGCCGTGCGCACCAACCGGTCGCCGCGGTAGGCCCGCGCCGAACGCAGCATGGCGATCTGCGCATCCTTGGTGAACTCGTTGTCCATCTCGCGGTCACGGGCCTCGACCTCGGTGCGTACTCGTTCCGGATCGAGCGCGTCACCGCCGGGCAGCTCGCGCATCCCCGCGATGAGCGCGTCGAGGGTGGGCCGCACCACGAAGTCGGCGCCGTGGTCGAGAAACGCCTGCACCGGACCCGATGCGCCCTTGCCGAGACGGGACTTCAGGAGCAGCGGCACGTCCTTGCCGGTCAGGTCGGGGTTCTGCTCGCTGCCCGAGAGCGTGAACTCCTTCTCGACGATGCGCTGCGACAGCACGAACCAGGAATGGTCGTACCCGGTGCGTCGCAGGTGCACGAGCGTGCCGAGCGTGTCGAACCCCGGGAACAACGGCACCGGCAGGCGCCGGCCGGTGGCATCCAGCCACACCGACGACGGCCCCGGCAGGATCCGGATGCCGTGGCCCGGCCACACCGGGTCCCAGTTCTGGATGCCTTCGACGTAGTGCCACATCCGATCGCCGTTGATCAGGCGGGCGCCGGCTTCGGCGACCACCGGCTGCATCGACCCGTCGACGTAGGCGGGCACGCCGGTCACCATCGAGTCGGGCGGCGTGCCGAGGCGCTCGGGCCACTGGCGGCGTACCAGGTCGTGGTTGCCGCCGATGCCACCCGACGCGACGATCGTGGCCCCGGCGGTGACGACGAACGACCCGACCGTCTCACGTGAGGTGGCCACGCCCCGGGCGGCGCCCGAGGGGGCCAGGATGTCGCCGGCCGCACCGGTGATCGTGCCGTCGTGGCTCGTCAGGTGCGTGACCCGGTGGCGGGGGAGGATCGTGACGCGACCGGATGCCTCGGCCTGCTCCACGGCGGCCTGGAACGGTGCGACGATGCCCGGACCGGTGCCCCACGTGATGTGGAACCGGGGCACCGAATTGCCCGGGCCCGTCGCGGTGTAGCCGCCGCGCTCGGCCCAGCCCACCACCGGAAAGAACCCGACGCCCTTCTCGCGCAGCCAGGCCCGCTTCTCATGGTGGGCGAACTGCAGGTACGCCTCGGCCCAGCGGCGCGGCCAGGCATCCTCGTCACGGTCGAACCCCGCGGTGGCGAACCAGTCCTGTCGGGCGAGCTCGAGCGAGTCGCGGATGCCGAACCGGCGCTGTTCGGGGGAGTCGACGAAGAACAACCCGCCGAACGACCACCACGCCTGCCCGCCGAGATTCGTGCGCGGCTCCTGATCGACGATGACCACGTGCTTGCCGGCCGCGACCGCTTCGGACGCGGCGACCAGGCCCGCCAGGCCCCACCCGATCACGAGGAGGTCGGTACTGTGCGCAGAGCGGTGCACGGCATCCGTGGTCATCACGTCTCCTTCGACGGCGGGGCAGGGGTCGGCTCGAACGTGTTCACCAGGGAGTGGGCGGCGCGTTGCAGGTAGTCCCACAGCGTCACGTCGTGCAGCGGCGGCAGCCGCAGCTGATCGAGGGCCGCGCGCATGTGGCCGAGCCAGCGGTCGCGTGCGTCGGGGTTGACGTGGAAGGCGACGTGCCGCATCCGCAGTCGGGGATGCCCGCGTTCCTGGCTGTAGACCGAAGGGCCGCCCCAGTACTGCTCGAGGAACAGACACAGCCGCCGCTCGGCGCCGTCCATGTCGTGGGCCGGGTACATCGGGCGCAGCACCTCGTCGGTGGCCACACCCTGATAGAACAGGTGCACCAGCTTCGCGAAGGTGTCGTGGCCGCCGATCTCGTCGAAGAACGACAGGGGCGTGGCATCCGTCATGACGTCGCCTTCGGGTCCGTCTCGCCGTCGCCGCCGCGCTTGCCCTTCTTCTTCGGCTTCCACACGACGTCGGCCTGCACCGGGTTCGGCTTGGTCTTGGGCGGGTGGGCACCGCGCACCCGCTGCGCCCCTTCGGCGCCTTCGAGCACGACCGACCCCAACCCCGACAGGTCGATGCCGGCCTCGTCCAGCCCCGAGCGCAACCGCAGGCGCAGCTCGGCCGCCACATCGTCCTTGGCGTGCGAGCGGGTCTTCAGCACGATCCGCAGCACCAGGGTCTCGCCGGCCACCGACTGCAGGCCCCACAGCTCGGGGTAGCCGGTGATCCGGGTGCGCCACTTCGCGTCCTTCGTGAGCGTGGTGGCGGCATCCATCATCTGCTTCTCGACCGCCGCCACGTCGGCGTCGACGGGCACCGTCACGTCGACGATGACCCGCGACCAGCCCTTGGACATGTTGCCGATGCGGGTCACCTCACCGTTGCGCACATACCAGAGCGTGCCGTTGACGTCGCGCACGTGCGTGACGCGCACGCTCACGTATTCGACGACGCCGGTCGCCAGCCCCAGGTCGACCACGTCGCCGATGCCGATCTGGTCTTCGGCGACGATGAAGATGCCGTTGAGCACGTCTTTCACGATGTTCTGCGCACCGAAACCGAGGCCGGCGCCCAGCGCCGCGGTGAGCAGGGCGAACGAGCCCAGGATGCCGGGGAACAGCACGTTCACGATGAGGATGATCGCGATCACCCCGACGAGCACGTTCACCGCGTTGCTGAGGATCGTGCCAAGGGTGCGGGTGCGCTGCACGAGCCGTACCGACGCGAGCGGCGAGCGCTCCAGCGCCTGGGTGTCCTGCACCTGCGCCTTGTTCTTGGCGCCGTTGACGATGCGGGTCACGACGCGGCGTATGAGGATGCGCAGCAGCCACGCCACCACGACCGCGCCGACCACGATGCCGACCGCGCCGAGCAGGCGCCAGCCGGCCTCGATGACGAACGCGAGGATCTTCTCGAACTGCGTCGTCGCACCCGTGCCGGACGCGGCGGCCCAGGTCACCGGGGAGAAAAGGAGAGAGGCCATCGCCTCGATCCTAACGAGGGATGCCTTTCCGGCGGCTGAACGGACCGGTCCCTCCTGCGCACCACCGACCCACGGCCCGCGGGGATGTCCCACAAGGTGCGGGATGTCTCACAAGGTGCGGGATGCGGCATCCCGAACCCGCGTCTTCTGAGACACGGTGCGTGCGCGGCTCGGTCAGCGTGCCAGACCCAGGCGGTGTGCCAGGATCACCAGGTGCACGCGGTCGCGGGCGCCGAGTTTGGCCAGCACACGGCCGACGTGGGTCTTCACGGTCGATTCGCTGAGGAACAGTTCCGCCGCGATCTCGGCGTTGGAAAGCCCCCGGCCGATCGCCTCGAAGACGTCCCGTTCGCGGTCGGTGAGTTCGGCCGGCAGGTCGCCGGCGCGCTGGGCCGGGACCGTCGCGTATGCGTCGATCAGCAGCCGGGTGGCGCGCGGGGCGAGGATCGCGTCGCCGCGATGCACCGCCCGCACCGCTGCGACCAGGTCGTGCCGCGGCGCGTCCTTGAGCAGAAAACCGCTGGCCCCGGCATCCAGTGCCCCGAAGGCGTACTCGTCGAGATCGAACGTGGTCAGCACCAGCACGCGGGTCTGCGCCCGCGCGGCGACGATGCGCCGGGTGGCCTCGATGCCGTCCAGGCGCGGCATCCGGATGTCCATCAGCACCACGTCGAACTGCGCCTGCGCGCACGCCTGCACGGCTTCTTCGCCGTCGGCGGCCTCACCGACCACGACGATGTCGGGTTCGGCTTCGAGGATGAGTCGGAACCCGACGCGGATCAGCTGTTGGTCGTCGACGATGAGCACACGGATCGGTTCGGTCATCTCGGCTCCGGGTCGGTGCTGGTCATGGGCAGGTGCGCGTGCAGCACCCAGCGCCCGTCGGCGGGGCCGCCGTGCAGCGTGCCGCCCAGGTGGGCCGCCCGTTCGGCCAGGCCGCGCAGACCGTAGCCCGGTGGGGCGGATGCCACGCGCAGGCCGTCGTTCTCGATCCGCACCGACACCCCCTCGGGCAGGTACGCGATCTGCACGGCGATGCGCGTGGCGCCGGGCGCGTGACGCATCGCGTTGGTCACACCCTCCTGCACGATGCGCCCCACCGCGAACGCGACCGCGGCGGGCAGCTGCGGCGTACCGGTCACGGTGAGGGTGACCGGGAAGCCCGCCCGCTGCGCGGTGGCGACGACCTCGTGCGGGTCGGCGACGGCTACAGGCGCGAGCGGGGTCGACGTCTCGTCGGTGCGCAAGACACCCAGCATGGCGCGCATCTCGCCGAGCGCCTGCCGCGCCGTGGCGGCCGCGGCATCCGTCGCCTCGCGGGCGCGAACGACATCGTCCGTCGCGCCCGCCCCCTCGGTGAGGGCGACGATGACGGTGAGTGAGTGGGCGACGATGTCGTGCATTTCGCGGGCGATACGTGCCCGCTCGGCGGCGGCGGCGAGCTCGGCCTGCTGGTCACGCTCGGCGACCAGCTGCCGGGACCGGTCGAGCACGGCGGCGATCCACCGCCGCCGGTTGCCGACGTTCACGCCCACGAGCGCACCCACCAGCACCGAGAACCCGGTGTTGACCATCGTGTTGATCGACGCCGGCAACGCCGCCCCCGGATCGGTCATGGCGAGCACGACCAGGCTGATGCCGGTGACGGCCGCGGTGCCGGTGACCGCCGCGATCGTGCACCAGCGGGTGGACCGGTAGACCGCGAGGGCGTAGGTGCTGACCACGAGCAGCGGCACCGCGGCGCCGTGCGGCACGACGATCGCCGTCAGCTGCAGGGCGACCGACAGCACGAAGCCGACCAGCGGCGCGTGCCGCCGGAACAGCAACGCCGTGCAAGTGCCCAGCATCAGCACGACGATCCCGGCGACCACCCACGCCGGCGGGGAGGTCTGCGGGAGCGAGCCGACCGTCGTGCGCGCCGAGGCGAACCCGCCGAAGCTCAGGGCCGCGCTGACCAGCGCGATCAGCACGTCGCTGAGCACCGGATGCCGGTCCCAGAACCGCCGGATCACGCCGGGCGGGCGCGGCAGCCGCAGCCCGGCGTCGTCGACGCGCGGGCTGCGGTCTGCGGTGGTGGGCACGGAACCGACCCTACGTGCGGTCGGCGGGGGTGCGATCTCGCTCACGCATCGCGGGTGCGCAGCACGAGCCACGAGCCGACCAGGCCGGCGGCGACCCAGCCTCCGAGCGTGAGCAGGGCCACCGGAACGGTCATCATGCCGTGCTCGCCGGGGGTCGTGGTCAGCGCCTGCGCCGCGTTCATCGGCAGGTAAGCCGCAACCGTGTGCAGCCAGCTCCACGCCCCCTCGGAGGGGAACATCGACCCGACGATCGGCAGCACGAACAGCAGCCCGGCGGTCGCGGCGATGGCGCCGGGACCGTTGCGCAGGATGAAGCCGAACGACAGCCCCAGCACGGCGAACACTGCCATCGACAGGCATCCGTACAGCACGGGCAGCAGCAGGGTGCCCGGGTCGGTGACATCCAACGGCGCCGCCTTCAGGATCGCGCACACCGGGATCAGCGCGAGCGCGAACACCACCAGGCTCACCACCGCCAGCAGGGCGGCGACGACGATCGTCTTGGCGGCCAGGACGACGCCGCGGCGCGGTTCGGCGGCGAGCGTGGAGCGGATCATGCCGGTGGAGTACTCGCCGGTGATCGCGATGGCGCCCAGCGAGCCGGCCAGCAGCATCGTGAACTGGATCGGCGCGATCACCGCCATCGGCACCGCGTGCGCGAGATCGGTCGCGCTGACACCCTGCTGCATCGACGCGGCGATCGAGGCGGCGATCAATGCCGACAGCGCGACCGAGAGCAGCGCGACCACGATGATCGACCACCAGGTGGATCGCAGAGTGAGCAGCTTGATGGTCTCGCTGCGCAGCACGCGGGCGAAACCGAGGCGGATGCCCTCGTCGGTGGTGCGGGCGCGAGCCGGGGCGGGGGAGGTGACGGTGGTCATGCGATCTCCTTGGTGGCGTACTCGACGGACTGCTCGGTCAGGGCGAGGTAGGCGTCCTCGAGCGAGCCGGTCGTCGGGGTGAGTTCGTGCAGCGGGATGCCGCGGGCCGCGGCGAGATCGCCGATCCGGGCGGCGGGGCTGCCGGTGATCTCGGCGGTGTCGGGTCCGGTGGCGGTGAACTGCACGCCGGGGCCGGCGACCGCGGTGGCGAGGTCGGCGAGCCGGGGAGAGCGCACGCGCGTGGTGGCGACGGTCCACTGTTCCACCAGGTCGGCCAGCGCCGCATCGGCGAGCACCCGGCCGCGGCCGAGTACGATCACGTGGTCGGCGGTCTGGGCCATCTCGCTCATCAGGTGGCTCGACAGCAGTACGGTTCGGCCTTCGCCGGCGGCGTGGCGTACGAAGTGGCGCACCCAGCGCACGCCCTCGGGGTCGAGGCCGTTGACCGGCTCGTCGAGGATGAGGGTCTGCGGGTCGCCCAGCAGCGCCGCGGCGATGCCCAGACGCTGTCCCATGCCCAGTGAGAACTTGCCGGCCCGTTTGCCGGCGACCGAGGTGATGCCGGTCAGCTCGATGACCTCGTCGACACGGCGCCGCGAGATGCCGTGCGTGGCGGCCATCGCGCGCAGGTGGCTGCGGGCGGTACGGCCGGTGTGCACGGCCTTCGCGTCCAGCAGCACCCCCACCTCGCGCAATGGAGCGCGCATCGAGACGTACCGGGCTCCGTTGACGGTGACGCTGCCGGCCGTGGGGCGGTCGAGCCCCACGATCATGCGCATCGTCGTGGACTTTCCGGCGCCGTTGGGGCCGAGGAATCCGGTCACCTTCCCGGGCTGGACGGTGAACGACACATCGTCGACGGCGGTCTTGGACCCGAATCTCTTGGTCAGGCCTTCTGCGGTGATCATGCCCTCGACGCTATCGGCCCTTCACCCGCGGGCACATCCGACCGCGGTACCGATTCCCGGTGGCATCCGTCATACCGGAGAGGTACTCGGTGCGCCGGGCCCGCACACGGATGCCTGGGTTCGGCACCCACTCCGGGCGGGCGGGCCTGGCGACCGCGGTCCACCGGCGAGCGTGTCTGGCAACGTGCGAGCTGGTGCGTCATGAAGCCGCACGTTGTGGGACACGCGCCGCAGGGATGTCTCACAAGATGCGGGATGCCAGGGGCAGAGCCCGCATCTTCTGTGACACATCCGGGCCGGCGGGCGCCGGCGATGACCGTCGAGGCCCGCGGTCAGTCCTGCCGGTCGCGGGCCTGCACCGACAGCGCGCGCTCGGTGCCGGCGAGGTTTTCGGCCACGATGCGGCGCAGTGCCGCCGGTGCGTCCGCGTGCTCGGTCAGCCAGGCGCGCGTCGCGTCACGCAGGGCGGTGTTCGCCAGCGCCGCCGGGTACAGCCCGGTGATCAGGTAGTTAGCGATCTGGTAGGTGCGGTTCTGCCACACCGGCAGCAGCATGTCGAAGTACTGCGGCACGAACGCCTCGAGCAGCTGTGCACCGGCGGGGTGGACGAACCCGGCCGCAGCCGAGCGCACCACCGTGTTGGGCAGATCGTCGCGCGCGACCAGGCTGTCCCACGCGGCCTGCTTGGCCTCGGGTGTGGGCAGGGCCGCCTTGGCCTGGGCGGCGAACTCGCCGCCCTTGGCGGTGTTGTCGGCGGCGAGCGCCTCGTCGATGTCGGCGACGGTCACCTTGCCACCGGCGGCCAGCGAGACCAGCAGCTGCCACGACAGGTCGGTGTCGATCTGCAGACCCGGCAGCACAGTCTGCCCGTCGCGCAGCGCGCGCACCTGCTCCCACTGTCGGTCGTCGGCCGCGCCGGCGGCGAACGAGGTCACCAGCTGCAGTTGGCTGTCGCTGCCGGCCTCGGCCGCCTGCGCCAGCTCCCACAGCCGGTCGGCCACCCGCACCCGGGTCTGATCGCGGTGCTCGGGTGCGACGTACGCGGCCGCCGCCAGCAGCAGCTGGTTCAGCGTGGTGCGGATCGTGGTCGACTCGGTCTCGGCGCCGATGTTGCCCAGCACCAGGTCGACGTAGTCGCTGGGGGATGCCTCGGCGTCGCGCGTCTGGTCCCAGGCCGCGCCCCACACCAGGGAGCGGGCGAGCGGATCGGTGATCTTGTCGAGGTGGGCCACCGCGGTGGCCAGCGACCGGTCGTCCAGGCGGATCTTCGCGTAGGCGAGGTCGTCGTCGTTGAGCAGCACGAGGTCGGGGCGCGCCATGCCCTTCAGCTCGGCCACGTCGGTGCGGTCGCCGTCCACGTCCAGCTCGATGTGGTGCACGCGCACCAGGGCGCCGTCCTGCAGGTTGTAGAAGCCGATGCCCAGCCGGTGCGGCCGGATCGTCGGGTAGTCGGCGGGGGCGGTCTGCACCACCGCGAACCGGGTGATGACGCCGTTCGCGTCGTTCTCGATCAGCGGGGTGAGGGTGTTCACCCCGGCCGTCTCGAGCCACTTGCGCGACCAGGCGCCCAGATCGCGCCCGCTGGTGGTCTCGAGTTCGGTCAGCAGGTCGGAAAGCTCGGTGTTGCCCCACGCGTTCTTGCGGAAGTACGCGGCGACACCGGCGAAGAAGGCGTCGATGCCGACCCAGGCGGTCAGCTGCTTGAGCACCGAGCCGCCCTTCGCGTAGGTGATCCCGTCGAAGTTGACCTGGACGTCCTCGAGGTCGGTGATCTCGGCCACCACCGGGTGGGTCGACGGCAGCTGGTCCTGACGGTACGCCCAGCTCTTCTCCATCGCGTTGAACGTGGTCCACGCCCCGGTCCACTCGGTGGCCTCGGCGGTGGCGATGGTCGACGCCCATTCGGCGAACGACTCGTTCAGCCACAGGTCGTTCCACCACTTCATGGTGACCAGGTCACCGAACCACATGTGCGCCAGCTCGTGGAGGATCGTGACGACGCGGCGCTCCTTGACCGCATCCGTCACCTTCGACCGGAACACGTAGGTCTCGGTGAAGGTGACCGCTCCCGCGTTCTCCATGGCGCCCGCGTTGAACTCGGGCACGAACAGCTGGTCGTACTTCTCGAACGGGTAGGGGCAGTCGAACTTCTGCTCGTAGTACGCGAACCCGGCGCGGGTGATGTCGAAGATGTAGTCCGCGTCCATGTGCTGCCACAGGCTCTTGCGCGCGTACACCCCGAGCGGGATCACCCGGCCCGAGGCGCTGGTCAGCTCAGAGAACGTCGCCTCGTACGGACCGGCGATCAGCGCGGTGATGTACGACGAGATGCGCTGCGTGCGCGGGAACGTCCATGTCGCCGTGCCGTCACCGGCCGGCACCGGCTCGGGGGTGGGCGCGTTCGAGACGACCTTCCACTGCGCCGGCGCGGTGACGGTGAACTGGAACGCGGCCTTCAGGTCGGGCTGCTCGAACACCGCGAACATGCGCCGCGAGTCGGGCACCTCGAACTGCGAGTAGAGGTACACCTCGCCGTCGACGGGGTCGACGAAGCGGTGCAGACCCTCGCCGGTGTTCGTGTACAGGCAGTCCGCGTCGACGACCAGTTCGTTCTGCGCGGCCAGGCCGTCAAGCGCGATGCGCGAGTCGGCGAACGCGACCGCCGGGTCGATGGCGCGCCCGTTCAACGTGATCGAACGCACCTCGCGGGCGATCAGGTCGATGAACGTCGAGGCGCCCTCGGTCGCCGCGAACCGGACCGTGGTGGTGGACCCGAAGACCTCCGGACCCCTGGTCAGATCGAGGACGACGTCGTACTCCTGGGTGTCGACGACGGCACGGCGCTCAAGCGCCTCGATGCGGGTGAGGTTCTCTCCTGGCACTGCGATTCTCCCGTGGGTGTGGGGTGATGGATGCCGTGCGCAACGCTGCTGGCGTCGGCGACAACCTCTCCAGCCTAAGCGGTTCGGGCGGCGCCGTTGTGCCCGGCGGCCGATCGGCCGGGCCAAGACCTGCGCCAATAGGATTGGGGCATGCGCATCCACATCGCGACCGACCACGCCGGCCTCGAGTTCTCCACCCGGCTGCAGCACCATCTGGGCGACCAGGGGCACGAGGTGATCGACCACGGTCCGGTGGAGTACGACGCGCTCGACGACTACCCGGCGTTCTGCATCCGCGCTGCGCAGGCGGTGATCCGCGATCAGGAGGCCGGCATCCCGACCCTCGGCGTCGTGTTCGGCGGGTCGGGCAACGGTGAGCAGATCGCCGCGAACAAGGTGCCCGGCATCCGTGCCGCACTCGTGTGGAGCATCGCGACGGCGGAGCTGGCCCGCGAGCACAACGACGCGAACGTGATCGCGATCGGGGCCCGGCAGCACACGTTCGACGAGGCCGCGTCGTTCATCGACCGTTTCATCGCCACCCCGTTCTCGGGCGAAGAGCGGCACGCACGCCGGATCGCCCAGATCCGGGCGTTCGAGCAGGACGGTTCGCTCGAGCCCGACCCGCGCGCCTGATGCCGGAGGGGCACTCGGTCCACCGCATCGCGCGGCAGTTCGACCGCAACGTCGTGGGACGCCAGGTGGCGGCATCCAGTCCCCAGGGCCGTTTCGCCGAGGGCGCCACGCTCATCTCGGGCCGTGAGGCGACCGCCGTGCAGGCGGTGGGCAAGCAGATGTTCCTCGCCTTCGACGACGAACTGTGGTTGCGCGTGCACCTGGGCCTGTACGGCGCGTGGGACTTCGCCGGCGAGATCCTCGTCGACCCCACGATCGCGGCGTCCAACGGCCGGATGGGGCAGACGAACCAGCGCGGCACGGTGCTCGAGGGCGATGCGGTGATGGATGCCGCGGGCGAGAACTCGCTGGCATCCATCGGCGCGCCGCGCCGCACCCGCGTGCATGTGCGCATGAGCGAGCAGACCAGCGGGCTGGCCGACGAGGACGGTCAGTGGCCGCCCCCGGTGATCGGGCAGGTACGGCTGCGGCTGCTGACCGAGATCACGTGCGCCGACCTGCGCGGACCGACCGCGTGCGAACTGCAGACCCCCGACGAGATGGCGGCCACGGTCGCCCGGCTCGGCCCCGATCCGCTGGTGGGCGACCCCGACGAGGGCGAGGAGCGGTTCACGGCGGCGGTGCGGCGCCGGCAGACCCCGATCGGCCTGCTGCTGATGGATCAGGCGGTGGTCAGCGGCATCGGCAACGTGTACCGGGCCGAACTGCTGTTCCGTGCCCGGCAGAACCCGCACACGCCCGGGCGGGAGGTGCCCGAAGATGTGGTGCGCGGCATCTGGCGCGACTGGGTGCGGCTGTTGCGCATCGGCGTCGAGACCGGCCAGATGATGACGATGGACGGGCTGAGCCCCGACGAGTACCGCAAGGCGATGGCGCACCGCGACGACCGGCACTGGGTGTACCACCGGGCGGGCCTGCCGTGCCGCGTGTGCGGCACCGCGATCGTCGTGGAAGAGGCGGCGGCCCGCAAGCTGTACTGGTGTCCGCGCTGCCAGGCGTGATGTGCATGCGACGAAGCCCCCGGCGTGGACGCCGGGGGCTTCGTCGTGGCGCTGCGCGGACTACGCGGCCAGGTGGGCGAAGAGGAACCAGCGGTCCTTCTCGATGCCCTCCTTGATGGTGATGACGATGTCTTGGCTCGTCAGGTCGATCTCGTCGAGCCCGTCGATCGCGGCCTGCACGTCGGCGATCACGGCATCCATGTCGGCGATGATCGCGCGGATCATGTCCTCCCACGGGGTGAAACCGGCCGGCACCTGCGTGGCGGCGACCTTCTCGTCGATCGTCGCCAGCCGCGCGTCGATCGGCAGCCCCAGCGCGACGACCCGCTCGGCGGCGAGGTCGGCCCAGTCCTGGGCGTGTGCGACGACGGAGTCGAGAAGCTCGTGGATGGCGATGAAGTTCGCCCCGCGCACGTTCCAGTGCGCCTGCTTGCCGTTGACCGCCAGGGCCTGCAATCCCAGTGCGACCGGGGTCAGGAACTGGGCGGAGCCGGCCGCGACGGTCGCGTCGACGGCAGCAGCCGGGGTGGTGTTGGTTTCGGTCATTCGATGGCCTCCGTTTCGTGATGGCGCCTCACTGACTCCAACGTTACGGGGCGGTGTGAATTCCGCAAGCAAGCCAAGGCTCGGCTCACCGGCCGTGAGAAATGCCCGGCGTGCGGCTGCGGGTCGACTACCGTCGAGGGGTGCCTTCCGCAGACCACGACCTCGGACCGCAGGACCTGAACGCCCCGGCGGGCCCGCGCGCCCGGCTGCGCCGCGACCGCTCGCCCGAGCACGCCGAACCGTCCCGGTTCATCCCGCACGTGCAGGGGCTGCGCGCCATCGCCGTGCTACTGGTGGTGCTCTACCACTTCTGGCCCGGGCGCCTTCCCGGCGGCTACGTCGGCGTCGACGTGTTCTTCGTCATCTCGGGCTATCTGATCACCGCGCACCTGTGGCGTGAACTGTCGCTGACCGGTGGCATCCGGCTCGGCCAGTTCTGGGCGCGTCGGGCGCGGCGCCTGCTGCCGGCTTCGCTGCTGGTGCTGCTGTTCTGCGCGATCGCGGTGATGTCGCCGTACCTGATGCCCACCTCGGCGCTGCAGAACGAGGTGAAAGAGATCACCGCCGCGACGTTCTACGTCGAGAACTGGTACCTGGCGCTGAACTCCGCCGACTACCTGAACCACTCGGGCAGCCCGACCACGGTGCAGCACTACTGGTCGCTATCGCTCGAGGAGCAGTTCTACGTCATGTGGCCGCTGCTGATCCTGCTGGCGGCGTGGCTCGCGGTGCGCTGGCTGCGGCGTGGGCGGCGCGGTGCGGTGGTGGTGACGCTCGCGGTGGTGACCGTGGCATCCTTCGTCTTCTGCGTGGCGTTCACGCTCACCAACCCGGCGCCGGCCTACTTCGTCACGTTCGGGCGGATGTGGGAGTTCGGGCTCGGTGGCCTTGTCGCACTCATCCCCGCGCTGCAGGTGCGCGGGCGGGTGCTCAGCTTCGTGCTCGGCTGGGGCGGCATCATCGCGCTGGTCTGGACGGCGTTCCGGTTCGACGGGCAGACCCCGTTCCCCGGATATGCGGCCGCGCTGCCCGCGCTCGGGGTGGCCGCGATCATCGCCGCGTCGAACACCGACCGGTGGTGGTACCCGACCCGGGTGTTGTCGTGGCGCCCCGCGCAGTTCACCGGTGACATCTCGTACTCGCTGTACCTGTGGCATTGGCCGCTGATCGTCATCGCGCCGTCGGTGCCGTTCTGGGGGCTGAGCATCTACCACCGTGTCGCCCTGCTGGTGATCTGCTTCGTGCTGGCGTGGCTGACCAAGCGGTTCGTCGAAGACCCGGTGCGCCGCTGGAAGGTGCTCACCACGCGCAAGGCGCGGGTGTCGCTGCTGTCGTCGCTGGCGGCGATGGTGCTCGTGGCCGGAACCGCCGGTGCCGCCTGGGCGGTGAACGCCCCCGCCTACCGTGAGGGGGTGCAGGCGATCCAGCAGGTGCGCGACAACCCGCCGGACTGCTTCGGCGCGGCCGTCGTGCTCGATCCGTCGTGCGTGGGCACGACCTTCGGCGATACCGTGCTGCCGGCGCCGGGTTTCGCCGGGGCCGACAAACCCGACGACGACGGATGCTTCGTGCAGCTCAACGACGCCCGTCCGGTCGAGTGCACCTTCGGCTCGAAGGCCGACGGCGCGCCCAGTGTCGTGCTCATCGGCGACAGCCATGCGTACCAGCTGCTGCCGACGCTGCAGCGGATGGCCGAGCGCAACGGGTGGCGGCTGACCACGTTCTTCAAGGGCGCGTGCCCTTGGAGCACGACGCCGCTGGCCACCCCGGGGGCGTTCGGCGACGCGTGCACGCAATGGCGGCACGCCGTGACGCAGCGGCTCGAGCATCTGCAGGCCGATGTGATCGTCACCGGGGCGTTGGCCACCACCC
Source organism: Microbacterium luticocti DSM 19459 (assembly GCF_000422405.1). Lineage (GTDB taxonomy): Bacteria > Actinomycetota > Actinomycetes > Actinomycetales > Microbacteriaceae > Microbacterium > Microbacterium luticocti. Next base: position 23,624 of record NZ_AULS01000005.1, read on the forward strand.
CGTTCGCGGCCGACGGGCACGCCTCGGCGCACGACGCCGCCGTGGCCGGATACCGCGACGCGTGGAAGCCGGAACTGGACCGTGGTGCCAAGATCATCGCCGTCGTCGACAATCCGGTGTGGGAGACCGACCCGAACAAGTGCCTGCGCACCCGCGCGCAGTCCAGCTGCACCGGTGCCCGTGCCGACGTGCTCGTCGCCGACGACCCGCTGAAGGCCGCGGCACAGGGCGTGGACGGGGTCACCCTGCTCGACTTCACCGACGCCTACTGCGACCAGACCACGTGCTTCCCGGTGGTGGGCGGCGCCGACCTGTATCGCGATCAGGACCACCTGACCGTGACGTGGGTCGACAGCCTGGCCCCCTGGTACGAGAAGGCGATCACCGGCGCGCTCGCCGCCCGCTGAGCGGGGGCCGTGCGGGGTAGGGGTGTGGGCCGGGTCCCGGTGCGGGCGCGGCTGTGGCCGGTGCAGCCCGGGGTGATCGCAACGCTCGGTGGGCGCGAGCCGCCCGGGGATAGGGTCGACGCATGACGATCGACTCCGCAGCATCCGTTCTCGCCCTCGGAACGAGCACCCCGCAGATCGACGACTCGGCGTTCGTGGCCGCCGGCGCCCGCGTGATCGGGGCGGTGCGCCTCGAAGCCGGCTCGAGCGTCTGGTACAACGCGGTCCTGAGAGCCGACGGCGACTCGATCACGGTCGGCGCCGGCAGCAACCTGCAAGACAACGTGTCGGTCCACGTCGACCACGGCTCACCCGTGGTCATCGGCCGTGACGTCTCGGTCGGGCACAACGCCGTCGTCCATGGGTGCACCATCGGCGACGGCTCGCTCATCGGCATGGGCGCGGTGATCCTCAACGGCGCCAAGATCGGGGCGGGATGCCTCGTGGCCGGCGGTGCCGTCGTGCTCGAGGGTGCCGAGATCCCCGACGGGTCGTTGGTCGCGGGCGTGCCCGCGAAGGTGCGCCGCGAGTTGGACCCCGCCGAGCGCGAGCGGCTGCACGGCAACGCACGCATCTACCGCGACGAGCACGCCGTCGCGCACCGCGACGCCCGCCCGGCCTGACCTCGGCTGCACCGCCGTGCGTCGGAGTGATGGAGGGGCGGACGGGAATCGAACCCGCGTAATCAGTTTGGAAGACTGAGGCTCTACCATTGAGCTACCGCCCCGCGTGCGGAGCACCTCGGCAAGTGTACTGGATGACAGCATCCTGCCCGCGCGCGGTCTCACACCGGCGTCGGCTAGACTCGACCAGGCCGTTTCGGCGCCGCGCGCCCCGGGGCGTAGCTCAGCTTGGTAGAGCGCCCGCTTTGGGAGCGGGAGGCCGCAGGTTCAAATCCTGTCGCCCCGACGCAACGGCCCCACAGACCCCGACTTGAAGCCACGTCCGCGTGCGCGAACCAGAGGAGAACGAGAAGGCATGGTCACGAGCACCGTCGAGAAGCTCAGCCCGACCCGCGTGAAGCTGCACATCAGCGTCACGCCGGATGAGCTGCGGCCGAGCATCACGCACGCGTACGAGCACATCGCGCAGGACGTGCAGGTCCCCGGCTTCCGCAAGGGCAAGGTGCCCGCGCCCATCATCGACCAGCGCATCGGCCGCGGCGCCGTCATCGAGCACGCCGTCAACGAGGGTCTCGACGGCTTCTACCGCGAGGCGCTGACCGCGCACGAGGTGCGCACCGTCGGTCGGCCGAGCGCCGAGATCGTCGAGTGGCCGAACGAGAAGGACTTCTCGGGCGACCTCAAGGTCGACATCGAAGTCGACGTGCGGCCCGACTTCGACCTGCCCGCCTACGAAGGCACCACCATCACCGTCGACGAGGCCGAGACCGACGACGCCGCTGTGGACGCCGAGCTCGACCGCCTGCGCGGCCGCTTCGGCACCCTGGTGACGGTGGATCGTCCGGCCAAGACCGGCGACTTCGTCGAACTCGACCTGGTCGCCACCATCGACGGTGTCGAGATCGACCGCGCCGAGAGCGTCTCGTACGAGGTCGGCTCGGGCGAGCTGCTCGAGGGCATGGACGAGGCCGTCGACTCGCTCACCGCCGGCGAGGAGACCACGTTCCGCTCCACCCTGGTCGGCGGCGACCACGCAGGCGAAGAGGCCGAGGTGTCGGTCACGGTCAAGAGCGTCAAGGAGCGCGAGCTGCCCGAGGCGGACGACGACTTCGCCCAGATCGCGAGCGAGTTCGACACCATCGCCGAACTGCGTGCCTCGCTCGCCGAGCGCGTCGGCCAGCAGGCCGTGTTCGCCCAGGGGACGGCGGCGCGTGACAAGCTCGTCGAAGAACTGCTCGCCCAGGCCGAGATCCCGGTGCCCGCCCAGCTCATCGAGGAGCAGGTGCACGAGCACCTCGAGCAGGAGGGCCGTCTGGAGGACGACGAACACCGTGCCGAGGTCACCGAGGCCAGCGAGAAGCAGTTCCGCACCCAGATGCTGCTCGACAAGATCGTCGAGGCCCACGACGTGCAGGTGTCGCAGGACGAGCTGACCCAGTACATCGTGCAGTCGGCCGCGCAGTACGGCATGGCGCCGCAGGAGTTCGTCGAGGTGCTGCAGCAGAACGGCCAGCTGCCGGTCCTGGTCGGTGAGGTCGCCCGCAACAAGGCCCTGGCCATCGTGCTCGGCAAGGTCACCGTCGTCGACACGGCCGGCAACCCCGTCGACCTGACCGGGTTCGTCGCCGAGGAGCAGGACGGGCAGACCGCCGAGGACGAGGTGGTCGAGGAAGCGGAGCAGATCGCGGATGCCGCGGCCGACGCCGACGAGGTCATCGCGGCCGAAGAGAAGCCGAAGACGAAGGCAGCCGCGAAGAAGACCGCCGCCGACAAGCCCGCCGCGAAGAAGCCAGCAGCCAAGAAGGCGGCCCCGAAGAAGGACGCCGAGTAAGAGCTCACCGAGGGGCGGATGCTGCGGCATCCGCCCCTCGTGCTCTGCACGGGAGGGACATGACCGAGACCACCGACGACTGGCAGCGCCGCATCGACGCCGTGTGGGCGGATGACGCGCTCGACGACGACGACCGCGTCGCCGCGATCGACGCCCTTGCCGCCGAGCTGGGCGACGAGCATCCCGTCGCGCTGTTCGAACGGGCGGGAGCTCGCGACAGCGCCGGACGCGAGACCGAAGCCGAGCCGCTATATCGCGCCGCGCTGGGGGCCGGACTCGACCCCGGGCGGCGCACCCGCGCGGTGATCCAGCTGGCCAGCACGATCCGCAACCTCGGGCACCTCGATGAGGCGCTGGGGCTGCTGCGCGCCGAATACGAGGCGACCCGCGGCGCCGACATGCAGGACGAGGCCGCCGCGTTCTACGCGCTCGCGCTCGTCTCGTCGGGCGACGCCGTGCGCGGCGCGTCCGTCGCGCTCACCGCGCTCGCACCCCACCTGAGCCGCTACACGCGGTCGGTCCGCGGCTATGCCGCGGAGCTGCTCGACCCCCGACCGCGCAACGAGTGAACGGTCGCGTCGACGCCCGCGGGACCGCGGCGGCCGGCTGCGGCATCCGCCTGGCTATGCCGACGGCGAACAGGGGCGGGTCGCGCGATCCGCGCCGGTAGATTCGAAGCACGCAACCGAATCAGGAGCACGAATGGCTGAACCCCTTGTCGCGACCAGCGTCTTCGACAGGCTGCTGAAGGACCGCATCATCTGGCTGGGATCAGAGGTGCGCGACGACAACGCCAACGAGATCTGCGCGAAGATCCTCCTGCTCGCCGCAGAGGACTCCCAGAAGGACATCTACCTGTACATCAACTCGCCGGGCGGTTCGATCACCGCCGGGATGGCGATCTACGACACGATGCAGTTCGTGCCGAACGACATCGTCACCGTCGGCATCGGCATGGCCGCGTCGATGGGCCAGCTGCTGCTGACCAGCGGCACCAAGGGCAAGCGGTACATCACCCCCAACGCCCGCGTGCTGTTGCACCAGCCGCACGGCGGTTTCGGCGGCACCGCGAGCGACATCCAGACCCAGGCGCAGCTGATCCTCGACATGAAGAAGCGGCTCGCCGAGATCACCGCCGAACAGACCGGCAAGACCGTCGAGCAGATCAACGCCGACGGCGACCGCGACCGCTGGTTCTCGGCCGACGAGGCGCTGGAGTACGGCTTCGTCGACCACATCCGCGAGCACGCCGAAGACGTGCACGGCGGCGGCGGAACCAACCAGTGAGGCACGAAGGAGACATGCGCATGAACACCCCCTCTTTCGGTCTTCCGACCGTGCCCCGCGGACTGCACACGCCGTCCAGCCGCTACATCCTGCCGCAGTTCGAGGAGCGCACCGCCTACGGCTACAAGCGCCAGGACCCGTACAACAAGCTGTTCGAGGACCGGGTCATCTTCCTCGGCGTGCAGGTCGACGACGCGTCGGCCGACGACGTGATGGCGCAGCTGCTGGTGCTCGAGAGCCAGGACCCCGACCGCGACATCATCATGTACATCAACTCGCCCGGCGGCTCGTTCACGGCCATGACCGCGATCTACGACACCATGCAGTACGTGTCGCCGCAGATCCAGACGGTCGTGCTCGGCCAGGCCGCCTCGGCCGCCGCGGTGCTGCTGGCCGCCGGTGCGCCCGGCAAGCGGCTCGCGCTGCCGAACGCCCGCATCCTCATCCACCAGCCCGCCGTCGGCGAGGCCGGCCAGGGGCAGGCGTCCGACATCGAGATCCAGGCGAACGAGATCATGCGCATGCGCACCTGGCTCGAAGAGACGCTCGCCAAGCACTCCAAGCGCACCCAGGAGCAGGTCAACAAGGACATCGACCGCGACAAGATCCTGTCGGCTCAGGATGCCGTCGAGTACGGCCTGGTCGACCAGGTGCTCACCACCCGCAAGCGCGGGCAGAACGCGATCACGGCGTAGTCGCACCGCGCCGAAAGAGCCCCGACATCCCGCCCCGGATGCCGGGGCTCTGCTGTGGGCGGAGCAGAACGCGTCGCAATGCGGACGGATGTCGGGGCCAGCGATTAGGCTCGAACCACGCGGGCACACCTGCCCACGGCACACGAGGAGGGGCCCATGGCACGCATCGGCGAGAGTGCTGACCTGTTCAAGTGCTCGTTCTGCGGAAAGAGCCAGAAGCAGGTGCAGCAGTTGATCGCCGGCCCCGGCGTGTACATCTGCGACGAATGCGTCGAACTGTGCAACGAGATCATCGAAGAGCGGATGGCCGAATCCGCCGACGGGACGGTCTCGGAGTTCGACCTGCCCAAGCCGCGCGAGATCTTCGCGTTCCTCGAGGAGTACGTGGTCGGGCAGGACGACGCCAAGCGTGCATTGTCGGTGGCGGTGTACAACCACTACAAGCGGGTGCGGGCGCACTCGACGATCCAGTCGGCCGAGCAGCGTGCCGAAGAGGTCGAGATCGCCAAGAGCAACATCCTGCTGCTCGGCCCCACCGGCTGTGGCAAGACGTACCTGGCGCAGACGCTCGCCAAGCGCCTGAACGTGCCGTTCGCGGTGGCGGATGCCACAGCCCTGACCGAGGCCGGGTATGTCGGCGAGGACGTCGAGAACATCCTGCTCAAGCTGCTGCAGGCCGCGGACTTCGACACCAAGCGGGCCGAGACCGGAATCATCTACATCGACGAGGTCGACAAGATCGCCCGCAAGGCCGAGAACCCGTCCATCACGCGCGACGTGTCGGGCGAGGGTGTGCAGCAGGCGCTGCTGAAGATCCTCGAGGGCACGGTCGCATCTGTGCCGCCGCAGGGCGGGCGCAAGCATCCGCACCAGGAGTTCATCCAGATCGACACGACGAACGTGCTGTTCATCGTGGCCGGGGCCTTCGCCGGGCTCGAAGACATCATCTCGTCGCGGGTCGGCAAGCACGGCGTCGGGTTCGGAGCATCCCTGCACCGCAAGGACGAAGACCTCAACCTGTTCACCGAGGTGCAGCCCGAAGACCTGCACAAGTTCGGCCTGATCCCCGAGTTCATCGGCCGCCTGCCGGTCGTGGCCTCGGTGTCACCGCTGGACCGCCACGCGCTGATGGAGATCCTCACCACGCCGAAGAACGCGCTGGTCAAGCAGTATCAGCGGATGTTCCAGCTCGACGACGTCGAACTCGAGTTCGAGACGGATGCTCTCGAGTCGATCGCCGATCTCGCCGTCGCCCGCAAGACCGGCGCGCGCGGGCTGCGCGCGATCCTCGAGGACGTGCTGGGCCCGATCATGTTCGAGATCCCGTCCACCCAGGACGTCGACAAGGTCATCGTCACCAGGGCCGCGGTCGAGGAGGGCGCGGCTCCCACCCTCGTGCTGCGTCAGAAGCGCAAGAGCGCCTGAGCAGCCCCGTTCGATCCGACAGGGGAGCCGGATGAACACCGACTCGGAGCAGAGCCCGCAGGAGCGTACGGCGCAACCGGAACGGCCGCCCCGCAGACGGTGGACGCGGCGGACGACGGTCTGGGTCTCGACGGGTGTGGTCGCGCTGCTGGTGGTGGCGGCGTCGATCGCGGTTCCGCTGGGCATCACTGCCGCCGACCGTGCGAACGCCGCGGACGCCGCCCGCGCCGACGCCCCGACGCTGTCGGCCGCAGCGGATGCGGCGCAGGCAGCCGCCGACAGACACGAGCGCGCGCAGAAGATCGCGACAGCCGCGCTGGCGGCCGCGCGGCCGGCGGCGAAGACCGTCTCGGCGCATGTCGCGGAGTTCGGCCAGGATGCGGCGGACCTGCTCGCCACCGCCGTCGCCGACGTCGAGAAGGTCGCCGCGGCCGGTTCGGACGAAACCGGGTCGGCCGAGGCCGTGGTCCGGCTCGACGGGCTCGGTGACGGGCCGATCGCTGCGACGCTGGAGCAGTACTACCTCGAGGCGGACGACCGGGCGGCCGCCCGACACGAAGTGGCCGACGAGGCGGCGCGACTGCGCGCCGCGGGCGAACGCCTCGATGAGGACGAGGCGCGCGTGCGGCTCGCCGTCGAGAACCTCGACGCGGCCGTGGCGGGTGCGGCGCAGTCCGGGGCCGTGCAGGGCCGCAAGACGCTCACGTCGCTGCCGCATGCGAGTGCGAAGACCCGCTCTGCGCTGACCAAGGCGCTCGGCAAGCTCGATGCCGTCGCCAAGGCGCCGTCGCCGCAATGGCAGGCGCGCACCGCGGACGATCCGCTCGCGGTCGCCGACGGCGCGTCCGCGCTGAACGGCTACGTCTCCGGAGTCGACGCGGCCCGCAGTTCGAACAAGGCCAACACCCCGCCCCCACCGACCACCGGCGGGGGCGGAAGCGGCGGCGGCGGAACCGGCGGCGGCGGAAGCGGCGGGGGCGGAAGCGGTGGCGGTGGCGGTGGCACGTGCTGGATCTGGGGACCCTACGGGTCCATCCCGTACCGGTGTTGAGCGGGCCGCGGGTGGTGCGACGCAGACCCGCTCACCGTGTGGGCATGATCAGACTCACCGTGTGGGCATGATCAGATCGGTGCGCAGCGGCACGGCGCCCGACCGCGGGTCGGTGACGTAGGACTCGATCCAGATACCGATCGGTTGCGCACCGGAGCCGGCGACCAGGGCACCCCAGGCGGCGCCGAGCCCGTCGTAGTCTCCGACGTACGTCGTGGCGACGGCCAGCCCTTCGGGCAGCGCGGACGCCTCCACGGTGAGACCGTCCACCTCGATCGGCTTGGACGGCGCCGAGACGACAGGGAATCCGAGTTCGAGGTCGAACGTCTGCGACGGATCGCCGCGGTAGACGGCCACCGGCGGCCCGGCAGGGGTCAATGTGCCCGCCGCGAACAGCGATCCCAGCGCGGTGAAACCGTGGTCGAACACCTCGTTTAACTGGGCGACCGTGATGCCGGTGCGGCGGATGACGGCCAGCGGAGCGGCGTCGAGGTCGAGGCGGACGATGCCGTCGAACGGCTCGGGGGGAAACACGGTCTCGGTCACCCCTCGATCCTCGCAGGGCGCGGCATCCTCCGCCAGCCCGGCCCGCCGACGCCCGACCGGGGGATCCGCCCGATCAGTCGGCCCGGACGGCCTCGGCGATGAGTACACGGTCGTCGGCGCGCACCCAGGTCGCGAGCCGGTCGATGCGCAGGCCGACGGGTGCGAAGAGCGATTGCAGCCGGTCGGGCGTCGCGAACGACGCGTGGTCGCGCGGGAACGGCACGGCGGCAGGATGCTGGGCCGAAGAGTGCTCGGCATGGCTCTTGCCATGATGCCCGCCGCTGACGAAGGTCGCCGTGACGACACGGCCTCCGGGCCGGAGCACGCGCGCCCATTCCGCGATCGCATGCTCGGGCTCGGCGAAAAGATGAAGGGCCGTGACACAGGTGACGAGATCGACCGAGGCATCGTCGAGCGGCAGAGTCGTGGCATCCGCCTCGATCCAGTCGAGGCGCGGCTCGGCGGTGCGGGCGACGGCGAGCATGCCGGGGGAGATGTCGACGCCCGTGATGTGCAGACCGGGGCATCGGGCGAGCAGGGCTCGGGCGACGAGACCGGTGCCGGTCGCGGCATCCACCACCGTCCCGTCATCCGGCACGCGCGCGAACCGTGCGACCGACATGGCGAGAGCGCGGTGCATGGCATTCTCGTCATAGTCGCCCGCGCGGGCATCGAACGCCTCGCGGATCGCGGCCAGCTGATCGAACCGGTCCGTCATCCGAGCCTGCCTGCCCTCAGCCGTCCAGGCCGCGGCGCTTGAGCAGCGGGGCGATGTCGGCGTCGCGGCCGCGGAAGTCGCGATAGGCCTCGAGCGGGTCCTTCGAGCCGCCCACGCCGAGCAGCTTCTCGCGGAAGCGGTCGCCGTTCTCGCGGGTGAGCCCGCCGTTCTCTTTGAACCACTCGACGGTGTCGGCGTCGAGCACTTCGCTCCAGATGTACGAGTAGTACCCGGCGCTGTAGCCGCCCGAGAACACGTGCTGGAAGTACGTCGACGAATAGCGCGTCGGCACCGCCGGGTTGTCGAGTCCGATGTCGGCGAGGGCGGATGCCTCGAACCCGGCGACGTCGATCTCTTGCGCGGCCTGCTGTTCGGTCAACGTGTGCCACGCCTGGTCGAGCCATGCGGCCGCCAGGTACTCGCTGGTGGCGAAGCCCTGGTTGAACGTCTCTGACGCCCGGAGCTTGTCGACCACATCGGCCGGCAGCGGCTCGCCGGTCTCGATGTGCCGGGCGTAGTTGTCCAGCACCTCGGGCCACAGCATCCACATCTCGTTGACTTGGCTGGGGAACTCGACGAAGTCGCGGAACACCTCGGTGCCGGCGAAGTGCGGGTAGGTGACCGTCGCGAACAGCCCGTGCAGCGCGTGTCCGAACTCGTGGAACAGCGTGCTCACCTCGTCGAAGCTAAGCAGGGTGGGCTGCCCTGGTGCGGGCTTGGACACGTTGAGGTTGTTGACCACCACGGCCTTCGTGCCGCGCAGTGCCGACTGGTCGACGATCGAGTTCATCCAGGCGCCGCCGCGCTTCGTGTCGCGCGTGTACAGGTCGAGGATGTACAGGCCCTGCGCCGAGCCATCGGCGTTGTGCACCTCGAACACCCGTGCGTCGGGGTGGTAGGCCTGCAGGTCGTCGCGTTCGGTGAACGTGACGCCGTACAGCCGCGTCGCCGCGAAGAAGACGCCGTCGCGCAGCACGCGCTCGGCCTCGAACCAGGGGCGCAGCGCGGCGGTGTCGATCGCATACTCGGCCTGGCGCACCTTTTCGGTGTAGAACGCCCAATCGTGCGCGGCGAGCTCGAACCGGTCGCCGGACTCGTCGATCATCGCCTGCAGCGCGGCCTGCTCGCGGCGAGCATTGCGCGCGGCGGGCGCGGCGAGTCGGTGCAGCAGGTCGCGCACCGCCTGCGGGTTGCCGGCGGTCTCATCGGCGGTCACATACGCCGCGTGCGAGTCGTAGCCGAGCAGCGCGGCGCGCTCCGCCCGCAACCGCACGATCTGGCGCAGCACGTCACGGTTGTCGTTCGCGTTGCCGCGCGAGCCCCGCGCCCGCGACGCGTCCATGATCCGCCGCCGGGCGTCGCGATCGTGCATACCGGCGAGGTAGGGGTGCCCGGTGAACAGGGGGAGCGTGACCAGGTACGCGCCGTCCAGACCGCGCTCGGCCGCGGCCTGCGCCGCCGCCGACAGCTCGCCGTCGGTCAGGCCCGCCAGATCGTCGGCGTCGCGGAACAGCACGGCAAGGTCGTTGGTGTCGGCCAGCAGGTTCTTGTCGAACGTCGTGGTCAGGGTCGATAGCTGGGTGTTCAGCGCGGTGACCTCGGCCTTGGCGGCGTCGTCCAGCCCCGCGCCGGCGTGTGTCATCTCGCGGTACCAGCGCTGCACCAGGTAGTGCTCCTCCGGCGCCAGGTCGAGGTCGTCCAGCCGGTCGTGCAGGCTCTTGATGCGCGCGTAGAGCCGGCCGTCGAGCTGGATCGCGTCCTGGTGCGCGGCCATCAGCGGGGCGAGCTGCTCTTCGATCTGCTGGATCTTCTCGGTCGCATCGGCGGATGACACCGTGTAGAACGCCGTCGCGACGTCGTGCAGCAGGCGGCCCGAGTTCTCCAGCGGCACCATGGTGTTCTCGAACGTCGGCGTCGAGCGCACCCGCGTGATCGCGGCGATCTCCTGCAGGTGTTCGTCGAACGCGACCTCGAACGCCGGCAGATAGTGTTCCGGGCGGATCTGCGCGTACGGCGGAAGGCCGTACGGGAGGGTGCTGGGGGACAGAAGAGGGTTGGCCGAGGCATCCGTCATGGACCCAGCGTAACGGAGCCGGCGCGATCGCAAAGAACCACTTGCAAAGAAACACTTGCAAAAGATCATTCGCAAAGGTATCTTTGCAGACATGGACGAGAACACCCAGTCTCAGACGCCTGGCGGTGCGCGCAAGCCGCGGCTCATCGACGGCGGTGCGCTGCGCGCCCTGGCTCACCCGCTGCGCGTGCAGATCTACGACATCCTGTCGCAGTACGGGCCGCAGACCGCCAGCAGCCTGGCCGCCATGACGGGGGAGTCCACCGGGGCCACCAGCTACCACCTGCGTGCGCTCGCCAAGCACGACCTGATCCGCGAGGTCGACGGCCGCGGCACCGCCCGGGAGCGGTGGTGGGAGCGGCCCCAGGGGTCGGTCACCTTCGGCAGCCCCGAGGGGCTGAAGACCCCGGCGGGTCGTGCCGCCACTCAGGTGGTGCTGACCGAGTTCCTCAACCGCCGACACCAGCAACTGCTGCACTACGTGGCCGAAGGGCTGCGCAAGCCGGATGATCCCGACGAGACCGGCATGATCACCACCGCGACCGCCCGATTGACCGCGGACCAGATGGCCGACCTGACCGCGCGGCTCACCGTCATCATCGACGAGTTCGTCGACAAGTACCGCGACCAGCCCGGTGACGGTCTGCGCACCGTGACCATCCGCGCCGACGTCTTCGCTCTTCCCGAGGAGGGACACTGACATGACCGCCATGACCACCCGTGCCATCCGCACGCCCGACCTGACACCGCTGGAACGGATGCTGTTGACCTCGGCACGCGCGCTCGAGTGCGCGGTGCGGCGACGGATGGCGCGACGCCAGGCCGCGGCATCCACCGGCTTCGACCCGGTCGAGCAGCGCCGGGCCCACGCCGTCGACGCCTACCGGCGGCTGCACCTGCGGTGAGCGCACCGGTGCTCCGGCGCAACGCAGGCCGCACCGTCGGCCCGCCGATCGCGGTCTAGCCGAACTCGTCCTCGTCGTCGTGGCGCACGACGACCTGCCCGGTGTGGTCGAGGGTCACGATGACGCCGAGATCGAGTTCGGCCACGGGCCGGCCCTCGAGCCAGGTGAGCGTCCAGCGTGCGACGCCCTGTTCGTCGGGCGGCAGGTCGACCTCGACGGCGCGCAGCTGCGCGACGAACTCGGGCGAAAGCTGTGCCGGCGGTTCAGCTCCCGCGGCCCACCGTGTGCCCAGCTGCATGTCAGGCCTCCGGCGCCGCGAGCTCGATGTCCGACACGGTGAGTTCGTCCGCCTCGGCGTACGTGATCTCGGCGATGCGACCGACAGCCTTGAGGTCGCCTTCTGCCAGACGGATCGCGGCGACCACGTCGGCGGGGCCGGCGATCGTCACGTGCGAGACCGGCGTCTTCTGGGATGCCTTGGCCTCGGTCTTGGCGCGGCGGATGCCCACCAGCGCGGCGCTCACGGCCGACAGCACCTGCGTGTCGCCGGCGATATCCAGCGGCTCGGGCCAGTTCGCCCGGTGCACCGACCCCTGCTCGAACCACGACCACGCCTCTTCGGTCGCGAACGCGAGCACCGGGGCGAGCAGCCGCAGCAGCGTCGAGAGCGCCAGGCGCAGGGCGAGAGCCGCCGAGGCCTGACCCACGTCGCCGCGGTCGTATGCGCGCTCCTTCACCAGCTCGAGGTAGTCGTCGCAGAACGTCCAGAAGAACGCTTCGGTGACCTCGAGAGCCCGCGCGTGGTCATACTGCTCGTAGGCGGTGGTCGCCTCGCGGATCACACGGTCCAGCATGGTCAGCATCGAGGCATCCAGCGCATGCGTCACCTCGGCGCCCTCGGGAACCGGGAACGACAGCACGAACTTCGCGGCGTTGAGCACCTTGATCGCCAGCCGACGGCCGATCTTCACCTGCGTCGGGTTCTGCGGATCGAAGGCGGCGTCGGCGCCGAGCCGGCTGGATGCCGCCCAGTACCGCACCGCGTCGGTGCCGTGCTGGTCGAGGATGTCGGCCGGGGTGACGACGTTGCCCTTGGACTTGGACATCTTCTTGCGGTCGGGGTCGACGATGAAGCCCGAGATCGCGGCATCCGTCCACGGCGCACGGCCGTCTTCGAGCGCACTGCGCACCATCGTCGAGAACAGCCAGGTGCGGATGATGTCCTGCCCCTGCGGGCGCACGTCGAACGGTGCGACCAGGTTCCACAGTTCGTCGTCGCGCTGCCATCCGCCGGCCAGCTGCGGCGTCAGCGACGAGGTCGCCCAGGTGTCGAGGATGTCTTTCTCGGCCTCGAACCCACCGGGCATGCCGCGCTGGTCTTCGGTGTAGCCGGGCGGCACGTCGGTGGTGGGGTCGACGGGCAGGCTCGCCGGGTCGGGCGTGAGCACGCGGTCGTGGTCGATCTCGCCGTTCTCGTCGATCGCGTACCAGATCGGGAACGGCACGCCGAAGAACCGCTGCCGTGACACCAGCCAGTCGCCGGTGAGCCCGTTGGTCCAGTTCTCGTAGCGCACGCGCATGAAGTCCGGGTGCCACGACATGCTCTGGCCGAGTGCGATGAGCGTGGCGCGCAGCTGTTCGTCGCGGGCGCCGTTGCGCAGGTACCACTGCCGGGTCGACACGATCTCGAGTGGCCGGTCGCCCTTCTCGTAGAACTTCACGGCGTGGCTGAACGGCGTCGACACCGCGTGCAGGTCGCCGGATGCTTCGAGCAGCTCGACGATCTGTTTGCGGGCGCTGAACACGGTCTTGCCGGCCAGCTGTGCGTATGCGGCGCGGCCGGCCTCGCCGGTGATCGCCTCGGGGGCTTCTGCGATGACCCGGCCGTCCTTGCCCAGCACGGTGCGGTTGGGCAGGTCGAGTTCGCGCCACCACACGATGTCGGTCACGTCGCCGAACGTGCAGATCATCGCGATTCCCGAGCCCTTGTCGGGCTGGGCGAGGGGGTGTGCGAGCACCGGCACCTCGACGTCGAACAGCGGCGTGCGCACCGTGGTGCCGAACAGCGGCCGGTACCGTTCGTCGTCGGGGTGGGCGACCAGGGCCACGCACGCGGGCAGCAGCTCGGGCCGCGTGGTCTCGATGAGCACGTCACCGGCGCCGTCGGTGCGGTGGAAGGCCACCCGGTGGAATGCGGCCTGCTGCTCGCGGTCCTCGAGTTCGGCCTGGGCGATGGCCGAGCGGAAGTCGATGTCCCACAGCGTGGGGGCCAGGGCCTGGTAGGCCTCGCCGCGCTGCAGGTTGCGCAGGAATGCCAGCTGGCTGACGCGGATGGTGTCGTCCGAGATGGTGCGGTAGGTCTGCGTCCAGTCCACCGACAGACCGAGCTGACGGAACAGGGCCTCGAAATGCTTCTCGTCTTCGAGGGTGAGCGTCTCGCACAGCTCGATGAAGTTGCGACGACTGATCGGCACCTGGTCGGCGGGCTTCAGGCTCTTGGCATCGCCGTGGAACGGCGGCTCGAAGTCGGCGTCGTACGGCAGCGACGGATCGCAGCGCACGCCGTAGTAGTTCTGCACGCGGCGTTCGGTCGGCAGGCCGTTGTCGTCCCAGCCCATCGGGTAGAAGACGGTCTTGCCGCGCATCCGCTCGAAGCGCGCCTTCAGATCGGTGTGTGTGAACGAGAACACGTGACCGATGTGCAGGCTGCCCGACGCCGTCGGAGGGGGAGTGTCGATCGAGTACACGCCCGGGCGGCCGCCGGCCTTGGCGGCGTCGCGGTCGAACAGGTACGTCCCCTGCTCGCGCCAGACGGCATCCCACTTCTGCTCGAGACCCTCGAGTGCGGGCTTGTCGGGAATGCGGGCATCGGCCATCGGGGTCTCCTCGAGCGATATAGGCGGCACTGTGTGAGCGTGCCTGAGTGTGGGATGCCCGGCCATCCTACCGGACGACGTTTCACCTCACCCGAGACCCCGGGGGCGTCACCCGAGCTTCCCATTGTCCTGCGTACGGATTGCGCAGCGCTTGCCACGACGCAGAAGCACCCCCGGTGTTGTGGGGCGTGTACGCAACGTGAATGAAGATTGCCGGCTCGACGGGCGGTAGTGGGCTCAGGCCCGCCGGCGGCGGGCCAGTGCGGTGACGGCGAGAGCGACCGCGATCAGGGCGAGCGCCGCCGCGATGATGCCGATCAGGGCGGGGGCGGGCAGCACGGTCGGCGACGTCGTCTGTGCGGTCGCGGGCGGCGTCGGATCCGATGACGTCCCCGGCGATATCGCGGCCGGTGAGGGTGTCGCCATGGCTGACCCGGGGGTGGATGCCCGGGCGGACGCGCTCGGACGCGCCGATGCCACCGGTGTCGCCGCTGCCGGGTGTGACGTCGCCGGCGCGTGCTTCGCGGGTGCGGGCTTCGCGGGGGCGGGCTTCGCGGGAGCCGGCTTGGGCTTCGGCTTCGCCGGGGCCGGCTTGGGTTTCGGCTTGGCCGCCGCCGGGGCGGCGGAGTATGTCCCGAACACCTGCACGCCCCAGGTGTGGCCGCCGACGACGACCCAGCCGACGCCGATGTCGGTGTAGCCGCCGAGGATGTTCGCGCGGTGCCCGGGCGAGGCCATCCAGGCCGCCTCCATCGCCTGCGGGGTGGGTTGGCCGTTCGCGACGTTCTCGCCCAGTGCGCGCCACCCCGTGGGCACCTGCCCGCTCAGGTTCGGGTTGTGCGACATCGTGGCGGTGTCGGCCATGTGCTGCGCCCAGCGCTGGGCGACCGCATCCAACGCGGTGCTCTCACGCAGGGCCGGGAACCCCTGGGCGGCTCGGTCGCGGTTCACCAGCGACACGATCGTCGACGCCGTCGACGCGGATGCCGGGGTCGCAACACCGGCGAGGGTGATCGTCGTTGCCGCCAGTGCCAGCACGGCCGCGGCGGCGACGCGTCGCAGGAGGGCGACCCTCATGCGGCACCGGCCGAGGACGACTCCACCTCGACGTCGTCGTCGTGCCCGGGCTGCGGCATCCGTCGCCATGCCGCCCACGCGGCGACGAGCGTGACCGCCGACATCACGGCCAGGATGACTCCGGGATGCCACCAGGCGTAACCGGTGGACTCGCCGAGAGCGACGGTCAGCAGCGGCACGAACCCGCTCACCGTCGCCGCGATCGCGTACGAGAACGACAGGGCCGAATAGCGGAAGTGGTCGGGGAACAGATCGTTCATCAGGCCACCCAGCGCCGCCCACGACATGGTCGGCAGAATGCCTCCGATGATCATCGTGCCCACCAGGATCGGGAAGGTCGCGAACTGCAGCATCCAGTACATCGGGAACGTGATCAGCAGCGTGCCGACCGCACCCCACAGCACGACCGGTGCGGATCCGATCCGGCGGGCCCACGCGCCGAACAGCGGGATCGTCACGAACTGCAGCAGCGCGCCCACGGTGGTGGCCACCAACAGGTCCTGGAAGCTGAAGCCGAGGTGCGCGACGCCGTAGTTCACCGTGTACGTGTTCATCAGCGAATACGAACCGATGCCCAGCAGCGCCGCGCCCGTGGCGATGAGCAGAGCGGCGGGCCGCTGCGCGAACATCGTGGCCACCGGCATACGGTCGCGCCGGTGTTCGGTCACGACCCGACGGAACACGGGCGTCTCGGAGATCGACCAGCGCAGATACAGCGAGACGGCCAGCAGCGGCAACGCGAGCAGGAACGGGATGCGCCAGCCCCACGCCGCGAGCTGGTCGGCGGGCATGATCGCGGCCATCACGATGAACACCGCGGCCGACAGCGTGGAGCCGACGGGGGAGCCCAGCTGCGGGATGGCGGCGTAGAACGCGCGCGACAGGCGGCCGGAATGCTCGGTGGCCAGCAGGATCGATCCGCCCCACTCGCCGCCCAGTGACAGCCCCTGCACGACGCGCAGCACCACCAGCAGCACGGCGCCGAGCCATCCGGTCTGGTGATACGTCGGCAGCAGGCCGATCAGGCCGGTCGCCACGCCCATGATGCCGACCGTCCACAGCAGCGTGGCGCGGCGGCCGAGGCGATCGCCCATGTGCCCGAACAGCGCCGCACCCAGCGGCCGCACCACGAACGCCACCGCGATCGTCGAGAACGACGCCAGTGTCGCCCCGAACGGGCCGAGCGGATCGAAGAACAGCGGCCCGATGAAGTACGCCGAAAAGTAGGCGAACACATAGAAGTCGAAGGACTCGAGCGAGGTGCCGACCATGGAGGCCCACGCGACGCGGCGGGTGGGGACGGATGCTGCGGGCAGAACGGTCACGGGCATCCATCCTGGCACGAGTCCGGCCCAGTTGGACGCGATCCAGTAATCCTGGTTCGTGCCCGGCGCGTCGCGCGGGATGCCCTGGCCCGCGTAGAATGTCGGCACAGGCATCGATCCGGCCATCACCGGGGAGCCCTCGGAAGAACAGCGCCCGCCGCCCGCCGCGGATGGCGCCCAGTAGAACCGAGCGGGGCAGGCCCGTCACAGCCGCTGTGAGAGTGGGGCGCGTGCGCCCACGCGGGGTGGTACCGCGGTCCGGTGTCCGAAGCACAGGGTCGTCCCGGCGGATCCGGAACGAGACCTGCGAGACGCCCATGACCTACCCCCGCGAATCCGCCTTCGGCCCCGCCGCCGCGCCTGTTCCGAGCCCCCGCTTTGCCGACATCGAGCGTGAGACGCTCGCGTTCTGGCAGCGCGACGACACCTTCCGCGCCTCCATCGCGCAGCGCGAGGGCGCCGAGGAATGGGTGTTCTACGATGGCCCCCCGTTCGCGAACGGGCTGCCCCACTACGGGCACCTGCTCACCGGGTACGCCAAGGACGTGTTCCCCCGGTTCCAGACCATGCGCGGCAAGAAGGTCGACCGCGTGTTCGGCTGGGACACGCACGGTCTGCCCGCCGAGCTCGAGGCGATGAAACAGCTCGGCATCACCGAAAAGGACCAGATCGAGCAGATGGGCATCGCGACCTTCAACGCGAAGGCCCGGTCCTCGGTGCTCGAGTACACCCGCGAGTGGCAGGACTACGTCACCCGCCAAGCCCGTTGGGTCGACTTCGATCGCGGCTACAAGACCCTCGATGTCTCGTACATGGAGTCGGTGCTCTGGGCGTTCAAAACCCTCTACGACAAGGGCCTCGCCTATGAGGGATACCGGGTGCTGCCGTACTGCTGGCGCGACGAGACCCCGCTTTCCAACCACGAGCTGCGCATGGACGACGACGTCTACAAGATGCGCCAGGACCCGTCCGTCACCGTCACCTTCCCGCTGGTCGGCGAGAAGGCCGAGGCCCTGGGTCTTCACGGCGTGCGCGCCCTCGCCTGGACCACCACCCCATGGACGCTGCCCACCAACCTCGCGCTCGCCGTCGGTGGTGACATCCGCTACGTGGTCGTGCCCGCCGGGCCTGCCGGTGCGCGCGACGGCGGCGACCACCGTTACCTGCTGGCCGCCGATCTGCTCGCTAACCACGCCAAGGACCTCGGATACGACAGCCCGGATGCCGCGGCATCCGCCGTCGTGACGACCGTGACCGGCGCGGACCTGGCCGGGATCGGCTACCAGCCGTTGTTCGACTACTACGCCGACACCGACGCGTACGGCACGCAGAACGCCTGGCGCATCCTCGTCGACGACTACGTCACCACCACCGACGGCACCGGCATCGTCCACCAGGCCCCGGCCTACGGTGAGGACGACCAGCGCGTGTGCGAGGCCCACGGCATCCCGGTCGTCGTCAGCCTCGACGACGGCGGCCGCTTCCTGCCGCAGGTGACGGATGTCGCGGGGCAGCTGTGGATGGATGCGAACCGCCCGCTCATCCGGATGCTGCAGGCGAACGGCCGCCTGCTGCGCGAGCAGAGCTACGAGCACTCGTATCCGCACTGCTGGCGCTGCCGCAACCCGCTCATCTACCGTGCGGTGTCGAGTTGGTTCGTGCGGGTCACCGAGATCAAAGACCGCATGCTGGCGAACAACGAGCAGATCACCTGGGTGCCTGCCGGCGTCAAGCACGGCCAGTTCGGCAAGTGGCTCGAGGGCGCCCGCGACTGGTCGGTGAGCCGCAACCGGTACTGGGGCTCGCCCATCCCGGTCTGGCGCAGCGACGACCCTGCCCACCCGCGCATCGACGTGTACGGCTCGCTCGACGAGCTCGAGCGTGACTTCGGCACGCTGCCGCGGAATCCTGACGGCGAGGTCGACCTGCACCGCCCGTACATCGACGAGCTCACCCGGCCGAACCCCGACGACCCCACCGGCCGCAGCACGATGCGGCGCATCGAGGACGTGTTCGACGTGTGGTTCGACTCCGGCTCGATGCCGTACGCGCAGGTGCACTACCCGTTCGAGAACCAGGAGTGGTTCGACACGCACGCGCCCGCCGACTTCATCGTGGAGTACATCGGGCAGACCCGCGGCTGGTTCTACGTCATGCACGTGCTGTCGACGGCGCTGTTCGACCGCCCCGCATTCACCGGCGTCAGCTGCCACGGCATCGTGCTCGGCAGTGACGGGCAGAAGATGTCGAAGTCGCTGCGCAACTACCCGGACGTCAGCGAGGTCTTCGACCGCGACGGCTCCGACGCGATGCGCTGGTTCTTGATGTCGAGCTCGGTGCTGCGCGGCGGCAACCTCGTCGTCACCGAAGAAGGCATCCGCGCGGGCGTGCGCGAGTTCCTGCTGCCGCTGTGGAACGCGTGGTACTTCTTCGCCACCTATGCCAACGCGTGCGGGTACGAGGCGAGGTGGCGCACCGACTCCACGGACGTGCTCGACCGGTACATCCTGTCGCTGACCGGGCGGTTGGTCACCGACGTGGCCGCCGACCTCGAAGGTCTGGACTCCACGACCGCCACCGAGCGGCTGCGCGACTTCGCCGAGGCGCTCACCAACTGGTACATCCGGCGCTCCCGCGACCGCTTCTGGACCGGGGTGGATGCCGCCGACCCCCGCACCACCGAGGCGTTCGACACCCTCTACACCGTGCTCGAGACGCTGTGCCGGGTGGCCGCTCCGCTGATCCCGCTCGTCGCCGAGCGTGTGTGGCAGGGACTGACCGGCGGCCGCAGCGTGCACCTGACCGACTGGCCAGATGCCGGCGCGTTCGGCGAGGCAGCCGCCATCCGTGCCGCGATGGACGCGGTGCGCGAGATCTCGAGCGTGGGCAATGCGCTGCGCAAGAAGGCGGGTCGCCGGGTGCGCCTGCCACTGGCCGAGCTGACGGTCGTGACGACGGATGCTGCGGCCCTGGCGGCATACGAAGACATCCTGCGCGATGAGCTCAACGTCAAGGCCGTGCGCCTGGTCGAGCTGGGCGAGACGACCGCGGCCGAGTACGGCATCACCCACCGGCTCAGTGTGAACGCACGCGCGGCCGGCCCCCGCCTGGGCACGCAGGTACAGCAGGTCATCCGGGCCGCGAAGGCCGGGGACTGGTCCGAGCGCGACGGGGCCGTCACCGCCGGGGGCGTGGCGCTCGAGCCCGGGGAGTACGACCTGGTGCTCGAGACCACCGGGCGGCCCGACGGCGAGGCGCTCGCGCTGCTGCCGCGCGGCGGGTTCGTGCTGCTCGACACCCAGACCACGCCCGAGTTGGAGGCCGAGGGCCTGGCCCGCGACGTCATCCGTGCCGTGCAGGACACCCGCAAGGCGGCCGGGTTCGACGTCAGCGACCGCATCCGCCTCGAGCTGCTGTTCGGCGCCGCCGCCGACGGCGACGCGGTGGCCGCCGCGTTCGAACTCGCCGACGTCGCCGGCGAGACGCTCGCGCTCTCACACGCGCTGAAGGTCGTGGGTCGCGACGTGCAGCTCGCCGAAGACATCGCCGAACTGCCCGACAGCTGGGCGGGCGAGGTACGCCAGGGCGTGCTGTTCGACCACGACCCCGACAAGATCGCATCGTTCGCCGCCGGCGCCTACGCCAACACCGGGCCGTTCTGGGTCGCCGTCACGAAGGTCGAGGCATCCGCATGAGCAAAAAACGCCACCCGAGCGATCGGGAACGCGCCGACGCGGTCTACGCCGAACTGCTGACCCGGCAGGGCGAGCGGTGGGTGCAGCCCCGTGTCGAGCGCACCCGGCGGGTGCTCGAGCTGCTCGACGACCCGCAGCGGACCTACCGCGTCGTGCACATCACCGGTACCAACGGCAAGACCTCGACGGCTCGCATGATCGAGAGCCTGGTGCGCGCGCACGGCCTGCGCACCGGCCTGTTCACCAGCCCGCACCTGGAGCGGTTCACCGAGCGGATCATGATCGACGGCAGCCCGGCCGACGACGCAGCGGTCGCCGACGCCTGGGACGAGGTCGAACCGTTCGTCGGCATCGTCGACGCCGAGCTGACCGCCGCCGGCGATGCGCCGCTGACGTTCTTCGAGATCCTGACGGTGCTGGCGTTCGTGGTGGCCGCCGACGCGCCGGTCGACGTGCTCGTGCTCGAGGTGGGCATGGGCGGGTCATGGGACTCGACCAACACCGCCGACGGGGATGTCGCGGTGTTCACCCCGATCGACATGGACCACGCCGACCGGCTCGGCGACACGATCGAGGCGATCGCGGTGGTCAAATCGGGCATCATCAAGGACGGCGCCGCCGTGGTCTCGGCTGCCCAGCGTCCCGAGGTCGATGCGGTGCTGCGCGACGCGGCGGCCGCGCACGGGGCGAGCATCGCGTTCGAGGGGCAGGACTTCGCCCTCGTCGAACAGCGCCTGGCGGTGGGAGGCCAGCAGATCACCGTGCGCGGGCTGGGCGGTGTCTACGAAAACGAGTACCTGCCGCTGTACGGCGAGCACCAGGGCTTCAACGCCGCCCTGGCGATCGCGGCGGTGGAGTCACTGATCGGCGAGACGAGCGACCCGATCCCGGCGGGGATCGTCGCCGAGGGGCTGGCCGAGGCGACCTCGCCCGGTCGCCTGCAGTTGGTGGGCACCGCCCCGACGGTGCTGGTGGATGCCGCACACAACCCGCACGGTATGCACGCGCTGGTCGCGGCGCTGCGCACGGCGTTCGACTTCGACGAGTGGGGGTTCGTGTTCGGCGTGTTCGCCGACAAGGACGCCGCAGGGATCGTCGCCGAGTTCGCCCCGATCGCCGCGCACGTGTTCGCCACCGCACCCGAGTCCGACCGCGCGCTCGACGCGGATGCGGTCGCCGACCTGGTCGAGGCATCCGGTGTACCGGTCACCGTGCACACCGATCTGACCGCCGCCGCGGACGCGGCACGCGAGTGGGCGGCGGAATCGGAGCGTCGCGCCGTCGTGATCGCCGGGTCGATCGTGCTGGCCGGCCAGGCGGTGACCCTGGCCGCCGGGCAGGACTGGGCCCACCGGCGGGGCGGCTCGCCCGGCGGTGCCGGGAGCGCCTCGTGAGCGGGGTCGCACATCAGCGGCGGCGACGCGGGGCGGCGGAGTCGCTCGGCCAGATCGTGCTGGTGTTCGAGTCGGTCATCGTCTTTCTCGCCGGGCTCGTCGTCTTCGGGCTGAAGGCGCTCGCGCCTGCCGGCCTTCCGGACTGGTGGGGCATCGTCGGCGGTGCGGTCGTCGCCGTGCTGATGATCGCCGTCAGCGGCCTGCTGCGGCACCGGTGGGGGATCGTGCTCGGCTGGGTGCTGCAGGTCGTC
This sequence comes from Microbacterium luticocti DSM 19459, assembly GCF_000422405.1. Classification (GTDB taxonomy): domain Bacteria; phylum Actinomycetota; class Actinomycetes; order Actinomycetales; family Microbacteriaceae; genus Microbacterium; species Microbacterium luticocti. The sequence goes on from NZ_AULS01000005.1 coordinate 45,843, forward strand.
GTCGCGCTGGCGGCCTTCCTCGTCCCGGCGATCCTGCTGGTGGCGCTGGTTTTCGGCGGCATGTGGGCGTATGCCACCATCAAGGGGGCGTCGCTGGACCGGCGCAATGCGCGACTGCAAGCAGAACACGACCGTGCGAATGGAGAATGACATGGCCACCGAAGAGACCCTCGTCCTCGTCAAGCCCGACGGAGTGGCGCGCGGCCTGACCGGGACGATCCTGGCCCGCATCGAGGCGAAGGGGTATTCCCTGGTCGACCTGCGCCTGGTCGAGCCCGACCGGCAGCGGCTGGAGGATCACTACGCCGAGCACGCCGGCAAGCCGTTCTACGAGCCGCTGCTGGAGTTCATGATGTCGGGTCCGTCGGTCGCGATCCGGCTGGCGGGGGAGCGGGTGATCGAGGGGTTCCGCTCGCTGGCCGGCACCACCGACCCGACGACCGCCGCGCCCGGCACGATCCGCGGCGACCTCGGTCGGGACTGGGGTCTTCCCGTGCAGCAGAACCTCGTGCACGGCTCCGACAGCCCCGAGTCCGCGGCGCGCGAACTGGCGATCTGGTTCGGTTGAGCCGGGCGCGTCACGCCCAGCCGAGGGTGACGCGGATCGTCTGCCAGATGTTCGGGATGGCGTTCAGCCGCACCTGGGCGAGCAGGATGACGACGCCGTAGGCGATGATCGTCATGAGCGGCACCCAGCCCATCAGCTGCTCGGCGACGTGCCGCGCACGCGTGCCCAGGGGCACCTGCCCCGAGCGCAGCAGGTGCACCGTCACGGCGAAGAACGACGGGATCGTCACCGCCCAGGTGACCATGCACCACGGGCACAACGTGTGCAGCTGGAAGATGGACTGGTAGATCAGCCAGCCGACGAACGAGATCGCGAACGCGAAGCCCGCCCAGAACAGCCACCAGAACCAGCGCGCGAACCGGGCGCCGGCCAGGATGGCCGCCCCGACGACGATCGGTGCGACCCAGCAGGCGACGCCGAGGATCGGGTTGGCGAATCCGAACACGCTGCCCTGCCACGACTCGATGTTCTTTCCGCACTGCACCAGCACGCTGAAGTCGCATGACGCGCTCTGATCCGGGTGCTCGAGCAGGAAGATCTTCTCGACGGTGAGTTGGAACGCCGCCCACCAACCGATGACGCCGGCGATGATGAGCCACACGGCGAGGCCGGTCGGACGGGTGTGCGTCTGTGTCTGCGGCATGCGTCGGATTATGGCACCGCCCGCTATGGTGTGCGGCGCTTCGCGCAAACCGTGTCGGAGGTGCGATAATGACACGAAGGTGCATTCGCGGCCGCGCTGCGAGACGCATCGCCGAAGACTTCGGGCGCCAGGCGCCCAGCGCAGTCAGTGCCGAGAGCCTGCTGCAGACCGAGTGAGTTCGCGGCCCCGTCCACACGGGACGGCGTCGCACGAGATTTCGCCGGGTGACGCGCGGTGTCACCCGCAGGGAGTACGCCGGTGACGGTCGATGAGAACAACGAGACCCTTGACAGCGCGACGGAACCGGAGGCGCCCCTGGCGCTGACCGGCGCCGACGCCGAGCAGGCCGCCGTGCCGACGACGGATGCCGCGGCCCCGGCCGCCGGCACGTCCGACACGGCCGCGGGCGAGGCGGATGCTGTGCCGGAGGTTGCGGAGCCCGCGGGCGAGGAGCCTGCGGCGGTGGAGCCCGAGGCTGTCGCGGCGGCGGCCGAGGAGCCTGCGGCGGTGGAGGTCGAGGAGCCTGCGGCGGTGGAGCCCGTGGCGACCGAGCCGACTGCGGCCGAGGCGACCGAGCCGGAGCCGACCGAAGTGGCCGAGCCCGAGGCGGCTCTGCCCGCGGCGGTGACGGCCGAGGCGACCGAGCCGGAGGCGGCGACCACGGGTACCGATTCGGCCGCGACTGAGGGCGCCGATTCGGAGGCGACCGAGGGCGACGAGCCGGAGGCATCCGAACCCGTGGTGGCCGAGCCGGATGCGGCGAGCGAGTCGGAGACGGGCGAGGACGCCGAACCGGCCGGCGAGGGCGCGGCGGCCGAGCCGGAGGCATCCGAACCCGAGATCCCCACCGCGGTGAGCCTGGGATTGCTGCCGGAGGAATTCGTCTCGTCCGTCAGCACGCAGTTGCACTTCTACGCACCCGAGATCACCCTGCTGCCGGCGCTGCCGGCGTCCGCACCGGCCGCCGAGGGCGGCTCGCGGCGCCGCAACCGCCGCCGGGGCGGCGAGGGACGCGACGACGACCAGCACGAGCGCACCGTCGAGATCATCACCGAGCCGCAGCGCATCAAGGGCTCGACCCGCCTCGAGGCCAAGAAGCAGCGTCGTCGCGACGGGCGCGAGGCCGGTCGCCGGCGCGCGGTGGTCACCGAGGCCGAGTTCCTCGCCCGCCGCGAATCGGTCGACCGCGAGATGATCGTGCGCTCGAAGAACGGTCGCATCCAGATCGCCGTGCTCGAAGACAAGGTGCTCGCCGAGCACTATGTGGCCCGCAGCCAGGATGCCTCGCTCATCGGCAACGTCTACCTCGGCCGCGTGCAGAACGTGCTGCCGAGCATGGAGGCCGCATTCGTCGACATCGGCCGGGGCCGCAACGCAGTGCTGTATTCGGGTGAGGTGGATTGGGACGCCGTCGAGACCGGCAACCAGCCCCGCCGCATCGAGCTGGCGCTGAAGACCGGCGACAAGGTGCTGGTGCAGGTCACCAAGGACCCGGTGGGTCACAAGGGCGCCCGCCTCACCAGCCAGATCTCGTTGCCGGGCCGGTACCTGGTGTACGTGCCCGGCGGGGCCATGAACGGCATCTCGCGCAAGCTCCCCGACACCGAGCGGGCGCGGCTCAAGCGCATCCTCAAAGAGGTGCTGCCCGAATCGTCGGGTGTGATCGTGCGCACCGCCGCCGAAGGCGCCACCGAAGAGCAGCTCACCCGCGACGTGCAGCGCCTGACCAGCCAGTGGGAGCACATCAACACGGTCGTCGAGACCACGCAGGCCCCGGCGCTGCTGCACTCCGAGCCCGACCTGCTCGTCAAGATCGTGCGCGACGTGTTCAACGAGGACTTCTCGAAGATGCTCATCCAGGGCGAGGACGCGCAGCGCACCATCGAGGGCTACCTGCAGGCGGTCGCCCCCGACCTGCTCGAGCGCGTCGAGCGCTACGAGGGCGACGGCGACCCGTTCGACGAGTTCCGCATCACCGAGCAGATCGAGAAGGCCCTCGACCGCAAGGTGTGGCTGCCCTCAGGCGGCTCGTTGGTCATCGACCGCACCGAGGCGATGACGGTCATCGACGTGAACACCGGCAAGTTCGTCGGCACCGGCGGCAACCTCGAAGAGACCGTCACCAAGAACAACCTCGAGGCCGCCGAAGAGATCGTGCGTCAGCTGCGACTGCGCGACATCGGCGGCATCATCGTGGTCGACTTCATCGACATGGTGCTCGAGTCCAACCGCGACCTGGTGCTGCGCCGGCTGGTCGAGTGCCTGAGCCGTGACCGCACCAAGCACCAGGTCGCCGAGGTCACCTCGCTCGGGCTCGTGCAGATGACCCGCAAGAAGATCGGTCTGGGCCTGGTCGAGACCTTCAGCGAGCCCTGCGAGGTCTGCGCCGGCCGCGGCATCATCGTGCACCACGACCCGGTCATCAAGCATCGCTCGTCGGGCGGCGGTTCGCGCCGGTCGCGGCCCGCCGTGCCCACGGCGACCCCGGCAGGCGGCGCCCACGTGATCACCGAGGGTGCGAAATCCGCACTCGCGCAGATCGTGGCATCCACCATCCACCACGAGCCCGGTGACGAGCAGCCGGCCGCACCCGCTCCGGCGCCCGACGCGACCGAGCCGGCGCCCAAGCGCAAGAAGCGCAAAGAGCGCAAAGAGAGAGACAAGGACCGCTCCGGCGAGCCCAAGACCGAACGCGACCTGCTGCTCGACTCGGTGCTGAACGCCCTGCCCGAGCCCAAGGCGCCCGGTCAGGGGCGCTCGCGCCGGCGGGTGACCACGGCCGCGCTCACCGGCACGCCCGTCTCGACGGCGCCGGTGTCGACCGACCCGGCGGGCGACTGAAAGGTCAGCGCCGGTCGCGGGCGCGCACGCGCAGCCCCGAGGCGATCAACCGCCGCACCAGTTCGTGTCCGTCGACCGGTTCGGCGCCGGCGGCCACCAGGCGGGCGTGCATGTCGGCGGGCACGTCATAGTGGTCGCGGTCGAACGCGCGGGGCGGGATGCCGTTGGCCCGGGCGAACGCGTGCAGTTCGTGAAGTGACGTGTCGGTGACCAGGTGCGACCACAGCCGGCCGTGCGCGGGCCAGCGAGGATCGTCGATCAGGATGGCCACGGCACGATCCTAGGCGCGACACAGCGCCGGTGTTTTGCCGGGCGCCCGGTATCCGGTAAAGTAGACCCCTGGTGCAACCGGTCGCGGCGCCGTCCCGACGCGTGACGCCGGCCAGTGAGGCCGCGGGCACCAAGACTTCAACTCTTCCAGAGCAGAGTCTCGCAAGACAACCGGAGCCGTGCGCTCCCAGACGAAACAGGTGTGAAGTGGTTTACGCAGTTGTGCGCGCCGGCGGCCGGCAGGAGAAGGTCGAGGTCGGCACGGTCGTCGTGCTCGACCGTCAGCAGGCGAAGGTCGGCGAGACCGTCGAGCTTCCCGCCGTGCTGCTGGTCGACGGCAGCACCGTCACCAGCGACGCCGACAAGCTCGCCAAGGTGACCGTGACCGCCGAAGTGCTCGGCGAGGAGCGCGGCCCGAAGATCGTGATCCAGAAGTTCAAGAACAAGACCGGCTACAAGAAGCGCCAGGGCCACCGCCAGGACCTCACGCGCGTCAAGGTCACCGGCATCAAGTAGGCCAGGGAGAGACGCAGAGATGGCACACAAGAAGGGCGCAAGCTCCACCCGCAACGGTCGTGACTCGAACGCGCAGCGCCTCGGCGTGAAGCGCTTCGGCGGCCAGTCCGTCAACGCCGGCGAGATCCTCGTCCGTCAGCGCGGCACGCACTTCCACCCCGGCGTGAACGTCGGCCGTGGCGGCGACGACACGCTGTTCGCGCTGTCGGCCGGTGCCGTCGAGTTCGGCACCAAGGGCGGCCGCAAGGTCGTCAACATCGTCGCGACCGCGGAGTGATCCGGGTTCGCACGCGATAACTTACGAGGGGCGGGCTTCGGCTCGCCCCTCGACGCATTTCCACACGAGAGCCGGGAGCACCATGGTCACCTTCGTCGACCGCGTGACGCTGCATCTGCGCGCGGGCAAGGGCGGCAACGGCTGCGTGTCGGTGCGGCGCGAGAAGTTCAAGCCGCTCGCCGGTCCCGACGGCGGCAACGGCGGCAACGGCGGTGACATCGTGCTGGTCGCCGACCCGCAGACCACCACGCTGCTGTCGTACCACCACTCGCCGCACCGCTCCGCGGGCAACGGCGGGTTCGGCATGGGCGACAACCGTTCGGGTGCGCTCGGCGAGTCGCTCGAGCTGCCCGTGCCGGTGGGCACCGTGGTGCGCTCCGCCGACGGCGAGGTGCTCGCCGACATGATCGACCCCGGCATGCGCTTCGTGGTGGCCCCCGGCGGCCGCGGGGGACTGGGCAATGCGGCGCTGGCGACCCCCAAGCGCAAGGCGCCCGGGTTCGCGCTGCTGGGCACGCCCGGCTGGGAGGGCGACGTCGTCCTCGAGCTGAAGACGGTCGCTGACGTGGCCCTGGTCGGGTTCCCGTCCGCAGGCAAGTCGAGCCTGATCGCGGCCATCTCGGCGGCACGCCCCAAGATTGCCGATTACCCGTTCACCACCCTGCACCCGAACCTCGGCGTCGTGCAGGCGGGTGAGGTGCGCTTCACCGTCGCCGACGTGCCCGGCCTGGTCGAGGGCGCCAGTGAGGGCAAGGGGCTCGGGCTGGAGTTCCTGCGCCACGTGGAACGCTGCACCGCGCTGGTGCACGTGCTCGACTGCGCCACGCTCGAGCCCGGGCGCGACCCGTTGACCGACCTCGACGTCATCCGTGCCGAACTGGCCGCCTACGAGGTGCCCGACGGGCAGGTGCCGCTGCTGGAACGTCCGCAGCTGGTGGCGCTGAACAAGGTCGATGTGCCCGAGGCGAAGGACCTCGCCGACCTGGTGCGCCCCGAGCTCGAAGAGCGCGGTTACCGGGTGTTCGAGATCTCCACGGTCAGCCACGAGGGCCTGCGGCAGCTCAGTTTCGCGCTCGGTGAGATCGTGGCCGCGCACCGTGCCGCACAGGCCGCCGCGCCGGCGGCCGCGCGCATCGTCATCCGCCCGCAGGGCTCGCGGCGCGAGTTCGAGGTGCGTGTCGAGGGCGGCACCTACGGGCCGCTGTATCGCATCCTGGGCGCCAAGCCCGAGCGCTGGGTGGCGCAGACCGACTTCCAGAACGACGAGGCGGTGGGCTTCCTCGCCGACCGGCTCGACAAACTGGGCATCGACGACGAGCTGTACAAGGCCGGCGCCGTCCCGGGCGCGACGGTCGTCATCGGACCTGGCGACGGCGTGGTGTTCGACTGGGAACCGTCGCTGACCTCGGCGGCCGAGGTGATGACCGCGCCGCGCGGAACCGACCCGCGCATCGACCCCAACACCCGCCGTACCACGGCCCAGCGCCGCGAACGCTACCACGAGCGGATGGACGCCAAGGCCGCGGCCCGGGCCGAGCTCGAAGCCGAGCGGCGCGCGTCGCGCGAGGCGGAGGACGAGCGGTGACCGCGAGCGACCGCGCGGATCTGCCGGGCGCCCGTCGGGTCGTCGTCAAGGTGGGGTCGTCGTCGGTCAGCGGCGATCGCGCCGCCGCCATCCCGCCGCTGGTGGCGGCCTTGGCGGGGGCGCACGGGCGTGGCACCGAGGTGGTGCTCGTTTCGTCGGGCGCGATCGCGACCGGCATGCCGTACCTGCAGCTGACCAGCCGCCCCTCCGACCTGGCCACCCAGCAGGCCGCCGCCGCCGTCGGGCAGAACGTGCTCATCTACCGTTACCAGGCCGCGTTGCGCGAGTTCGGCATCGTGGCCGGGCAGGTGCTGCTGACCGCCGGTGACCTGGAGAACCGGATGCACCGCTCCAACGCGCGCCGTGCCATGGAACGACTGCTCGGCCTGCGCATTCTGCCCATCGTCAACGAGAACGACACCGTCGCCACCCACGAGATCCGGTTCGGCGACAACGACCGGCTCGCCGCGCTGGTGGCCCGGCTCGTCCGCGCCGACGCACTCGTGCTGCTCAGCGACATCGAGTGCCTGTACACCTGCCCGCCCGAGCAGCCCGGTGCGCGTCCGATCGACCAGGTCGCGTTCGGTGAAGACCTCGGCGCGTTCGAGTTCGGCTCGGTGGTCGTCAACAGCGTCGGCACCGGGGGAGCGGCGACCAAGGTGTCGGCCGCGCGTCTGGCCGCGGCATCCGGTATCGGCGCCCTGGTCACCAGCGCCGAACTGGTGGCACCCGCCCTGGCCGGCGAGCACGTCGGCACCTGGTTCGCCCCCAATCCGGCACCGGTCGAGTCCACCCTCACCGGGGCGTTGCATCTGGCGTCGTCACCGCACGGCCCGCACGACTGAAGCCGGCCTGCCCGGCGCACCGTCACAGGGGCCCTGCCACCGGTCCGGCGGCACGGCCGCCGGATAGACTGACCGGATGACGCAGCCTGCCGCCACCGCCCACGACCGCATGGTGCAGGCGCAGCAGGCCGCCCGCACGCTGGGATTGCTGGGCGACGCGGCGAAACGTGACGCGCTGCTGGCCGTGGCGACGGCGATCGAACGGTCCGTGGCATCCGTCCTCGCCGCCAACGAACGCGACCTGCATCACGGCAGGGAGGCCGGACTGTCCGAGGCGCTGCAAGACCGGCTGCGGCTCGACGAGGCACGCGTGGCGGCCCTGGCGGCGGCCGTGCGTGAGATCGCCGCCCTGCCCGACCCGGTCGGGCGCGTGCTCGATGAGCGCACGCTCGACAACGGTGTGCGGCTGCAGAAGGTGTCGGTGCCGTTCGGTGTCGTCGGCGTGATCTACGAGGCGCGACCCAACGTCACCGTCGACATCACCGCCCTGGCGCTGCGCAGCGGCAACGCGGTGGTGCTGCGCGGCGGCAGTGCGGCGTTGCAGACGAACGCGGTGCTCGTCGAGGTGATGCGCGACGCCCTTGCCGGAGCGGGTGTCGACCCGCAGGCGGTGCAGACCCTCGACGAGTTCGGTCGCGACGGTGCTCGCGAGCTCATGCACGCCCGGGGCCTCGTCGACGTGCTCGTGCCGCGCGGCAGTGCGCAGCTGATCGAGACGGTGGTGACCGAATCCACCGTGCCGGTCATCGAGACCGGTGCCGGTGTGGTGCACATCGTGCTCGACGAGAGCGCGCCGCTGGAGTGGGCGCGCGACATCGTCGTCAACGCCAAGGCGCAGCGGCCCAGTGTGTGCAATGCGGTCGAGACGGTGCTCGTGCACCGGGATGCCGCGCCCCGGCTGGTCGGCCCCGTCGTGGCCGCGCTGGCGCACGCCGGCGTGACCGTGCACGGCGACGCCGAGGTGGCATCCCTCGCACCCGGTGTGGTGCCGGCCGGCGACGAGGACTGGGCCACCGAACACCTGAGCCTCGACCTGTCGATGCGCGTGGTCGACGACCTCGACGAGGCGCTCGAGCACATCCGCCGCTACTCGACCGGCCACACCGAGTCGATCATCACGACCGACGAGCGCAACGCCGAACGGTTTCTCGCCGAGGTCGACTCGGCCGTGGTGATGGCCAACGCGTCGACGCGGTTCACCGACGGCGGTGAGTTCGGCTTCGGGGCCGAGGTGGGCATCTCGACCCAGAAGCTGCACGCCCGCGGACCCATGGGGCTCGCCGAGCTGACCAGCACGAAGTGGCTCGCGCGCGGTGCCGGGCAGATCCGGGCGTGACGGCCTAGACTTGGGGCAGGCGCGCCGCGCCGCCGATGTCGTGTGAGCCGCCGCGCTCACCTGCCGTGAACGGAGTACCGATGACCCTCGCCCCGCTGATCGCCTTCGCCGCCGAAGAGGCCGAGCACTCGGGCAACATCATGCTCGAGACGATCTGGTACCCGATCGTGGCGATCGTGGTGTTCACCTTCCTCGCGCTGGTCACGCTGTCGTACCGCAACGTGGCCAACCGCCACGCGTCGAAGGCCGAGGCGTACGCGAAGGAGCACGCCACCGACGTGCAGCGGACGGGGCACGGCCACTAGGGCCCACCGCATGACGGCGACGCGAGCGCCCCGCGTCGGGGTGATGGGCGGCACATTCGACCCGATCCACCATGGACACCTCGTCGCGGCGTCCGAGGTCGCCCAGTCGTTCGGGCTGGACGAGGTGGTGTTCGTGCCGACCGGGCAACCGTGGCAGAAACACGACGTCACCACGAGCGAACACCGGTATCTGATGACGGTGATCGCCACAGCATCCAACCCCGACTTCACGGTGAGCCGCGTCGACATCGACCGGGACGGCCCGACCTATACGATCGACACACTGCGCGACCTGAAGGCGGAGCGGCCCGACGCCGAGTTCTTCTTCATCACCGGGGCCGACGCCGTGGCGCAAATTCTCAGTTGGAGGGACCATGATGAACTGTGGGGTCTCGCCCACTTCGTCGCGGTCTCCAGGCCCGGACATGTCCTGAACACGGACGGCCTCCCGAGCGACGGCGTCACCCAGCTCGAGATCCCCGCACTGGCGATCTCTTCGACAGACTGTCGGAAGCGCGTGCGCGCGGGCCACCCGGTGTGGTACCTCGTGCCCGACGGGGTCGTCCAATACATCGCGAAGCATCATCTCTACCGGAGCAAGGCATGAGCACACCCGACCAGCCGAGCACTCCGCCGCTGACACGCCGGCAGCTGCGGGAGCTGCGCAACACCGGGGCGACCCCGGTCATCGTCACCCCGTCGCCCGCCGTCGACGACGCCGAACCGGCGACGCCCGACGCCGCATCCGAGCAGCCCACCGCGGCCGAGGCCGGCGGGTCCACGCCTGCGCCCGCCGCACCGTTGCCGCGCCCGGCGAAGCCCGTCGACGTGCACACCGCGCCGGTGCCCGATGCCGCGGTCGACCTCGGAGCCGCCCCGCTCACGCGACGACAGGCCCGGGCGCAGGAGCGCATCCGCACCGCATCCGTGCCGGTGATCGGCCCCGACCACCTGGCCGCGCCCGCGGGGGAGAAGGCAGCGCCGGCCGACGAAGACTCAGCGTCGGCGCAGCAGGATGTCGCCGCCGACACTTCGGTTCCGGTCGAGCAGGATGCCGCAGCGCGCACCGAGACACCGGTCGACGCCGCGAAGGCCGAGAAGGCCGAGAGCGAAGCGATCGAGGACGAGACAGCCGAGAACGACGCGGTCGTCGTCGACGCCGAGGTCGTCTCGGAGCCGGTCGAGCCCGCTACCAGAGCCGGCAGTGAGCCGGAGTCGTCCGACGATGCGTCGACGCCGTTCGCGCCCACCCCGGCCGCGCCCTTCGCGGGCGAGCCGGTGATCGCATCGGTGCCGGGGGTGGCTGAGGATGCCGCCGGGCTTGCGCCCGAGCCGGCGCAGGATCGCCCGATCGCGGTGGCCGCGGCATCCGTCGCCGCCGATGCGCCGGCCGACAAGCCTGTGCTGAACCCGATGTTCGGTGCCGGGCTGCTGGCGGGTGAGGCCGCCAAGCCTGAGCCGGTGCCGTCGTTCGAGCAGCTGCTGGGCCGTGACACCGACACGACCGGCTCGGTGACCGCGCCGAGCGCGCTGATCGTGTCGCACACGTCGGCCGCGCCGCTGGTCGCACCGATCGCCGGTACCGGCGAGGTGCTGGTCACCGGCACGTTCGCCCTGCCCGAGGGGTTGGGTTCGACCGGTCAGGTGCCCGGCACCGCCGACGGCAAAGAGATCGATGCGGTGCTGGTCGACGGTGAACTGCCCGCGCACTCGTCACCGACGCCGATCGCGGCCAGTGCGGCGGTGAGCACCATCAAGACCAGCGAGGACATCATTCAGCCGCCGACACCTGAGAAGGGCGGCAAGCTCATGCTGACCCTGGCGATCACGGCCGGGGTGCTGGCACTGGCGCTGGTGGGCGTGCTCGTGTATGCGCTGGTGACCGGGGTCATCTCATGACGGCGACGCCGCAGGGTCTGCGGATGCTCGAGGTCGCGGCCCGGGCGGCGCAGGCCAAGGGCGGTGAAGACCTGGTGGCGCTCGACGTGTCCGAGCCGCTGCCGCTGGTGGACGTGTTCCTGCTGGTGTCGGGCCGCAGTGAGCGAAACGTCGCCGCGATCGCCGACGAGGTCGAAGAGAAGCTGCTCGAGGCCGGCTACAAGCGGCTGCGGCGCGAGGGTCGTCGCGAGGCGCGTTGGGTGCTGCTGGATTTCGGTGACCTCGTGGTGCACGTCTTCCACGAGCAGGAGCGGGTGTTCTACGGCCTCGAACGGCTGTGGAAGGACTGCCCGACGCTGCCGGTCCCCGAGATCGCCCCGGCGTCGGCGCCGTGACCGCTCGATTTCGTGGCCGGTGCGGAATGTAGTAATCTGAACGGGTTGTTCCGGAGTGATCCGGAGCCCGATCCGGGCCTGTGGCGCAGCTGGTAGCGCACCTGCATGGCATGCAGGGGGTCAGGGGTTCGAGTCCCCTCAGGTCCACCGAAGAAACCCCCGTCTTATCGGGGGTTTTCTGCATCTCAGGACGGCCTGGATGTCACGGAATCCGGGCAATTTCGGGCCCCCGTTGCCCGCATTCGCATGTGATGCCTCCGAACGCGTGTCTCTCGTCGCCGCATCTCGCGCGGGGCGGCGGGTGGTCTGGAGCGGTGCCGCAGGACCGCCCGTGCTGCACCGGGAGACTCGGACCGCGCATAGAGAGTGCATGACCACTCCCATACCGACCGACCTGGCGACCGTGCCGCTCCTGCTGACCACCGACGAAGCTGCGGCCCTGCTGCGCATCGCTCCCAAGACGCTGCGCAACTGGGTGTCGAGCGGGCATGAGCTCGGCCTCTATGGCTTTCGAGGCGGTGCGCATGGAGGCGATCAGGTCCGCGTGACGGTCTGCGGTGAAACGGATGGCCACGGCTCAGACCACGTCGGTGTGCACGCGCAGGGCGTAGTGGTCGGTCAGGGTCTCGTGGTGGTAGTAGTCAACGAAGATGTCGCCGGCTTCGGTGGCGTCATACACCTCGTCTGGGTAGACGTAGGTGACGGCCTCCCCGTCATTGAAGTGGATGGGGATGGTCGGTTCGTCGTCGCGCGGACCACCGCGCCCGAGAGTGTAGAGCCGCACCTTGCCGTCGTCGCCCAGTTTGCGCCACTCGACGGTCATCGCCTCAGCCGTTCCCGCAGCCTGCAAGAACACCGTTGGCGACCACGACGTACCCGCTTGATCCGGGAAGATACCCTCCGGCACGCGCGCGAAGGTCATCCAGGAGCGGTGGGCGGAGCCGATTTTCAACACGATGTTACGCAGAGTGCCCTCATATCCGAGCACTCCGTCCCCAAGTGTGGTCACCGACCCGTCCGAGTCGAAGTAGACGAAGTCGCGGTAAACCATCACGAGACCTTCCTCAGAATGACACTGGTGAGACCGGCACGAAGTACTCGCCGCCCTCGATGTTCTTGCGGATGTCCACGGTGCGCAGTTCCCCGGCCCAGCCGTAGATTGCCTCGAACAGGGTGCGATGGATCGCTCGGAGTTCGGTCAGATCGCGGGTTGGCTTCGGCAGACGCGCCCGCAGCCGCACCTCGCGGATCGGCACGAGGTCGGCTTCGATGGCGTCGAGTTCGGCCTGCGTCCGCGCACCGACGAGGTTCTTGAGGATGCCGGTAGCCGGATCGACGTAGGGGTCGACGACCTCACTCAATCCCGTACCGGGATCGGACGCGGGCCTCGAGCTGGTCGAGGTCGATCTCGCCCGCGACGTAGTCGGCGGTGTCGGCCCGGGTCGCCTCGGTCATCGGGAGCCCTTCCATCTCGCCGCTGTGGATCGCGGCGGTGACCGCCTTCTCGCGCTCGGCGCGCTCGGCCGCGGTGATCGTCGTCAGCGACATGGCGGGCCTCCCGGGGTCTCGATGGTGTCCTCCATTCTACCGGCGGAGCCCCGACATCGGCGGTTCGGATCAGTGCGTTCACTCCTTGGACGGGCCCGCAGGTGGGCGCAGAGATCGCCGACCATGACTGACGCCACGTCGGCGACCTGCGGCGGAGCCGACGAGGATCACTGCGCGTAGCTGCGCAACTCCGGCCCCGGGTGCAGCACGCCGTTGACGATCGAGCGGATCGCGAACTCGCTGGCTTCGCCGAGTTCGACGGCCGTCGGGTCGAGCAGCCACTGCAGCTGCAGACCGTCCATGACGGCGAGGATGCTGGCGGCCGCGGCATCCACTCGTTGCGGCTCGGCGACACCTGCGCGCGCGCACAGCACGGCGAAGGCATCGGCGACTTCGCGTCGCAGCGTGACGTACCGCTGCTCGAAGAACTCGCGCGCGGGGTGGTCGTCGGTCACCGATTCGGCGGAGAGGACCGTGTACACCTGCACGATGCCGGGCCGTCGTGCGTTCGCGAACGCGGTGCGTACAAGGTGCAGGAACAGTTCGGGGCCGTCGGGAATGTGCTTCTCTTCGAGATCCGCCACGTCGCTGGCGTCGCGATAGGAGAGCACCTCGAGCAGCAGATTCTGCTTCGAGCCGAAGTGGTGCAGCACACCGGCGTGCGTCATGCCCACCTGCTCGGCGATGTCGGTGAGGGTGCCGTTGGTCGAGCCCTTCGCTCCGAAGGTCTCGATCGCGGCCTTCAGGATCTCCGTGCGCTTGCGCTCGGTTTCGGGGCGCGACCGCGCCCCATGACCATGCGAACCGGACATGCGGCCTCCTTCCGAAGTCGGACTTGACCTTCCAACTTACTATCCAGTAACCTCCCATCTAACTTACTGGCGAGAAAGTAAGTACACAGCGGGGCAGCGGTTCGCCCCACACGACGAAGGAGAAGCAATGAGGCTCAGACTCGCTCTTGCGGCGACGGGTATCGTCGCGGCACTCGCGTTGGCCGGCTGTTCCGGCGGAGGCGGGAGCGACAACACGTCACCCGAGCAGGGCGCGGCGCTCACGATCGCGAAGCCCGACGGCGCGATCACGACAGAGTCGAACAACCCGTTCATCAGCAACGCGTCCGCGATGACCCTCGGGTATGCGAACGCGATCTACGAACCCCTGGCGATGGTCAACCTGGTGGGCAGCGACACCGACATCACCCCGTGGCTCGCCGAGAAGATCGACTGGAACGACACCTACACCGAGCTGACCGTGACCCCGCGCTCCGGCGTGAAGTGGAGCGACGGCCAGGACTTCACGGCGGACGACATCGCCTATACGTTCCAGCTGCTGAAGGACAAGCCCGAGCTCGACCTGACCGCGCTGGGGATCAAGAGTGTCACGGAGGGCGACGGCACCGTCACCATCGCGTTCGAGAACCCGATGTACGTGAAGCAGGACAAGGTCCTGCACAAGTTCATCGTCCCCAAGCACATCTGGGAGAAGGTCGCCGACCCGACGACCGAGACCAACAAGGACCCGGTGGGAACCGGCCCCTACGTGCTCTCGAAGTTCACCACGCAGAGCGTCGAGCTCACCGCCCGCGATGACTACTGGGGCGGCAAGCTCGCCGTGCCGACGCTGTACTACGTCTCGTACAACGACAACACGGCACTGACCACGGCCCTCGCCAGCGGCGACGCCGACTGGGCGCAGGCGTTCATCCCGAACGTGCAGTCCGCGTTCATCGACAAGGACCCCGACCACAACGTCTACTGGGCGGCCGCGGGTCTGGGCATCGACGCGATGTTCGTGAACACGCAGACCAAGCCGTTCGACGACGTGGCGTTCCGCAAGGCCGTCAACATGGTCATGGACCGCGAGAAGCACGCCTCGATCGCCCGTGAGGGTGGCGTGCCCGTGCTCGACTCGGTGACGGCTCTGCCGAGCCCCGCCGGCGACAGCTGGATCTCACCCGAGTTCCAGGGCAAGAAGCTCACGGTCGATGTCGACGGCGCCAAGAAGGTGCTCACCGACGCCGGGTACACCTGGAAGAACGGCAAGCTCGTCGACCCCGACGGCGACACGGTGACCTTCGAGCTGAAGGTGCCGCAGGGGTGGAACGACTACGTGACGGGCATCAGCCTGATCTCGGACTCGGTGAAGGCCCTGGGCGTCGACGCGAGCGTGCAGACGCCCGACGCCGACAGCTGGCTCGACGCCATCGCCAAGGGCGACTTGCAGGCGATCCTGCACTGGACCGACACCGGCATGACCCCGTACGACCTGTACTCGGACATCATGGACGGTCGTTTCCTCAAGCCCAAGGGCGAAGTGGCCAACTACAACTTCGGCCGCTACGACAACAAGGAGGCCACGGCGGCACTGCAGGAGTTCGCCACGGCGACCGATGATGCCACCCGCAAGGCGGCGCTCGAGAAGGTGCAGAAGATCTTCGTCGAGGACGTGCCCGGCATGGCCGTGGGCACCCGGCCGTTCATCGGTCAGTACAACACCCGCAACTATGTGGGCTGGCCCGGCCCGGACGACCCGTACATCTCGCCCGACCCGACTCAGCCCACCGCGGCGCTGATCCTCACGAAGCTGAAGCCGGCGTCCTGACACCCCAGCACGTGGAGGGCGGGTACGAGCCCGCCCTCCACGTCGAGCCCGAAAGACCCCCTGTGAACGACGCTCTGACCGACGCCCCTCTCCTGACGGTGTCCGGCTACTCCATCGTCTACGACGTGGAACCCCCGGTGCAGGCCGTGCGGGATGTCACCCTGACCCTGCACCGCGGCGAGATCCTCGGCCTGGCCGGCGAATCCGGCAGCGGCAAGACGACCCTCGCCTACGGCATCCAACGCCTTCTGCGCCCGCCCGCCGTGATCACCGCCGGGAGCGTCGTCTTCCACGACGAGGACGGCACGCACGTCGACATCAACGCGCTCGACGTGAAGGCGCTGCAGCGGTTCCGCTGGGACAAGGTGTCGATGGTCTTCCAAGGCGCCATGAACGCACTGAACCCGGTCGCCGACATCGGGAGCCAGCTCGAGGACGTCTTCACGGTGCACCGCCCGGGTATGCGCCGCCGCGAGCGGAAGGCCGCGATCGCCGAGCTGCTCGACCTCGTCGGCGTGGGGAGCGAGCGTGCGCGCTCATACGCCCACGAACTGTCGGGTGGGATGCGGCAGCGCGTCATGATCGCGATGGCGCTGGCCCTGCGCCCCCAGCTGATGGTGATGGATGAACCCACGACCGCGCTCGACGTGCTCGTGCAGCGCGAGATCCTGCAGAAGATCTCTGAGCTGCGTCATCAGTTCGGCTTCTCCGTGATCTTCATCACCCACGACCTTCCCCTGCTGCTGGAGATCTCCGACCGCATCGCGGTCATGAAAGACGGCGCGATCGTCGAACTCGCGACCGCCGAAGATCTCTACCGCAGCCCGCAGCATCCCTACACCCGGCGCCTGCTCTCGTCGTTCCCTAGCCTCACCGGGGCACGCGGAGCCTACGCCGGCCGCACCGGCTCGAGCCAGGAGAACGCATGACCACCCTCGAGTTCTCGCACATCACCAAGAAGTACCGCGTTCGCGGATCAGGAGAAATGCTCGCGCTCGACGACGTCAGCTTCACGCTGAGCTCCGAGCAGACCATCGCGCTGGTCGGCCAGAGCGGAAGCGGCAAGTCGACGATCGCGAAGATCCTCACCCAGCTCGAACAGCCCACCAGTGGCGAGGTCCTTCTCGACGGCACGCCGATCCCGCGCCGCGGCAAAGGACTGCGCCGTTACCGGCAGCAGTTGCGCATGGTCTTCCAGGATCCGTTCGCGTCCCTGAACCCCGCCCGCACCATCCGCTACCACGTCCAGCGGCCGCTCGAACTCGATCGCATCGTGCCCGCGCGCGAGGTCGAAGCCGAGGTGGTGCGTCTGCTCGAGCGTGTGCAGCTCGACGCCGACGCCGTCATCGACCGACGACCGCACGAACTGTCGGGCGGCCAGCGTCAGCGCGTCGCCATCGCGCGTGCCCTCGCTTCGCGGCCCGCGCTGCTGGTCGCCGACGAGCCCGTGTCGATGCTCGACGTGTCGTTGCGGCTGGGCGTGCTGACGCTGCTGGCCGATCTGCAGCGCGAGTCGGGCCTCGGTGTGCTCTACATCACCCACGACCTGGCCACGGCGCGTCACTTCAGCGACGAGATCATGGTGCTGCACCACGGCCACGTGGTCGAACGAGGACCGTCCGACGACGTGATCCTCAACCCCCGGCATCCCTACACCCGTGCGCTGCGCGACGCCTCACCCGATCCGCACGCGCTGTTCGGCGCCGCCCAGGAGGGCCGCTCATGAGATTCTTCCTTCGCCGCGCGGTCTTCTACCTGTTCACGGCGTGGGCCGCCATCACGATCAACTTCTTCCTGCCGCGCATGATGAAAGGCGACCCGGTCAGCGCCTTCATCGCGTCGAACCAGGGACGTATCAGTCCCGAGGCCATCGACTCCCTGAAGATCCTCTTCGGTCTCGACAACCACATGTCGCTCTGGCAGCAATACGTCCAGTACTGGGGGCTGCTGCTGCACGGCGACCTCGGCCGCTCGTTCTCGCGCGGCCTCGCCCCGGTGACCGACGTCATCGGCGCCGCGTTGCCGTGGACGGTCGGCCTCGTGGGGCTGGCCACGATCATCTCGTTCGTGCTGGGCACGGCGTTCGGCGCGATCATCGGGTGGCGCCGGGGCAGCAAGGCCGACCTCGCAGTTCCCTTCGCGACCTTCTTCTCGACGGTGCCGTACTTCTGGATGGGACTCATCGCGATCGCGGTGTTCTCATCGACGCTCGGATGGTTCCCGGCATCCCACGCGTACGGAAAGGGGAGCGACCCGGGGTTCACGTTCTCGTTCATCGGCGATGTCATCGCGCACGGAACGCTGCCCGCTCTCACCATCGTCATCTCGTCACTGGGCGGCTGGATCCTCGGCATGCGCAACATGATGATCACGGTGCTCGACGAAGACTTCGTCACCGTGGCGCAGGCCAAGGGGCTTCCGCGCGGGCAGGTGCTCTGGCGCTATGCCGCACGCAACGCGATGCTGCCCCAGCTGTCGAGCTTCGCACTGTCGCTCGGGTTCATCGTGAGCGGCACGATCGTGATGGAGCTCGTGTTCTCCTACCCCGGCGTCGGGAAGCTGCTGCTGGACGCCACGACGGCCAAGGACTACCCGCTCATGCAGGGGCTCTTCCTCGTGATCACCCTCACCGTGCTCGTCGCGAACATCCTCGCCGACGTCGCGTACGCCATCCTCGATCCCCGTACCCGCCAGATGGAGGGCTGACCCGTGGCACAGACACAGACGCTCACCGGCCCGGAGCGCACGACCTTCGTGCGTCAGCTCGGCTCGTCGTTCGCGATGTTCCGCAACCCCAAGTCGCTGGTCGGTCTCGCCATCCTCGGCGTGTTTGTCCTGGTGGCGATCTTCCAGGACCTCATCGCCCCGTACGGTCCCCTCGAAAAGGACTACACCGCCCTGCGACAGGCGCCGTCGTGGCGGCACCTGTTGGGCACGACGCACATGGGCGAGGACGTGTTCAGCCAGATCATCTACGGCACCCGGGGCGTCCTGGTGGTCGGCTTCCTCGCCGGCATCATCGCGACAGCGACCGCGATCCTCATCGGTGTGCTGTCGGGATACGTGCGCGGGTGGCGCAGCGAGTCGCTCTCGGCCCTGACGAACGTGTTCCTCGTGATCCCGGGGCTGCCGCTGATCATCATCGTGGCCTCGCAGTTCGAGAATCCGCCACTGCTGCTGATCTCGGCGGTGCTCGCCGTCACCGGGTGGGCCTGGGGCGCACGTGTGCTGCGGGCGCAGACGATGTCGCTGCGCAACCGCGACTTCATCCAGGCCGCACGGGCCAACGGCGAGCCGCTGCGGCGCATCATCTTCGTCGAGATGCTGCCCAACCTGCTCGCGATCATCGCGTCGAGTTTCGTGGGCACGGTCACCGCGGCGGTACTGAGCCTGACGACCCTGGCCTTCATCGGCGTCATCCCCATCACGAACCTCAACTGGGGCACCATCCTGTTCTGGGCACAGCAGAACGGGGCGTTCCCCGACTACTGGTGGTGGTACATCCCGGCCGGTCTGTGCATCGCGCTGTTGGGGATGGCGCTCTCGCTCATCAACTTCGGCATCGACGAGTACGTGAACCCGCGTCTGCGATCGGCGGGCGAGCGTGCCCGGGCCCTGAAGAAGCGCGGGCTCAACGTGAACTCCGCCGCCACCGCCGTCACGACATCGACCACCTCCGTGAGAGAAAGCCAGGCATGACCAGCGACCTTGTATCCACCACGCTCCCGTACCGCGATCCGACGCGCACGACCGCCGAGCGCGTCACCGACCTGCTGGGGCGGATGACCCTCGAGGAGAAGGTCGGACAGATGCTGCAGCTGGACGCCCGCGGCGACCTGGACGACATCGTGCTGCACCGGCACGCGGGTTCGATCCTGCACACCTCACCGGAGAGGATCCTGCAGGCGAACGCGCTCACGGCCCGCACCCGACTGGGCATCCCGCTGCTGGTGGCGGAGGATTGCATCCACGGCCACTCGTTCTGGCCGGGCGCGACGATCTTCCCCACCCAGCTGGGGCTGGCCGCGAGCTGGGACGCCGACCTGCTCGAGCGGGTCGCGCGCATCACCGCCGTGGAGGTGGCGGCCACCGGCATCCATTGGACCTTCTCCCCGGTGCTGTGCATCGCCCGGGATCTGCGTTGGGGCCGTGTCGACGAGACGTTCGGCGAAGACCCGTTCCTCATCGGCGAGCTGGCCTCGGCCATGGTCCGCGGTTATCAGGGCGCGGGGCTGGGCGACTCGACGGCCATCCTGGCGACGGCGAAGCACTTCGCCGGCTACTCCGAGACGCAGGGCGGCCGGGATGCCAGTGAGGCGGACATCTCGCGTCGCAAGCTGCGCAGCTGGTTCCTGCCCCCGTTCGAGAGGGTGGCGCGGGAAGGATGCCGCACCTTCATGCTCGGCTACCAGAGCACCGACGGTGTGCCGATCACCGTCAACGACTGGCTGCTGGGCGATGTGCTCAGGGGGGAGTGGGGCTACACCGGCACCCTCGTCACCGACTGGGACAACGTGGGTCGCATGGTGTGGGAGCAGCATGTGCAGCCCGATGTCGCCCACGCGGCGGCGGCCGCGACCCGCGCCGGCAATGATGTGATCATGACGACCCCCCGCTTCTTCGAGGGCGCATTGCAGGCCGTGGGCAGCGGGATGCTGTCACCGGACGCCTTCGACGATGCCGTGGCGCGCATCCTGACTCTGAAGTTCGATCTGGGTCTCTTCGAGGATCCGCGCCTGCCGCTTCCCGGTCTGGAGCGCATCGTGGGCTCGGACGAGCACGCTGCCGTGAACCTCGAGGCCGCGCGGCGGTCCATCGTGCTTCTGGAGAACGACGGCACTCTGCCGCTGGCGCCGCGTGCGGCGTCCATCGCCGTTGTCGGTCCTCTCGCCGACGACGCGCAATATCAGCTCGGCGACTGGGCCGGCGGATCCGGGCAGGCCGGCTGGCTCGACGGGCAGCCGCGCGAGATGATCACGACCGTGCTCGACGGCATCCGCGAGCTCGCGCCCGAGGGCTCGACCGTGTCGTACGCGCGCGGCGCCGAGATCCTGACCATGCAGCCCGACCCGGCGGGGGCCACGTTCCCCGACGGGCAGCCGCGGCCGCCGATCGTGCATGCGTGTCCGCCCGACGAGGCCATGATCGCCGACGCGGTGCAGGCGGCGTCGCACGCCGACCTCGTCGTGGCGGTGGTCGGCGATCACATCGAACTCGTCGGCGAGGGCCGCTCCACAGCGACGCTGGAACTGATCGGTGGGCAGAATGCGCTGCTCGACGCCGTGATCGCCACCGGCACGCCGGTGGTCGTGGTGCTGCTGGCCTCCAAACCGCTCGTGCTGCCGGCCAGCGTGCAGCGCGCGGCTGCGGTGCTGTGGATCGCCAACCCCGGCATGCAGGGCGGCCGGGCGCTCGCCGAGGTGCTCACCGGGCGCATCCAGCCGTCGGGCCGCCTGCCGATCTCGTTCGCGCGGCACGCCGGGCAGTTGCCGATCTACTACAACCAGGTCCGCGGGCAGCACGGCGACCGCTATGCCGACCTGACGCAGGCTCCCGCCTGGGCGTTCGGTCACGGCCTGTCGTACACGACGGTCGAGTACGCCGACCTGACGCTTGGGGCCACCGAACTGAGCACGGCAGACACGCTCGTGGCCGAGGTCACGGTGCACAACACGGGGGAGCGGCCCGCGCGCGAGACCGTGCAACTGTACATCCGTGACGAGGTGACCTCGGTCAGCTGGGCCGACAAAGAGCTCAAGGCCTTCCAACAGGTCGAGGTCGCGCCCGGACAGTCGCAGCGGGTGCGCGTCGAGTTGCCGGTGGCGGATTGCACGATCGTGGATGCCGCCGGCCGCCGCATCGTGGAGGCCGGCCGCTTTCAAGCGCTGGTGGGATCGTCGTCGCGCGACGAGGACCTGTTGGCCGCGGAGTTCATCGTCCGCTGAGCACGGCGGCGGTGGCGGTGGCCGTCCAGGGCCGGGCGCGGTGACCTGCCGCGGCATCCGGCATGCCCGCGGCGTCCGGCACCGGCGCACACAGTGTGCGTATGGGCGCGCTTTCATCATTGGTGGAAAAGTCCCTGGTCAGAAGGGACGTATCGGTTCAATCATTGATCGGACGCCGTTCTCGGGCGTAGACTCGCGAGCCCGGCGCACCGAGGGTTGCGCGACACAAGAGAAAGAAGCGAGCATGGCCAAAGGCCACCAGTGTCCCAACTGCGGCAAGCACACGCTTCAGCCCTACACGACCAATCAGCTCCGCTGTTCGAACTGTGGCACCGTGGTGAAGAAGGATCGACTGACCGTCGCCGCAGGCGCGGGCGCAATGCGCTGAGGCACCCCGACTCGGGAGGGGTTGCGGCACTGTTCGATGTCAGTGGGCACGCCTTGGATGCGGTGCTGTCATCTGCACCGACACCCCACCCCTGTCGCGCACGGCGCTCGGCACGGGTGATCCCCATCCGCCGGCGCTTGGCGCGCGAGCGGCCGCGGGGGCGGGGATCACCGCGCGGGGCGCCACGGTTCGCGCTGGTGCGACATCCAGACCAGCCCAGGCTCGAGCGCACGAATCAGGCGCTGTCCCTCGGTCTGCGGATCATCGAGCTCGCCGGCGAAGACCGCGGTGTCGCCGGCGATGACGATCGGGCCGTGATCCGTCTCGATGACCACGATCTGCGACCCTCTGGTGTGGCCGGGGGCAGGAACCAGCCGCACACCGGGCAACAGGGTGAACTCGCCGTCGACCGGTACGTACGCCGCCGTGGCACCCGGCGGATCGACCCACTCGCGGATGGTGTAGTCGTCTTGCTGACGCGCGTCGTCGAGTTCCTGCCGCTGCACGTAGATCGGCGTGCCTGAGAACAGATGGTTGCCGCCGCAGTGGTCGAAGTGCAGGTGGGTGTTGACGACCATGTCGACGCTCGCAAGATCGAGGTCCTGCTCGCTGAGCGGGTGCAGTTGCGGATCGAGGTCGGCGACTGCCGGATGACGTTCGGTCAGCCCCGTGTCGACCAGCACGCGCCCGGCGGGATGATCGATGAGATGAACGTAGATCGGCAGGTCGACCCCGGCCAGGTCGCCGACGTGCACGGGTGTGACGGTGATGCCGGCGGAATGAATCATCGCGGCTGTCCTCTCCGATGGGATGATGCGGGGCCTCACCTGTGCGGGCGAGGGAAGGAGAATCGGGTCAGGGCAGGAGTCTGAATCGATCAGATCTCCTGCTCTCGGCCGATTCTCCTGCACTCACCGCAAGAGCCGGCCTGCTCGGCGTGGACGACCACACGGCCCGGGCCACCCGGATCACCCGACCAGGGCGGCGGTGTCGGTGAGGGTGATCTGCGGCTCGTACAGGCTCATCACCTGTACGGCGGCGTCATGGTTCGCCTGCGTCGAGCCCGCGCACGCATCGGTGACCACGGTCACATAGGCTCCGGCATCCGCCGCCGCCAGTGCGGTCGAGATCACGCAACAGTCGGTCGACACCCCGCACAGCACCAGCCGCGGCGCGTGGCCGGTCACGGCGAGCAGCTCGGGGCTGAACTTGCCGAACGAGGGACGGTCGATCGTCGGCCGCGACGTCAGACCGCCGGCGGCGGGCACGAGCGCGAACAGCGGATCGGTCTCGGGCTTGTCGGCGAACGGCCACGCCTGGAAGTACGCGCCCCACGACGTCGCCCGGTCGGCGGTGGGCACCCATCGCGTCACCAGCACCCGGTCACGGTGCGTCGCCGCCAGCCGCTGGATGCGCTCCATCGCGTCGTCGAAGAACGGTGATCCCCACGGCGATGCCGGGTCGGCGAACACATGCTGCGGGTCGATCACGACCAGCCAGGCCGAGGCATCCACGCTCATGCCGCCTCTTGACGGCGGATCTTGCCGCCCCGCGCGAACCAGGCCACCAGGAACGACAGCACCAGCGCGAAGAACACGCCGAGGTTCGCGTACGCCCACACGCCGTCATGGCCGCCGACCAGGAACAGCAGGTACCCCTGCCAGTTGTTCCACGGCGCATCCTCGGCGAACCCGTTCACGACGAATCCCCAGCCGATGACGGATGCCACCACCATGGTGCCGATCGAGACCCAGTCCCACGAACCGTAGCGGCCCTTCGGATCGAACAGGGCGTTCTCGTCGTAGTCGGCACGTCGACGCAGGATGTCGGCGATGAGGATCCCCGCCCACGACGCCAGCGGCACGCCCAGGGTGATCAAGAAGCTCTGGAACGGGCCGAGGAACCCCTGTGCGAAGAACACCACCCAGATGGTGCCCGCGGTGAGGATCACCCCGTCGATCGCTGCCGCAGACGGCCGCGGGATGCGGATGCCCAGGCTCAGCAGGGTCAGCCCCGACGAGTAGATGCCGAGCACCGCCCCCGAGACCAGGGCGAGGATCGCGGTGATCAGAAACGGCACCAGCACCCACACCGGAAGGATCTGCGCCAGCGCGCCGACCGGGTCGTTCTGCACCGCCTCGAACAGCTTCTGATCCGACCCGGCCAGCAGCAGACCGAAGATCACCAGGACCACCGGCGCGACCGAGCCGCCGAACGTGTTCCAGCCGACGATCGCGCCGTCCGATGCGGTGCGCTTCTGGTAGCGCGACCAGTCGGCGGCGATGTTGATCCACCCGAGCCCGAACCCGGTCATCACCATCACCAGGGCACCGACGACTTGGCCGACGTTGCCACTGGGCAGGGCCATCACCGCCCCCAGATCGATGTGCGGGATCGCCAGCACGATGTACAGGATCGTGACGATGCCGGTCACCCAGGTGAGCACCGACTGCAGCTTCATGATGGTGTGGTAGCCGAGCACGGATGCCGTCACGATGAGCGCCGCGACGATCACGGTCGCGATCAGCTTGACGGCCACCCCGCCATCACCGCCCAGCTGGGTGATGATCGTCGCCGTGGCCAGCACAGCGGTGATGGCCAGGAACGTCTCCCAGCCGATGGAGGTGAGCCACGACACGATGCCGGGCACCTTCTGGCCGTGCACGCCGAACGCGGCACGCGAGAGCACCATGGTCGGCGCCGAGCCGCGCTTGCCGGCGATCGCAATGAGCCCGCACAGCAAGAACGAGACGACGATGCCGATCACCGCCACCAGCGTCGCCTGCCAGAACGAGATGCCGAAGCCGAGCACGAACGAGCCGTACGACATGCCGAACACCGACACGTTCGCGGCGAACCACGGCCAGAACAGGTCGCGGGGCTTCGCGGTGCGCTCTGACTCGGGGATGATCTCGATGCCGGTGCGCTCGATGAGCGGGGACTCGGAACGGGCGGGTGCGGACACGGCGGCTCCTGCGGGTCGGTTGCCCCCATCCTGGCATCGGCGTGGCCGCCGCGCCAGGACCGCCGCGGGCTTGCGGTCGGGCCGGGCACGGCGCACCCTGGTGGAGGGGGTGCGAGATGACACCGACACGCCCGTGGCCGGCCATGGCGGCGATCGCTGTGGTGGTGTGCGCGGCGCTCGCCGGCTGCACCGGGGCACCGCCGGGCCCGACCCCGACCGTACCGCCCATCTCGACGGCTCCGGCCCCCGGACCTTCTGCCGCCGGCGTCGTGACCACGGTCGCCACCGACCTGGTCTCGCCCTGGTCGCTCGTGCCGCTACCCGACGGCGGCGCGCTGGTGTCGCAGCGCGACGACGGGGCGATCGTCGAGATCGGCGCCGACGGCGTCACCCGCCGGGTCGGCACGGTGCCCGGCGTGGTGCCCGGCGGCGAGGCGGGGCTGAACGGCATCGCGCTGTGGCACGGCGACGGCGGCACCTGGCTGTACGCGTACCACGCGGCATCCGACGACAACCGGGTGGTGCGGATGCCGCTGCTCGGCGCACCCGGCACGTACCGACTGGGCGCGGCCGAGACGGTGCTGCGCGGCATCCGCAAGGCGCAGTTCCACAATGGCGGACGGCTGGCCTTCGGGCCGGACGGGATGCTGTACGTGACGACCGGCGATGCCGGCGACCCCGCCGACGCGCAGGACCGGCACAGCCTGAACGGCAAGATCCTGCGGCTCACCCCCGAGGGTGATCCGGCGCCGGGCAATCCGTTCGGCACCGCCGTGTACAGCTATGGGCACCGCAATGTGCAGGGAATCGCCTGGACCCCGGACGGCACGATGTGGGCCAGCGAGTTCGGGCAGAACACCTGGGACGAGCTCAACGTGATCGTCCCCGGCGGCGACTACGGCTGGCCGGTGGTCGAGGGCATCGCGCACGACTCCCGCTTTCGCGACCCGGTGCTGCAGTGGCCGACCGACCAGGCGAGTCCGAGCGGGCTGGCGGCGCGGGGGAACGACCTGTACCTGGCGTGCCTGCGCGGCGAACGCCTGTGGCAGGTCACCACCGACGGGGACCGGGTCGTGGGTGGGCCGGTGTCGCTGCTGGCGGACAACGGGCGGCTCCGGGATGTCGCGGTCGCGAACGATTGGTCACTGTGGGTGCTGACCGACAACACCGACGGCCGGGGCAGTCCGCGTCCCGGTGACGACCGGGTGCTGCGCGTGGCGGCACCGGGGTGAGCGTCCGGGTCGCAGCATCCGGGTCACGCGTACTTGCTGGGCATGCAGCACATCACGATGACCGCGATGCCGCCGAACGGAAGCAGGCTGAGGAAGATGAGCCCCCAATGGAACCCCGCGTCGCGCAACCGGCGCACCGTCACCGCCAGCCAGGGTACGAACACCGTGATCCACCAAGCCAGCATCAGCAGGCCGACGAGCGACATCACGACCCCGGCCATACCGCCGGAGGAGCGGTAGGAGGCGGTGTTGGCGATCACCACGAAGACCGTCACCGCGACGTACCAGGCGCAGGCGATGAGGCCATTGAACAGCGTCCAGTACCAGAACTCGGGGCGCCCGGCACGGCCTGCGAACGTCGCGTACTTGGCGAACACGGTGCGCACCGCGCCGCCGAGGCCGGTCACGACGGGCCGGTCGTCGGCGGGGGAGCGCCATATCCCGATCGGCGGTGCGTACGCGGCATAGCCGGGGTATGCGCCCGCGCCGGGGTAGGTGCCCGCGGCCGCGCCGGGGTAGGTGCCGCCGGTCGCACCCGGGTACGAGGATGCGGTGACGCCCGGGTGCTGTGTACCGGCGGCTCCGGGCGAGGTGCCTGCGGCGGCGCCGGGGGAGGTCTGCGGCCACGTCGGCTGCGCGGCGGTCGGTGCCGCGGTTCCCGCAGTCACCGGCGCGGCCGGACGCGTCTGGGTCGACCAGCCGACGCCGTTCCACCACCGTTCCTGCCCGGAATCCTGCGGGTCGGGGTACCAGCCGGCCGGCGGCTGTGGGGTGTTCGTCGTCACACTGCCCTCCAGATGAGATCGGGTCTTCCACGGTACCGGCAGCCGTAGGCTGTTCGCGTGAAGCATGCGCGTCTGCTGTCGGCGGGTGCCCTCGCCCTGGCGCTCGCGATGCCCGCGCTCACCGGCGCGGCGGCGCCTGCGACATCCACCCCCGGTCCGACGGCGACCGGCGCGTCGTCTTCGGTCGCCGACCCGGACGGCGCCGATCAGCAGCCGGTCACGGTGCGGCCGGCGACCGCCACCGAGATCACCGATGAGGCCGTCGCCCGCGTCGAGGCGATGAGCCTGCGTGAGCGGGCCGCGTCGGTGGTGATGGGACACATCCCCACCACCGACACGTCCCGGCTGGCCGAGTACATGGCCGACACCGGTGTCGGCGGCTTCATCCTGATGGGCGCGAACATCCCCGACGACGAAGCCGCCCTGCGCCGGGTCACCACCGCACTCATCCCTGACGCCGACGTCCCCCGCTGATCGCGGTCGACGAGGAGGGGGGAGATGTCACCCGCCTGCCGTGGGACCGATTCCCGGCCGCACGCGCGCTGCGAGACGCACCCGCCGCGCAGGCGCAGACCGCGTTCGCGGCACGGGCAGCACTCGTGCAGCGCGCGGGCATCGGCGTGAACTTCGGCATCATCGCCGACGTCACCGCCGACCCTCGCTCGTTCATCTACGATCGGGTGCTCGGCACCACCCCGCGCGCGTCGGCCGACCGCGTCGTCGCCGCCCTGCGCGGCGAAGACGGCGAGGTCGTCTCGACCCTCAAGCACTTTCCGGGCCACGGCGCGGTCGAGGGTAATTCGCATGTGATGATCCCGGCGACACCTCTGCCCCGCGCGCAGTGGCAGGCGACGGATGCGGTGCCGTTCCGCACCGGCATTCAGCAGGGCACCCCGGTGCTGATGTTCGGCCATCTCGTGTACAGCGCGGTCGATTCCGCCCCGGCGTCGCTGTCGCGCACCTGGCACGACATCGCCCGCACCGAGCTCGGTTTCGACGGTGTCGCGATCACCGACGATCTCGGCATGCTGCAGGCATCCGGCCTGGCACGGTATCGCGACCCGGTGGCCAACGCGGTGCAGGCACTGCGCGCCGGCAACGACATGGTGCTTGCCGTCATGTTCTCCACCCCGTCTTCAGCCGCGCAGATCACCGACGGGATCGTCGCGGCGGTGCAGGACGGCACCCTGCCGACCGAGCGACTCACCGACGCGGCGGTGCGGGTGATGGCACTGCGGCTGCAGGTCGGCGCCGGCGGGCTCGTCCCGTGCCCGGCATGCGACCCGGTCGGATGATCAGGCGTCGAGAACCGCGAGCAGGCTCGTGCGCAGCGTGCCGGCCCGCTCGGAGAAGCCGCGCTGCCGGCGCACATACTCAGCCTTGCCCTCGGCGGTCTCGATCCGCACCGGGTCGCCCGCCCAGGGGCGCACGTCGTACGGCGAGGCCTGCATGTCGAGGTGACGGATGTCGCGGGCCAGTTCGAACGCGTCCAACAGCACCTCGCCGGGCACCAGCGGCCCGAGTTTGACCGCCCACTTGTAGAGGTCCATGTTGGCGTGCAGGCACCCCGGCTGCTCGGTCGCGACGCGGTCGTCGCGGGTGAGCGCGCGGGAGTTGCGCGGTGACGCCTCGGGGGTGAAGAAGCGGAACGCATCGAAATGGGTGCACCGCAGCTCGTGCGCCTCGACGACCGCGTCGGTGCCGTCCTGGCCGAGCCGCAGCGGAGCGGGATGCCGGTGCTCGCGCTGCCGGTACACCATCGCCCACTCGTGCAGACCGAAGCAGCCGAACCGCCCCGGGTTCTCGGCGGTGATGCGCAGGATGCGGCCGACCGCCTCGAGCAGCGGCGCCTTCGCGGCGCGGAAGGCCGCCGCATCCACCATCGCGCTCTGCGGGGCATCGCCGGGCCGATACCAGCGCCACGCGGCGCGGTCGGCGGCGTCTTCGAGCCCGACGCCTGCTCCGGGATGCCAGCGCCGCAGCAGTGCCGGCTTGTACGAGTAATAGGTGAACAGGAAGTCTTCGACCGGATGCTTCTCACCGCGCCGGGCGCGCCGTCGATGCCCGGCGGTGAGCGCGTCGGCGCGGGCGGCATGCGCGGCCGCGCGGGCACGCCAGTCGGCCGCATCGAGCACGGTCGCGGGGGTGGTGGTGACGGCGGGCATCGCTCGAGGGTGTCTCAGTCGACCGGTTCGATCAGTTCGGGACCGTTGTTGCGCACGTTGCCGACCGCGCGCGAGACGACGTGGTCGTCGAGGGTGGCGGCGACGTCGGGTGCAGCATCGACGGCCGCATCGAGGATGTCGCCGACGTTCTCGGTGGTCGGGTCGAGCCAGGCGTCGGCGAAGTCGGGGTCGAGGAACAGGGGCATCCGATCGTGGATCGAGCCGAGGCGGCCGATCGCGTCACGGGTGAGGATCGTGAAGCTCAGCACCCACTTCGCGGGGTCGTCTTCGGCGGCCGACGGGTTCTTCCACCACTCATACAAGCCGGCGAACAACAGCGGCCCGTCGTCGGCGGGGTGGATGTAGTGCGGCACCTTCTGGTCGTCCACGAGCTTCCACTCGTAATAGCCGGATGCCGGGATGACCGCGCGTCGCTTGATCAGGGCGTTGCGGAACATCGGCTTGTCTTCGACCTCTTCGGCTCGCGCGTTGATGGCGCGGGCGCCGACCGAAAGGTCTTTCGCCCACGACGGCACCAGGCCCCAGCGGGCGGCCTCGAGCCGGCGGGTGGGTGGTTCGGTCTTGGTCGAGTCGAGCACGATCGCCGCCATGTCGGTGGGCGCGACGTTGTAGGAGGGTGCCGGCAGGTCGTCGGCGATCAGATCGACCCGCAGCACTCCGACCAGTTCGGATCCGGCATCGGCCACCACGAAACGTCCGCACATGCCCGCCAGCCTACGCGGGGCGGCCGACACCGGCGTCGTCGGGGGAGCGCCGCGATCCGGTCATCTTCGTGTCGGATGCGGAGGCTGACCCCCGCGACCGGGGATCAGGCGCCGATCACACCGGCCTCTTTGAGGCGTTCCAGGAGGGCGGCGCCGTCGCCCCCGGTCACCCAGGGCACCTGCGATGCGGAGTGGTCGTCGACGGTGGTGCGGCCTCCGGCGAACATCGCCTCGGTGGACGAGAGCCGGCGGATCGCCACCCCGGCCACGTTGTGCGGGTGGGCACCGGCGAACTCGGTGTAGATCGCGTCATCGTGCTGGCCGTCGTCGCCGACGAGCAGCCAGCGCACCTGGGGGAACTCTTCGACCAGGCGAGCCAGGTTCGAGGTCTTGTGCTCGGTGCCGCTGCGGAACCAGCGGTCGTGGGTCGGTCCCCAGTCGGTGAGCAACAGCGCGCCCGGCGGAAACAGGTGCCGGCCGAGGAACCGCAACAGGGTCGGCCCGACGTTCCAGGCACCGGTGGACAGGTACACGATGGGCGAGCCGGGGCTCTCGCGCACCAGCCGCTCGAGCAGCACCGACATGCCCGGCACCGGCTGGCGGGCATGCTCGTCGACGACGAACGAGTTCCACGCCGCCACGAACGGCCGCGGCAGCGTGGTGACCATCACGGTGTCGTCGATGTCGCAGACCACCCCGAACCGCACGTCGGAGCCCACGACGAACACGCGCGAGTCGACGGGCGCCCCGTCTTCGACCGACATCGAGATGCTGTGCCAGCCGGCGGTCAGGGATGCCGGCAGCACGGTGTCGACGACGCCACCCCGGTCGGCCACGACGTCGTGCGCGATACCGTCGACGGTGACCGTGACCTGCGCGAACCCGATCGGCACCGACACGAAGCTGCGCCACCCTCGCACCGACGCGTACTCGCCGTCTTCGCGTTTGCGGGCCGGCGGTGTGATGAGCACCCGGCCGAGCACGCGCACCCAGTTCTGGGACCCGTAGCCGGGGAAGGTCGCCACCGTCGGCACCAGTCCCTTGCGGCGTGCGCGACGCTCGCGCCAGGCGTGGAAGCGGTACTCCAGGCGCGCCGGCCAGCGGGCACCGCGCGGAGCGGAGGTGTTGTCGGGCATCCGGGTCAGTCTCCCACGCCCGGTGCCGCGTCCGCACCGTGCCGGTGCGCCCGGATGCCGGGGGAGTCGGATGCGGCCGGATCGGTCGCGTCGCCGCGGGCCGAGGCATCCGTCGCCGGCACAGCCTCGCCCAGGTGTCGGCGCTCGATGTGCTGGATCATCTTCTTGGCGACGATCACCGCCACCAGGAACAGCACCATCACACCGATGAAGATGTAGCCGGCGAAGTGCAACTGGTCGGCCAGATCGCGGTACGTGCCCGCGGCCAGACTCGACACCGTCACATACAACACCGCCCACAGCGTGCAGGCCGGGGCCGTCCACGCGATGAACCGCCGGTACCGGAACCCGCTCATGCCGACCGTCATCGGCACCAGCGAATGCAGCACCGGCAGAAACCGCGACACGAAAACGGCGATGCCGCCGCGGCGCTCGAGGTAGCGTTCCGCGCGTTGCCAGTGCGTCTCGCCGATCCAGCGACCCAGGCGTGAGTGCCGGATGCGGGGGCCGAGCACGCGTCCCAGCCAGAACCCGACGCTCTCGCCGGCGAGCGATCCGGCGATCACCGCCAGTACCAGCCACACGCCCTGCCACAGGTCGGTGACCGCAGTGGCCGCGACGATCACGATCGTGTCGCCGGGCACGAACAGCCCCAGCAGGATGCTGGTCTCGAAGAACATGGCGGCGCCGGCGATGAGCACGCGGAGCACCGGATCGACGCTCTGCACGGCATCGAGGATCCCGGTGAGCACCTCGTTCACTCCGTCGAGCTTACGGACGTCCGGTCGCTCTAGCCTGGGAAGGTGCTTCGGACCCTGCCGACCCGCGCCGCGCCCTGGCGCGGGCCGGACGACCTCTTCCGCGCCCTCGCCGCGCGGCACCGTGACGTGTTCTGGCTCGATGCCGGGCCGCACGCCGCCTTCGGGCTCAGCGCGATCGGGTGGGGGAGGCCCGACGACCCGTTCCGGGTGCGGGCCGTGCGCTGCGGGGCGGATGCCGGTGGCACCGGCGACCGCGTCGACCCGGCCGGCTGGGTCGGCTGGGTCGGTTACGAGACCGGGGCACAAGCCGCAGGTGCCCCGGCGGCCACCGACCACGCGGATGTTCCCGCTGAGCTGTGGCTGCGGGTGCAGGGCATCGCGGTGTTCGATCATGCACGCCGCACGATGCGCATCGGTGGCGAGATCGACCCGGCCGACCCGGCGCCGGCGTTGCCGGCGGCCCCGCCGGCGCGCACCGCGACCGGGCGGCACACGCCGGACGAGTACGCGGCGCTCATCGGGCGGTGCCGTGACGCGATCCGCGCCGGTGACGCGTACCAGCTGTGCCTGACCACCCGGTTCGAGGTGCCGGGTCAGGTCGACGCGGTGGCCGCATACCTGGCGCTGCGCGCGGCATCCGGCGCCCACCACGGCGGGTTCGTGCGCAGCGGACCGGTGGCGCTGCTGAGCGCCAGCCCGGAGCGGTTCCTGCAGGTGGAGTCGGGCACGGTGCGCACCCAGCCGATCAAAGGCACCCGACCACGGGGGCGGGATGCCGCGGCCGACGCGGCGCTCGCGGCCGAGCTCGCCGCCGACCCCAAGGAGCAGGCCGAGAACGTCATGATCGTCGACCTGATGCGCAACGACCTGTCCCGGGTGTGCCGGTCGGGCTCGGTGCACGTGGAGAGCCTGCTGCAGGTGGAGACCTACCCGACCGTGCACCAGCTGGTGAGCACCGTCGCCGGACGGCTGCGGGACGACGTCACAGTGGGCGATCTGCTGGCGGCGGCGTTCCCGGCCGGCAGCATGACCGGCGCGCCGAAGCTGTCGGCGATGACGAACCTGCACCGGCTCGAGGGCGGGCCGCGGGGCGTGTACTCGGGGTGCTTCGGCTGGGTGGACGTCGGCGGCGATCTCGACCTGGCGATGGTGATCCGCTCGATCGTCGTGCACCCGCACGGCGCGTACGTCGGCGCCGGGGGAGGGATCACCTGGCGCTCGGTCGCCGCTGCCGAGGTCGCCGAGGTGGGCGTCAAGGCGCGGGCGCCCCTGGCGGCGCTCGGTGCCGCGGTGCCCGACGGGTGGTGACGCCCGGCACTCGCTGGGACGGCTCAGGCTCGGGCGCTCGGGGTGATGCCGGGGCGTCGGGTACCCTGAAAGGTGCGGGTTTTCCGCGGCATCCCGACTTCTTGCGATTGGCTCCCTTCGTGTCACAGACCACCTCCATCGAGACCGCCGCCCCGGACGAGGGCGGCTACGATCCGCACGCGATCCAGGCGAAGTGGCAGCGGCTCTGGGAGGAGCGCGACCCGTTCCGCGCGCACGACGACGACACCCGACCGCGCAAGTACGTGCTGGCGATGTTCCCCTACCCCTCGGGCGATCTGCACATGGGGCACGCCGAGAACTACCTCTACTCCGACATCGTCGCCCGCTACTGGCGGCACCGCGGCCACAACGTGCTCAACCCCATCGGATGGGACTCGTTCGGCCTGCCCGCCGAGAACGCGGCGATCCTGCGCGGCGCCGACCCGCGGGAGTGGACGTACGCGAACATCGACCAGCAGAAGGCCGGCTTCCGGCAGTACGGCGTCTCGTTCGACTGGAGCCGGGTGCTGCACACCTCCGACCCCGAGTACTACCGCTGGAACCAGTGGCTGTTCCAGCGGCTCTATGAGCGCGGGCTCGCCTACCGCAAATCCAGCCCCGTGAACTGGTGCCCGAACGACCAGACCGTGCTCGCCAATGAGCAGGTCGTCGACGGGCACTGCGAGCGGTGCGGCGCCGAGGTCGTGAAGAAGAAGCTCACGCAGTGGTACTTCCGCATCACGGACTACGCCGACCGGCTGCTCGACGATCTCGACACCCTCGAGGGGCACTGGCCGAGCAAGGTGCTGCAGATGCAGCGCAACTGGATCGGCCGGTCCACCGGCGCCGACATCGACTTTCAGATCGAGGGCCGCGCCGAGAAGGTGACCGTGTTCTCGACCCGGCCCGACACCCTGTACGGCGCGACCTTCTTCGTCGTGGCGCCCGACTCCGACCTGGCCGCGGAACTGGTCACCGAAGCCCCCGCCGACGTGCGTATGCAGTTTGAGGCATATCTCGATCAGGTGCAGAAGCAGACCGACATTCAGCGGCAGAGCACCGACCGGCCGAAGACGGGTGTGTTCCTGGGGCGTTACGCGATCAACCCGGTCAACGGCGAGCGACTGCCGATCTGGGCGGCGGACTACGTGCTGGCCGACTACGGTCACGGCGCGGTGATGGCGGTGCCCGCGCACGACCAGCGCGACCTGGATTTCGCCCGGGCATTCGGTCTGCCGATCAGGGTCGTGGTCGACACGACGGCGGACGATGAGGCATCCCTCGACGACCTCGACCCGGCGGTCACCGGCGTCGCGTTGGCCGGCGAGGGACGCATGGTCAACTCCGGCAGCCTGGACGGGCTGGGCAAGAAGGATGCCATCGCCGGCATGATCGCCGAGCTCGAGCGCCGCGGCACCGGCCGCGCCGCCACGACGTTCCGGCTGCGCGACTGGCTGATCTCGCGGCAGCGGTTCTGGGGCACGCCGATCCCGATGATCCACACCGACGACGGCCGCATCGTGCCGGTGCCCGAAGACCAGCTGCCGGTGCGCCTGCCCGAGGTGACCGGGCTCGACTTGAAGCCGAAGGGATCGTCGCCGCTGGGCGCCGCCACCGAATGGGTGACGACCGTCGACCCCGCCACAGGTGGGCCCGCCCGGCGCGACCCCGACACCATGGACACGTTCGTCGACAGCTCGTGGTACTTCCTGCGGTTCCTCTCGCCGGGGTCGGCACTCGAGGCGTTCCCGCCTGCACAGGCGGCGAAGTGGGCACCCGTCGACTTCTACATCGGCGGTGTCGAGCACGCGATCCTGCATCTGCTGTACGCCCGGTTCATCACCAAGGTGCTGCACGACATGGGGCTGGTCGAGTTCGAGGAACCGTTCTCGAGCCTGATCAACCAAGGAATGGTGATCCTCGACGGCGCCAAGATGTCGAAGTCGAAGGGCAACCTGGTGCTGTTCCAAGAGGAGCTGGACGCGCACGGCGCCGACGCACTGCGCGTGGCGCTGGCGTTCGCCGGCCCGGTGGAGGACGACAAGGACTGGAACGACGTCTCGACGACGGGCGCCACGAAGTTCCTCGCCCGCGCCCTGCGGCTCGCGCACGACGTGACCGCTCCTGCGGGGGTCGATTCCGCGCGAGGCGATGCGGCGCTGCGCAGGGTCACCCACCGATTGTTGGCGGATGCTCCGGGGCTGATCGAGCAGACGAAGTTCAACGTCGTCGTCGCCCGGCTGATGGAGCTGGTGAACGCGACGCGCAAGGCGATCGACACCGGTGCCGGTGGTGCCGACCCCGCGGTGCGTGAGGCGGCTGAGGTCGTCGCCCAGGTGCTCGACATGATCGCCCCGCACACCGCCGAGGAGATGTGGGCGGTGCTCGGACACGAACCGTTCGTCGGGCTGGCGGTATGGCCCGATGCCGACACCGCGCTGCTGGTCGAGCAGACCGTGACCGCGATCGTGCAGATCGACGGCAAGGTGCGCGCCACCCTCGAGGTGCCCGCAGACATCGACGGCGACGCACTCGAGGCGCTGGCCCGGGCGGACGAGCGGGTGCTGCGATCGCTGGACGGCCGCGCCATCACCCGCGCGATCGTACGGGCGCCAAAGGTCGTCAGCTTCAGCACCAAGTAGCGTCCGGACCGGACCTGCGCCCGTTCCTGCACAGCCGGGGACGGGCGGTCGGTTCTCCACTGATCGGGCTCCCGGCCGCCGGCGGGGCACCGGCCGCGCATAGCGTGGTGCGGTGCCGCCTGCCGACCTCGAACCGCGGGCGTCCGCACGACACCGGCTCGGTGCGGGCGCCGTGGTGGTCGTCGTCCTGGCGGCGCTGGCGGTCACCGTGCTGATCGGCATCCTGCGCGGCACCGGAAGCGGCAGCACCCAGACGGTGCCGAGCACACCCACCGCGTCGGCCACGCTGGCTCCCGGACGGGTCTATGTGCACGTCTCGGGGGCGGTGCGGCAACCGGGACTGTACGTGCTCCCCACCGGATCGCGGGTGATGGACGCCGTCGCCGCCGCGGGCGGTTTCGCCGACGGCGCTGCGCGCGACGGGGTGAACCTCGCCCAAGTGCTCGACGACGGCGAGCAGCTGTCGGTGCCCACCGAAGAAGAGCAGAAGGCCGCGGCCGCGACCGGAGCGGGCACGGCCACGGGCGGAACGTCGTCGCCCGGCGGAAAGGTCGACCTGAACACCGCCGACCAGGCCGCGCTCGACACCCTGCCGCGCATCGGCCCGGCGCTCGCGCAGCGGATCATCGCCTGGCGAGACCAGAACGGCCGGTTCACCAGCGTCGAAGACCTGCTGGCGGTGCCGGGCATCGGCGAGAAGATGCTCGAATCGCTGCGCGACCTGGTGACGGTGTGAGATGCGCGTGCGCGACCTGCGGCTGGTGCCCGTCGCGGCCGCGGCGTGGGCGGCCTGCGCCGCCGCCGTGTACCTGCCGGCCGCGGCCGGTCCCATCGCCCTCGCGCTGTGGGCGACGGTCGGGGTGCTGGTGCTCGTGCTCGCCGTCGGGGCCGGGCGGCGGTGGCACACACTGTGGGCCATCGCGGCCGTCGCCTTCGCACTGGCGGCGGCCGCGGCATCCCACGTCGCCCTCACCATGCCGGCGCGCGAGGCCGCCGCACACCTCGCCGTCGGCGGCGGACGGGCGATCGTGGTGCACGCGACGGTGCAGGGCAAGGCCGAGCGCACCGCGCGTGGCGACATCGCGTTCGACGCCGTCGCCGACGAGATCGACATCGGCACGCAACGCCACCGCGTCGACGTGCCCGTCTCGATCCGCGTCGACGACACCCGGCCCGACGTGGGCGCGCGGGTGGTCGTGGCCGGCACCGCGATGCGCACCGATCCGGGCAGGCGCGCGGTGCTGGTCGTTCGCGCATCGGGCGAGATCACCGTCGTCGCGCAGCCACAGGGACCGGCCGCGGTCGCGGCGGGCATGCGGCACGCGCTGGCGCGCGCCACCGAGGGGCTGCCCGAGCCGGCCGCGGGGCTGATCCCGGGGCTGGCGGTGGGCGACACCGGCGGGGTGAGCGTCGAACTGGATGCCGCGATGAAGGCGAGCTCGCTGTCGCATCTGACCGCGGTCTCGGGCGCCAATTGCGCCATCGTGGTCGGTCTCGCGTTCGGTGCGGCGGCACTGTGCGGCGCGCGCCGAGCGATCCGCGTGCTGGCGGGGCTGCTCGCCCTGGCCGGATTCGTGCTGCTGGTCACGCCGGAGCCGAGCGTCGTGCGCGCGGCCGCGATGGCGGCCATCGCCATGCTCGGGGTGCTGCTGGGGCGTCGCGGCACCGGCGTGGCGCTGCTGTGCGCGGCGGTCACCGGCTCGCTGCTGCTGGACCCGTGGCTGAGCGGCTCGCTCGGTTTCGCCCTGTCGGTGGCCGCCACCGCCGCCCTGCTCGTGCTCGCCGCGCCGCTGGCGGCCGGAATGGGCCGCGTCCTGCCGCGAGCGATCGCGCTCGGCCTGGCGGTGCCACTGGCCGCGCAACTCGCCTGCGGGCCATGGCTCGTGCTCATCAACCCCACGGTGCCGCTCTACGGCGTCGCCGCCAACCTGCTCGCCGCCCCCGCCGCACCGATCGCCACCGTGCTCGGGCTGGCCGCGTGTGTGGCCGCGCCCGTGCTCGCGCCGCTGGGATCCGGGCTGGTCGCGCTCACCTGGCTTCCGGCGGCCTGGATCAGCGCCACCGCGTTCACGGCGACCGAGCTGCCGGCCGCGGCGGTGCCCTGGCCCGAGGGTGTCGCCGGGGCGATCGCGCTGACAGTGATGGGTGCGGCGGTCACGGTGCTGCTGCTGCCGCCGGGTGCGGGCAGGTTCGCGCGGCTGTTGCGGCGCGTGTCGGCGGCGGGCGTCGCCGTGGTCATCGGCGTGTGCACAGGGACTGCCGCCACCCGCACGGTCGCCGGGCCGCTGACCCTGCCCGCGAACTGGGCGATCGCCGCCTGTGACATCGGGCAGGGCGATGCCCTGCTCGTCAGGTCGGCCGGTGCGATCGCGCTCATCGACACCGGACCCGACCCGGCGCTGCTGAAGGCCTGCCTCGACCGCTTCGGCATCGGCCGCATCGACCTGCTCGTGCTCACCCATTACGACCTCGACCACATCGGCGGGTTGGAGGCGGCGGCACCACTGGCCGTACGGGTGTTGCACGGGCCGCCCGACGGGGCCTCCGACCGGCGCCGCCTCGCCGAGGCGGCATCCGGTGGGGCCGAGGTGGTCGATGCCAGTGCCGGGATGACGGGTGTGCTCGGCGGCGCGACCTGGACGGTGCTGTGGCCGCGGGCAGGCGACCGCGCGTTCGGGCCGGGCAACCAGTCCAGCGTCACCGTCGACATCCGCGGCGGCGGCGTGCCGCCGGCCGTCTTCCTCGGGGATCTGGACGCCACCGCGCAGCGCGCGCTGGCCGCCAGCGGAGTGCTGCGGCCGCCGTACGCGGTGGTGAAGGTCGCCCACCACGGCAGTGCCGACCAGTCTCCGGATCTGTACCGCCTGCTGGCCGGCACAGTGGCGGTCATCTCGGTCGGCGCGCACAACGACTACGGGCATCCACGGGCACCGACACTGCAGTTCCTGCACGCCGACGGCTACGTCGTGGCGCGCACCGACCAGGACGGTGTCGTGACCGTCGGTGTCGACGGCGACCGGCTTCAGGTGTGGCGGGAACGGGCGCCGCCGGCTGTCGCAGGCCGCGGATAGGCTGGACGCATGCCACCGCGCCGCACGTCCACACGCTCTCAAGGATCGGCGCGCGCGGCCATTCCGCAGCTGGACTGGCGCAGCCCGCAGCCGGCGCCGATCGTGCTGGTGTCGGGGCCGGAGGACGTGTGCGCTGAGCGGGCGATCGCAGCGGTGCGCGACTACCTGCGCGCCGAAGACCCGAGCCTCGAGGTGTCGGACCTGCGTGCCGACGACTACGAGGCCGGCACGCTCATGGCGCTGACCTCGCCGTCGCTGTTCGGCGAGCCGCGCCTGGTGCGGGTCACCGGCGTCGAGAAGGCGAGCGACGCGTTCCTCACCGAGGCGCTCGCCTATCTCGACCACCCGCAGGACGGAGCCACCGTC
Source organism: Microbacterium luticocti DSM 19459 (assembly GCF_000422405.1). GTDB lineage: Bacteria > Actinomycetota > Actinomycetes > Actinomycetales > Microbacteriaceae > Microbacterium > Microbacterium luticocti. The sequence goes on from NZ_AULS01000005.1 coordinate 84,940, forward strand.
GTGCTGCGTCACACCGGTGCGAGCGTGCGCGGCAAGAAGCTTCTGGATGCCATCCGGTCGGGCACCGGCGGGGGAGTGGAGGTGCCGTGCGCTGCGGTGAAACGTGACGCCGACCGGCATGACTTCGCGGCTGGAGAGTTCCAGGCCGCGCACAAGCGGATCGCCGCCCCCGCGCTGCGCGCACTGGTCTCGGCGTTCGCCGACGACCTCACCGAGCTGGCCGCCGCCTGCCAGCAGCTGATCGCCGACGTGCCGGGTGACGTCACCGTCGAGGTCGTCGAGCGTTACTACGGTGGTCGGGTCGAGACATCCGCCTTCACCGTCGCCGACACGGCCATCGCGGGGCGTTACGGCGACGCGTTGATCGCGCTGCGGCACGCGCTGGCATCCGGCGCTGATCCGGTGCCGTTGGTGGCGGCGGTCGCGATGAAGCTGCGCACCATGGCGCGGGTCGCCGGGCGACGCGGCCCGTCGGCGCAGATCGCCGCCGCGGTCGGCATGAAGGACTGGCAGGTCGACCGGGCGCGGCGTGACCTTTCGGGGTGGAACGAAGAGAGCCTCGGCCGCGCCATCCAGGCCACGGCACGGGCGGATGCCGAGGTCAAAGGCGCCTCGCGGGACCCGGTGTTCGCGCTGGAACGCATGATCACCGTGATCGCCACCCGCGCGCCGTTCGGCGGCTGAACCGCCGGCTTCACGCCGGCCCCGTCACCACCCGCACGGCGGCCCGACCGGAACGGCTCGGCCGGTGACCACGAAGCCCGCCCCCGACAAGGGGACGGGCTTCGGACGACTCGGCGTCACGCGCTCAGAGCGAGGCGACCTGCTTGGCCATCGCCGACTTGCGGTTCGCGGCCTGGTTGCGGTGGATGACACCCTTGCTCACGGCCTTGTCGAGCTTGCGCGACGCGTGGGCCAACGCCTTCTCGGCGGTGGCCTTGTCGCCGGCGGCGACGGCCTCGCGGGTGCGGCGTACCAGCGTCTTCAGCTCGCTCTTGACGGCCTTGTTGCGCTCGCGCGCCTTCTCGTTGGTCTTGTTGCGCTTGATCTGCGACTTGATGTTTGCCACGTGTGGACGTTCTTTCGTTCAGGTGATCGGTTGAGTGCCGTCCGGCACGAGAGGGGCGCCGTTCGGCGTGTGCGGGAAAAACCCACACGCAAGCCAATCAGCGAGTCTACCAGCAAACGCCTGCGCGCCCGTGCGCCAGGCGGCCGTGCACCGGTACCGCGCGCCGAGTGGCGGGCCGCGTCGGCGTGCACCATGATCGAGACATCCGCACTCGCACAACGCTGTCCGAGGAGAACGATGCCCCCCATCGCAGATCCGATCGCGCTCGCCCGCCGATTTCCGGCCGGCTTCCGCTGGTCGACCGCCACCGCCGCCTTCCAGATCGAAGGCGCCCGCCATGCCGACGGCCGCGGCCGCAGCATCTGGGACGTCCAGGTCGAGGTCCCCGGCTGGGTCGCCGACGGCAGCACCGCCGAGCCCGGGCCCGACAGCTACCACCGGTGGGCCGATGACGTCGCCCTGCTGCAGCGGCTGGGTGTGGACCGGTACCGGTTCTCACTGTCGTGGGTGCGCATCCAGCCCGACGGGCGCGGCGCGGCGAACCCGCTCGGTCTCGACCACTACGACCGGTGCGTCGACGCGCTGCTGGACGCCGGCATCACACCGTTCCCCACGCTCTACCACTGGGATCACCCGCAGCAGCTCGAGGATGCCGGTGGCTGGATGTCGCGCGACATGGTCGAGCGGTTCGCCGACTACGCCGAGATCGTCGCCGCCCGACTCGGTGACCGGGTACGGCAGTGGTACACGATCAACGAGCCCGCATCGATGACGCTGCAGGGCTATGGCATCGGCACCCTGGCCCCCGCCAAACACCTGCTGTTCGACGCCCTGCCGACGGTGCACCACCAGCTGCTCGCCCACGCCCGTGCCGCGGCGCTGCTGCGCGGGCACGGCGCCGACCAGATCGGGCTGCCCAACAACCACACCCTGGTGCGGCCCCGGCACGACACCCCCGCCGACCACGCGGCGGCGGCGACGTACGACCTGCTGCACAACAGGCTGTTCGCCGATCCGCTGCTGTCGGGCACGTACCCCGACGTCGCCGAGTTCGGGCTGCCGCCGATGCCCGTGCACGACGGCGACCTCGAGGCGATCGCGTCGTCGATCGACGTCTATGCGGTGAACTTCTACAACCCCACGACCGTGACCGCCGCGACCGAGCCCGGCCCGCTGCCGTTCGAGATCGTGCCCACGCCCGGCGTGCCGGTCACCGGGTTCGGCCCGGAATGGCCGATCGACCCGCCCGCGCTGCGTGACCTGCTCCTCGACCTGCGCGAACGCTACGGCGCGCAGCTGCCGCCGGTGGTGATCGCCGAGAACGGGGCGTCGTTCCCCGAGCCCGACGGGGCCGTCCGTGTCGACGACGCCGACCGCATCGACTACCTCGCCGGCCACATCGCCGCCGTCGCCGACGCGATCGACGCGGGTGTGGCCGTGCAGGAGTACACGGTCTGGTCGCTGCTGGACAACTTCGAGTGGGCTGACGGCTTCACGCAACGATTCGGCCTGGTGCACGTGGACCAGACCAGCTCACAGCGCACCCCGAAGGCATCCTTCGACTGGTACCGCACGCTGATCGCGCAGGCCGGGACCGCGCGGGCCGAGACCGCGCAGGCCGACGCATGAACACCACCGGTGCGAAGGTCGGCAGAGCCTGGTTCGTGCTGTTCACCCTCGCCTGGCTGGCGATCTGGACCGTGCAGCTCACCCCGGTGCAGCTGCTGCTGCCTGACCAGCTCGACACCCCCGGGGGCGCCGGCACCTGGGTGTACGGGGTCGTCTACTCGGGCATCGTGCTCGGGGTCGGCGGGCTGGCCGGTGTCATCGCCGGGCCGTTGTCGGGCGCGCTCTCGGACCGCACCCGCTCGCGCTGGGGCCGCCGCCGCCCCTGGGCGGTCGGGGCGAGCTGGCTGGCCGCCGCCTGCCTGGTGCTCACCGGACTCGCCGAGGGGCCGTGGCCGATCGGCCTGGCGTGGACCGGGGTGTCGATCGGCATCGCCGTGGCATCCGCCGCGTTCACCGCGCTGATCGCCGACCAGTTGCCCGAGTCGCAGCGCGGCGGCGCCTCGGCGGCGGCGAGCTCGTCGCAGGCGGTGGGCATCGTGCTGGGCGTGGGGGCCGTGGTGCTGCTCGGTCTCACCGTGCTGGCCGGCTATCTCACCCTCGCTGTGTTCATCGCCGTGGTCGGCACGGTCACAGCCGCGGCCCTACCCGACCCGCAACCGGATGCCGTGCAACGGCCCGCACGCGAACGTCGGGGTGTGCCGTGGGAATCACTGCGCGACCGTGATTTCGCCTGGGTGGTGGCGGGGCGCTTCGTCACGAACGTCGGCAATGCGCTGCCGACGACCTTGTTCCTGTTCTTCTTGATGTACGGACTGGGCGAGAAGAAGGCACAGGCCGAAGACGACCTGCTGCTGGTGATCGTGGTCTACACCGTGTTCGTCGTGCTCGCCTCGGTGCTCGCCGGGTGGCGGTCCGACCGCACCGGAGCACGGCGCGGCCTGACCGTGCTGTCGGCACTCGTACAGGCGCTCGCGGCGATCGTGATCCTCGTCGCCCCGTCGCTGACCACGACCATGGTCGCCGCAGCGGTGCTCGGCGTCGGCTACGGCGCGTTCTCGACCGTCGGCCTCGCGTTCGCCGCCGACCGGCTGCCGCATCCCGACGACCACGCGCGCGACCTGGGTCTGGTCAACACGTCCGCCGCGCTCGGCCAGCTGGTCGGCCCACTGGTCGGTGCCGGGCTGGTCGCCCTGGTGGGCGGGTTCTGGCTGCTGCTGATCGTCAGCACCGTGCTGTCGGCGGCCGGCGGACTCATCTCGGGGCTCGCGCGCGAGTCTCGATCGTCGCGACGGCCAGATCCAGCACGGCGTTGAACACGCGCGGACGCATTGCGGTCACCAGGTGTGTGGTGCGCGGCACCACGATCAGCTCGGCATGGGGCACCAGAGAGGTGAACAGCCGCTCGTTGACGCGCAACTGGTCGTACTGGCCGTTCACGAACCACATCGGGATGCGGATGCGCCGCAGCGCCGCCACCAGGTCGAGCACCGAGAGGCTTTTCAGCGCCACGTCCTGCGCGGCGAACGCGTAGCCGCCGGCACCGAAGTCCCGCCGGGTCTGTTCGGGCAGCGTCAGCTGCAACACCCGGTCGGCCAGCCACTGGCCGTGGTCGGGCAGACCGTCCATGCTGCGGGCCAGCCAGCGGTAGGCGGCCAGCCCCGCACCGCGGGGGATCGCCGTGCACGAGGCGGCGATGTACGCGGCCACCGGCGGCGGATGCTCGGCGCCGACGTACGCGGTGCACAACAGCCCGCCCATGGAATGGCCCACCAGCAGCACCGGGCCCCGGCCGGCGGCATCCTGCACCGCCTGATCGATCGTCGCGAACGCCGCATCGAGCGTGAACGGCTCGGTCATGCGTGTGCCGTGCGCCGGCAGGTCCACCGCCGTGGCCGGGATGCCCGCGGCGTGCAGGTGCTCGACCTGGGCGCGCCACATCGTCGCGGAGGTGCGGATGCCGTGCACCAGCACCACCTGCACCGTCATGCCGTCCAGGCTACGACGGTCCCGGGCCGGATCCGGGCAGCCGCCCCCGTAGAATCGACGGGACATGTCACCACGCGCCACCACGCCCCTCGAGCCGTCGCAGACGCCCCCGGAGCTGATCCGCAACTTCTGCATCATCGCCCACATCGATCACGGCAAGTCGACGCTGGCCGACCGCATGCTGCAGATCACCGGAGTGGTTTCGGACCGCGACATGCGCGCCCAGTACCTCGACCGCATGGACATCGAGCGCGAGCGCGGCATCACCATCAAGAGCCAGGCGGTGCGGATGCCGTGGGCCACCGCATCCGCCACGTACGCCCTGAACATGATCGACACCCCCGGGCACGTCGACTTCACCTACGAGGTGTCGCGGTCGCTGGCCGCCTGCGAGGGCGCGATCCTGCTGGTCGACGCCGCGCAGGGCATCGAGGCGCAGACGCTCGCGAACCTGTACTTGGCGCTGGAGAACGACCTGCACATCATCCCGGTGCTGAACAAGATCGATCTGCCCGCCGCCGACCCCGACCGCTTCGCCGCCGAGCTCGCGAACCTCATCGGCGGCAGCCCCGATGACGTGCTGCGCGTGTCGGGCAAGACCGGTCAGGGCGTCGAAGAACTGCTCGATCGCATCGTCGCCGAGATCCCGGCGCCCACCGGTGACGCGGATGCCCCGGCCCGCGCGATGATCTTCGACTCGGTGTACGACGCCTACCGCGGCGTGGTCACCTACGTGCGGATGGTGGACGGGCGGTTGCAGCCGCGGCAGCGCATCCAGATGATGTCGACCAAAGCCACGCACGAGCTGCTCGAGATCGGCGTGTCGAGCCCCGAGCCGGTGCCCACCCGGGGCCTCGGCGTGGGCGAGGTGGGCTATCTCATCACCGGCGTGAAGGACGTGCGCCAGTCCAAGGTGGGCGACACCGTCACCGACGCGCGCAAGCCCGCAGCCGCGGCCCTGGCGGGATACACCGACCCCAAGCCGATGGTGTTCTCGGGGCTGTACCCGATCGACGCCAGCGACTACGCCGAGCTGCGCGAGGCCCTCGACAAGCTGAAGCTGTCGGACGCCGCGCTGGTGTACGAGCCCGAGACATCCGTCGCCCTCGGCTTCGGGTTCCGCTGCGGATTCCTGGGCCTGCTGCACCTCGAGATCGTCACCGAGCGACTGGCGCGCGAGTTCGACCTCGACCTGATCACCACCGCCCCGAGCGTCGTCTACGAGGTCACCACCGACACCGGCGACACGGTGACCGTCACCAACCCGAGCGAATACCCCGACGGGCGGGTGGCGAGCGTGTCGGAGCCGATGGTGAAAGCGGCGATCCTGCTGCCCAAGGACTACGTGGGCGCTGTGATGGAGCTGTGCCAGAGCCGGCGGGGGAGCCTGCTGGGCATGGAGTACTTCTCGGAGGAACGCGTCGAGCTGCGCTACAACATGCCGCTCGGCGAGATCGTGTTCGACTTCTTCGACCAGCTCAAGAGCCGCACCCAGGGCTACGCCTCGCTCGACTATGAGCCCAACGGGTCGCAGGAGGCCGACCTGGTCAAGGTCGACATCCTGCTGCAGGGCGAGCGGGTCGACGCGTTCAGCTCGATCGTGCATCGCGACAAGGCGTACGCGTACGGCACGATGATGACCGAGCGGCTGCGCAAGCTCATCCCGCGGCAGCAGTTCGAGGTGCCCATCCAGGCCGCGATCGGCGCGCGCATCATCGCCCGCGAGAACATCCGCGCGATCCGCAAGGACGTGCTCGCCAAGTGCTACGGCGGCGACATCACCCGCAAGCGCAAGCTGCTCGAGAAGCAGAAGGAGGGCAAGAAGCGCATGAAGATGGTCGGGCGTGTCGAGGTCCCTCAGGAGGCATTCATCGCCGCGCTCTCGGGCGACGTCGAGGGCAAAGACAAGAAGTAGCGGGGGCGGACCCACGGCATCCGTCGCCGTCACACGACTGCGCCTGTAATCAGCGACTGCGCCGAAAATCGGTGGCGCAGTCGCAGCGAACAGGCGCGGTCGTGTGGACTGCGGGTTCAGGATGCCGCGGCCCGGCCGCCCGGCACGCTCACGCGCCGCGCGGCCCGCGCCGCGACGTTCACGCGACGCCGGGCACGGCCTCCCGTTCCGTCCCAGCGGACGCCGGGATGACCGCGACGCCGAGCCACTGCGCCGGAGCGCACCGGGCGATCCGCACCGCGATCCAAGTGCACGCCGCGAACAGCAGCACGTCGGCCGCGAGCGTGGCCGCCATCGTCCCCACGACGGCGTTGACCGCGATGCCGACCACGACGATCGGCAGCACCCACACGCTCACCAGCCGCGCCCGAACCAGCCCGAGGATCACGAGCAGCATGCCGAGCTGGGCGAGGATCTCGAGCACGAACCCGACCGTGCCCATCGTGGCCAGCGCCCCGTCGCCGCTGATCGCCATCGCGGTGCGGAACGCGGCATCCTGATCCGGCTGCTGCGCCAGCGCCACGATCGCGAGCCCCGTCGCGTTCGAGATCGCGAAGCCGGCGATCCCCGGTACCGCGAGCGCCGCGCCGATCGTGCCGAGCACCCCGCCGCGGGTGCGCAGCGCCCCGGCCGCCCCTGCCAGCGACGCGAGCACCAGCACGAACCCCACTGTCTCGAGCACATCCTGCGCGAGCACCGTCGTCGCGTGCGCCCCCATGCTCGCGAACTGCGCGCGCATGTCGTCCCCGTCCACGCCGAGCCCGATCGCCACCGACACCGCCGCCAGCAGCGGACCGACGACCAGACCGACCACGACGATCCACCGCCGTGCGGCGTCCGTGCGTGTCCATCCCATGATTGCCTCCCATCGCCCGGCCCGCTCGGCCGGGGCACGCCCACGGTAGGCGGCGGCATCCGACCGGCGCGTCCGCCGCACGGCCGCAACGTGTCTGTCCCGAGACGGATGCGGGTCTGTCGCAGGACGGACGCGCCCGTCGCCGCCCAGGCAGTACCGTGAACGCATGGACGGCGAGCGCCGAGGCTGGTGGGCGCGGCACGGGCGGGACGTCGTGTACGACGTGGCGCCGCCGGCGGTGCTGCTCGCGCTGGGGCTGCTCGACGTCTTCACCGGCGCGTTCGCCATCCCGGTGGGCGACGCCCCGACGGTGACCGCGTTGATCCCGGGTGCGCTCTGCTGTGCGGCGCTGCTGTTGCGGCGGCGGTGGCCGCTGGCCGTGCTCGTCGCGATCCTGCTGTTGGTGTTCGTGCCGCCGCTGGTGTGGCCGACCTCGCTGACCTACTGGGACGAGTTCGCGGTGTGGCTGATCGCGACGTACTCGTGCGCGCGGCACCTGCGGCTGCGGTGGGCGCTGATCGGCCTGGCGCTGAGCGCGGCGGGCATGGTGGTGCTGCCGTGGGAGTTCGCCGAGCTGCGCGACGCCGGCGACGTCGTCTACAACTCGTTCCTGGTCGCGGCCGCGTTCGCGCTCGGGCTGCTGACCCGCAGCTGGGCGGCGTACCGGCTGCGCGCCGTGCAGGAGGCGGCCGAACGGGCGGTCGCCGAGGACCGGGCGCGCCGCCGCGAGCGCACTCGCATCGCCCGCGAGCTGCACGACGTGATCTCGCACACCATCACGGTGATCGTGCTGCAGGCCGGCGGCGCGAGGCTCGCCGCCGCGCACGATCCGCAGGCCGCGGTCGAGGCGCTCGGCCGCATCGAACGGCTCGGGCAGGACTCGCTCGGCGAGCTGCGCACGCTGCTCGCGGTGCTCGACGACGCGGGCGCCGATGATCGGGCGGGCGAGGGGACGGATGCCGCGGCCGCCGCGCCGCAGCCGGTCCTCGCCGATCTGCCTGGGCTCGTGCAGCGGATGCGGGGGCTCGGCCTTCCGGTGCGGCTGCATGTCGACGCCGGGCTCGGGCAGGTTGCCGCCGGGGTGCAGCTGGCGGGCTACCGGGTCGTGCAGGAGGGGCTCACGAACGTGCTCAAGCACGCCGGAGCGGTCGAGACCGACGTGAGCGTGCGGCGCGAGCTCTCGGGCGGGCTGTGCGTGCAGGTGTCCAGCGCGCCGGGGCGGGCCGCGGCATCCGTCCCCGGCGGAAACCGGGGACTGGCCGGCCTGCGCGAGCGGGTGGCGGCGCTCGGCGGCACGCTCGAGGCGCGGCCGCGCCCGGACGGCGGCTTCGTCATCACGGCGGGGCTCCCGGAGCGGCCGGCATGATCTCGGTCGCGATCGTCGACGATCAGCCCCTCATCCGAGCGGGGCTGCGCATGGCGGTGGAGTCGCAGCCCGACCTGCGCCTGGCCGGCGAGGGTGCGGACGGCGCCGAGGCGATCGCGCTGGCCCGCGCGCACCGGCCCGACGTGATGCTGCTGGACGTCCGGATGCCGGGCGTCGACGGCATCCGCGCCGTCCCCGGCATCCTCGCGGCCGCCCCCGCGACCCGGGTGGTGATGCTCACCACGTTCGACCTGGACGAGTACGTGTACGCCGCGCTGCGCGCGGGGGCGAGCGCGTTCCTGCTGAAGGACGCCGGCCCCGAGCAGATCATCGCCGCGATCCGGCAGGTCGCGGGCGGCGACCTGCTGCTGGCGCCGGCGCTGACCCGTCGCCTGGTCGAGGAGTACGTGGCGCGTGCGCCGCACGCGACCGACGACGGGCGGCTCGCCGCGCTCACCGAGCGGGAAAGGGACGTGCTGGCCGCGCTCGCGCAGGGGCTGAGCAACGTCGAGATCGGGGCGCGGCTGCACGTGTCGGAAGGCACCGTGAAGACGCACGTCAGCCGCATCCTGTCCAAGCTCGGGCTGCGCGACCGGGTGCAGGCGGTGATCGCCGCCTACGAGCTCGGGCTCGTGGTGCCCGGCGGTGGTCACCCGCCCAGGTGACGCAGGTGCGGGTCCGCGTGCAGGGCGCCGGGCCGCGGCATCCGTCGACGTCACACGACTGCGCCTGATATCGGCGACTGCGCCGTCGATCGGTGGCGCAGTCGCAGCGAACAGGCGCAGATGTGTGAACGGGGCGCAGCGAAGAGGCGCGGTCGTGTGAACGGCACCGGGTTCAGGATGCCACGGCCCGCGCGTGCACGCGGCTCTCAGCGTCGCCTCGCTAGGCTGAACCCCATGCGTCGAGGGACCTTCCGTGATGAGACGGTGGACTACGCAGCCGTCGGAGCGACGCAGGCGCCCGATCTCATGCAGTACCCGCCGGAGCGCAGTCGCCCCGCGCAGGAGTCCTGGCGCATCGGCAGCGGCGAAGAGCGCTTTCGCACCGCGTCGGACGCCCTGCTGTCGTGGCGCGCCCAACGCGACGGCGGACTCTCGGTCTCGGATGTGCGGCCGGCGGCCGGACCGATGTACTCGGGGGTGAGCTTCGACGCCGAGGGGCACCCGATCGCGCCCAGCAAGCTCGAGGCCGACCAGCGCTTCGACGCCGACGGCACGCCGTGGGTCGGCTCGGGCACCACGATCCGCCTGCACGGCCGCGTCGCCGGCCTGCGGGCCGACGCCGAGCTGCGGGTCATCTTCGCGATCGAAGAGCCGCGCCGCGTCGGGTTCGCGCTCGGCACCGTCGGCGACTCGGTCGTCAGCGGCGAAGAGTCGTTCATGGTCGACTGGTACGAGAACGACGAGGTCTGGTTCACGGTGCGTGCGTTCGACGCGCCGCGCGCCGTGCTGTACAAGGTGCTGCCGCCCCTGATCACCCGCCGTCGCAAGGCCCTGTTCCAGCGGTACCTGCGCGCGATCTCGCCGCTGTACGCCACGCCGGCCTGATGGGCTCCGCGCTTCCGCTCGGCGATCCGGCCCCCGCCGACGGCGCCCTGCCCGCCGACCTGCCGATCGACGTACACGCGCCCTTCGGCGCGTACCTGCACGTGCCGTTCTGCCGGGTGCGCTGCGGCTACTGCGACTTCAACACCTACACCGCCACCGAGCTGCGCGGCGCCCGCCAGGACCAGTACGCCGACACCCTGTTGCGCGAGGTCGACCTGGCCCGGCGCGTACTGGCCGACGCCGACGCGCTGCGCCCGGCATCCACCGTCTTTCTCGGCGGCGGCACGCCGACGCTGTTGCCGCCGGGCGACCTGGCCCGCATGCTCGACGGTGTGCGCGACGCGTTCGGGCTCGCGCCCGACGCCGAGGTCACGGTCGAAGCCAACCCCGACACGGTGACGGATGCCACGGCCACCGCGCTCGCAGACGCCGGGGTCACCCGGCTCTCGATCGGCATGCAGTCCGCCGTACCGCACGTGCTGGCGGCCCTGGACCGCACCCACGACCCGGCGAACGTGAGCACCGCCGTGGCCGCCGCCCGTGCCGCCGGGCTCGACGTCAGTTGCGACCTGATCTACGGCGCTCCGGGCGAGACGCTCGACGACTGGCGCGTTTCGCTCGAGACCGCGATCGCCCTGGCGCCCGACCACGTCTCGGCGTACGCGCTCATCGTCGAGGACGGCACCAAGCTGGCCCGGCAGATCCGCCGCGGCGAGGCGCCCGCGCCCGACGACGACCTGCAGGCCGACATGTACGAGCTGGCCGACCGGATGCTGGATGCCGCGGGCTTCGCCTGGTACGAGGTGTCGAACTGGGCGCGCGGCGACGCGCACCGCTCCCGCCACAACCTCGCCTACTGGCGCGGGCACGACTGGTGGGGCTTCGGGCCGGGCGCCCACAGCCACGTCGCGGGCCTGCGCTGGTGGAACGTGAAGCACCCGGCCGCCTACGCGCAGCGGCTGACGGCCGGTGACTCCCCGGCCGCGGGGCGGGAGCGGCCGGATGCGCACGCCCGCCGACTCGAGCAGGTGCTGCTACGCACCCGCATCCGGGAGGGGATGCCGGTCGCCGAGCTCGCCGACGACCGGCGGCAGGCCGTGGCATCCCTCATCGCCGTCGGCCTCGTCGACGGCGCCGCCGCCGTCCGGGGGCGGATCGTGCCGACGCTGAAGGGCCGGCTGCTGGCGGATGCCGTCGTCCGGGCGCTCACGGACTGATCCGACCGACGCGACCGACCTAACGAGCCCAGGGACCGGGGTGAGTCGGCCGGGCTGCGCCGGCCGAGCAGACGCAGCCGCCTGCGCGCTTCAGCGAGTGCACCGCCGCACTCGGTAGAATTGGCAGTCAGAACGGGTGAGTGCCAGCAGAGCGGAGGGAGCGCCATGGTCAGCGAACGCGGACTGCAGGTCCTCCAGGCCATCGTGCAGGACTACGTGGAGACGCGCGAACCGGTCGCCAGCAAGAGCATCGTCGACCGGCATGCCTTCGGCGTGTCGGCGGCGACGATCCGCAACGACATGGCGCTGCTCGAGGACGAACAGCTCATCGCCGCCCCGCACACCTCGTCGGGCCGCGTGCCCACCGACAAGGGCTACCGGGTGTTCGTCGATCACCTCGCGCGCATCCGCCCGCTCACGTCCGCCCAGCAGACGGCGATCACCACCTTCCTGGACGGTTCGGCAGACCTCGACGATGTGCTCGCCCGCACGGTGCGGGCCCTCACCCGGCTGACCGGGCAGGTCGCGATCGTGCAGTACCCGTCGTTCGCGCAGGCGAACGTCTCGCACGTCGAGATCGTCGATCTGGGCGGGCGGCTTCTGGTGATCGTCGTCACCGACACCGGGCGGGTCTCGCAGCGGATCATCCCGCTGCCCGACGGGCTCGATGAGGGCGACATCGCCCAGCTGCGGGCCCGTGTCTCGGTTGTGGTCACCGGCCGCAGCGTGCGCGACGGCGCGCAGACGGTCGCGGCCACCCTGGCCGAGCCCGCGTCGCCCACCCGGCTGGGCGGAGCGCTCGAGGCCGTGCTGCGCGTGGTCGGCGAAGAACTCGAGGAGTTCCGCCAGGACCGGCTCATCATGGGCGGCACGGCGAACCTCGCCCGCAGCGAAGCCGACTTCCGCGGCAGCATCTACCCGCTGCTCGAGGCGATCGAAGAGCAGGTCACGCTGCTGCGGTTGATGAGCGAGATGGTCGCCGACCATGAGGGCCTGGCCGCGTCGATCGGACGCGAGAACGAACCGTTCGGACTGGCCGAGGCATCCATCGTCACCGGAGACTACGACGCCACCGGCTCCCGCGCCCGCGTGGGCGTGCTGGGGCCCACGCGCATGGACTACCCGACCAATCTCGCGGCGGTGCGAGCCGTCGCGCATTATCTGAGCCGTTTGCTCGAGGACGACGACGCCTCGCACTGAGCGGACGTCGAACGGACCGTGAGCGGACGGTGACCCCACCTATGAGACCGGGCGGCGAACCCGGGCAGGAAGGCGATTGTGGCTGATCAGGACCACTACGAGGTTCTCGGCGTGTCGCGCGACGCGTCGCCGGACGAGATCAAGAAGGCGTACCGGCGCCTGGCGCGCGAACTGCACCCCGACGTGAACCCGGGGCCGGGCGCCGAAGAGAAGTTCAAGCTCGTCACGCACGCCTACGACGTGCTCAGCGACCCCGAGCAGCGCCGCCGCTATGACATGGGCGGCGACTCGCCGTTCGGTCAGGCCGGCGGATTCGGCGGCTTCGGCGACATCTTCGAGACGTTCTTCGGCGCCGCCGGCGGCGGGCGCGGTGCCCGGCCCCGGTCGCGCCGCGAGCGCGGCCAGGACGCCCTGGTGCGGGTGACGCTCGAACTGGGGGACGTCGTCTTCGGCACCCACCGTGAGATCGAGGTCGACACCGCGGTGTTGTGTGAGACCTGTGACGGCTCGTGCTGCCAGCCGGGCACGTCGCCGGTGACCTGTGAGATCTGCCACGGCACCGGCCACGTGCAGCGCACCGTGCGCAGCCTGCTCGGCAACGTGGTCACCAGCGCCCCGTGCACCGTCTGCCAGGGCTACGGCACCACCATCCCGTACCCGTGCGCCACCTGCCAGGGCCAAGGGCGGGTGCGCGCGCGTCGCACGGTCGCGGTCGACATCCCCGCCGGGGTCGAGACCGGGCTGCGGCTGCAGCTGCCCGGCTCGGGCGAGGTGGGACCGGCGGGCGGCCCGAACGGCGACCTGTATATCGAGGTGAACGTCGCGGTGCACGAGGTGTTCAGCCGCGAGGGCGACGACCTGCTGGCCACCCTCGACGTCTCGATGCCCGACGCGATCCTCGGCACCACGACGACGATCGAGTCCCTCGACGGCCCGGTCGACCTCGAGATCCGTCCGGGAGTGCAAAGCGGCGACGTGCTCACGATCAAGGGCCGCGGTATCACGCCGCTGCGCGGCTCACAGCGCGGCGATCTGCGGGTGGGTGTGCACGTGGTCACCCCGACTCGGCTCGACGCCAAGGAACGGGCCCTCATCGAGGACTTCAAGCAGAAGACCAAGGCCCCCGCGCCCAAGCTCGCCGAGTTCCAGCAGGGACTGTTCGCCCGGCTGCGCGATCGGTTCCGGAACAGCTGAGCGATGGCCCTGCACTTCGTGACGACGGATGCCACGGCCGCGGCCGTCGGCGATGTGGTCACGCTCACCGGGGCCGAGGCGCACCATGCCAGTGCGGTGCGCCGGGTGCGTGCCGGTGAGCAGGTCACCCTCGGCGACGGGCACGGGGTGTGGCTGACCGGTCGGTGCACGAAGGCGGACCCGAAGCAGGTCGAGGTGCAGGTCACCGGCCGCCGGCAGGTGCCGGCCGCCTCACCGCGGATCGTGCTCGTGCAGGCCCTGGCCAAGGGTGACCGCGACGAAATGGCCGTGCAGGCGGCCACCGAGCTCGGCGTCGACGGCATCGTGCCGTGGCAGGCGGCGCGCAGCGTGTCGCGGTGGGACGCCGCCAAGGCCGCCAAAGGTCGGGCTCGGTGGCAGACGATCGTGCGCGAGGCCGCCAAGCAGGCCCACCGGGCGTGGATCCCCGAGGTGGCCGAGGTCGCCACGACCCGTCAGATCGCGGCTTCGGCTGCGGCATCCCGTGTGCTCGTGCTCGAACCGACCGGCCGGGTGCGCCTGTCGACGCTGGAGTGGGAACCCGGCGACACCCGCGACATCGTGCTCGTGGTCGGGCCCGAAGGCGGCATCGCCGACGACGAGCTCGCCGTGCTGGCCGACGCCGGAGCCGCGCCCGTCGTGCTCGGCGACACCGTGCTGCGCACCTCGACCGCGGGCCCGGCCGCCCTGGCCGTGCTCAACGCCCGCCTGGGCCGCTGGTGAGGCCCGCCCGCCGGTGACGTGGCTCATAGACTGGAGGGCATGAGCGAGCCCTCGATCTTCACGCGCATCCTGAACGGCGAGATCCCCTCCGAGATCATCGCCGAGACGGACACGCTGTTCGCGATCCGTGACATCGCGCCGAAGGCTCCGGTGCACCTGCTGGTGATCCCCAAGAACGCGACGTACCGCGACGTCACCGAGTTGGCCGCCGGCGACCCCGGCCTGCTCGCCGAGATGATCGCGCTGGCCAAGAAGCTCGCCGCCGAGCACGGCGACGGCGACTTCCGTCTCATCTTCAACACCGGTGCCGGTGCCGGGCAGACCGTGTTCCACGTCCACGCGCATGTGCTGGCCGGGGGCCTCGACGAGAAGAGCATGAATGCCGGATGACGCACCCGCCGTCGAGCGGATCTACGCCGACGGCGTCGCCATGGTGCAACTGCTCGGTCCGCAGGACCGGCTGCTGCGGGTGGTGGAGCGCGAGCATCCCGACGTGGACGTGCACGTGCGTGGGAACGAGATCACCCTCACCGGGGCATCCGGCGCGGTCGCCGCCGCGCGCGAGCTCGTGCAGGAGCTGCTGGCCATGGCCCGGTCCGGGCAGGGGCTCGATCCCGTCGACGTGGTCTCGTCCAACCGCATCCTGCAGTCCGAGAGCGGGATGCGGCCCTCCGAGGTGCTCGGCGAGGTGATCATCACCTCCCGGGGCAAGGTGATCCGCCCCAAGACCGCCGGCCAGAAGGCGTACGTCGACGCGATCGACGAGAACACCATCGTGTTCGGGATCGGACCGGCCGGCACCGGAAAGACCTACCTGGCGATGGCCAAGGCGGTGCAGGCGCTGCAGCGCAAAGAGGTCAGCCGCATCATCCTGTCGCGGCCGGCGATCGAGGCCGGGGAGCGGCTCGGGTTTCTGCCCGGCACCCTGACCGACAAGATCGACCCGTACCTGCGGCCCCTGTACGACGCGCTGAACGAGATGATGGACCCCGAACTGGTGCCCAAGCTCATCGCCACGGGGACCATCGAGGTGGCCCCACTGGCGTACATGCGGGGGCGCACCCTGAACGATTCGTTCGTCGTGCTCGACGAGGCGCAGAACACCACGCCCGAGCAGATGAAGATGTTCCTGACCCGGCTCGGGTTCGGCACCAAGATGGTCGTCACCGGCGACATCACCCAGATCGACCTGCCGCAGGGAGCGTCCGGGCTGCGCCTGGTCACCCGGGTGCTCGGCGACATCGACGACATCCACTTCTCGACGCTCACCAGCGACGACGTGGTGCGGCACACCCTGGTCGGCAAGATCGTCGACGCGTACACCGCGTACGACGAGAAGCGCCTGGCCTCCCGCCGGGAACGCGACGAGGCCGCGGAATTCGCCAACCGTGCCGAACGGCGCCGCGCACAGCCCTCGCGCGGCCCGCACGACCATCTGCCCAAGCGAGGACGACCATGACCATCGAGATCTCGAACGAATCCGGCGTCGACGTCGACGAGACCGTGCTGCTGCGGCTCATGGAGCACGACCTCGCCGAGCTGCACGTCAGCCCCGACGCCGACGTGGCGATCCTGCTGGTCGACGAAGGCGCCATGGAGGCGCTGCACGTGCAATGGATGGACGAGCCCGGGCCCACCGATGTGCTCAGCTTTCCGATGGACGAGCTGCGTCCGGGCACCGCCGAGACGCCGACCCCGCCGGGCCTCCTCGGCGACATCGTGCTGTGCCCGCAGGTCGCCGAGACCCAGGCCGCGTCGGCCGGGCACTCCACACTCGACGAACTGTTGCTGCTGACCACGCACGGCCTGCTGCACCTGCTCGGATTCGACCACGCCGAACCCGACGAGGAGCGCGAGATGTTCGGCCTGCAGCGTGACCTGCTGTTGGGCTTCCACGCCGCCGAACGACGGCGCCGCCGCGCATGACACCGATCCTGCTGCTGGTCGCGGCCGTGCTGCTGGTCGCCTTCGGCGGCCTCATGGCCGCTCTCGACGCCGCCATGGGCGTGACCGGGCGGCAGGACCTGCTCGAGCTCGCCGACGAGGGCGGGCGCGGCGCCGGTCAGCTGCGGCGCATCGCCGCCGACCCCGACGCGCACCTGCACGCGATCGTGTTCATCCGCGTGCTCGCCGAGACGGCCGCCGCGGTGCTGGTCACCGTCGCGTTTACCCTGCTGTTCGCCAACATCTGGTGGGCGATGCTCGCGGCCGTCGTGCTGATGACCGGCATCTCGTTCGTGCTCGTCGGCGCCAGCCCCCGCTCGGTCGGCCGTCGGCACGCGCAGGGGCTGCTGCGCGGGTGCGCGCGCATCGTCCGCGGCATCCGCATCATCCTCGGCCCGCTGGTGCAGGGGCTGATGGCGCTCGGCGACAGGGTGACACCCGGCGGCGCCCGCGGCGCCTCGTTCGACAGCGAAGAGCAGCTGCTGAGCATGGTCGACGAGGCCGCCTCGCACGACCTCATCGAGGCCGACGACCGTGACCTCATCCACTCCGTGTTCGATTTCACCGACACCGTGGTGCGGCAGGTGTGCGTGCCGCGCACCGACATGGTCACGGTCGCCGCCGACAGCACCGCCCGCGAGGCGATGAGCGTGTTCCTCGACCGTGGCGTCTCACGCATGCCGGTGGTCGACGACGACGCCGACGACGTGGTCGGCGTGCTGTATCTGAAGGATCTCGTGCTGGTCAGCTTCCGCGACGAGGCCGGCTGGGGGGATGCCCCGGTCAGCCGGATCGCCCGGCCCCCGGTGTTCGTGCCCGAGTCGATGCGGGCCGAGACGCTGCTGCAGCAGATGAAACGGGATGCCGTGCACGTGTGCCTGGTCGTCGACGAGTACGGCGCCGTGTCGGGGCTGGTGACCCTCGAGGACCTGATCGAAGAACTCGTCGGCGAGATCGCCGACGAATACGACCCGCGTGCCGCCGAGGTGGTGGAGCTGGATCCGGGCCGGTTCCGGGTGAGCTCGCGGCTGCCCGTCGACGAGGTCGGGGAGCTGTTCGGGCTCGACCTCGACGACGAGGACGTCGACTCCATCGGCGGTCTGCTCGGCAAGGCGCTCGGCCGGGTACCGCAACCAGGCGCCACCGCCGTGTACGAGGGCCTGCGCATGACCGGCGGTGCCTCGCGGGGACGCGGCCGGGGGATCGCCACGGTGTTCGTGGAGCGCGCGGCCGCGCCGCGGCAGGAGGAGGACGAGAGATGACCGACACCCGATGCGGGTTTGTGACGTTCGTGGGACGCCCGAACGTGGGCAAGTCCACGCTGACCAACGCCCTGGTGGGCGAGAAGGTCGCGATCACCAGTGAGAAGCCGCAGACGACCCGGCGCGCGATCCGCGGCATCGTGAACCGGCCCGCCGGGCAGCTGATCATCGTCGACACCCCCGGCATCCACCGGCCCCGCACGCTGCTCGGGCAGCGCCTGAACGACCTGGTCGAGCAGGTGCTCGGCGACGTCGACGTCATCGCATTCTGCGCGCCCGCCACCGAGAAGGTCGGACCCGGGGACCGGCGCATCGCCGCGTCGCTGGACGGCTACCCGAACGCCAAGAAGGTGGCGATCGTCACCAAGACCGACGCGGCCGGCCGGGAGCAGATCACCGAACGGCTGATCGAAGTCGACGCGCTGCGCGAGGACTGGGCCGCCGTCATCCCGCTGTCGGCGCTCACCCGTGACCAGCTCGACGTGCTCACCGACGAGCTGCTGCACCTCATGCCCGCCGGGCCGGCGCTGTACCCCGACGACGTCGTCACCGACGAGAGGCTCGACGACCGGGTCGCCGAGATCATCCGTGAGGCCGCGCTCGAGGGCGTGCGCGACGAACTGCCGCACTCGATCGCGGTGGTGGTGCAAGACATGGCGCCGCGCGAGGGCAGCGACCTCACCGACATGTACGCCGACATCGTCGTCGAGCGCGACAGCCAGAAGGCCATCATCATCGGGCACAAGGGCAGCCGGCTGCGGGACGTCGGGGCCCGCGCCCGCGCCGGCATCGAACCCCTGGTCGGCGGGCGCGTCTACCTGTCGCTGCACGTGCGGGTCGCCAAGGAATGGCAGCGCGACCCGAAGCAGCTCGGCCGGTTGGGGTTCTGATTCACGGATGCCGGTGGCCTCCCGCCGCGGACGCGTTCCGGCGCCGGGCGCTGCCACCGGCGCGACCGCTCGGACGGGATGGCGACGTCACATGATCGGGGCGATCGGCGCGTGGGTGTACGCTGTGTCCATGCGCGCAGGCTTCGTGCTTCTCCTTAGCTGCCGCGACGAGTCCTCGTTCTAGGGCCCTCCTCGTCGCGGAGCTTGTCGTCGGCCCGCCACTCGGACACACGTCCTGACGAGAGAAGAAGCCGCATCATGCAGAACAATCAGAAGCCCTCGGCCATGCCGGTGCACCGGTACCGCCCGTTCCACGAGCAGATCCGCGTCGACCTGCCCGACCGCACCTGGCCCGACAAGCGCATCACCGTCGCCCCGCGCTGGTGCGCCGTCGACCTGCGCGACGGAAACCAGGCGCTCATCGACCCGATGAGCCCCGAGCGCAAGCGCATCATGTTCGAGCTGCTCGTGAAGATGGGCTACAAAGAGATCGAGGTCGGCTTTCCCTCGGCCAGCCAGACCGACTTCGACTTCGTCCGCCAGCTGATCGACGAGGATCTGATCCCCGACGACGTCACGATCCAGGTGCTGACGCAGTCACGGGCGCACCTGATCGAGCGCACCTACGACGCCATCGCGGGCGCCAAGCAGGCGATCGTGCACCTGTACAACTCGACGAGCATCCTGCAGCGGGAGGTGGTGTTCCGCACCGACAAGCAGGGCATCATCGACATCGCGCTGGAGGGCGCGCGGCTGTGCCGCGAGTACGAGGAGCGCATCCCCGAGACCACCGTCTACTACGAGTACTCGCCCGAGAGCTACACCGGCACCGAGCTGGAGTTTGCCGCCGAGATCTGCAACCGGGTGCTCGAGGTGTTCGAGCCGACCGCCGAGCGCAAGGTCATCATCAACCTGCCCGCCACCGTCGAGATGGCCACCCCGAACGTGTACGCCGACTCGATCGAATGGATGAACCGGCACCTGGACCACCGCGAGAACGTCATCCTGTCGCTGCACCCGCACAACGACCGCGGCACCGCCGTCGCGGCGGCCGAGCTCGGATACATGGCCGGCGCGGACCGGATCGAGGGATGCCTGTTCGGCAACGGCGAGCGCACCGGAAACGTCGACCTGGTCACGCTGGGCGTGAACCTGTTCACGCAGGGCATCGACCCGCAGATCGACTTCAGCGACATCGACCAGATCAAGCGCACCGTCGAGTACTGCAACCAGCTGCCCGTGCCCGAGCGCAGCCCGTGGGGCGGCGACCTGGTGTTCACCGCGTTCAGCGGGTCGCACCAGGACGCGATCAAGAAGGGCTTCGAGGCCATGGCGGCCACGGCTGCGGCATCCGGGGCCCCGGTCGATCAGATCGAGTGGGCGGTGCCCTACCTGCCGGTCGACCCGAGGGACCTGGGGCGCTCGTACGAGGCCGTGATCCGGGTGAACTCGCAGTCGGGCAAGGGCGGTGTCGCATACCTGCTGAAGACCGATCACGCGCTGGATCTGCCCCGCAAGCTGCAGATCGAGTTCTCGGGCGTGGTGCAGGCCAAGACCGACGCCGAGGGCGGCGAGATCACCAGCGACGAGATCTGGGCGGTGTTCTGCGACGAGTACCTGCCCGCCGACGACGCCGAGGCGCGCTGGGGACGGTTCGAGGTGCTCGGCACCCGCACCTCATCGGACATGACCGGCGACGTGCACCTGGAGGTCACGCTGCGCGACGGCGAACAGCAGGTGCAGGCCGCGGCATCCGGCAACGGACCGGTGGCCGCCTTCATCGAGGTGCTGCAGGCCTCCGGCATCGATGTGACGGTGTACGACTACGTCGAGCATGCGCTCAGCACCGGCGGTGACGCGCAGGCGGCCGCCTACGTCGAACTGCAGGTCGACGGCCGGCGGTTGTGGGGCGTCGGCATCGACGGCGACATCTCGACCGCGAGCCTGAAGGCCATCGTGTCGGGCGTCAACCGCGCCATCCGCACGCGGGCTCACCAACTCGCCGCGGTCTAGCGTTCTGCCTCTCGGGTTCCACCTCGAGGGCGCGCTCTGAGGTGGAACCCGAGCCGGCAGAGGCGTCATGCGTCGGGCCGGATGACCGGGATCGCAGTGGTCTCCACGGCGACCTTGCGCCGGTGCAGCATGCGCTGCTCGGGCAAGGACACGTCGAAGATCACCGCCAGCAGCCGGATCACCGCGGTCAGCACGATCCCGACCACCGCGGCGGGGACCAACGCGACGCCCAGGCCGTGCAGGCCGGCCAGGGCCACGCATCCCGCACCGGCCGCGACGGCGTACAGCGACCCGACGTGCATGATCGCGACGGGGAGGCCCACCAGCACGTCGCGCAGCACGCCGCCGCCCACCGCGGCGCACACTCCCACGAACACGGCCGGCACCACCGGCAGGCCGACGGCCAGCGCCTTGCTCGTACCGAATGCGCCGAACAGCGCGATGACCACGGCATCCAGCCCGACGATCACGCCGTTGAGCCTGGTCAGGGGCCCGGCCAGCAGCATCCCGACCAACGAGGCGCCGGTCGCCGTCAGCAGGTACCAGTTGCTCTGCAGGGTCGCCGGTGTGGCGTTCAGCAGCAGATCGCGGATGAGGCCGCCGCCCATCCCGACCATGATGCCGATGATCGCCACCCCCAGAAAGTCCAGGCGGCGCTGCCCGCGGAATCCGGCGGCGAACACGGCGCCCTGGATGCCGCCGAGTCCCACGGCGAGAAGGTCGGCCCACAACGGAATCACGAAGACGGAGTCGGTCACGCATCCATTGTCGTCGTGTGCCGGGATAATGAACGGGTGCCCACCTACCGTGACGAAGTCGTGGTCCTGCGCACCCACAAGCTGGGTGAGGCGGACCGCATCGTCACGCTGCTGAGCCGACGCCACGGCAAGATCCGTGCCGTCGCCAAGGGGGTGCGGCGCACCTCGTCGCGCTTCGGTGCCCGGCTCGAACCGTTCATGGTCGCCGACGTGCAGCTGTATCAGGGACGCAGCCTCGACATCGTGCAACAGGCCGAGTCGCTGGGGGCGTACGGCGCCGAGATCGCCACGCATTACGAGCGCTACACCGCCGCCAGCGCCATGGTCGAGACCGCCGACCGGCTGAACGAGGCCGAAGCGACCCCGCAGCAGTACCTGTTGCTGGTGGGCGGGCTGCGCTCGCTGGCCCGCGGCGACCACGCCGCGCGCAGCATCCTGGACTCGTACCTGCTGCGGGCGATGGCGATGTCGGGGTGGGCGCCCGGGCTCGACGACTGCGCCCGGTGCGGCCTGCCCGGGCCGCACGACGCGTTCGTCGCGCAGCTGGGCGGCATGGTGTGCGGCGACTGCGCCCCGGTCGGGTCGGTGCGCGTCGATCTGGGCACGACCCGGCTGCTGCAGTCGCTCATCGCGGGGGAGTGGGACCGGGTGGATGCCGCGACCGAGGCTGCGACCGCGGCCGCATCCGGTCTCGTGGCCGCATATGCGCAATGGCATCTGGAACGCGGCATCCGTTCACTTCAGCATGTGCGCACCGAGCCGGCCCCACCACAGGACGTGCGCCTGTGACACCCAAGCCCTACACCCACCGCGACGCGGTGCCGTACCGACCGCTCGACTGGACCGGCCAGTACCCGCCCGCCTACCCGAAACAGGCGGTGCCACACCACGTCGCGATCGTCATGGACGGCAACGGCCGATGGGCCAACCGGCGCGGACTCACCCGCATCGAGGGGCACCGTGCGGGCGAGGCGGCATTGCTGGACGTGGTGGCCGGGGCGATCCAGGCCGGCGTGAAGCACCTGTCGGTGTACGCGTTCTCGACCGAGAACTGGGCCCGGTCGCCCGACGAGGTGCGCTTTCTGATGGGGTTCAACCGCGAGGTGCTGCACCGCCGGCGCGACCAGCTGAACGAGTGGGGCGTGCGCGTGCGGTGGGCCGGGCGCAGGCCGCGGCTGTGGGGCTCGGTGATCAAAGAGCTGCAGTACGCCGAGCGGCTCACCGCCGACAACGACGTGTTGACCCTGACCATGTGCGTGAACTACGGCGGCCGGGTCGAACTCGTCGACGCGATGCGATCGATCGCCGACGACGTCGCAGCCGGGCGGCTGAAGCCCTCGGCCGTCACCGAGAAGCTGGTGCGTCGACGCCTGTACATCCCCGACATGCCCGACGTCGACCTGTTCGTGCGCTCGTCGGGCGAGCAGCGCACCTCGAACTTCCTGCTCTGGGAGTCGGCGTACGCCGAGTTCGTGTTCCTCGACACGCTGTGGCCGGACTTCACCCGCCAGGACCTCTGGCACGCGATCGATCTGTACCTCGACCGTGACCGCCGGTTCGGCGGCGCCGTGGACACGCCCGCGCTGTGACGGAACACGAGAAGCGAACACGAGAAGCGACCGAACACGCGATGCGGCGGAATACGTGAAGCCGTTCGCCGGGTTGCACCAGATGTGACTCCACCCATCACCATCGACGTCTGGTCCGACATCGCCTGCCCCTGGTGCTACATCGGCAAGCGCAACCTCGAGAAGGGGCTGGCTGCGGCATCCGCCACGGGCGATGCGCCCGAGGTCGAGGTGGTGTTCCATTCGTTCGAGCTCTCGCCCGACACCCCCGTCGACTTCGACGGCGACGAGATCGACTTCCTCGCCGGGCACAAGGGCATGCCGCGCGAGCAGGTGCAGCAGATGCTCGAGCGCGTCACCGGGGTCGCCGCCGATGCGGGGCTCGACTACCGGTTCGATCTGCTCAAACACACCAACACCGTCAAGGCGCACGAGCTGCTGCACTTCGCGAAACAGCAGGGTCGCCAGCACGAGATGGCCGAACGCCTCATGGCCGCCTACTTCACCGAGGGCCGGCACGTCGGCCGCGTCGACGACCTGGTCGCCCTCGCCGAAGAGGCGGGGCTGGATGCCGCAGCCGCGCGCGAGGCCCTGGAATCGGGACGCCACCTCGACGCGGTGCGTGCCGACCAGGCGCAGGCGGCCGCGTACGGCATCAACGGGGTGCCGTTCTTCGTCATCGACGGAAAGTACGGCGTCAGCGGCGCCCAGCCGCCCGAGGCGTTCACCCAGATCGTCCGCCAGAT
The DNA here is from genome assembly GCF_000422405.1 of Microbacterium luticocti DSM 19459. Lineage (GTDB taxonomy): Bacteria > Actinomycetota > Actinomycetes > Actinomycetales > Microbacteriaceae > Microbacterium > Microbacterium luticocti. The sequence continues at coordinate 108,823 of NZ_AULS01000005.1, forward strand.
CTGGGACGAGCACCGCGCGGAACCCGCCGACCGGTCGGCCGCCGACTGACGCGCCAGCCGGCCTGCCGCTGACCGGCCGGCCGCCGACTGACGGCGTGCGTCGCGGAGCCGGCGTGTCTGAAGAACCCGCGACCGCTCAGCGCGGCAGGCTCCCCTCGATCACGCGCACCACGGCCGGGTCGTCGGGCTTGGTCTGCGGGCGAAAGCGGTGCACGGTGCCGTCGGGCGTCAGCACGAACTTCTCGAAGTTCCACATGATCGGACCGCGCTTGCCCTCGGCATCCTTCGCCTTCTTGAGCGCCTTGTACAGCGGCGCCGCGTTCTTGCCGTTGACCTTGATCTTCTCGAACACCGGAAAGGTCACCCCGTACGTGGTGGAGCAGAAGTCGAGGATCTGCTCCATCGAACCGGGCTCCTGTCCCATGAACTGGTTGCACGGAAAGCCCAGCACGGTGAAGCCGCGGTCGCCGTACGTGCGCTGCAACTGCTCGAGCTGCTCGTACTGCGGCGTCAGCCCGCACTTGGAGGCGACGTTGACGATCAGCAGCACCTTGCCGTCGAAATCGGCCAGCGTCGCGGTGCCGCCGTCGGCGGTGGTGAACGGGATGTCTCGGAGCGTCGCGGCGGTCGTGTCGGTCATGATCCACAGCCTAAGCGGGTCGCGTCGCGGCGGCGCCGGTTCTGGGAGAATGGACGGGTGACCGCCACCGCCGCCCCCGCACGCACGCTGCGTATCGGACCGATCGAGCTCGACGCGCCCGTCGTGCTGGCGCCGATGGCGGGCATCACCAACACGGCATTCCGCCGGCTGTGCCGTGAGTACGGCGCGGGCCTGTACGTGAGCGAGATGATCACCACCCGCGCGCTGGTCGAGCGCAACGCCACCACGATGCGGCTGATCACCCACCACGAGTCCGAGACGCCCCGATCGATCCAGCTGTACGGCGTCGACCCGCACACCGTGGGCGAGGCGACCCGGATGCTCGTGGCCGAGGACCGCGCCGACCACATCGACATGAACTTCGGGTGCCCGGTGCCCAAAGTCACCCGCAAAGGCGGGGGATCGGCGCTGCCGTGGAAGCTCGACCTGTTCCGCGACATCGTCACCGCCGCGGTGCGGGCGGCGGGCCCGGTGCCGGTCACGGTCAAGATGCGCAAGGGCATCGATGACGAGCACCTCACATATCTCGACGCGGCCCGGATCGCCGAGGACGCCGGCGTGGCGGCGATCGCGCTGCACGCGCGCACCGCGAGCCAGTTCTACTCCGGTCACGCCGACTGGTCGGCCATCGCGACGCTGAAAGAGGCCGTCACGAGCGTGCCCGTGCTCGGCAACGGCGACATCTGGTCGGCCGACGACGCCCAGCGCATGATGGATGCGACCGGCTGCGACGGCGTCGTGGTGGGCCGTGGATGCCTCGGCCGCCCGTGGCTGTTCGGCGATCTCGCCCGCGCCCTGGGCGGGCCGGGGACCGCGGCCGGCGAACCGGTCGACGCCACCCTCGGGTTCGTTGCCCGTGCGTTCCGCCGGCACGCCGAGCTGCTGGTCGAGTTCTTCGACGACGAGGGGCGCGGATGCCGCGACATCCGCAAGCACGTCGCCTGGTACTTCAAGGGGTATCCGGTGGGCGGCGACCTGCGCGCGCGGCTGGCGACCTCCTCGAGCCTCGCCGAGATCGACGAGCTGCTCGGCGAGCTGGACCTCGACGCGCCCTACCCGGGTGAGGCGGCGGAGGGCCAGCGCGGCCGGGCCGGGTCACCCAAACGCACCGTGCTGCCGGAAGGCTGGCTCGACTCCCGCGAGATCGGCCGACACGCGGCATCCCTCACCGAGTCCGAGGCGGACACGAGTGGCGGATGAGGGCGCGGTCGGGGTCTGGTCCGGCCGGCCCAGCGGGTACGACGAGGCGGATGCCGCGCGCTTCGTCGCCGAACGGCACCGGTCACAGCGTGACGACTTCGCGCGTGACCGGGCGCGCGTGCTCCACTCGGCGGCGCTGCGGCGGTTGGCGGCCAAGACGCAGGTGCTCAGTCCTGCCTCGCCCGCCGATTTCGCCCGCAACCGGCTGACGCACTCGCTCGAGGTCGCACAGGTGGGCCGTGAGCTGGCCACCGCACTGCGGCTGTCGCCCGACGTGGTCGACACCGCCTGCCTGAACCACGACCTCGGGCATCCGCCGTTCGGTCACAACGGGGAGCGCGCCCTGAACGACTGGGCCGAGGGCATCGGCGGCTTCGAGGGCAACGCGCAGACCCTGCGCATCGTCACCCGGCTCGAGCCGAAGGTGCTCGGCCCCGACGGCACGACGTACGGCCTGAACCTCACCCGCGCGAGCCTGGACGCGACGTGCAAGTACCCGTGGACCGCGGACCGGCCGCTGCCCGACGCCGGCGGCCGCATGAAGTTCGGGGTGTACGCCGACGACGAGCCGGTCTTCGACTGGATGCGCGACGGCGCGCCCGGCCGGGTGCGCTGCATCGAGGCCGAGGTGATGGACCTCTCCGACGACATCGCGTACTCGGTGCACGACTTCGAAGACGCGATCGTCAACGGCTACCTCGACCCGGCCCGGCTGACCGCGCCCGGTGAGCACGAGGCACTGCTGGACGCCATCCAGTCGTGGGTCGGGTACGGGTTCCGCCGAGACGAACTCGAAGATGCGCTGTACCGGCTCACCGCACTCGACGACTGGCTCACCGGGTTCGACGGCTCGCGCCGGTCGCTGGCACGGTTGAAGAACCTCACCAGCGACCTCATCGGCCGGTTCGCACGCGCCGCCACGGCGGCCACCCGCGACGCGTACGACACCCCGGTGCTCACCCGCTACCGCGCGCACGTCGTGGTGCCGCGGGTGATCGAGGTCGAGATGGCGGTGCTCAAGGGCGTCATCGGCGCGTTCGTCGTGTCGATCGAGGGTCGCAAGGCGCTGTACAAGGAGCAGCGGCGCGTACTCAAGCGTCTCGCGGACGCCCTGTGGCACAGTCCCGATCGACTCGATCCGGTGTTCGCCGGCGATTTCGCGGCGGCGACGACGGATGCCGCGGCCCGCCGCGTGATCGTCGACCAGGTCGCGAGCCTCACCGACCAACTGGCGTTGGCGTGGCACACCCGCCTGGTCGGCCCGGTCGACGCCGCCTCGCTCGGGGTGTGGATGCCCGCGGCGCACGCCTTCGCGGGGGCGCACTGATGCCCCGCATCGCGCAGGCCGACATCGACGAGGTCAAGGCCCGGGTGAACATCGCCGACGTGATCGGCGAACGGGTGGCGCTCAAGTCGGCCGGCATCGGATCGCTGAAGGGGCTGTGCCCGTTCCACGACGAGAAGAGCCCGAGCTTCAACGTGCGCCCGCAGGTGGGGTTCTACCACTGCTTCGGCTGCGGCGAGTCGGGCGACGTCTACACGTTCCTGCGCCAGATGGACCACCTCACCTTCACCGAGGCGGTGGAGCGGCTGGCGGCCCGGATCGGATACACCCTGCACTACGAAGAGGGCGGGCCCGCCCCCGAGACATCCGGCCGGTCCCGCCTGTACGCGGCGAACGCGGCCGCGGCGGAATGGTTCCGCACCCGGCTGATGACCCCTGAGGCCGAGACCGCCCGGCGGTTCCTCGGCGAGCGCGGGTTCGACGCCGGCGCGGCCGCGCACTTCGGCGTCGGCTACGCGCCCAAGGGATGGTCGGGCATGCTCGATGCACTGACCGCCCAGGGGTTCACCCGCGACGAGCTGCTGGCGGCGGGCCTGGTCTCGCAGGGCCAGCGCGGCGTGTACGACCGGTTCCGCGGCCGGGTGCTGTGGCCGATCCGCGACATCACCGGGCAGACGCTCGGGTTCGGCGCGCGCAAGCTGTACGACGACGACAACGGCCCGAAGTACCTGAACACCCCCGAGACGGTGCTCTACAAGAAGACGCAGGTGCTCTACGGCCTCGACCTCGCCAAGCGCGACATCTCGCGCGGCGACCCGCGTCGGGTGGTGGTCGTCGAGGGGTACACCGACGTGATGGCGTGTCACCTCGCCGGGGTGACCACCGCGGTCGCCACCTGCGGTACGGCGTTCGGCGCCGACCACATGGGCATCCTGCGCCGCATCATCGGCGACGATGCGGCCGCCGAGGTGGTGTTCACGTTCGACCCGGACGCGGCCGGTCAGAAGGCCGCCGTGCGGGCGTTCGCGTCCACGCGCGGGCTGAACGCGCAGAGCTTCGTCGCGGTGGGTCCCGCCGGGCTCGACCCGTGCGATCTGCGGCTGCAGCGGGGGGACGCCGCGGTCCGGGCGCTCATGGACACCAAGGTGCCGATGTTCGAGTTCGTCATCGACCAGCGACTGAGCGGGTTCGACCTGGGCACGGTCGAAGGGCGCGTCGGCGGGCTGCGCGCGGCTGCGCCGGTGGTGGCCGAGCTGCGCGACCCCATGGTGCGCCGCGAGTACGAGAACCGCGTGCTGGCCAGACGCCTCGGCATGGACACCGGCGAGGTGCATCGCGAGGTCGAGCGGGTGCGGCGGGCCGAGAAGACGGATGCCGCGCCCGCGCGTCGCGCCGACCCCGCGCCCGCGCCGCCCGACGGGTCGCCGGTCGCCCCGCCCGAGGTGCGGGTCACGCTGGCGTCGCTGCCGCGTGCGGCCGAGGTGATGCTCGAGCGCGATGCGCTGATGGGGTTCCTGCAGTACGGGCACCGCATCGATCCGGATCTGCTGCGCCGGGCGGCGTCGCTGCCGATGCGGCATCCCGCGCTCGAGGCGGTGCGGCGCAGCGTCGCCGCGGTGTCCGACCTCTCGCGTCCGGGATGGTCGGTCGAGGCGGTGTCGGCCGTGCGCGAGCCGTATCGGTCGCTCGCGGCGGAGCTGCTGACCGGGGAGTTCCCGGCCCGGGACGACGATCACGCGGCGCTCTCGGCGCAGGACCTCGCCCGCCGGCTGATCACCCGCGACCTCGACGCGCGCAAGCGCGAGCTGCTGGGTGAGATCCAGCGGGTGCCGGCCGACTCGGACGAGGGACGGGCGGTGCGGCTGCGGCTGCGCGAGCTCGACGCCGAGCGTCAGCGCCTGGTCGCCGAGGCCTGATCCGCCGGTCTGATCCACCAGAGCGCGAGGCGTCCCGCCTCGCCGGTTCGCGACGGGAGCCCGGAACGCGGGGAGGACGACTCGACAGGACGACCGGACGCGGGGCGGCTGGCGCGGCGCGCACCGACGCGGCAGGATGAGGGCATGGTCCGCCGACGCGACGCCGATGTCGCCATCCGCTGCAGCGATCTGTCCATCGCCCGCGCATCCGGCCGGGGTGCGGCATCGGTCCGCGTCGTCGACGGGCTCGACGCGACGCTCCCGCACGGTGCGACGCTGGCCGTTCTCGGCCCGACCGGGGCCGGCAAGTCGAGTCTTGCCGCCGTGCTGGCCGGAGCGGACGAGACCGGGCTCGCGGTGGTGGGCGGCGACGCCTGGGTCGAAGGCATCCCGGTACGCCACCCCGGCAGGGCTCACCGCACGCTGACGTATGTGACGGGCCATCTCGCGCAGGGGGCGGGTGCACGATTGGCGCCGCGACTGACCGTCGAAGAGACCATCGCGTCGCCGGTGACCAGCCGCGACCGTCGGGTGAACCGCCGGGCGCTGTCGATCCGCGTCGCGGCGCTGCTCGACGAGCTGCAGCTGCCGTTGGGCACGAGCGAGAAATACCCGTACGAGCTGAGCGCCGGCATGCGTCAACGGGTGGCGTTCGCGCGTGCGGTGATGCTCGACCCGCGTGTGCTGATCGCCGACGAGCTGTTCGCCAACCTCGACGTGCACGCACGTGACGCGGTCACCGCGGCGGTGCGGCGGCGGCGCGACGAGTACGGCATGGCGACGCTGCTGGTGGGCAACGACCGCGAGGGCGCACAGGCCCTGGACGCGCGGGTGATCGTGCTGCGCGGCGGTCATGTGGTCGCCGTCGGCGAGGGTGTCGACGACGTCGTGTGGACCCCCGGGGTGGTCGCCGACCCGCGCCTGCTCGCGTCGTGAGCACCCCGCGAAGTTTGCTAAGCTTGTCGGGCTGCTCGCGGTGACGCGGTGCACATTCCTCCATAGCTCAATTGGCAGAGCAATCGGCTGTTAACCGATAGGTTCTTGGTTCGAGTCCAAGTGGGGGAGCGTAGGCCCCGAGGCTCCACCCTCGGGGTCTTCTTCGTCTGCGGGGCGCTCTGCCCGACCGCAGCCGGGGTGCTGAGGATCGCCGGCCGGTCAGCCCGACACGGCCAGGGCCACCACGACGGTCGCCGCGGTGAGGGCGAGCACCACACCCGTGACGGCGAGGTAGCCATGCTCGCGGTGACGTGCGAACGCGCCCGCCAGGATCAGCAGCCGCCCCACCGGCAGCAGCACCAGCACCGCGATGCCGGCGATCACCCCTGCCTGGCCGATCCGGGCGAGTATGCCCGGCGCGACGGTGCACACCCAGCCGAGCACCAGCAGCACGGTGGCCGTCGCGACGCCGACGCGCAGCCACACGGCGAGCACCCGCTCGATGCGCGCGGTCCCGTGCGGGCGGCGGCCAGCGGCATCCCGGCGGCCGGTCACCGCATGCCGCCCAGTGCGGCGGCCACCATCAGCACCGCGACGGCGACCAGCATCACCGCGACCGTGACCCGCAGCACCGCCACCGGCACGCGCAGCAGAACCCGGGCGCCCAGCGCCGAGCCGGCGACGGATGCCACGGCCACGGGTGCCACCAGATCCAACGCCGCGCCCGAGCCGTGCAGCAGTGCTGCGGCGGCCGTGCCGCAGGCGGTGACGCCGATCATGAGGTTCGCGGTGGCCGACGACACCTTCAACGGCAGCCGCAAGGCGGCATCGAGCGCCGGCACCTTCAGCACGCCCGACCCGATGCCGAGCATCGACGACAAGGCCCCCGCACCGAACATCAGCGAGAGCCCCGCCGGCACGCTCCCCACCCGGTACGGCACCGACGCGCCCGCACGCGTGCGGTATGCGGCATCCAGCCCCAGCCGGGAACCCCACGTGCCCGCTGCGGCCGCCCGCGGCCTGCGGGGGCGCAACACCTGCGCGGCCGATGCCGCCAGCACCGTCACGAACACGCCGTACAGCACACCCACCGGCAGCACACCGGCCAGAACCACCCCGAGCAGGGCTCCGGCGACGGTGGCGACCTCGAGCACGACCGCCAGGCGCAGGTTCACCAGGCCGCGCCGCAGCGCCGCCGGCGCCGCCGCGCTCGACGAGGCGACCACCGAGACCAGGCTCACCGCCACCGCCGCCTCCCACGGCACCCGGAAGACCACGGTGAGGGCGGGCACGATGAACACGCCGCCGGCCATGCCGACCGCCGCCCCGAGCACGGCGGCCACGAGCACCACCGCGAACACCGCGGCCTGCATGCCGAGGCCGGTCACGCGGGACGGTCCAGCCGCGTGGTGAACGTGACCGCGTCGCCACGGTAGTGCAGCAGTTCGTAGTCCACCGGCCGACCGTCGTCGGTGTACGAGGTGCGCGTGATGTGGAACAGCGGCGCGCCGGGCGCACAGTCCAGTGCGGCGGCGACCTCGGCGTCGGCGGCGGTCGCGCGCAGCTCGTAGTCGGCGTGGCGCAGGGGCACGCCGTACCGCTGCTCGAGCAGCGCGAAGATCGGCTCGTGGGTGAGGTCGTCGCCCTGCAGCGGCCGCCCGAGCTCGGCGGGCAGGTAGGTGATGTCGAACGAGACCGGGCGGCGCTGCGCCATCCGGGTGCGTTCGATGCGCACGACCGCGGCACCGGGAGGCAGCGCCAGCGCGTCGGCCACGTGCCGGGGAGCGGCGATCTCGGTGAACGAGACCAGCTCGGCCGTGGCATCCAACCCGATGGCGGTCATGTCTTCGACGAAGCCGGTCAGGGCCACCAACGGCTGGCGGATCGCCGGCTGCGCGGCGAACGCGCCCTTGCCCTGCACCACCCGCACCAGCCCGCGCGCCGAGAGATTCGCCATCGCGCGCCGCACCGTGATGCGACTGACTTCGAACTGGTCGCTGAGCTGTTGCTCGGTGGGCAGCCGGTCGCCCGGGTGCATCTGGTCGGTGATCCGGGCGGCGAGGGCCTGCTCGACCATGTCGTACAACGGCTGCGGCATGTATTCATTATAACAACATAATGGTTGACGGGATGACCGCGGGTTCGACTGTGCAAGACTCGATTCCGGTGAGTCGCCCGGTGCTGCCGGGACCGGAGTCAGGAGGCGGAGATCGACAGCTACACGGTTGCGACCGACGGCGCGTGCTCGGGGAATCCCGGGCCCACCGGATGGGCCTGGGTCGGCGAAGACGGGCAGTGGGCGGCCGGATCGCTGCCGCAGGGGACGAACAACATCGGTGAGCTGCTGGCCCTGCTCAACGCGCTGCGCGACCACCGGGACGTGGCGAACCTGACCGTGCAGGCCGACTCGAAGTACGTGATCGACACGTACTCGTCGTGGATGGACGCACACGCCCGCCGCGGCTGGAAGACCAGCACGGGATCACGCACCAAGAACGTCGACATCCTCGAACAGCTCATCGCCGAGCGCGACGCGCGCCGTGCGCACGGCCTGCCCGACGTGGTGCTCGAGCACGTGCGCGGGCATGCCGGGCACCGTCTGAACAGCTGGGCCGACGAGCGCGCGGTGCGCGCGGCATCGCACGGCGCCAAGGGCACTCAGGGTCGCTGGTCGTCGCTGGACGGTCAGGCGCCGATCGATGTGGACGTCGACCCGCCCCGCTCGGCGCAGGACAAGCCGCGCGCCCGATGAGAGCTCAGGCGTCGATGTCGTCGACGCCGGGCGTCCAGGACTGACCCGGCCGGCCCCAGCCGCGTTTGCGGGCGATCTTCTGCGTCGTCTTCCAGTCCGCGTCGTCGAGCCGGTCGATGTAGAGGATGCCGTCGAGGTGATCGAACTCGTGCTGCATGATGCGGGCCCGCCAGCCGTCGACCTCGATGCGCACCGGTGCCCCGTCCAGGTCGATGCCGGTGACCAGCACCTCGTCCGAGCGGCGCAGCGGAAACCTCTCACCCGGGAACGACAGGCAGCCCTCGGACTCTTCGTCCGGATCGGGCGACCCGGGCGCCGGCGGCGTCATCCACAGCACCGGGTTGATCACCACGCCGCGCCACGGCGCGCCGTCGTCGTCCTGATACGTGTACACGTAGATGCGCAGCGGCACCCCCACCTGCGGGGCGGCCAGCCCCACTCCGGGTGCGGCATCCATCGTCTCGAACATGTCGGCGACGAGCGTGCGGACCTCGTCGGTGATCTCATCCACCACGGCGGCGGGGGAGTGCAGGACGGGATCGCCCATGATGCGGATCGGCAGAATGGCCACGTCTTCAGCCTACCGACCGGGCCGCGCCGCTAATGTCGAAGGGTGCTCGTGACGGATCTGCCGCTGGACGATGTCACCGACCATCTGGTCGGCGTGTTCCGTGACCCCGCGATCCTCATCGGCATTCCGCTGGCTCTGCTGGGCGCGCTGTTCATGTCGTTCGGCGCGCAGTACCAGCACCGTGGCGTCACCAAGGTCGAGCGGCTGACCGGAACCAGCGGCAGCGAGGGACTGAATCTGCGGCAGATGGCAGGTCTGCTGCGCCGGCCGTCGTGGGTGGCCGGAACCCTGATGCTGGGGTTGGCGATCGTGTGCCAGCTGTCGGCGCTCGCGTTCGCGCCGCTGATCCTCGTGCAGCCGCTGGGCGCGATCTCGCTGGTGATCACCACACTGCTCAACGCCCGGGTGTCGGGCCACAAACCGACCCGGCAGTCGATCACCTCGATCGTCGCGTGCGTGGGTGGCATCTTCGTGTTCGTGACGATCGCCGCATTCGTGGCGACCGAGACCCCGCTCACCCACGGCCAGCTGCTGACCGTGCTGATCATGCTCGCCATCGTGCTGGTGCTGGCCTGCGCGGCCTGGCTGCTGTTCCGCAAGCGCGCCCACCCGCTGTTCTACATCGTGGCCTCGGGCGTGCTGTACGGGTTCGTGGCGACGGTGGCCAAGATCGTCATCAAGCGCATCCAGACCGGTCAGTTCGACTGGATGACGGTGATCTGTGTCGTGGGCCTGTTGGCCGCCGCGGGGCTCGGTGCCTACTTCGTGCAGACCGCCTACTCGGTCGGTCCGCCCGACCTGGTGATCGCCGGACTGACGGTGGTCGACCCGATGGTGGCGGTGATCATCGGTCTCACCGTGCTCAAAGAGGCCGAGACCGCCGGCGCGTGGGCGCTGGTCGGATTCGGGATCGCCGGGGCGATCGCGGTGTACGGCGTCTTCTCACTGGCCCGCAACCACCCCCAGGTGGTCAGCGAGAGCCAGGAGCTGCCCATCCGGCGCGGCAGTCACGGCGACGGCGGGCCGCGGCGCTGATCCTCAGCGCGGCGCGCGGATGATGCTCCGCTCATCGCACGCACGCCGCTATGGGACTCACCCTGGGGCCGCGGTGCACAACTCCTCCACATTCGCGCGATCGGGCCCCGAAGGAGGCCGATTCGGGCGCTGTGGTGACGAAGTGGAGGAGTTTTGTCCGCTCGGACGTGCGAACCCGTCGCCGGTGGGCACCTCCCGGCTGCGGCGGGAACATCGTGCGAGCGCGGTAGGCTCGGAGGCCGAGGGGCGGTGGCCAAGCTGGTGAAGGCAGCGGGCTCATAACCCGACGATCGTGGGTTCAAGTCCCACCCGCCCCACATATGCCCCCGGACCGGTTCATCCCTGGTCAGGGGGCCTTTTTTGTTCACCTCAGGCGGTGCGAATTCCGGCGTTTGCCCACACTTTGCCCACATCTGCGGGAGAGACGCGCTCGTTCAGGCGGGTGGCGACGGCGTCGAGGTCGTCGTCGAACAGGTCGGCGTAGATGTCGAGGGTCAGCGCTGCGGACTTGTGGCCGAGCATCCGTTGCACAGCCTTCACGTTGGCGCCCGATGAGATCGCCAGCGATGCTGCGGTGTGCCGCAGGTCGTGCGGGGTGAGCCGCTCGATCCCCGCGGCCGCGAGACCGGCGAGGAACCAGCTGCGAGCGACGTGCGGCTGGCGGATGTGGAAGCCGCCCTCCTCGACGAACAGGTGATCGTCGGGTCCGTGACCGGCCATCAGATGCTCGAGCGCGGGCGCAAGGAACTCGGGGTAGGGGACGGTGCGCCGCTCCCAGCTCTTCGGCTCGCCCTCGTGGAAGATCCCATCGAGTTCGACGAGCGGTCGTCGCACGTGCAGGCGCCGGCGCAGCGGGTTCACGTCGCGCACCCGAAGTCCGATCGCTTCGGACCAACGCAGGCCGGTGTAGGCGAGCACGAGCACGAGGACGGAGCGGACCGGGTCGGCGATCGCCGCGGCGAACCGCAGCACCTCGGCGTCGGTGAGGTAGCGGCGGGTCTTCTTTGTCTCTTTCTTCGGCAGGTTCTCGGCTCCGCGGGCCGGGTTCGTACGGATGCGGCCGGCGCGCTGCGCGTCGTCGAGAATGCCGGCGAGTACGCCGACGGCGCGCATCACGCTGGTAGCGCTGAGCGGCTTCGGGTCGGGGATCTTCTTCGCGTTGCCGAGTTTGCGGGCGCGCGGTGCGGTGCCCTTCTTGAGCTTCGTGATCCACGCTTCGACGTCATCGGCGTCAATGCCGCTGACCGGGCCATCGCTTCACCGGGGCTGAACGTACACGCGCCAGGCGATCTCCAGCGGCCGGTAGGACGAGGGCTTCAGGGTGCTCTTCTTCTCGAGCCACGCGGGCGCCAGCGTGCCGACGGTGACCTTGCCCGCGGCGGGGTCGACGTACTCGCCGCGCGCCTTCGACACGGTCACCGATGCGAGGAACAGCTCGGCGTCGCGTTTCGTCTTGAAGCCGCGCTTGTCGGTCTGGGACTTGTCGGGCTTGCGGTAGCGGACTCGGTAGCGTTTGCCCGCGGCCGTGGCGCAGGGGGTGATCGTGCCGGCCATGGTCAGTCACCCCACATCGGCTCGGGCCGGGGCGCGTCTCCATGCAGGGAGGGGATCGTCTGCGGGGCCTTGAACCAGGCTTCGGGGATTTCGTGCGCTTTCGCTGCCTGCACGGTCACTTGAACGGATATCTGGCTGCCCTTCACGCGCAGCCATGCGGCGGCCGCCATGCCCTGCATCTCGAGGTGCCGGATTGTGGGGATGAAGTGCTCACTCGATGCTGTGGATAGCTTGCCGACGACTTGCCCGTCGATGCTGGCCTCGACGCTGTCCTTCGCGCCGGCGCGCGCTGCGTGAGCGATCGTGAGGGTACCGAGCGCGTACCCGTCGCCCTCGTGGTTGACATAGTCGGTGAGCACGTCGAGATGGTTCTCCTCGCCGGTCAGCTGCAGGGCGCGCCCGGTGGGGAGGATGCTGTACGGTGCGGCCGGGGGGTCGTTCAGCGGCAGGAGTAGGTGCGGGGCGTCGAGCGCAACGCGCACGTTCGCGTGGATCTTGAGTTTGCGGCGGTCCTCCCACTGCTCGCGGGCGACGACCCAGAGGCGAGCGTTGACCTCGGGCGCGAAGCCCGCTTCGACGATGGGCGTGAGTACGGGCTGGTAGACGGCGGCGTCGTCACGGCCGAGGTATCCGACGTGCTGGCTGTTGATGACGACCATAACCGCGTTCGCGTCGTACCTGTTGCTCGGCTCGGGGATCAGATACGCGGCGACGTCCTCGAGGATGATCTCTTCATCACGCTTGGGGCGACGTCCGATGGCCTTCACGATCGCGTCGGTGCGTGCGAACTCGCCCTCGACCTCCGTGCTCGGATAGGTGCCACCGAGCAGCCGGTACGGCTTCAGTGCGGGCTTGGCGGCACGCGGAGGGGCGGGTTGCGCGGCCGGGGGAGCGGGAGGTGCGCCGACGACGGGTTGCGGGGGCGCGGCTGACGGAGCGGGCGCGGCTGACGGAGCGGGTGCGGCTGACGGAGCGGGTGCTGACGGAGCGGGTACGGCTGACGGAGCGGGTGCGGCTGACGAAGCGGGCGACGTCGTCGCCGCGGGCTGTGCGCCATACGGTTCCCCGTAGAGCATGGCGGACCGCTGGTCGGCGGCGCTGCGCGCCGAGCGCTTGACGGCTCCGCTCTTGGCCGCGCGCACTGCAACCGTGATCCACAGCACGATGGTTGCCACAATGCACAGCAGGCCCAACGCGGAGACCCCGCCGCCCTCGACTCCACCGATTCCGCCGCCGCCGAAGAAGAGCACGATGCCTGCCCCCAGCGTGATCCATGCCCACAGTCGGAGCTTGTCCATCTTGTGATTCCCCTTTCCCCAGGTGTTCAGTTAGCCGCGTCGGAGACGCGAACAGTCATGCGACTTCAACGCGCGCCCGCCATTGGCCGGCGCCCATCCGCCCCAATAGGCTGGCCCCGTGGGCTTTGAACAGATCAGAGCCGACGAGGGAGAACGGGCGCTCGCCTGGCTCGACACACACTGGAAGGGCCCTAAGATCTGCCCGATCTGTGGCGAATCTAGCTGGGAGATCGGCACAGTCAGTGAACTGCGAGCGTTTCAAGGCCCCGGGTTCCACGCTGGCCGCAGACATGGACACGATCATAGACGTCCGCGAACTCCTCGATGCCTGAGCTCACCGGCTAACTGTTCCAGCAGAAAGCCCCCGCACACCCTCGCTCGAGGTCGTGCGGGGGCTTTTCGTCGTGGATGTCAGCACGGCTCGTCTGCGAGCTGCTCGTGCTCCTCGTAGCCCCTTTCTTCGTACTCCGCGGCATCTGCCTCGGCCGCGAGTTCTGAAAGTCGACTCATCGGGTTACCTCCTCTCTTCAGTTATGCCCAGGAACCAGTGCATCCGGGGGAGGGAAGCATATCCCCTCCTGCCCACATTTGCCCGCACTCGACCGTTGGCGAGCGCTCTCGACGCCACCCCATCCCCACCCCAGCCGTCGCGAGATTATGCGGCAGAGCGCCGTTTCCGCAGGTCAGGATAGGTTCAAGTCCCACCCGCCCTACCAGCCGAGCCACGGCGTCGAGGTCACACGCGGCATCGATCGCGCCGCACGGGTGCGCGGTGCGTCGCCGTAGCGCGTGGCACGACGCTACATCGCCGCGCCCAGGTACGAGTACTTCACGAACACCTCGTGTGCGACGCCCGCCTGCTCGAGCACACCCTGCACGGCCGCGAGCATGTACTTCGAGTCCCAGCCCATGTAGAGGAAGGTCGAGCCGTCCAGTTCGTCCCACTGGCCGTTCCACGCCTTCTCGGGAAAGAGCGGCCCGCCCCGCCGCGCACTGTACGCCACCACGTCGTCACGGGCGTCGGCCCACAGCCGCCGGAACACCCGGTTGAACAGGTACTTGACGTCGTGCACCTCCCAGTGCTCGCCGCGGTACTCGACGTACTCGAACTCCCGCTCCCAGCCCCGCGGCCAGCCGCGGCGGCGCTTCGCGTCGAGCACCGGGGTCAGTCCGTCGTCGTCGATGAGCGTAGTCGCCGGCCGTCGCCAGATCTGCAGCAGTCGCTCGGTCAGCGCGACCGTTCGCGCCGCGATCGCCGCGGTGCCCCAGGCATCCGCCTCGGCCAGCTCGCGCGTGATGCCGACGGCGCTGGCTGCGTACGCCGCCCGCTTGTCGGGGAACGACGCGCCGAACGTGCGCTCGGCCAGCGGCTGCTCGAGCAGTGTCATGTTGCCCAGCGACTGGGCGAGCGCGCGGTGGCTGTTCTGCTCGTCGTCCGACAGGTCGGCGAAACGACGGATGCCGTCGCCGCTCCACTCGTCGCCGGGCGCCAGCGGGAACACGTGCTCGACGTCCAACCCGGCGGGAGAGGCGACCCCGGCGATCCGGCCCAGCACGTAGGCCGCGTACGGCAGATCGCCGTACTTCAGAGCGACGCGGATGCGTTCGTCGGAGGGCGTGATGCGTGAGATCGCGTGGATCAGCGCATCCTGACCCTGCTCGCGCGCCCGGCACAGCCGGGCGACCAGCCGGTCGTTGCCGAGCCCGACGATCTGCCGGCGCAGCAGCAGCGCCTGCACGTGCTCGAGCAGGTCGATCAGTCCCGCCCGGTCGAGCAGTCCGGCGCGATGGTCGTGGTAGGCGCGCAGCACGAGCGGGTACATGCCCCGTCCGAACGTGTTCACGTAGGCGAGCTGTCGCGAGATGTCGGGGTCGGGTTCCCGGGACGGGTCGAGCAGGACGGCGTACGCCTCGGCGAACGTGCGCCACCCGGTCGCGAGCGTGCGCAGCGTGTCGACGTCCACGCGCGGCACCTGGGCGCGGAACGCGTCGTAGACGCCGCGCTCCCCGGCGACGGTGACCTCACGTCCGGTGGTCATGATCAGGTAGTGCCGCCAGAACCCGGCGATCTGGTCGCCGGTGGCGCGTTCGATGGGCAGCCAGAACTCGTCCTCGATGCGGGTCTGCTGCTCGTGGCTCAGCCCCATCAGGATGTAGTTGTGGATGAGCTCGTGGTCGCGCAGTGGCTCGCCGGTCGAGTTGAGGCTCTCGAAGATCTGCTGTGCGTTCGCGCCGGCGCCGAGCGTGATCGACACGTGCTCGAGCTTGCGGATGCCGCGCCAGATGCGCGGTGCCTCGTCGGGGGAGACCTGGCTGCGGAAGAACGCGTAGTTGTCGTCGAACCGCGACTCGGGCCGCGGCGTGTCGTGGCGGTCGAGCACGACGTCCTCGAACAGGTCGGCCCACTCCCGGTGCGGCCGCAGCTTGGTGCGGTCGGGTGCGTCCTGACGCACCAGCACGCGGGCGAGCTCGGCGGCCAGGTCGGGGTCGGTGCCGCGGATGCTGTGGTGCAGCGCGGCGATCAGCAGCATGAGCGTGGTGATCCGCTGCTGCCCGTCGATGAGCACCAGGTCCTGCGAGTCGGGGTCGGACGCCGCGGCCGACAGGATCGATCCGATGAAGTGCATGGTCGTCGGCTCGGCATCGGCGACCGCCCGCACGTCGGCCAACAGCTGCTCGCACCCGCCGATGTCCCAGCGGTACTGCCGCTGGTAGACCGGCACGACGATGGTCGTGGCCGGCTGCGAGAGCCACTCGATGGTGTTCACCGCGGTGGCGTCGACGTTGGTGGCACTGCCCGGGACCTGACTCACGTTCACCCTTCCCCTCGCGCCGCGAACGGGCGCCCGATCTACTCTAGGCGCGCTCTGCGGTCCGCCCGGAGCACCGATGTAGGCTTGCCTAAGTCGGGCCTGTTGAAACGTGCTGGCCCCCTACGAAAGGTGATGATCCGCACATGGGATACATCAAGTGCGAAGCTCTCGAAGAGACGGGTTACGTCGTCCTCGACAGCTACAACCAGGAGCTGGACCCCAAGGAGTGGCTGGACGTCGAATACGTCGACTGGAAGTCCTCCGGAGACACCCGGTTCGCGCCGCTGGCCAGCGCGAAGGGCGAGATCGAGTGCAACGGCTTCTGGAACCACAAGCCGCCGCGCACCGACAAGGACGGCGTCTGGATCCCGTCGCAGGTCGAGAAGGCGCCGATCCTCACCCGCCGTGCCCAGGAGCCGGGCGCGAACGTCGGCCGCTGCCGCATCATCGAGCTGCAGCCGACGCCCTACGGCGACTGCCTCTACAACCTGCACCAGGACGACAACAACCGCCTCAACCCGGACGGCACCGGCTGGGTGGTGCGCGGGTTCTTCAACCTCACCGACGACAAGGACAGCTTCTTCGTGCTGCGCGAGAACCGCACCGACCCGCAGGGTGAGGTGCGCATCGCGCTGCCGGCCGGAGCGCAGCTGATCATCGACACCCAGCGGCTGTGGCACGCCACCACGCACCTGGGCAGCGAGCCGCGGTACAACCTGATCACGTCGTGGACCAGCGGCCCCGAGCTCGACGCGTACATCGAGAAGTACCACGGGCGCAACCACGTCGAGAGCGTGCCGGTCGACCAGGACATCCTCGACGCCGGCTACGCCGAGCAGGCCCGCAAGGACGCCGCCCGCGCCGCATACTACGCGGCGAAGGGTCAGGCCGAGGTGCGCGCCATGAGCGAGGCGTGATCGCCCGCTGAGGCGCCCGTCACGGCCCCGGTTCCGTCAGGAGCCGGGGCCGTGTGCATGACCAGGGTCGTGTGCATGGCCGGGGCCGTGCGCATGGCCGGGGCCGTGCGCATGTCCAGGGTCCTCTGCATGGGATGCTGCCGCCCGCGCCGACACGGAATGACAGGCTTGTCATTCCCTGGGGTTCGGGCGATAATGAGGCCAGACAACCGAACAGCCCGGAGCCGGTGGCATCCCGGTCAGGTCGTAGGGGAAGACGCACCTGACGAAACGGAGAGACCATGGCGACGACACAGGCGCGTGGAGTGATCCTGATCCACTCCGCGCCACGCGCGTTGTGCCCCCACCTCGAGTGGGCGGTGGGACGCGCCCTCGGGCGTGCGACGAGCTTCGACTGGGCCGATCAGCCCGTGCTCGCCGGCAGTCGCCGTGCGGAGTACTACTGGGAGGGGCCCGTCGGCACCGGTGCTGCGCTGGCGACGGCGATCCGGGGCTGGGAGCACCTGCGGTTCGAGGTGACCGAGGACCCGACCCCGCGCAGCGACGGCGGCCGGTGGATGCACACGCCCGGGCTCGGCATCCACTACGCACAGACCGACGCGGCGGGCAACGTGGTGATCGGTGAAGACCGCATCCGGTACGCGATGGAGGTCGCCGCCGGGGATGTCGCCGAGTTGGAGCGTGAACTGCAGGTGGCGTTGGGGGCTGCCTGGGACGAAGAGCTCGAGCCGTTCCGGCACGCCTCCGACGACGCCCCGGTGGTCTGGCTGCACAAGGTGGGCTGAACAGGTTTCGGGCGGGTGCAGGCGCCATTACCGGCAGTCGGAGACGGCAGTCCCGGAGGCTGAGACCGCGAATGGCCCGCCCGACAGGCACGAACGGCGCCCCGCGTGCGCGGGGCGCCGTTCTCGCGTGCGGGCGGCTCAGGGGGTGGCGAAGGCCACCACGGCGTTGTGCCCGCCGAAGCCGAACGAGTTGCTGATCGCCAGCTGCGGACCGGGACCCAGCGGGATGGGCGAGCCGGACAGCCGGAACGGCACCTCGGGGTCCTGCGTGGTGAGGTTGATCGTCGGCGGCGCCTGACGGGCCGTGATCGCCTGGATGGTGAACACCGCCTCGACAGCGCCCGTCCCGCCCAGCAGGTGGCCGGTGGACGCCTTCGTCGCCGACACCGGGATCTCGTCGATCCGGTCGCCGAACACCTGCTTGAGCGCCTGGTATTCGTTGGGGTCGCCCACCGGGGTCGAGGTGGCGTGCGCGTTGATGTGCGTGACGTCGTCGGGTGAGGCATCCGCCGTCTGCAGCGCCATGCGCACCGCCCGGGCTGCGCCGTGTCCCTCGGGGTCGTTCGCGGTGATGTGGTACGAATCCGCGGTGACCCCGCCGCCGGCCACGACGGCGTAGATCTTGGCGCCGCGGGCCTTCGCGTGCTCTTCGGTCTCGAGGATGAGCACGCCGGCTCCCTCGCCCATCACGAACCCGTCCCGGTCCACGCTCGCCGGGCGCGACGCGTGCTCGGGGTCGTCGTTGCGACGCGACAGCGCCTGCATCGACGCGAACGCCGCCAGCGTGATCGGGTGGATGGCCGACTCGGTGCCGCCGGCGATGACGACGTCGGCGAGCCCGTCTCGCAGGTGCTCGAGGGCGTTCACGATCGACTCGGTGCTCGACGCGCAGGCGCTGGCCACGGTGCGGGCGTACGCGCGCGCACCGAAGTGCAGCGACAGGTTGCCCGCCGCCGCGTTCGGCATGAGCATCGGCACGGTCATCGGCATGACCCGCCGCGGTCCCTTCTCACGCAGCGTGTCCCAGGCATCCAGCAGCGTCCACACGCCGCCGATGCCGGTGGCGAAATCGACGCCCAGTCGCTCGGGGTCGACCTCGGGGCTGCCGGCATCCGCCCACGCCTCCAACGCGGCCACCAGCGCGTACTGCGAGGCCGGGTCGAGACGCTTGGCCACCGGCCGCTCCAGCACGCTGTCGGGGCGCACGGCACCTTCGGCGGCGAAGGTGACGGGAAGCTGGTACTTCTCCACCCAGTCGTACG
Organism: Microbacterium luticocti DSM 19459; assembly: GCF_000422405.1. GTDB lineage: Bacteria > Actinomycetota > Actinomycetes > Actinomycetales > Microbacteriaceae > Microbacterium > Microbacterium luticocti. The sequence goes on from NZ_AULS01000005.1 coordinate 127,808, forward strand.
GGAGGGTGTGGGCGCCGGAGGCACCGCTCAGCAGGGCGGACCAGCTCTCGGGCGCGGTCCCCGCCAACGGGGTGGAGGCGCCGATGCCGGTGACGACGATGCGGGACGTGCTCATAGAGGGATTCCTCGGGGGTGTGGGGTGCCGGTGGGGGCGGTCGCCCCCACCGGAAGCGATCACGCCTGGTGGGAGGTGATGTAGGTGACGGCGTCACCGACGGTCTTGAGGTTCTTCACCTCGTCGTCGGGGATGGTGACGCCGAACTTCTCCTCGGCGTTGACGACGATCGTCATCATCGAGATGGAGTCGATGTCCAGGTCATCGGTGAAGGACTTCTCCAGCGCGACCTCGTCGGCCGAGATGCCGGTCTCGTCGGTGATGAGCTCGGCCAGGCCGGCAAGGACCTCATCGTTGCTGAATGCCATTGTTCACTCCTTGTTTTCGGATGGATGCGGCCCGGCGGGCCGTGGACAAGTCTAGGGTCGCGGACGCCCCGGTCAGGGGAGCACGATCACCTGCGCGCCGTACACGAGTCCGGCGCCGAACCCGATCTGCAGGGCGAGCCCGCCCGACAGCTCCGGGTGCTCCTGCAGCAGGCGGTGGGTGGCCAGGGGGATGGATGCCGCGGACGTGTTGCCCGTGGTCTCGATGTCGTTCGCGATCACCACCGTGTCCGAAAGCCCCAGCTGCTTGGCGAACTCGTCGACGATGCGCATGTTCGCCTGGTGCGGCACGAACGCGGCCAGGTCGTCGGCGGTGACCCCGGCGGCCTCGAGCGCACGGCGGGCGACCTTGACCATGTCCCACACCGCCCAGCGGAACACCCGCGGGCCCTCCTGGCGAAGCGTGGGCCACGGGATCTTGCCGTCGCGGAAGTCGACGAGGGTGCCGTTCATGCTCACCAGGTCGGCCTTGGAGCCATCCGAGCCCCACACCGTGGGGCCGATGCCGGGGGTGTCGCTGGGGCCGACGACGACGGCTCCCGCGCCGTCGCCGAGCAGGAACGAGATGCTGCGGTCGGTGGGGTCGACGATGTCGCTGAGCTTCTCGACGCCGACCACCACGGCAAAGTGTGCGAGCCCGCCGCGGATCAGCGCGTCGGCCTGACCCACCCCGTAGGCGAACCCCGCGCAGGCGGCGTTCAGGTCGTAGGCCGCGGCCGGGGTCGCGCCGATCCGGTCGGCGACGATGGCCGACACCGACGGGGTCTGCTTGGGATTGGAGATCGTCGCCACCAGCACCGCGTCGATCTGGTCGGCGGGAACGCCTGAGCGTTCCACCGCCTCGCGGGCGGCGTCGGTCGCCAGCTCGATCGCCGTGGTGCCCGGCTCGGCGCGCACCCGGGTGATGATTCCGGTGCGCTGGCGGATCCACTCGTCGCTGGAGTCGATCGGCCCCACCAGGTCGTCGTTGGGCACCGCGTTCTCGCCGCGGGCGGCGCCGTAGGCGTAGATGCGGGTGTGCGCAGCTCCGGTGGACTGGGTGAGGGTGGCGCTCATGCGGCTTCTCCGCTCAGCAGGGCGGTCGCGGCCGCCAGGTCGTCGGGGGTCTTCACGGCCACCGCGGGCACACCGCGCAGGGCGCGCTTGGCGAGCCCGGTCAGTGTGCCGGCGGGGCTCAGCTCGATGATGCCGGTCACGCCGTGTTCGGCGAACGAGGCCATGCACAGGTCCCAGCGCACCGGCGAGGCGATCTGCGCGACCATCAGGTCGACCGCGGCGCGGCCCGAGTGCACGACCGAGCCGTCGCTGTTCGTCCACAGTGTCAGGGTGGGGTCGGATGCCTCGACCGCGGCGGCCGCGGCACGCAGCGTGTCGACGGCGGGTGCCATGTAGCCGGTGTGGAAGGCACCGGCCACCTGCAGCGGGATCACCCGGGTGCCGCGCGGGGGAGTCGCGGCCAGCTCGGCGAGGGCGCCGAGCGGTCCGGCGGCCACGATCTGTCCGGCCCCGTTGTGGTTCGCGGGCGTCAGTTCCAGTTCGCCCAGCCGGGCCAGCACGGCGGAGGGGTCGCCGCCGATCACGGCACTCATGCCGGTCTGCGCGGCCGCGGCGGCCTCGGCCATCGCCCGGCCGCGGATGCCCACCAGTCGCAGCGCGTCGGCCTCGGTGAGCACGCCCGCTGCGGCCAGGGCCGCCAGTTCGCCGACCGAGTGCCCGGCGGTGCCGGCCGGGCGTGCGCCGTCGGCGGTGAGCGCCGCGTACGAGAGCAGGCTCGCGGCGACGATGAGCGGCTGGGCGACCTGGGTGTCGCGGATGCGGTCGGCATCCCATTCGGTGCCCGCCGCGATGAGATCGACCTGCGCCTGGTCCGAGTATGCGGCGAGGCGCTCGCGCGCGCCGTCCAGGTCGAGCCACGGATGCAGGAAGCCGGGGGTCTGTGCGCCCTGGCCGGGGAAGACGGCGATGATCACCATCCCATCCTGCCAAACACGAGGACGTCCAACTGGCCGAGTGCGCACAACAATGCCCGGTTCGTTTGTGTGCGTCGTACAGCGGTCAGTGTCGCCGGCGGGTGGCGGGGGCCCGACGCCGGGTGGCGTCGGTGCCGATCGCGCCGAGGATGAGGGCGGTCTGCAGGATCAGCGCTTCGCGCGGTCCGGTGGCATCCCACCCGATCACCTCGGCCACCCGCTTGAGCCGGTAGCGCACCGTGTTGGGGTGCACGAACAGCTCACGGGCGGTCGCCTCGAGCGAGCGGCCGTTGTCGAGGTAGCTCCACAACGTCGTCACCAGATCGGTGCTGTGCGCCTGCAGCGGCCGGTAGATCTTCTCCACCAGCGTCTGTTTGGCCAGCGGGTCACCGGCCAGCGCACGCTCGGGCAGCAGGTCGTCGGCCTCCACCGGGCGCGGGGCGTGCCGCCACGAGCGGGCGACCGCGAACCCGGCGAGGGCGGCTCGGGCGCTCTGACCCGCGTCGACCAGTGCGGGCACCGCGGGGCCGAGCACGAGATGGCCGGCACCGAACCCGGGTTCGAGGTGCCGGGCGATCTGCAGGAACGGCAGCGACGCGGCCGCGTCGTCCTGGCCGCGCAACTGGGCGCGGCCGATCACCAGCACCAGTCGCGAGCCCTGCACGCCGATGAGCACGTCCACGCCGAGCTTGCGGGCGGTGCGGCGCAACTGGTCGACGTCGAACTGTGGCGGGGTGGTGCCCACCAGCACCGCCACCTCGCCGTGCCCGTGCCAGCCGAGCGCGGCGATGCGGCTGGGCAGCTCCTCATCGGCCCCACCGGTGAGGATGGAGTCGACGACCAGGGCCTCCAGTCGGGCGTCCCACAGGCCCCGGGCCTCGGCGGCGCGGGCGTACACGTCGGCGGCGGCGAACGCGACCTCGCGCGAGTACAGCAGGATCGCCTCGCGCAGATGCTCGCCACGTCCGGCGACCTTCTCTTCGGTGACCTCGACGGTCACGCGGATCAGCTGCAGCGTCTGGGTCAGGCTCACGCTGCGCAGCAGTTCGCGCGGCGCCGCCGCGAAGATGTCCGCGGCGATCCACGGCGTCGAGTTCGGGTCCTCGTACCACTGGATGAACGAGGTGATGCCCGCCTGGGCGACCAGTCCGACCGCGGACCGGCGGGCGGGCGGCATCTCGGCGTACCACGGCAGCGACTGCTCCAGCCGCTGGATCGTGGCCGTGGCGAGGTCGCCCGAGATGCGGCGCAGCCAGACGAGGGTCTGCTCCTTGTCGGTCGGGGCGTTCTCGCTGATCATCCGTCGGTCAGCTCTCTCCGCCCGCGTTCCCGCTGGTGCCGGCGTTCACGTCGTGCAGCCGGTACTTCTCGATCGCCTGCGCGGCCAGCGACCGGTCGACGGTGCCGTCGTCGGCCAGTGCCTGCAGGGTGCGCACCACGACCGAGGGGCCGTCGATCTTGAAGTGGCGACGTGCGGCGGGGCGGGTGTCGCTGAACCCGAACCCGTCGGCACCGAGGGTCGCGAACCGGTTCGGCACCCACGGCCGGATCTGGTCGGGAACCGCGTGCATGTAGTCGCTGACCGCGACGACCGGGCCGGAGGCATCCCGCAGCTTCTCGGTCAGGTACGCGGTGCGAGGCGCCTGGTCGGGGTGCAGGAAGGTGTGCTCGTCGGCCGCGAGCCCGTCGCGGCGCAGCTCGGACCAGCTGGTCACGCTCCAGACATCCGCCGCCACGCCCCAGTCCTCGCGCAGCAGCCGTTGCGCCTCGAGCGCCCACGGCACGCCCACGCCCGAGGCGAGCAGCTGCGCGCGGGGGCCGTCGCCTTCGCCGGTGGCGATGCGGTGGATGCCGCGGAGGATACCGTCGACGTCGACGTCCGCCGGCTCGGCGGGCTGGACCATCGGCTCGTTGTAGACGGTCAGGTAGTACATGACGTTCGGGTCGGGGTGCTTCCCGCCGTACATGCGCTCGATGCCCGCCCGCACGATGTGGGCGATCTCGTACCCGTACGCGGGATCGTACGCGACCGTCGCCGGGTTGGTCGAGGCCAGGAGCGGGGAGTGCCCGTCGGCGTGCTGCAGCCCCTCGCCGGTGAGCGTGGTGCGCCCGGCGGTCGCGCCGATGATGAACCCGCGGGCCATCTGGTCGCCGGCGGCCCAGTTGGCGTCACCGGTGCGCTGGAAACCGAACATCGAATAGAAGATGTACACCGGAATGAGCGGCTCGCCGTGCGTGGAGTACGCCGTTCCGGTCGCGGTGAACGCCGCCATGGCGCCGGCCTCGTTGATGCCGACGTGCATGATCTGACCCTGCGGGCTCTCTTTGTACGCCAGCAGCAGTTCCCGGTCGACCGACGTGTAGTGCTGGCCGTTCGGGTTGTAGATCTTCGCGGTCGGGAAGAACGCGTCGATGCCGAACGTGCGCGCCTCGTCGGGGATGATCGGCACGATGCGGTGCCCGAAGTCCTTCGCACGCAGCAGGTCTTTCAGCAGCCGGACGAACGCCATCGTGGTGGCGACCTCCTGCGTGCCCGATCCCTTCTTCGGCAGTGCGTAGGCGGCATCGTCCGGCAGCGCCAGGTCGACGTGCGTCGTGCGGCGCTCGGGCAGGAAGCCGCCCAGCTCGCGGCGGCGCTCGAGCATGTACTGGATGGTCTCATCGCCCGGGCCGGGGTTGTAGTACGGCGGCAGATACGGGTTCTCTTCGAGCTGGGCGTCGCTGATCGGGATGTGCATGGCGTCGCGGAACGCCTTGAGGTCGTCGAGGGTCATCTTCTTCATCTGGTGGGTCGCGTTGCGGCCCTCGAAGTGCGGCCCCAGTCCGTAGCCCTTGATGGTCTTGGCGAGGATGACGGTGGGCTGACCGGTGTGCTCGACGGCCGCCGTGAACGCGGCGTACACCTTGCGGTAGTCGTGGCCGCCGCGCTTGAGGTTCCAGATCTGCTCGTCGGTGTAGTCGGACACCAGGGCCCGCGCGCGCTCGTCGCGTCCGAAGAAGTGCTCGCGCACATACGCGCCGTTCTCGGCCTTGTACGTCTGGTAGTCGCCGTCCGGGGTGACGTTCATCAGGTTCAACAGCGCGCCGTCGACGTCGCGGGCGAGCAGGTCGTCCCACTCCCGGCCCCAGATCACCTTGATGACGTTCCAGCCGGCACCGCGGAAGAAGCTCTCCAGCTCCTGGATGATCTTGCCGTTGCCGCGCACCGGCCCGTCGAGCCGCTGCAGGTTGCAGTTCACCACGAACGTGAGGTTGTCCAGGCCTTCGTTGGCGGCGACCTGCAGCTGCCCGCGGCTTTCGACCTCGTCGAGCTCGCCGTCGCCCAGGAACGCCCACACGTGCCCGTCCGAGACATCCTTGATGCCGCGGTTGGTGAGGTACTTGTTGGCCATCGCCTGGTAGATCGCGTTGATCGGGCCGAGGCCCATCGACACGGTGGGGAACTGCCAGAACTGCGGCATCAGGCGGGGGTGCGGGTAGGACGGGATGCCGTGCGGCGCGCGCGATCGCTCTTGCCGGAAGCCGTCCAGCTGCGCCTCGGACAGGCGCCCCTCGAGGAAGGCGCGCGCGTACATGCCGGGGGAGGCATGCCCCTGGAAGAAGACCTGGTCGCCGCCGGAGGGGTGGTCCTGGCCGCGGAAGAAGTGGTTGAAGCCCACCTCGTACAGCGACGCCGACGACGCATAGGTGGAGATGTGGCCGCCCACGCCGATGCCCGGCCGCTGCGCGCGGTGCACGGTGATGGCGGCGTTCCAGCGGATCCACGAGCGGTACCGCCGCTCGAGCTCCTCGTCACCGGGGAACGGCGCCTCGTTCTCGGGGGCGATGGTGTTGATGTAGTCGGTCGTGGGCACCATCGGCACGCCCAGGTGCAGGTCTTTGGCGGTCTTGAGCAGACTGAGCATGATCTCGCGGCCGCGGCCGGCGCCCTTGGCACGCACCAACTGCTGCAGGGACTCCTGCCACTCGCCGGTCTCGTCGGGGTCGGCGTCGAGGGGGCCCTGCGAGTACGGATCCTGATCGTGGACAGTCACGGATCACCTTTCTTCGTCCGACGGATCGCGCCGGCGTTGCGGGTCGTGGGGGTGGCACGGCACGCGCCGGGCCTAAGCCTATCCATTCACAGTCGCCGTCCCGGTGCAATCGACCGCCCGGATGCTGCGGCTCCGGGCCCGGATCGTAGACTGGCCGCAGGGGCCTTTAGCTCAGCTGGTAGAGCGCCACGTTTACACCGTGGATGTCGTCGGTTCGAACCCGGCAGGGCCCACGTGAACGCACAGCCTGCGGCGCAGCGCCGCCTTCTCGACCTGGCCGAGCTCGACCTGCGCATCCGGCAGGCCGAGCACGCCCGCACCAACCCGACACAGGCCGAGCGGGTGCGCGAGCTGATCGCACAGCGTCAGGAGCTGACCCGCGAGCTGACCGCGCGCCAGGGCGCGCGCGACGACCTGCGGACGGAGCTCGGCCGCATCGAGGCCGACGTCGCGGTCGTCGACGCCCGCCGCCAGCGCGACGAGCAGCGGCTGACCACCGTCACCAACCCCAAGGACGCGCAGGGGCTCGAGAGCGAGCTCGCGTCGCTGGCCCGCCGCAAGAGCGACCTGGAGGACGCCGAGCTCGAGGTGATGGAGAAGCTCGAGACCGCCGAGGCGGCGGTCGCCGAAGCGGAGGGCCGCCTTGCCGAGGTGAACGACGAGGGCGCGCGGCTCAGCGCCGAGGCGAAGACGGCGGTCGCCGACGCCACCACGCAGGTCGAGCAGGCCACCCGCGACCGTGCGGCGGTGGCATCCGATCTGCCCGCCGAGCTGGTCGAGCTCTATGAGCGGGCCGCCCAGCGCAGCGCCGGGGCGGCGCTGCTGCGCCGGCAGACGTGCGAAGGATGCCGGATGGTGCTGTCGGGCACCGACCTGGCCGCGGTGCGCACCGCCGCCGAGGACGCCGTGGTGACCTGCCCGGAGTGCGGGTGCATCCTCGTGCGCACGGAGGAATCCGGCCTGTGATCGCCCGCGCCCGGCGATGGTGACCGGGGCCGGTTGGATCGTCGTCGGCACCGGGGGAGCCGGCGTGGTCGCGGTCGGACTGGACGGCGCCGGTGCCGAGCTGTGGCGCGAAACGTTCACCGAGGGGGAGTGGCCGGACCGGGTACGCCGGCGTGAGCGCGCCCCACACGCCGAGACGGCCGGCACAGCGGTGCGGTGGGTGTGGTCCGACACCGCGCGCTGGTATTCGCCGCTGCTGGCCGCGGGGGTGCGGGTCGGGCGCTGCCGTGACCTGCGGTTGTGTCACGCGATCCTGCGATCCAGCGCCCTGGTGCGCTCGGACGCCGCCGTGCGGTCACCCTCGCGGTGGGATGCGGCGCCCGCCGGGGACGTGCCCGAAGCGGCGCCGGCACTGTTCGCGATGACCACGGATGCCGCGGCCGACGGGCCGCCGGCGGGGATCGAGGCGGTGCTGGCCGAGTTCGCCCGGCAGCGCGCGGCGATGCAGGATGCCGTCGATCCCCGCCGGATCGAACTGCTGTGCGCGGCGGATTCGGTCGCGGCCCTGGTCGCCGCCGAGATGCGGGCGGCGGGTCTGCCCTGGGATGTCGCCGCGCATGAGGCGGTGCTCGAAGAGGTGCTCGGTCGCCGGCCGGCCGGTGGCGGGCTGCCCGAGCGCATGGCCGAGCTGGTCGCGCAGGTGCGCGTGCACCTGCGCGACCCGGCGGCATCCCTCGACTCGCCGCCCAAGCTGCTGCGCAGCCTGCACCGGGTGGGTGTGCCCGCGGCGTCGACCTCGAAGTGGGAGCTGCGCGAGTACGAGCACCCGGTGATCGCCCCGCTGCTGGAGTACAAACGGCTGGCCCGGCTGCTGGCCGCGAACGGGTGGGCGTGGCTGGCCGAATGGGTGCACGACGGCCGGTTCCGTCCGGTGTACGTGCCCGCCGGAGTCGTCACCGGGCGATGGGCCTCGTCGGGCGGCGGGGCACTGCAGATTCCGCGGCGGCTGCGCGAGGCGGTGCGGGCCGATCCGGGCTGGACGTTCGTGGTCGCCGACGTCGCGCAGCTCGAACCGCGCGTGCTGGCCGCGATGGCGCGGGATGTGGCGCTGGCGCAGGCCGCGCACGGCCGCGACCTGTACGCCGGGATCGTCGCGGACGGCACCGTGCCGACACGCGCCGAGGCGAAGGTGGCCATGCTCGGGGCCATGTACGGCGCGACCACCGGCGACAGCGCACGCCTCGTGCCGCGGCTGCGACGCGCCTACCCGCGGGCGATGGCACTGGTCGACGAGGCCGCCCGCGTCGGTGAGGACGGCGGGGTGGTGACCACGTGGCTCGGTCGCAGTTGCCCGCCGGCGTCGCCGCAGTGGCTGCAGGCGCAGCGGCAGGCCACCGGCGAGACCGGGACGGCGGCCGAACGCGATCGCGCCCGACGCGCCGCGGGAGACCGTGGCCGGTTCACGCGCAACTTCGTGGTGCAGGGCACCGCCGCCGAGTGGGCGGCCGCCTGGCTCGGGGAGGTGCGCGCCCGGCTGGCGGAGCTGCCCGCGGTGCCGCCGGACGAGGCCGCGCCGCGATCGGGTCCGGCGCTGGCCGACCGGCCGCACCTGGCCTTCTTCCTGCACGACGAACTGATCGTGCACACGCCGCTGGGGCACGCGGACGCGGCGGCAGAGATCGTGCGTACGGCCGCGGCATCCGCGGGACGCCTGCTGTTCGGGGCGTTCCCGATCGATTTTCCGCTCGAACTGGCGATCGGTCCCACCGCCGCGAAAGACTGAGCCGACCGGCACGCCGGACCGGCGCGGTCACCGGGGGACGAGCGCGGAGAGCGCGGGCGGCCGGTTCACGGTTTCGCGCGCTAGGCTCAAGGCGCGAATGGGTCGGCTGGATGGTCGCGTCGCGTGTCGGAAACGGTGCGCGCCGAGGAACGTCCGGGCTCCACAGGGCAGGGCGGTGGGCAACACCCACCCGGAGCGATCCGCGAGACAGTGCCACAGAGAGCAGACCGCCCCGGCCACCGCCGGGGTAAGGGTGAAAGGGCGGTGTAAGAGACCACCGGGGTCGCGGTGACGTGACCCGCACGGCAAACCTCGCCCGGAGCAAGGCCAGACAGGGGATGACGACGCGGCCCGCCGAGTCCCCGGGTAGGCCGCTGGAGCGGCACGGCAACGTGTCGCCGAGAGAGATGACCATCCACGAGGCATCCGCCTCCGGACAGAACCCGGCGTACAGGCCGGCCCATTCGCCCTTCCGCGATCGCGTCGCGCGTCAGTCGGCGGCCAGCGCCGCGGCGCCGATGATGCCGGCGTTGTTGCGGTGCACGGCGGGCACGATCGGAGTGCGCAGCGACAGCAGCGGCAGGAACTCGTCCGCGTGCTTGGACACGCCGCCGCCGACCACGAACAGGTCGGGGCTGAACAGGAACTCAAGGTGGCTGTAGTACCACTGCAGCCGCTTGGCCCACTTCTTCCAGGTCAGCCGGTCGCGCTCCATCGCCGAGTACGCGGCGTACGCCTCGGCGTCCCGCTTGTGCCGTGCTCGCTGCAGATGGCCGAGTTCGGAGTTGGGGATCAGCATCCCGTTGTGGATCATCGCCGACCCGATCCCGGTGCCGAGCGTCGTGAGGATCACCAGCCCGTCCCGGCCGCGCGCCGCGCCGTAGCGCACCTCGGCGACCCCGGCGACATCGGCGTCGTTGGCGAAATGGATGCCGCGGCCCAGCCCGTCTTCGAAGAACTTCTCCGCCTCGAACCCGACCCAGTCCTCGGCCACGTTGGCCGCCGACAGGGTGCGGCCGTTCTTCACGATGGCCGGGAACGCGACGCCCAGCGGCAGCTTCTCATCGGCCGCCCCGAGCGTGGTGAGCACCTGCTGCACGGCGGCGAGCACGTCCTTCGGCCGGGCACCGGACGGCGTGGCCACCTTGATCCGGTCACTGACGAGCACGCCCTCGTCGAGGTCGACGATCCCGCCCTTGATCCCGGTGCCGCCGATGTCGACGCCGACCGCTCGAGAGTTCTGTGCCATCTGCTCAGCCTATCGAGCGCGTCGAGGGCGATCGCGTCCGCATGGCGTTTGCGAACTCGCGCGCGAGGGTCGGTGCCGGTCAGTAGGATCGAGGCACGAGCCGGTGCCGACGCGCGCCCCCGGACGACAGGAGACGGCATGCCCGACGATGACGACGACAAGTACTGGTACAACCTCGCGACCGGACAGGTCGAGCGGGGCATGCAGTCACCCGCGGTCGACCGCGCCGGTCCGTTCGACAGCGCCGAGGAGGCGGCCCGCGCCCCCGAGATCATGCGCGAGCGCACCCGGCAGTGGGAAGAGGACGAGCGTCGCGAGAACGACTGGGGAACGTCCGCGGGCGAGTCCGACGACCGGTGACGGACGGACCCGGCGACGACCGGCGACCGTCCGCCGGCGCTGCCCCGGTGGCGGTCAGCCCGTTGACAAGGAACCCCGGGCAGTGAGCCCCGGATAGTGAGCCCCGGGCAGTGAGCCCCGGGATAGTGAGCCCCGAGCAGTGAGCCCCGAGCAGTGAGCAGAGAGGCGTGAGCATGGACAAGCAGCGGGATTTCGTGCTGCGCACGATCGAAGAGCGCGGCGTGAAGTTCGTGCGGTTGTGGTTCACCGACGTGGTGGGCACGCTCAAGTCGGTCGCGATCGCCCCTGCCGAGGTCGAGGGCGCGTTCACCGAGGGCATCGGTTTCGACGGTTCGGCGATCGAGGGGCTCACCCGCTCCTACGAGTCCGACCTGCTCGCCAACCCCGATCCGACCACGTTCCAGATCCTGCCCTGGCGGGGTGAGATCGACCCGACGGCGCGCATGTTCTGCGACATCACCACCCCGGATGGCCAGCCCGCCGTGGCCGACCCGCGGCACGTGCTCAAGCGCACCCTGGCGAAGGCCGCCGACGCCGGCTTCACCTTCTACACCCACCCCGAGATCGAGTTCTACCTGCTGAAATCCTCGCGGTTCGGCCCCGAGGGGCCGCAGCCGGTCGACTCGGCCGGTTACTTCGACAACGTGCCCGGCGGCACCGCGCACGACTTCCGTCGCCGGTCGGTGCGGATGCTCGAAGACCTGGGCATCTCGGTGGAGTACAGCCACCACGAGGGCGGGCCCGGTCAGAACGAGATCGACCTGCGCTACGCCGACGCGCTGACCACCGCCGACAACATCATGACCTTCCGCACCGTGGTCAAGGAGGTCGCCATCGAGCAGGGCGTCTACGCCACGTTCATGCCCAAGCCGCTGTCGGGACAGCCGGGAAGCGGCATGCACACGCACATGTCGCTGTTCGAGGGCGACGTGAACGCGTTCTACGAAGAGGGCGCGCAGTATCAGCTCTCGCAGGTGGGCCGGCAGTTCATCGCGGGCCTGCTGCGGCACGCGAATGAGATCGCCGCGGTCACCAACCAGTTCGTCAACTCGTACAAGCGGCTCTGGGGCGGCGACGAGGCCCCGAGCTTCATCTGCTGGGGGCACAACAACCGTTCCGCCCTGGTGCGGGTGCCGTTGTACAAGCCGACGAAGGGGCAGTCCTCGCGCGTGGAGTATCGCGCCTTGGACTCGGCCGCCAACCCGTACCTCGCGTTCGCGCTGATGCTCGCCGCCGGGTTGAAGGGCATCGAAGCCGGCTACGAACTGCCGCCCGAGGCCGAAGACAACGTCTGGTCGCTCACCGACGCCGAGCGCCGCGCGCTCGGGTTCGCGCCGCTGCCGACCAGCCTCGACCATGCGTTGGAGTACATGGAGGACTCCGAGCTGGTGGCCGAGACGCTCGGCGAACAGGTGTTCACCTATGTGCTGCTGAACAAGCGGCGCGAGTGGGAGGAGTACCGTTCGCAGGTGACGCCGTTCGAACTGGCGCGCAACCTCGAGATGCTCTAGGGACGCCATGGCGGATCGTGCGTCCGGTCTGACCGCCCTGGCACGGCTCGGGTTCACCCGGCTGCGTGAGGCGGACGGGCGGCTGCACGAGCTGGCCGAGGCGGTGGGCGGTGACCGCGATGCGTTCGCGGCCGCATCCGGCGGTGCCGCCGACCCCGATGCGGCCCTCGAAGGGATGCTGCGGGTCGCGCGCCGCGACGCGGATGCGGTGCGTGCGGTGGTGGCCGACCCGCACGGCGCCCGGGCCGTGTGGGCGCTGTTCGGCGCGTCGGACGGGTTCGCGGACTTCTACCTGCGGCATCCCGCCGAGCTGGCGGACCTGGTGGTGCCGCGCGATCGGCTCCCCACGGCGGCAGAACTCGATGCCGACCTCGCCGACGCGGTGGGCGTCGACGCGGACGGGTTCGCCGCCGACGGCTCCGAGACGGCGTGGGTGGCGCTGCGGGTGCGGTATCGGCGGCTGTTGGCCCGCATCGCCGTGTACGACCTGCTGGCGCCCGACCCGGTGGCGGCGATCGCGGACGTGTCGGCGGCGTTGGCGGATGCCGCGGGTGCGGCGTTGCGGGCATCCCTCGCGGTCGCGCGCACCCGCATCGCCGGCGGCGGCGGGGTCGGCCTGTTCCCGCGCGACGAGGTGGCCGCCACCCGGCTGGCGGTGATCGGCATGGGCAAGGCGGGGGCGCGGGAACTGAACTACGTCAGCGACGTGGACGTGATCTTCGTCGCGGAAGCCGCAGACGGCGTGGCCGAGGGTCGGGCCGTCGACATCGCCACCCGGCTGGCCGTGCAGACCATGCGCGGTGTCGCCGGGATGGAGGTGGAGCCCCCGCTGTGGGAGGTCGACCCGAACCTGCGCCCTGAAGGCAAGCAGGGGGCGCTCGTGCGCACCCTGGACTCGCATCTGGCCTACTACGACCGCTGGGCGCACAGCTGGGAGTTCCAGGCGCTGCTGAAGGCGCGGGTGCTGGCCGGTGACACCGAGCTGGGCGCCCGTTATGTGGACGCGGTGCACGAGCGGGTGTGGGGCAGCGCGGCACGCGACGACTTCGTCGAGAGCGTGCAGCGCATGCGCGAACGGGTCACCGACAACATCCCCGACGACGAGGTGGCGTTCCAGCTGAAACTCGGGCCCGGCGGCATCCGGGACGTGGAGTTCACGGTGCAGCTGCTGCAGCTGGTGCACGGGCTGACCGACACCGCGATCCGGCAGCCGGGCACGCTGGCGGCACTGTCCGCTCTCGTCGACGAGGGGTACATCGGACGTGCCGACGCGGCGGCGTTCGACCGGGACTACCGCACGCTGCGGGTACTCGAGCACCGGCTGCAGCTGCGGGGGCTGCGGCGCACGCACCTGATGCCGGCCGACCCCGACGGGCTGCGGGTGCTCGCCCGGGCCAGCCGGCTCGCCGAGACCGGCGACGAGGTGTGGCAGCTGTGGGAGAGGACCAAGCGCGAGGTCCGCGACATCCACGTGCGCCTGTTCTACCGGCCGCTGCTGTCGGCGGTGGCCGCCCTGCCCGAGCAGGAGCGCAGCCTGTCGACCGCGCAGGCGCACGACCGGCTCGCGGCGATCGGCTTCGCCGACCCGGCCGGGGCACTGCGGCACATCGCCGCGTTGACCTCCGGCGTGAGCCGCAAGGCCACCATCCAGCGGCACCTGATGCCGATCATGATCCACTGGTTCGCCGAGGGCGTCGACCCCGACGACGGGCTGCTGGCGTTCCGGCGCATCAGCGAGCGCCTGGGCGATACGCCCTGGTTCCTGCGCATGCTGCGCGACTCGTCGGGGGCGGCCGAGAGCCTGACCCGGGTGCTGTCGGGCTCGCGCTACATCGGCGAGCTGATGGAATGGATCCCCGAGTCGGTGGCGTGGCTCGACGACGACGCGCGGCTGCGGCCGCGGGGGCATACCGTGCTCGCGCAGGAGGCGCAGGCGATCCAGACCCGGCACGACGACATCGCGGGCGCCGCGCGCGCGGTGCGGGCCCTGCGGCGTCGCGAGCTGCTGCGCACGGCCATGGCGGCGGTGCTGGGCGTGCTCACCATCGAAGAGCTGGCGACGGCGCTGACGGCGATCACCGATGTCACCGTGCAGGCGCTGGTGCGGGCGGTGCGGCGCGAGGTGGTGCCCGACGAGGACGGTTCGTTCGAGTTCGCCGTGATCGGGATGGGGCGCTACGGCGGGGCCGAGCTCGGGTTCGGCTCGGATGCCGATGTGCTGTACGTGTACCGCGCGGGCGACGTGCCCGCGCAGCGGGCGGCGGAGCTCGCCCAGCGGATCGTGGCCGGGCTGCGCACGCACTCCGAGGACCACCGGGTTCCGCTCGAGTTGGACGCGGACCTGCGCCCGGAGGGGCGCAACGGCCCCGTGGTGCGGTCGCTGGAGGCCTACCGCGAGTACTACCGGCGCTGGTCGGTGTCGTGGGAGGCGCAGGCGCTGCTGCGGGCGCGAGGGGTCGCGGGCACCTCGGCGCTCATCGACGCCTTCACCGCGCTGGCGGACGAGGTGCGGTACCCGGCGGCGGTCTCGCTCGCCGACCTGCGCGAGATCAAGCGCATCAAGGCGCGTGTGGAGGCCGAGCGGCTGCCGCAGGGCGCCGCGCCCGAACGGCACCTCAAGCTCGGGCCCGGGGGCCTGAGCGACGTCGAATGGCTCGTGCAGCTGACCCAGCTCGAGCACGGGCATGCGATCGCCGGCCTGCGCACGACCTCGACGATGCGGGGGCTGGATGCCGCGGCCGCGGCCGGGCTGATCCCATCCGCTGCGGCGGTCCGGCTGCGTGAGGCGTGGCAGCTGGCCGGACGGCTGCGCTCGGCGAACACGCTGCTCTCGGGCCGCACCAGCGACGTGCTGCCCGCCGACCGGCGGCAGCTCGACGGGATCGGGCGGCTGCTGGGCTACCCGCCCCGCTCGGCGACGGCGGTCGAGGAGGCGTGGCTGCGCGCGGCCCGTCGCGCCCGCCGCACGTTCGAGAAGCTGTTCTACGGCTGAGCCGGTCGATTCCGGATCATCGTCGTGCACCGTGCTGCATCCTCCGCGCACCGCGGCCCGCGCTTCCTGAATCCACGCCGCGCAGAAACCTGCACTGTTCAGAAATCTGCACTGTGCAGAAATCCACCGGCCGTCTGCTCAGTGGCCGACCCGGCTCGCCACCTCGGCGCCGGCGGCCCGCATCCGGTCCTCGTCGCCGGCGATGAGGATGCCGGCGAACCGGTCGGCGTAGCCGCCGAGCGACGCGCTCACCGAGCCCACCACCGCGAACACCGGAGTCCCGGGGCGGCGCCGGTCGACCCTCTGGAGCACGTTGTCGATGAGCTTTCCCTGCGTGGTCTGCTCGTCCAGGCGGCCTTCGCCGACGACGACGGCGTCGGCCCGCGCCAGCTCATCGTCGAAGCCGACGGTATCGAGCACGGTGGCGGCGCCCGAGACCAGCTCGGCGTCGAACACGGCCCACATGCCTCCCGCGAATCCGCCGGCGGCACCGGTGCGGGGCACACCGCGTGGGTCGCGGGACAGTCTCGCCGCGAGGTCGTGCAGCCGCGCGGTGAGGAACGCGACGTCGTCGGGTGAGGCGCCCTTCTGCGGGCCGAACACGGTCGCGGCGTCTTCGAAGCAGGTCACCACATCGGCGAGCACGGTGAGCCGTGCGCCGTGCAGTCCACCGGCGGTTCGGATCGCCTCGATGGCGCCGGCGCCGCCGTCGGTGGTGGCAGAGCCGCCCGCCGCGACGAGGATGTGTCGGGCGCCTCGGGCGGCGGCTGCGGCGATGAGGATGCCGGTGCCGGCCGTATCGGCGGCACGGGGGTCGCGCGGGCCGGCATGCGGCAGGGCGATCCCGCTCGCCACGGCGAGCTCGACCACGGCGAGCCCGTCTTCGCCGAGAGCGTAGCCGGCCTCGACCGGGTCGCCCCAGGCATCGACCGTCGCCACCGGGATGCGCTGCATCCCCAGGGCGGTGGCCAGAGCATCCATGGTGCCCTCGCCGCCGTCGGCCAGCGGACGCTCGACGGCGGCCGCACCGGCGGCGCGCACGCCCGCGGCGACGGCGTGCGCGACCTGCGCGGCCGTGTACGTGCCCTTGAAGCTGTCGGGGGCGACCAGCACCGCCACCTCAGGCTCGCGCGGGGGCAGGTGCGGGAACGGGCTGCGGCAGTCGACGGCTGAGCACGAGCGCGACGATGGTCGGGATCCCCATGAGAGAACCGTATCCCGCGATCAGCAGCGGCCAGGTGCCGGGCATCGACAGCAGCGCGGTTGCGATCCACGGGGCGATGCCGCCGCCGATGGCCGCGTTCCGCGTGGAACGTCGACTGCGCACCGAACATGGCACCGTAGCCGAAGATGAGCTCGACGAACACGTCGAGCGCCAAGACGATCGAGGGCCCCGGCGTGTGCCGGAGCCCTCGATGCGTCGTCGGTGGGATCAGACGCCGTAGTACAGCTCGTACTCGAACGGGTGCGGGCGCTGCGCAAGCGGTGTGATCTCGTTCTCGATCTTGTACTCGATCCAGGTCTCGATGAGTTCCTCGGTGAACACTCCGCCTTCGAGCAGGAATGCGTGGTCGGCCCGCAGCGCGTCCAGCGAGTCCTGCAGCGAGTTCGGCACCTGCGGGATGTCCTTGGCCTCCTCGGGCGGCAGCTCGTAGAGGTCCTTGTCGACCGGCTCGTGCGGCTCGATGCGGTTCTTGATGCCGTCCAGACCCGCCATCAGCTGCGCGGCGAACGCGAGATACGGGTTGCCCGAGGCATCCGGTGCCCGGAACTCGATGCGCTTGGCTTTGGGGCTCGACCCGGTCAGGGGGATGCGGATCGCCGCGGACCGGTTGCCGGCCGAGTAGACCAGGTTCACCGGTGCCTCGAACCCCTTGACCAGCCGGTGATAGCTGTTCAGTGTCGGGTTGGTGAAGGCGAGCACGGATGCCGCGTGCTTGAGGATCCCACCGATGTACCAGCGCGCGATGTCGCTGAGGCCGGCATAGCCCTTCTCGTCGTAGAACAGCGGCTCGCCGTCGCGCCACAGGGACTGGTGGGTGTGCATGCCCGAACCGTTGTCGCCGAACAGCGGCTTGGGCATGAACGTGGCGGTCTTGCCCCACAGCTCGGCGGTGTTCTTGACGATGTACTTGAACTTCAGGATGTCGTCGGCCGCGTGCACCATGGTGTCGAAGCGGTAGTTGATCTCGGCCTGGCCACCGGTGCCGACCTCGTGGTGCGCGCGCTCGAGCACCAGCCCCGACTCGATCAGCTTGAGGCTGATGTCGTCGCGCAGATCGGCCTGCTTGTCGACCGGTGAGACCGGGAAGTACCCGCCCTTGAACGGCGTCTTGTTGCCGAGGTTGCCGCCCTCTTCTTCGCGGCCGGTGTTCCAGGCGCCCTCCTCGGAGTCCACCGTGTAGAAGCTGGAGTTCTGCGTGACCGCGTAGCGCACCTCGTCGAAGATGTAGAACTCGGCCTCGGGCGCGAAGTAGGCGGTGTCGGCGATGCCGGTGGAAACGAGGTACTTCTCGGCCTTCTTCGCCACCTGACGGGGGTCCTTGCCGTAGATCTCACCGGTGCGCGGGTTGTACACGTCGAAGATCATCACCAGCGTCTTCGCATCGCGGAACGGGTCGAGGTACGCGGTCGTCACGTCCGGGATCAGCTGCATGTCCGATTCGTGGATGCTCGCGAACCCGCGGATCGACGACGCGTCGAACATCTGGCCCACGGTGAAGAACTCCTCGTCCACCGATGCCGCCGGGATGTTGAAGTGCTGCTGCACCCCGGGAAGGTCGGTGAAGCGGATGTCGAGGAACATGACGTCCTCGTCCTTGATGAATCTCAGCACCTCGGCGGGCTCGTTGAACATGGGGCTCCTTCTCGGACGCGGTCGGGTCCGCGGTACGGACGTGCTTCGAACCTATCCCAGCCGCGTTGCCCGGCCGTGTCCCGCATGTTTCGGGCATGTTACGCCGGCCGATTAGGCTGGGCGGGTGCCCGACGCCCCCAGATCCGCGCCATCCGGCCCTGCGACTCCTTCCCATCCGGGTGAGCGATGGGGTCTTCCGGCATCCGGCCCGAAGAGTGTCGCCCGGTTCGGCAGGCGCCTGGCCGCCTTGGCGATCGACATCGCCACGGCGGCCCTGATCGGGTACGCGTTCTTCGGCAGCATCGACCCGGTCACCGGGGTGCGCCTGGCCGACCCGCTGGCGACGAACCTGGTGTTCGCGGCCGTGCAGATCGTGTTCATCCCGACCATCGGCGGCAGTCCCGGCCACCGCATCATGGGCATGCGCCTGGTGCGGGTGCACGGCGGCTGGGTGGGTCTGTGGCGGCCGGTGCTGCGTACCGCGCTGCTGTTCTTGGTGATCCCGGCGTTGATCTGGGACGCCGACCACCGCGGCCTGCACGACAAGGCGGCCGGGACCGTGCTGTTGCGGGTGTGACCGTAGACGCCGGTAGGTCGCTCAGCGCGGGCGCGGGGCTCAGCGCGGGCGCGGGGCGCGGGCGCGCATGGGGTCGATCCCCTTCGGGATCGGCAGCGACGCCAGCGACTGCGAGACCGAGTCGATGCGCTTGATCACGGCGGCCTGGGTCGCCCGGTTGATCGACTTCGGCAGCTTCTTGATGGTCTTGGCCAGGTCGGCGATGGGCACGTCGCCCTCACCGTGCCCGACGTAGATCACCGTCACCGGAACACCGGATGCCACTCGCTTGGCCTTCGCCTTCTCTTCGTTCACCAGGCGGGTCAGGCGTCCACGCGACCCTTCGCCGACGACGACGATGCCGCCGCGGCCGATCGCCCGGTACACGGCCTCCTGGGTCTTGGGGTTCACACCGACCGGCGTCTCGTCGGCGCGCCAGCTGCGGCCGAGCGCGGTCGAGAGCACGTGCCCGGTCGCCCCGGGACGCCCGTCGATCTTCTGATACATCGCCTTGGTCGACAGCCGGGTCATCGTCATCAGCGAGACCAGCACGCCGAACAGCAGGCCGGTGACCCCCCACAGGATGATGCTCCACACCTGGGAGGGCGGCAGCAGGAAGCCGACGAGGATGCCGACCCAGATCCCCGCGACGAGGATGCCGATCAGCGCCCAGGGCAGCCACGGGAAGACGTCCTTCGTGAAGACGAAGAGGGACTTGAGCTGGGAGAAGAAGTTCGGCTTCTTGTCGGCCCGGGGACTGCGTGCTGCCATACCCACCAGCCTACCTTTCCGCGTCGGTTCCTCCCCAGCCGGGGCCGTGCCACCGGTTGTCCACGGATGTGTCACTCGCCGCTTCCACGGCCGGCTGTGCCGGGCACACTGGGCCCATGGTCCCCACAGCGATCCCGACAGTGATTCCGACAGTGATTCCGACGGTGGCCGGCGGCAACGAAACGGCGGTGACCGCCGAGTCGGGGCTGCCGGCCGGTGCACGGCATATCCGACGGGTGCGGCCTCCGGACGCGCCGTGGGACGGCATCCTGGCGCGCACCGACGACGGTGTGACCGGAGTGCTCGTGTCCGCCGACGACCTCGCCGACCTGTGGACGTGGGCGGGAGCGCGCGACGGTCACCTGGCGGCGCCACTCGATGTGCTGCGCGGCGAGGAGGGCCTGCTCGCGGTGATGCCGGTGTGTGCGGAACGGGTCGATGCGTTCGTGCAGCGGCGGGTGGATGCCGCGGTGCCGGTGTCTGCGGGCGAGGCGGTCACCCTCGCCGTGAGCATCGTGCGCGGCACCGTCGAGGCGCAGCGTCTCGCCGCCGACGACGTCGCCCTGGTGGGGCAGTGGTGGCTGGCCGAGGGCGGTCGCCCGGTGCTGGTGGGTGGGGCGGGACAGCCGGTGACGGATGCCGCAGCCGCGGTTCTGGAGGCGCTCGGCGACGCGGTGGACGACGCAGGCGCCCGCCACGCGGTGGAGTGCACCCGCACCCTGCTCGCCGACGTGCGCGCGCTCGCGCACGCCCCGGATGAGGCTGAGGCGGCGCTGTTCGCGGTGGCCGACCCGGAGCCGTTGGCCACGGCGGTGTACGCGCCGGCCCGTGCGCGCAGCGTCGCGGTGGACCGGGGGAGCGCGGCGCGCACCGACGGGAACGGCGGGAGGCCACAGCGGGCGACACGTCGCGACTCCGGGCGTCGTCGTGCCGCACCGGACGACGCGGATCTGCCCCGATCGGGCGCACACGGGGCGGAGGAGGGCGGGATGGACCCGCGCCGCGGCGGGAGTCGCGGGGCCGTGCCCGTGGGAGCCGAGCCGCCCGCACACAGCGGCGGCCGGCGCGGGCAGCGACAGTCGCATGGCCCGGAAGCCGAACCACCCGCCCAGAGCGGATGGTGGGCGCCGCTGGTGCCGCACACCGATCGACCGCTGCCCGAGCTCGCGTCGGCGGCTGTCACCGCCGTCTGGCGACGGGTACGGGCCGACCGCCCGGGTCGTCGTCGCCATCCGGTGATGCTGGCGGCGGGCCTGGGTGCCGCCGTGCTCGCGGTGGGACTGCTCTGGCCGCAGGGATCGGGGGGCCGCGCAACCGCAGACGGCAGCCCTGCGACGATGCGGTCGTCGTCGATCGCCGCGACGGCCCCGGGGACCGCGGGCCCGCGCGTGCCCGCGCCGTCCTCGTCCCCGGCCGCGCCCGACGGGGAGGGGCCGGGCGATGAGACGGCCGCCGATCGGGGCCTGGCGGACGCGCCGGCCGGCGAGGTCGATCCGTCCGCCGGCTCTGACGCACCGGCGACCGGGCCCGAGGCATCCACCGCGTCGGTGGAGCGGGCGACCGAGGCCCTGCTGGCGACGCGCGCGGCCTGCCGGGACGACGCCTGCCGGGCGAAGACCCAGGAGGATCCCCGCGCGCGCTTTCCGCTGGGGGCCGCCACTCTGCCCGCGTTCCGGCGCACGCTCACGCTGTTGGACGACTTCGGCGGTGCCGCCGTCCTGCGCGTGCATCCGCGCGACGGGCAGACGCCCGATCAGCTCGTGGTCGTGGTGCGCGAAGACGACCGATGGCTGCTGCGCGACGTGCGGGACGTCGCACAGCAGCCATGACGGCTGTGCCGGTCAGATGCCGAGGGCGCCCTCGAAGTCGCCGGACTCGAGCCGGGCCTTGACCGCGCCGAGGAAGCGCGCGGCGTCGGCGCCGTCGATGACGCGGTGGTCGTACGAGAGCGCGAGGTAGACGTACGAACGGATCGCGATCGCGTCCTTGCCGTCCACCGACACGACGCCGGGCCGCTTGACCACGGTTCCGGTGCCGAGGATCGCCGACTGCGGCAGGAACACGACGGGCGTGTCGAACAGCGCGCCGCGTGAGCCGGTGTTGGTCAGCGTGAACGTGCCGCCGCCCAGCTCGTCGGGCTTGAGCTTGTTGTCGCGGGTGCGGGCGGCGAGGTCGGCGATCTCGTGCGCGATCTGGGCGATGTTCTTGGCGCCCGCATCCCGCAGCACCGGGGTGAGCAGGCCGCGCTCGGTGTCCACGGCGATCGAAAGGTTCTCGCTCGCCGGGTAGACGATGTTCTCACCGTCGACGGTCGCGTTGATCACCGGGAACGCCTGCAGCGCCTCGGCGGCGGCGAGGGCGAAAAACGGCAGGAACGACAGCTTGTCGCCGGTCTTGGCCTGGAAGTCCGCCTTGACGCGGTCACGCAACGCCGCCAGCCGGGTCACATCGACCTCCACCACCGTGGTCAGCTGCGCGGTCTGTTGCATGGAGGCCACGGCGCGCTCGGCGAGCACCTTGCGCAGACGCGACATCGGCTGGGTCGTGCCGCGCAACGGCGACACCTCCAGCGGCGCTGGTGCGGCTGCGGCGGGGGTGACGGATGCCGGGGCCTTCGCGGCCTGTGCCGCCTTGAGCACGTCCTCCTTGCGGATGCGCCCGCCGACGCCGGTGCCGGTGACCGTGCGCAGGTCGACGCCCTGCTGCTGGGCGAGACGACGCACCAACGGCGTGACATAGGTGATCTCGTCGTCGTCGCCGGCGGCAGGCATCGCAGGCGCAGCCGGGGCCGACGCAGCCGGGGTGGGTGCGGCCGGCGCGGGCGCGGCCTGCGCCGCAGGAACCGGCGCCGCGGCGGGTGCCTGCTCGGCGGGTGCCTGCTCGGCGGGGGCCGGTGCGGCCGGCGCAGCCTCGGGCGCGGGCTGGGCGGGAGCCTGCTCGGCGGGTGCCGGGGCCGGCTCGGGTGTGGCCGGGGCGGCGGCACCGGCCTCACCGATCCGGCCGAGCGGCGAGCCGACGGCAACGGTCTCGTCCTCGCCGACGAGGATCTGCTGCAGCACACCGGCGAACGGCGACGGGATCTCGGTGTCGACCTTGTCCGTGGAGATCTCCAGCAGCGGCTCGTCGACCGCGACGGTGTCGCCGACGTTCTTGAGCCAGCGGGTGACGGTGCCTTCGGTGACGCTTTCACCCAGCTCGGGCAGCACCACGTCCCGACCGGCGCCCGCCGGTGCGGTCGTCGTGGCGGGCTCGGCAGGCGCCGCGGCGGACGCGGTCTCGGCCTGCTCGGCCTCTGCGTCCTGGGCAGGCGCCTGTGCGGCTGGGGCGGCTTCGGCAGGCGCCTCGGCGGCAGGCGCCTCCGCGGCGGGCGCGGCTTCGGCGGGCTGCTCAGCGGGTGCCGACGCCCCCGAACCGTCGCCGATGCGGGCCAGCACGGCACCGACCTCGACGGTCTCATCCTCAGCCACGAGGATCTCTTCGATCACGCCGCTGACCGGCGAGGGGATCTCGGTGTCCACCTTGTCCGTGGAGATCTCGAGCAGGCCCTCGTCCTCCTGGACGGTGTCGCCGACGTTCTTGAGCCAGCGGGTGACCGTTCCCTCGGTGACGCTCTCGCCGAGCGCGGGGAGGACCACGGAAGTGCTCATGGGTGTGTCTCCTTCAAGCCGTTGTCTGTCCTAGCTTAGTGATCCCGCGCTCGGATCAGAGTGCGTGCAGCGGCTTGCCTGCCAGGGCGAGGAACGCCTCGCCGAGCGCCTCGCTCTGCGTCGGGTGTGCGTGGATGAGCGGGGCGATGTCTTCGGGGTGCGCCTCCCAGCCGACGGCCAATTGTCCCTCGGTGATCAGCTCGCCGACGCGGTCGCCCAGCAGGTGCACGCCCAGCACCGGCCCGTCCACCAGCCGCACCACCTTCACCAGGCCGGTGGTGCCGATGATCTCGCTCTTGCCGTTGCCGGCCAGGCTGTATTCGTACGCGGTCACGGCGTCGGCACCGTGGGCCCCGGTCGCCTGCGCTTCGGTCATCCCGACGCTGGCCACCTCGGGGTGGCAGTACGTCACCTTGGGGATGTGCGTCTCGGGTACCGGCAGCGGGTCGAGACCGGCGATCTGCTCGGCCACGAAGATGCCCTGCGCAAAACCGCGGTGCGCCAGCTGCAGTCCGGGCACGATGTCGCCCACCGCCCAGACATGCTCGGCGTCGGTGCGCAGGCGGTCGTCGGTGTGCACGAACCCGCGGTCGAGCACGACCCCGGCCTCTTCGAAGCCCAGGCCGGCCGTGGCCGGGCCGCGCCCGACGGCCACCAGCAGGTAGTCCGCCTCGATGCTCGACCCGTCCTCGAGGGTGACCGTGACCGACTGGTCGGTCTGAGTGGCCGAGGCGAACCGCACGCCCAGCGAGAAACGGATGCCGCGCTTGCGGAACGCGCGCTCGAGTCCCTTGCTCAGGGCCACGTCCTCGTTCGGAACCAGGTGGTCGAGCGCCTCGACGATGGTGACCTCGGCGCCGAACGAGCGCCACACGCTCGCGAACTCCACACCGATCACCCCGCCGCCGAGGATCGCCACGCGGGCCGGAACCTCGTCGAGGGTGAGCGCCTGCTCGCTCGTGATGATCCGGCCGCCGATCTCAAGGCCCGGCAGCGACCGGCTGTACGAACCGGTCGCCAGGATCACATCGGTGCCGTGCAGGATGTCGTCGCCGACCTGCACCGCACGGTCCGGCGTCAGCATCCCCTCACCGGACACGACGGTGATGCCACGCGCCTTGATGAGTCCCTCGAGCCCCTTGTACTTCTTGGCGACGATGCCCTCGCGGTAGGAGCGCACGGCGGCGATGTCGACGCCGTCCAGGCTCGCGCGGACGCCGTAGGAGGCGGCATCCCGCGCCACATCGGCGACCTCGGCGGCGTGCAGCAGCGCCTTGGTGGGGATGCAGCCGCGGTGCAGGCACGTGCCGCCCAGCTTGTCCTTCTCCACCAGCGCGACGGTCTTGCCGAGTTCGGCCGCCCGGATCGCCGCGGCATAGCCGCCGCTGCCGCCCCCGAGGACGACGAGGTCGTAGGTCTGCTCTGTCATCAGTGTTCCACCCCTTCGAGGAATGCGATGAGCGCCCGCACGGTCGAGCCGGTCGGGCCCTTGTCCGTGAAGCCATACGGGGCGCTGTGGTTCTCGCCGGATCCGGCGATGTCCAGGTGCACCCACGGCAGGCGGGGTGCGTCGTCGGCGTCGCCGCGGCGGCCGACGAAACGCTGCAGGAACAGGCCCGCGAACAGCGATCCGCCGTTGCGGTCGCCGATCTTCGCGTTCTGCAGGTCGGCGATGGGGGAGTCGAGCTCCTTCTCCATGTGCGCCGGCAGCGGCAGGTGCCACGCCGGCTCGCCGGTGCGGTCGGCGGCGCTCAGGAACTCGCGCACCGCCTCATCGTCGCCCATCACCCCGGTGTGCCGGGTGCCCAGCGCGACGAGGATCGCACCGGTCAAGGTGGCGACGTCGACGATCACGTCGGGCTGCTCGCGACTGGCCGCGACCAGACCGTCGGCCAGGACGAGGCGTCCCTCGGCATCGGTGTTGAGCACCTCGACGCTGGTGCCGCCGAGGGTGCGCAGCACGTCGCCGGGTCGGATGGCCGAACCGGAGGGCATGTTGTCGGCGATGCACAGGAACGCGGTGACCCGTACCGGGAGCTTCAGGGCGGCCGCCGCACGCACCACGGCGAGCACGGTGGCGGCCCCGGCCATGTCGCCCTTCATGCCGACCATCGATGCCGGCGGCTTCAGCGACAGGCCACCGGTGTCGAAGGTGATGCCTTTGCCGACCAGGGCGACGTGCCGGCGGGCGTCGGCGGGCGCGTAGTCGAGGCGCACCAGGCGCGGCGGGCGGGCCGAGCCCTGCCCGACACCCAGGATCCCGCCGTAGCCGTCGGCGGCCAGGCGGGTCTCGTCGAGCACCGTCGCCTCGATCGGCAGTCCCGCCACCGCCTGCACCGCGCGGTCGGCGAGGTCCTGCGGTCCGAGCCACTGCGCGGGGGTGGTGGTGAGGTTCTTGACGAGGGCGACGGATGCCGCGGCCTGCGCGATACGCGTCAGGTCGGCGTCGTCGAGGGCGTCGGCGTGCACCGTGACCCGGCCGGCAGGCCGCTTGCGGTCGGGATCGGTCTTGTAGTCGTCGAACCAGTACCCGCCCAGGGCTGCGCCCTCGGCGGCCGCGAGCTGGCGCTCTCGGTCGGCGCCGGGGACGGCGACGGCGGCCGTGTCGAAGCCGGTGAGGGTGCGCACCGCGGCCCCGACGGCCTCGCGCACGTCCGATGCGCCGGGGTCGGCGCCGGTGCCGGCGACGGCGACCCGGGCGGTGCGTCCGGGCGCCGGCACGCGCACGACCGAGCCGACGGCGCCGGTGAAACCGACGGCATCCAGCGCGTCGTACAGCCCCGGCCAGTCGGCCGCAAGATGCTGCGGTGCGTTCTCGGCCGGGGGAAGGGCGAGGATGATCAGTTCGGCATCGGACTCGGTCACGGACGCAGCGCTGCGCGCCAGCTCGGGGAACGGCATGATCCCCATCCTATGAGGCGCAGGCGGCGGGGCCGGTGCGGCACTGTTCGCTGTCAGCGGGATCGCCGCTGCGGGTCGCACACGCGCTTTAGAGTGGTGCCATGCCCCAGAATGCGCCGTTGTTCGAGCGTGCGGCATCGGCTCCACCGGTGCCGCGGGGACTGCCGCTGGTCATCGCGCTGACCGGGTTCACCGACGCCGGCGGCGCGGTCTCACAGTTGATCGACGTGATGCGCGACGACCTCCAGTCGCTGCCGTTGGCGGTCTTCGACAACGACGTGCTGCTGGATTACCGCGCGCGCCGCCCGCTGGTCACCTTCGATGGCGACCACCTCAGTGAGTATCGGCCGTCCCGGCTCGAATTGTCGCTGGTGCGCGACGCGATCGGCCAGCCGTTCCTGCTGCTGGCCGGCTACGAGCCCGATTTCGTGTGGGAGGGCTTTGCGCGAGCGGTCCTGGCCTTCGCCGAGGAGTACCAGGTGTCCACCGTCACGTGGCTGCACGCGATCCCGATGCCGGTGCCGCACACCCGGCCGATCGGCACCACCGTCAGCGGCACGCGCCGCGAGCTCACCGAGGCGCACTCGGTGTGGAAGCCGCACACCCAGGTGCCGGGGACGGTCGGGCATCTGCTCGAATACCGGTTCACGCAGCAGGGGACGCCGGTGGCCGGGTTCGTGCTGCTCGTGCCGCATTATCTGGGCGACACCGAGTACCCGGCGGCGACCCTGGCCGCCCTCGACAGCATCACCGCCGCGACCGGACTGGTGTTCACCGGCGACGACCTGCGCGCACGCAACCGGGAGTTCATCCAGCGGGTGCAGGAGCAGGTCGACGACAACGACGAGCTGCGCCGGATGCTGCGCGGACTGGAAGACCGGTACGACGCCTACATGGCCGGCTCGACACAGGCCGCGCCGATGGTGCACACCGGCGACCTGCCCAGCGCCGACGAACTGGCGGCCGAGCTGGAGCGGTTCCTCGCGACGCGTCCGGCCGGCGACGACGACAAGGGCGGCGCACCCCGGGGTTGATCCGGCGCCGGCCCGGTTCGCCGGCGGCACACACACTGATTCCGCAGGGTGCGGCGTGAGCCTTTCCCGCCGGGAATATCACCGGGGGACCGGACGTTTTGTCCATCGTGACCTCCCTGTGCGCACGTCCGGGATCACGCGTGGGATGTGCGACAATGGATCACCGACCCGTTGTCAGCACCCGCACATCGAGTACCCCAGCCGGGGAGCCTTCTCATGCGCACCGACTTGACAAGGGTCTTACTAGTGTCCGAACACAACGGGGGCGGGCGTGATACGTCCCCCGGTGAAAGGCGAAACGTGACCGCAGGCACGAAGACCACCACCCGCTCGCGCACCGACGACACCGGCGTCGACGAGGTCGCGGCGGCAGACGGCGCCGCGAGCACGCCGGATGCCGGCACCACCACCGCCCGCAAGTCCGCGGCCCGCAAACCGGCGGCGACGAAGTCCGCCGCCACGAAGTCCGCCTCGGCCGCGAAGAAGGACGCCCCGGCCGCCAAGAAGGCCGCCGCCAAGAAGGACACCCCGGCCGCCGAGAAGGACGCCCCGGCCGCCAAGAAGGCCGCAGCCAAGAAGGCCCCAGCCAAGAAGACCGCGACCAAGACCACGGCGAAGGGCAAGAAGGCCGCCGGTGGCGAGCCCGAAGAGGACGTCGAGGTCGACGAGACCGAACTCGCCTCCGACGACCAGGACGAGAACGCACCCACCGGCAAGACCGGCGCCGACGACGACCTGGGCGACGACGACGAGGATGACGAACGTCCCGCCGGAAAGAAGAAGGAGTTCACCGAACCGCTGCCGTCGGGGGCCATCGTCATCTCGTCGAAGGACGAGGACGACGTGCCGGTGTACTCGACCCAGATCACCGGTGCCACCGCCGACCCGGTCAAGGACTACCTGAAGCAGATCGGCAAGGTGCCGCTGCTGAACGCGGCCGAAGAGGTCGAACTGGCCATGCGCATCGAGGCGGGCCTGTTCGCCGAAGAGAAGCTGTCGCACATGTCCGACGCGGAGAAGTCCAGCCAGCTGGGCCTGGACCTGCAGTGGGTCGCCCGCGACGGCCAGCGCGCCAAGAGCCACCTGCTGGGCGCCAACCTGCGCCTGGTGGTGTCGCTGGCCAAGCGCTACACCGGCCGCGGCATGCAGTTCCTCGACCTCATCCAGGAGGGCAACCTGGGCCTGATCCGTGCCGTCGAGAAGTTCGACTACACCAAGGGCTTCAAGTTCTCCACCTACGCCACCTGGTGGATCCGACAGGCGATCACCCGTGCCATGGCCGACCAGGCGCGCACCATCCGCATCCCGGTGCACATGGTCGAAGTCATCAACAAGCTCGCTCGGGTGCAGCGGCAGATGCTGCAGGACCTGGGGCGCGAACCCACCCCCGAAGAGCTCTCGCGCGAGCTGGACATGACGCCCGAGAAGGTCGTCGAGGTGCAGAAGTACGGCCGCGAGCCGATCTCGTTGCACACCCCGCTCGGCGAGGACGGCGACAGTGAGTTCGGCGACCTCATCGAAGACACCGAGGCGGTCGTGCCCGCCGACGCGGTCGGGTTCACCATGCTGCAGCGCCAACTCGAGTCGCTGCTGGACTCGCTCAGCGAGCGCGAAGCGGGCGTCATCCGCATGCGCTTCGGCCTCGGCGACGGTCAGCCCAAGACCCTCGACCAGATCGGCGACACGTTCGGCGTGACCCGGGAGCGGATCCGCCAGATCGAGTCGAAGACGATGGCCAAGCTGCGGCATCCGTCGCGCTCGCAGTCGCTGCGGGACTACCTCGAGTGAGCGGGGCGGCCAACGCCGGCAAGGCGCTGACGGTCACCGTCGACGGTGCGACCTACGCGCGCATCCCGTTGCGCACCAAGGTCATCCAGCCCGAGGACCGGATCGACGAGGTGGTGCGCGAATATGCGGCGGATGCCGTCGCGCCCGGCGACATCCTGTTCGTGACCGAGAAGATCGTGGCCATCACCCAGGGGCGGTCGTTCCCGGTGTCCGAGATCCGGCCGCGCAAGCTCGCCACCTTCCTGGCGAAGTACGTCACCAAGACGCCGTACGGCATCGGCTTGGGCATGCCCGAGACGATGGAGATGGCGCTGCGTGAATGCGGCACGCCCCGCATCCTGTTGGCCGCCGCGGTCGCCGCCGTCACCAAGGCGTTCGGCCGCAAGGGCGACTTCTACCGGATCGCAGGCTCGAAGGCGCGCGCCATCGACGGGCCGACCAAGCACACCATCCCGCCCTACAACGAGGCGGTCGTGCTCGGGCCCGAACGGCCGCGTGAGGTGGCGCAGCACCTCCGGGAACTGCTCGGGTCGCGCTGTGACGTCGCCGTCGTCGACATCAACGACCTGGGCGGCAACATCCTCGGCTCCACGCTCGACAAGGCCGGTGAGGCACGGCTGGTCGCGATCCTGAAAGACAACCCGCTCGGTCAGGGGCACGAGTCGACGCCGCTGGGCATCGTCCGACCCGCCTGACCGGGTCGGAACCGACCGCCCGAGCCGGGCCGCGCGGTTCGGGGCGCCGCGTCGGCCGCGGGCGCCCGGGTCCGTCGGTGCGTGACCGGATCAGAACCCGATGGCGGCGCGGTAGCGCGGTTTGTGGCCGGTGCGGATGCCGGTGACGCTGGGCTTGTTCTCATAGACTCCCGCACCCCAGTTGCCCTCGACCAGGACCGGGCCGTCGGGTGTCACGACGATGTCCCAGCCCACGTACTGCACCTGGGGGACCACTCGCGCCACGCGGTCGACGAACGCGGTGACCTCATCGGTCATCGGCAGCTGGAAGTCCGCGATCCGGAACCCGGAGTCGGGGTGTCGTTCGTGCACGTGCCCGTGCGAGTCGTAGCCGGCCCCGACCGCGTGGCCGCGTTCGTCGAGCATCGTGTAGAAGCCGCCGAAGGTCATCTGGTCGCTGACCGCCCCGCGGCCGAACTTCTGCGCCATCGCGAGGATGTGGGTGCGCTCCCCGTCGAAGAACGCGGTGACGCGCGTGGTGTTCACCGTTCCCGGGCACACCGCCGCCAGGTCGGGATGCTGGCGGATCACCTCTTCGAGCAGCAGCTCGCCGCGCTCACGCAGTCCCCGGTGGAAGCCGTCCCAGTCGTCGATGTCGGCGGCGTGGTACCGGTGCACGCCGGTGCCGGCCTGCCCCACCGGCTCTTTTGAGACCACCGTGTCGTGCCGGCGCACGAACGCGGCGACCTCCTCGGCGTTGTCGGCGGTGACCTCCATCCACTCCCGGTGCAGATACTCGCCGAACGCCCGGTCGAACTCGATCTTGTCCTGGAAGATGTGCCGGTAGGCGGGATCGTCGAACTTCTGCGAGAGCTGGTTCGAGACCGGGTGCGTCATGTACGTGGCGCGCTCGGCGCGGTTCAGGATCGCGAAGTCGAAGTCGATGTAGTCCTGGAACCCGACGTTGCGAACCCCCGCCTGCCACAGCATGTCGACCAGCACCGCCGGCATCCACTTGCCGTGGCTGTTCGAGGCCTCCCGGGCACGTTCGAACACCGAACCGACGTCGATGCGTCGGGCCCGGCCGGCCAGGTAGCGCATGCGGGGGAGGACACCGAGACGTTGCTGAGCCATTCACGCTCCAGGGTGGGGGATCGGGGGACTCGGCTAGTCTAGATGGCGTGACCGCAGCCCTCCTGGAACCCGGATCCGGGCCGGGCGCGGACAGTGGCCCGGTGGCCCGCATCTCGCGGGGCGCACTGCGCGCGAACCTCGCACTGCTGCACGAGGCGGGCACGGCATCGCTGCCGGCCGAACTGCCCGCCGACGCGTGGGGACACGGCGCGGCGACCGTGCAGGCCGTGCTGGACGAGGCCGGGGCGACGGTGACGGCCGATCGGCTCGCGACGCTGCTCGGCCTTCCCGGTGGTGACCCGCGCGCACGCCCGGTGATGCGGCTTGGCGGTCACGTGCTCGGCACGAAAGAGCTGCGTGCCGGTGAGGGCGTCTCGTACGGGCTGACCTTCCGGGCTGCCGCCGACACCCGTATCGTCCTGGTGACCGGCGGGTACGCGCAGGGGGTCGTGCGTGCGCTCGGCAACCGGGCATCGGTGACCTGTGCGGGCACGACCTGCCCCATCGTCGGGCGTGTCGCGATGGACGTCTGCGTCGTCGAGATCGGCGACGCGCACATCGGCCGGGGCGACGAGGCGATGTTCTTCGGTGACCCGCGCGACGGCGAGCCTGCCCTGGCCGACTGGGTCGGTGCGACCGGCATGACGGCGCAAGAGATCGTCAGCCTCGTCGGGGCACGGGCGAGCCGGCGGGAGGTGGCATGACCGCGGCGCTGCACGTCGACCTGGACGCCCTGGCCGCCAACCTCGCGGTCGTGCGTGCGCGCGTGGCTCCGGCCGCGCACATGCTCGTGGTCAAGGACGACGCCTACGGGCACGGTCTGGTGCCGGTGGTGACCCGTGCGTGGAAGGAGCAGGTGCGCTGGTTCGGCGCGTTCGACGTGCAGACCGGCCTGGCGGTGCGCACGGCACTGGGCGCGGCGGCGCGGATCTTCGTGTGGCAGATCGGCGGGCTCGGCGAGGCGCGGGATGCCGCGGCGGAGGGCCTCGACCTCGGTGTCGGCGACGCGCTGCTGCTCGAGGACGTGGCGGCCGCGGCATCCGCCACGGGGCGCCCCGTGCGCGTGCACCTGAAGATCGACACGGGGCTGCACCGCAACGGGGTGCGTCCCGAGCAGTGGGCCGGATTCGTCGCCCGCGCCGCCGAGCTCGAACGGGCCGGTGTGATCGTGGTGGACGGGGTGTGGAGCCACATCGCCGAGGCCTCCGACGCCGAGGACGATCAGGCCCGCCGCGTGTTCGAGTGGGGCTGGGATGCCGCGCGGGGCGCCGGACTCACTCCCGCACGACGGCACCTCGCCGCGAGCGCCGCCGCGTTCGCGCGCAGCCCGTTCCGGTATGACCTGGTGCGCGTGGGCGCGTTCGCCTACGGCATCCACCCCGCCGGCGGTCCGGATGCCACGCACCTGGGCATCCGCCCGATCGCCCGGCTCGTGGCCCCCGTGGTGGGCGTCGGTGATCAGGTGCGGATCGGGATCGGTGCGCTCGACGGCCTGCCCTCGACCCTGGCCGGGCGGGTGTCTGTGGGAACGCCCGCGGGTGCGCGCGCGCTTGTGTCGGTGGGTGACGAGGTCAGCACCGTCGCCGGGTGGGATGGTGCCGCGCCGGGCGACGAGGTGGTGCTGTATGGACCCGGCCGGCACGGCGAAGCGACGGCCACCGGGCTCGCCGAACACATCGACACGATCGGTGAGGAGATCGCACTGCGCGTCTCGCCGCGGCTGCCCCGACGCCATCGCGGCTGATCCGGGCGCATCACCCGGAGGGGCGAACCGGCGCGGCTCGGCCGGAACCGTTCAGCCGGAACCGGTCAGCCGGCCTCGTTCAGCCGTGCGGTCTCGTCGTGCCACGAGGTGGCCACGCTGCGCAGCTTCTGCTCGAACTTGCGGCCGTGGTGGGCGCAATACAGCAGTTCGCTGCCGCCGACCTCGACGGCGATGTAGGCCTGCGCGCCGCAGGCATCGCACCGGTCCATCGCGGTCAGGCGGTACTCGACGAGGGTCTGCTCCTCGGGCGTGGTGAGTGTGCTCATCGTCGGCCTCCTTCGGAATGCGCGTGGACGGGTTCCTTCATGGAATACAACCACGCCCCGGCTGGGATCAGGCCCGGAAGCGTCGGCATTTCGCTCACCGCGTACCGTCGGGCACCTCCCCGCGTCGATCCCGGGCCGCGGGGGCCGGGCCGATATCCTTGAGGATTGTGACCGCTGAGTACTCCGCCCACCATCTGCAGGTGCTCGAAGGGCTGGAGGCGGTCCGCAAACGGCCCGGCATGTACATCGGGTCTACCGATTCGCGTGGGCTCATGCACTGCCTGTGGGAGATCATCGACAACTCCGTCGACGAGGCCCTCGCCGGCTACGGCACTCGCATCGACACCGTGCTGCACCCTGACGGCAGCGTCGAAGTGCGTGACCGGGCCCGAGGCATCCCCGTCGACATCGAACCGCGCACCGGACTGTCGGGCGTCGAGGTCGTGTTCACCAAGCTGCACGCCGGCGGAAAGTTCGGCACCGGCTCGTACAGCGCGTCGGGGGGCCTGCACGGCGTGGGCGCCTCGGTCGTCAACGCCCTCAGCGCACGCCTGGACGTCGAGGTCGACCGCGACGGAAAGACGTGGGCGCTGTCGTTCCGGCGTGGCGAGCCCGGCGTGTTCGACGGCGACGGACCGGACGCCCCGTTCACGCCGTTTGCGAAGGCCAGCACGCTGCGCACCGTCGGAAAGGTCGCCAAGGGTGTCACCGGCACGCGCATCCGGTATTGGGCCGACCCGCAGATCTTCACCAAAGACGCCACATTCGGGTTCACCGAGCTCGAGCAACGGATGCGGCAGACCGCGTTCCTGGTGCCCGGGCTCGAGATGGTGATCCGCGACGAACGCGAGAGCAAAGCGGGGTTCGACCCCGTCGAGTCGGTGTTCCGCTTCGACGGCGGCATCTCCGAGTTCGCCGAGTTCCTCGCCCCCGACGCCCCGGTCACCGACACCTGGCGGCTGACCGGGTCGGGCACCTTCACCGAGACCGTTCCGGTGCTGCAGCCGTCCGGCGCCATGCTCCCCACCGAGGTGGAGCGTCGCTGCGAGGTCGACATCGCGGTGCGCTGGGGGACCGGGTACGACATCGTCACCCGCTCGTTCGTGAACATCATCGCCACACCCAAGGGCGGCACCCACCAGCAGGGCTTCGAACAGGGCCTGATGAAGGCGATCCGCTCACAGGTCGAGCAGAACGCGCGCAAGCTCAAGGTCGGAAACGACAAGCTCGAGAAGGACGACATGCTCGCGGGGCTCACCGCGGTGCTCACGGTGCGGCTGCCCGAACCGCAGTTCGAAGGGCAGACCAAAGAGGTGCTCGGCACCCCCGCCGTCCGCCAGATCGTGTCGACCGTGGTCTCGCGCGAGCTGAGCGCACGGCTGACCTCGACCAAGCGCGACGACAAGGCACAGGCATCCCAACTGCTGGACAAGGTCGTCGCCGAGATGAAGGCGCGCATCTCGGCGCGGGCGCACAAAGAGACGCAGCGCCGCAAGAATGCGCTGGAGTCGTCGTCGCTGCCCGTGAAACTCGTCGACTGCCGCTCGAACGACGTCGCCGACTCGGAACTGTTCATCGTCGAGGGCGACTCGGCGCTGGGCACCGCCAAGCTCGCCCGCAACAGCGAGCACCAGGCGCTGCTGCCGATCCGCGGCAAGATCCTCAACGTGCAGAAGGCGTCGATCAGTGACATGCTCTCCAACGCCGAGTGCGCCGCCATCATCCAGTCGATCGGGGCAGGTTCCGGCCGCACGTTCGATCTGTCGTCGGCCCGTTACGGCAAGATCATCATGATGAGCGACGCCGACGTCGACGGCGCGCACATCCGGACCCTGCTGCTGACCCTGTTCTTCCGGTACATGCGGCCGCTCATCGAAGACGGCCGGGTGTTCGCCGCGGTGCCGCCGCTGCACCGCGTGATCATCGTGAACCCCGGGTCCAAGCCGAACGAGACCGTGTACACCTACAGCGAGCAGGAGCTGCACGCCCTGCTCGCCCGGCTCACGAAGTCGGGACGGCGCTGGCAGGAGCCGGTGCAGCGCTACAAGGGGCTCGGTGAGATGGATGCCGACCAACTGGCGACCACGACGATGGACCCCGCCGGGCGCACCCTGCGCCGCGTGGGCGTTGCGGACGCCGAGGCCGCGTCGGCGGTGTTCGAGATGCTCATGGGCAGCGACGTCGCACCCCGTCGGTCGTTCATCGTCGACTCCGCCGACCGTCTCGCCCGCGACCGCATCGACGCGTAGCGCCCGGCCGGGCTCGGTGTGGGCCGGCGCGGGCGTCACCAGCGCAGGAGAAATCACCGCATCAGGAGGATCGCGGCGATATCGTCCTGAGCCGGTGATTTGTCCTGATCCGGTGATGGCGGGCGCGGCCGCGAGCGCATCGACGCGTAGCGCCCGGCCGGGCTCGGTGTGGGCGTGTGCGGGCGTCACCAGCGCAGGAGAAATCACCGCATCAGGAGGATCACGGCGATATCGTCCTGAGCCGGTGATTTGTCCTGATCCGGCGATGTGCGGCGCGGCCGCGAGCGCATCGACGCGTAGCGTCCGGCCGGGCTCGGTGTGGGCCGGCGCGAGCGTCACCAGCGCAGGAGAAATCACCGCATCAGGAGGATCGCGGCGATATCGTCCTGAGCCGGTGATTTCTCCTGATCCGGTGATGCCGGGCGCGGCCGCGACCGCCGCGCGACCGCGAGCGCCCGCGGCGGTCAGCGGACGGCCGTGCCGATCGCGCCGATGACCCCGTCCAGCGGTGAGCCCGAGGCATCCCGCTTCGCGCCAGCCTCGGGCAGTCGACGGATGCCGCCGTCGGAGCCGACCGCGCGGGGTTCCTCACCGACCCAGGCCAGGGTCAGCGTGTCTTCGCCCTTCAAGAAGCGCTGGGCCCGTACCCCGCCGGTGCCGCGGCCCTTGGCCGGGAACTCGGCGAACTCCGACACCTTGCCGGTGCCGGCATCCGCGCCCGGAAGCACCTGGGTGGAACCGGCGACGGTCACCACGACGGGGGATGCCGCGTCGGCGGGCACGACGCCGAAGTACACCACACGCTCCCCGGCCGTGACGCGCACACCGGCCATACCGCCCGCGCCGCGGCCCTGCGGGCGCACCGCCGAGGCCGCAAACCGCAACAGCTGCGCATCGGAGGTGACGAACACCAGTTCCGCGTCATCCGGGGCCACCGCAGCCCCGACGACCCGGTCGCCGGGCTTGAGTGCGATGATCTCCACCTCATGCTTCGTGCCGATCTCGCCGGCGGCGACGCGTTTGACCACACCGTGCGCGGTGCCCAGGGCGACGGCCGGCTCGTCGGCCAACGGCACGATGGTGACCACGTGCTCGCCCTTGCCGAGCGCGAGGTACTGGTCGGCGCGGGTGCCGGCGGCCGGCTGCACCGAGTTGCCGGGCACCGCCGGCAGGTCGACCGGCGAGAACCGCACCAGCCGCCCGGTGTCGGTGATCGCCCCCAGCTCACCGCGCGTGGTGGTGTCGACGGTGGCGCGGATCGCGTCGTGCGTGAAGCGCCGGGTGGGGGTGACGATGCCGCCGGCAGGGGAATCGGCGGCGAGGTCGGCACGCACCATCCGACCGGTCGCCGACAGGAAGACCCGGCACGGCGCATCCGCGATCTGCAGATCGGCGTCCTTCGGCTTCGCGGTGCGCGGCCGGACCGGGCCGCCGTCCAGCAGCAGCGTGCGCCGCGGTGTGCCGAACGCCTCGGCAGCGGCATCCAGTTCGCGCGCCACCTGCCCGCGCAGCAGCGCCTCGTCGCCGAGCAGGCGCACCAGCTCGTCGATCTCCTTCTTCAACTGGTCACGCTCGGCCTCGAGCTCGATGCGCGAGAACTTCGTGAGCCGGCGCAGCCGCAGTTCCAGGATGTACTCGGCCTGCGCCTGCGACAGATCGAACACGTCCTGCAGGCGCGAACGGGCCTGCTCGCCGTCGTCCGACGAACGGATGACCTGGATCACCTCGTCGATGTCGAGGATCGCGATCAGCAGCCCCTCGACCAGATGCAGCCGCTCGCGGCGCCGGGCCAGCCGGTACTCGCTGCGCCGGGTCACCACACGGATGCGATGGTCGAGGTAGACGCGCAGCAGCTCGCGCAGGCCGAGGGTCTGCGGCTGGCCGTCGACGAGGGCGACGTTGTTGATCGCGAACGAGTCCTCGAGCGGGGTGAGCCGGTACAGGTGCTCGAGCACCGCGTTCGGGTCGAAACCGGTCTTGACCGTGATCACCAGTCGCAGCCCGTGCCTGCGGTCGGTGAGGTCGGCGACGTCCGAGATGCCGGTGAGCTTCTTGGCACCCACGGCGTCTTTGATCTTCTCGATCACCCGCTCCGGGCCGACCAGGTAGGGCAGCTCGGTCACCACGAGTCCGGTCTTGCGGGGGCCGAGCTGCTCGACGGCGACCTTGGCCCGGGTGCGGAATGAGCCGCGGCCGGTCTGGTAGGCCTCTTTGATGCCGTCGACCCCGGTGATCACGCCGCCGCCGGGCAGGTCGGGACCGGGCACGAACTCCATGAGCTCGTCCACGGTGGCATCCGGGTTCTCGAGCAGGTGCACGGCGGCGGCGACCACCTCGACGAGGTTGTGCGGTGCCATGTTCGTCGCCATGCCCACCGCGATGCCGCTGGCCCCGTTCACCAGCAGGTTCGGGAACGCCGCCGGCAGCACATCGGGCTGCTGGAACTGGCCGTCGTAGTTCGGGATGAAGTCGACGACGTCCTCGTCCAGGCTCTCGGTCAGCGCCAGCGCGGGCGGCGCGAGCCGGGCCTCGGTGTACCGGGGCGCGGCCGGACCGTCGTCGAGCGAGCCGAAGTTGCCGTGCCCGTCCACCAGCGGCACCCGCAGTGTGAACGGCTGGGCAAGGCGCACCAAGGCGTCGTAGATGGGCGCGTCGCCGTGCGGGTGCAGCTTTCCCATCACCTCGCCGACCACGCGGGCGCTCTTGACATGGCCTCGGTCGGGTCGCAGCCCCATCTCGGCCATCTGGTACAGGATGCGTCGCTGCACCGGCTTCAATCCGTCCCGGGCATCCGGCAGGGCACGGGAGTAGATGACCGAGTAGGCGTACTCGAGGTACGACCCCTGCATCTCGGACGAGACGTCGACGTCCTCGATGCGCTCCTGTGACGGGCTGGACGGCGAGGGGGTCTGGGGCATGCGCGTCTTCCGGGTATCGGGCTGGCGGGCGGGGCCCGGCGCGTGTGCGAGACTGGCCCCGATGACCACCAGCCTACCGGCCGACCCGCCGCACGCCCGGAGCCTCACCGACGTTCTCGTGCAGCTGGTCGCGGCCCTGAACGCGCGCTCGGAGTGGTTCGCGCCCGTCGACGCGGCGATCGTGCTCGTGGCCGACGGACTGGGCGCGCACAACCTGTCGGCCCGGGCCGGTCACGCCCGCTTCCTGAGCCAGGCACGCTCCCGCCGTGACGTGGCGCGCACCGTGTTCCCCTCGACCACGGCGGCGGCGCTGACCAGTCTGCTCACCGGCGTCACGCCCGGTACGCACGGCGTGGTCGGCTACCGCACCCTCGATGCCGAACACGACCGCACCGTCAACCAGCTCAAGGGCTGGGACGAGGGGCTCATCGACCCGCTGAGCTGGCAGCGGGCGGAACCGATCATGGCGCGCGAGTCCGCCGCCGGTCGGCCGTGCTTCGTGGTGACCAAGCCGGTGTTCACCGGTTCGGGGTTCACCGCCGCCACGATGCGGGGGGCGCAGATGCTCTCGGCGGGTTCGGCCGCCGAACGCGTACTGATCGCCGCAGACCTCGCGGCGAGGCATCCCGGTGCCCTCGTCTACGTGTACACGCCGCATCTGGATGCCGTCGGTCACAAGCACGGGTGGGAGTCGGACGAGTGGGCGGCCGCGCTCGAAGACGTGGATGCCGCGGCGCGGACCCTCGCGGATGCGCTGCCCGCTCGGGCCGGGGCGGTGGTCACCGCCGACCACGGCATGGTGGACGTGCCCCGGCACCGCCAGGTCCTGCTGCCGGAGGGCTCACCGCTGCTGGAGGGCGTGCGCCACGTGGCGGGCGAGCCGCGGATGCTGCACCTGTACGCCGAGCCGGGCCGAGCCGGGCGGCTGCGCGAGGTATGGCAGGCCGCCGAGTCACACCGGTCCTGGGTGCTCGGACGCGACGAGGCCATCGCCGCCGGGCTGTTCGGGCCCGTCGCCGACGGGGTGCGTGACCGGATCGGGGACGTGCTCGTCGCCGCCCGGGCGGGAATCGCCTATTACGACGATCGCGAGCACGACAAGGGCCCGCAGAAGATGATCGGCCAGCACGGGTCGCTCACCGAGCAGGAACGGGTGGTGCCGCTGGTGCGGCTGGGCGCGTTCGCCTGACGGGGCGTGTCTCAGAACGTGTGGGCTGGCGGGGCCGGAACCTGCGTGTTGTGGGACACGGTCACAGGGCGTGTCTCAGAAGGTGTGGCCTGCGGTGCCGGAACCCGCACTTTGTGGGACACGGCGAAGAGGCGTGTCGCAGAACGTGTGGCCTCGCGCGGCCGGAACCCGCACTTTGTGGGACACGGCCACCGGGGCCTGTCTCAGAAGGTGTGGCCTCGCGCGGCCGGAACCCGCGTTTTGTGGGACACGGCCACGGGGTGTGTCTCAGAAGATGCGACGGTGGGCAGTGGAGCATCCGACGCGTACGACCGGAGCGGCGCGCGGCCGAAGCGGCACGCGACCGGAGAGCCGCGCGGGAGCTCAGGTGTCGTCGGTGCGCGCGCCGAACACGATCTCGTCCCATGAAGGCATCGCCGTGCGGCCCTTGCGTCGCGCGTCCGAGGCGGGGGAGCGGTCGCCGGGCGCAGCCGCGCGATCCGCCGTACCGCGGTCGTCGGTGCCCTCCCGTTCGGCCTCGTGCTCGTACCCGGGCTCGAGCGCGTCGAACAGTGCCACCGGCGTCGAGGCGGACGCCGCCTGCTCCTGCTCCTCGGTGGGCAACGGCGCCCGCTGGCCGCGACGGCGGCGCAGCGCTTCGAGCAGATCCGCCGTCTCGGTCGAGGTCTGCGACTGCTCCGGGGCGCGCTTGATCGCCGCATCCTGTGCCGCGCCCCGTGCGGCGATCGCCGGATGCGTCGCCTCAGCCGCCTCGACGGCATCCGCCTGCAGCCGGCGCGGGCCGAACGCGCCGGCGTCGAACCGGGAATCGTCCTTGGGCTGCGGGGTGTCGAGTGCGCGCAGCCGGGGGATGAGCCCCTCGGGCAGCGACCCCTGCCGCGACAGCTGAGCCGCGTCGCCGTTCAGAGGCGACAACGTGCTGCGGCGCGGGTCGAAACTCCACCGGGCGTCATGGTCGACCTCGCCCGCGGTGAACTCGAGTTTGATGTGCCAGCCGTTCTCGTCCTTCCAGCTGGTCCAGCGTTCGCCGGTGGCTCCGGCCTCAGCCAGCTTCGCGCGCACGGCGCCGCCGAACGTGGGAGCGGGGTCGTCCAGGCCGCCGGCCACGAGCACCGGCACCGCCAGCGCCTGGCCGACCATGTGCTCGCGTTCGGCCAGCACCGGACCTTCGTAGCGGGTGACGTCTTCGACCGTGATGCCGAGCGCCTCGGCGACCTCGGCTGCGGTGAGCCCCGCGCGCACCCGCGCCTGGATGTCGCGGGGACTGGGGCGCGGCCCCTGCGACTGAGCGCGCTCGCGAGTGCGTTCGCGACGCTTGAGCTCGGCGCGCAGCACGTCGTCGACGACCAGCGTGAAGCGCTGACCGGTCTCGGTGGCCAGGACGAGTGCGTCGTCTTCGGATCCGATGACTCTGAGCTGTTCCATGCGAAACGCGCCTTTCGATCGGTGTGCGCCCATGTTCGCATGCACCGGGCCCGTCACCGGGAATATCGCGGGCGCGCCGCCTGTTTCACCGGGCGATCCACACCGGGGTCGCAGCGGGATGGGACGAATGCGTGCCCGCATTTGCGAAATGGTCCGGCGTCATGCAAACTAT
Organism: Microbacterium luticocti DSM 19459; assembly: GCF_000422405.1. GTDB lineage: Bacteria > Actinomycetota > Actinomycetes > Actinomycetales > Microbacteriaceae > Microbacterium > Microbacterium luticocti. The sequence continues at coordinate 168,439 of NZ_AULS01000005.1, forward strand.
CGCCGCCCCGACCCGGGCGCCGGCACCACACGATGCGAAAGTAGAGACCTTCAGGAATGGCCACCGATTACGACGCACCCCGCAAGAACGAGGACGACAGCGAATCGATCGAGGCCCTCAAGGAGCGCGTGCCGGACAAGCTGTCCGGCTCGGTCGACGTCGAGGACTCCGACAACCCGTCGGGCTTCGAGCTCCCGGGCGCAGATCTGTCCGACCTCGAGTTGGACGTCGTCGTGCTTCCTCCGCAGGAGGACGAATTCACCTGCATGAGCTGCTTCCTCGTCAAGCACCGCTCCCAGCTCGATCACGAAGACGCCGCCGGCCCGATCTGCATCGAGTGCTCGGCCTGAGTCAACCCAGGTCGCGGTCCGCCTGCTGAGCACGGCGGATCGCGGCCGCCAGCCGGTCCGGCGTGCGCGACGAGACGACCCAGACCGGTGTGGGGTCGGCCGGATCGGTCACCGGCACCCGCACGAGCCCGTCGATCCCGCCGCGGATCAGATGCCACGCGTCGCGCTCGAGCCCCGGCCCCCGCAACGTCCGCGCCTCGGCACCGGTCGCAGCCTCCGGTCGGCCCAGCACCGCGACCGGAATGTGGGCGCGCCCGGCGCGCAGCATCCCGTCGACCAACTCGACCGTCGGCGCCGCCGCGAGCATCAGCGCGATGACCAGCACCGCGACCAGGCCGCCGGCGACGAGCGCGAGGGTGGTGTCGAACGGCACGAACACCATCGCCGCCATCGGGGCGGCCACGGCCGCCCCCACGATCGCCCAGAGCGAGGGGGTGAGCCGTTCCCGATACGTGAGGGCGCTGCCCGCAGCGCCCGTTGATGTCTTCTGCATTACCCTCGTGGAGTGACCGAAACCGTGGACGTCCCCATTATCGCCCCCGCGCTTCCGTCGTACGCGCACCCCGGTGATGCCGGCGCCGATCTGGTCGCCGCCGAGGCGGTGCACCTCGCGCCCGGCCAGCGGGCGCTGGTGGGCACCGGCGTGCGCGTCGCCGTGCCGGACGGCTACGCCGCCTTCGTGGTACCGCGCAGCGGGCTGGCCGCCAAGCACGGCATCACCGTGGTCAACGCGCCGGGCACCGTCGACGCCGGCTACCGCGGCGAGGTGAAGGTGACCCTGTTGAACACCGACACCGCCGAGGCCTACGACGTGGCCGTCGGCGACCGCATCGCGCAGCTGATCGTGATGCCCGTCGCCCGTGCCCGCTTCGTGCCCGTCGACGCGCTCGATACCAGTGTGCGCGGCGAGGGCGGTTTCGGCTCCACCGGTTACACCAACGAGACGAGGAACCACACATGACGGATGCCACGCCCGCTCCGGGCGCGTCGAAGTCGGCGCCCGACGACCGCGCCACGGCGGGGCCGTTCGACGACGCCGAGGCCAACCCGGTGCGCCCCTACATCGACCTGGGCGGCATCAAGATCATGCCCCGCGAGGGCCTGAACCTGCGCCTGGAGGTCGAGGAGCAGTCGCAGCGGATCGTCGCCGTCGGCCTGGACTACGCCGAATCCACCCTGCAGGTGCAGCCGTTCGCCGCTCCGCGTTCGGTTGGACTGTGGGACGAGACCCGCGAGCAGATCCGCCAGCAGGTGCGTCAGCAGGGCGGCCGTGTCGAAGAGCGCGACGGCCCGCTCGGGGCCGAGTTGCTCGCCGAGGTGCCGGTGGTGGGACCCGACGGTCAGCCCGGGCGTCGGCTGGCCCGGTTCATCGGCGTGGACGGCCCCCGCTGGTTCCTGCGCGGCGTGATCGGGGGGGCCGCCACCGGCGACGTGGATGCCGCGGCCCGGGTCGAGGACCTGTTCCGCTCGATCGTGGTCGTCCGCGGCGGGGCGCCGATGCCCCCGCGCGACCTCATCCCGCTGAAGATGCCGTCTGCGCCGGGAGCGGCGTGACCGGCACCGGCGACGCCGGCACCCCGGCACCGGACCAGCGGCCCGAACCGGCGGCATCCGATCTGCTCGGCGCCGCGCTGGGAGCGGCGGCACGCCGCGCGGGGCTGGATCCGGCACAGTCCGCCGGCACCGGCCACGTCGTCTGGCATGCGATGGGCGGATGGCGCGGCATCGCCGAATCGGTGCTGCCGACGCTGGTGTTCGTCGTGGTGTGGACCGTGACCATCGACCCGCACACGCACCAGGGACGGTTGTGGTGGGCGGTGGGCGCGTCGGTCGGGCTTGCGGTGGTGTTCACCGCGGTGCGCCTGATCTCCCGGTCGACCGCGTCGGCCGCGATCGGCGGACTGGTCGCGACGGCGGCCGCCGCCGCGTTGGCGCTGTGGACCGGGCGGGCCGCCGACAACTTCATCCTCGGTCTGGTCACCAACGGTGTCTACGGCACGGCCATGCTGGTCTCGGCGCTGATCGGGTGGCCGATCATCGGTCTGGCCGTCGGCTGGCTGATGAACGAGGGCACGCGCTGGCGTGCCCAGCCGCGCAAACGACGGGTCTTTTTCTGGCTCACCGTCGCCTGGGCGGGACTGTTCGCGGTGCGCCTGGCGGTCGAGTTGCCGCTGTTTCTGACCGACCAGGTCACCGCCCTGGGCGCCCTCAAACTGATCATGGGGCTGCCCCTGTTCGCGCCGATGGTCGCCGTCACCTGGCTGGCCGTGCGCAGCCTGTACCCGAAGCCCGCCCCCGGCGCGGCGGCGGCACAGGAACCGCACGACGAGTGATACATTTATCTTGATATCAAGATAAATTGGCCCTCGGACGCAGGTAAGGCGAACCTGACTGGTCTCGGTCCGCGTGCGGGGGAATGATGGGACTGCGGGCGTTCGCCTGCGCTTCCGCCGCCGACGAAGGAGACGACACGTGTCCACGGTTGACAGCTTCGGTGCCAAGGGCACCCTGACGGTCGGCAGCACCGACTACGAGATCTTCCGCATCGACGCCGTCACCGGCTACGAGAAGCTCCCGTTCAGCCTCAAGGTGCTGCTGGAGAACCTTCTGCGCACCGAGGACGGCGCGAACGTCACAAAGGAGCAGATCCAGGCCCTCGGCTCGTGGGACCCGAACGCCGAGCCCGACACCGAGATCCAGTTCACCCCGGCCCGCGTGGTGATGCAGGACTTCACCGGCGTGCCCTGCATCGTCGACCTCGCCACGATGCGCGAGGCGATGGCCGACCTGGGCGGCGACCCCACCAAGATCAACCCGCTCTCGCCCGCCGAGCTGGTCATCGACCACTCCGTGATCGCCGACCTGTTCGGACGGCCCGACGCGTTCGAGCGCAACGTCGAGATCGAGTACCAGCGCAACGGCGAGCGGTACCAGTTCCTGCGCTGGGGCCAGACCGCGTTCGACGACTTCAAGGTCGTTCCGCCGGGCACCGGCATCGTGCACCAGGTGAACATCGAGTACCTGGCGCGCGTGGTGTTCACCCGCGAGGTCGGCGGCGTGCTGCGCGCCTACCCCGACACCCTCGTAGGCACCGACTCGCACACCACCATGGTCAACGGCCTGGGCGTGCTCGGCTGGGGCGTGGGCGGCATCGAGGCCGAGGCGGCCATGCTCGGCCAGCCCGTGTCGATGCTCATCCCGCGGGTGGTCGGCTTCAAGCTCAGCGGCGAGATCCCCGCCGGGGTCACCGCCACCGACGTCGTGCTGACCATCACCGACATGCTCCGCAAGCACGGGGTGGTCGGCAAGTTCGTGGAGTTCTACGGCGAGGGCGTGGCATCCGTGCCCCTGGCCAACCGCGCCACGATCGGCAACATGAGCCCCGAGTTCGGTTCGACGGCGGCCATCTTCCCCATCGACGACGTCACGCTCGACTACCTACGCCTGACCGGGCGCAGCGCCGAGCAGGTCGCCCTGGTCGAGGCGTACGCCAAGCAGCAGCACCTGTGGCACGACCCGGCCGTCGAGCCGGTGTTCAGCGAGTACATGGAGCTCGACCTGTCCACGGTCGTGCCCTCGATCGCCGGCCCGAAGCGCCCGCAGGACCGCATCCTGCTCAGCGAGTCGAAGCAGCAGTTCGAGAAGGACCTGCTCAACTACGCCGACGCCGAGCACGACCTGGTCGACCTCGAGGTCGCCGAGTCGTTCCCGGCATCCGACCCGCCCGCGAACACGCCCGAGGACGCGCACAGCATCCACCATCACTCGCACCGTTCGCACGCGCCGGCCACGGCCTCCAAGCCCACCCCGGTGACCACGCCCGAGGGGCAGCAGTACACGATCGACCATGGTGCGGTCACGATCGCGGCGATCACCTCGTGCACCAACACGTCGAACCCGTCGGTCATGCTCGCGGCGGGCCTGCTGGCCCGCAACGCCGTGAACAAGGGACTGAAGGTCAAGCCGTGGGTGAAGACCACGCTCGCCCCCGGGTCGAAGGTCGTCACCGAGTACTACGAGAAGTCGGGGCTGACCGACGACCTCGAGAAGCTCGGCTTCTACACCGTCGGCTACGGCTGCACCACCTGCATCGGCAACTCGGGTCCGCTCATCGAAGAGGTCTCGGCCGCCGTCAACGCCAGCGATCTCGCGGTCACCGCGGTGCTCTCGGGCAACCGCAACTTCGAGGGCCGCATCAACCCCGATGTCAAGATGAACTACCTCGCCTCGCCGCCGTTGGTGATCGCCTACGCGCTGGCCGGGTCGATGAACTTCGACTTCGACACCGACCCGCTGGGCACCGACTCCGACGGCAACGACGTGTTCCTCAAAGACATCTGGCCGGATGCCTCGGAAGTGCAGGCGACGATCGACTCGTCCATCTCGACCGACATGTTCGACCGCGAGTACTCGTCGGTGTTCGACGGCGACGACCGGTGGCGGTCGCTACCCACACCCACCGGCGCGGTGTTCGAGTGGGACGACGCGTCGACCTACGTGCGCAAGCCCCCGTACTTCGAGGGGATGGCTGCCGAGCCGCAGCCCGTTGCGGACATCCGCGGCGCCCGGGTGCTCGCCAAGCTCGGCGACTCGGTCACCACCGACCACATCTCGCCCGCCGGTTCGATCAAGGCCGACAGCCCGGCCGGCCAGTACCTGACCGCGCACGGGGTCGACCGCAAGGACTTCAACTCCTACGGGTCGCGTCGCGGCAACCACGAGGTGATGATCCGCGGCACGTTCGCGAACATCCGGCTGCGCAACCAGTTGCTGGACGGCGTGGAGGGCGGCTACACCCGCGACTTCACCCAGGACGGCGGACCGCAGTCGTTCATCTACGACGCGTCGCAGAACTACCAGGCCGCCGGCACCCCGCTGGTGGTGCTGGCCGGCAAGGAGTACGGCTCGGGCTCGTCGCGCGACTGGGCGGCCAAGGGCACGACGCTGCTGGGTGTGCGCGCGGTGATCGCCGAGAGTTTCGAGCGCATCCACCGCTCGAACCTCATCGGCATGGGCGTCATCCCGCTGCAGTTCCCCGCCGGTCAGTCCGCCGACTCGCTCGGCCTGGACGGCACCGAGGAATACGCGATCACCGGCATCGAGCAGCTCAACGAGGGCGCGACCCCGAAGACCGTGCACGTGGTCGCCACGCCGACCGACGCGTCGGGCGAGGGCAAGACGCCGATCGAGTTCGACGCCGTGGTGCGCATCGACACCCCCGGTGAAGCGGACTACTACCGCAACGGCGGCATCCTGCAGTACGTGCTGCGTCAACTTGTATAGTTCCTGAGCATAAACAGCGCCCCGTCTGGCCCCGGCCCGGCGGGGCGTTGTTGCGCCGGTGTGCGGAGAGTGCCATACGGCGTGACCGGTGGTGCAGGCCAATAGGCTAACGGAGTGCACCCCGCAGTCGACACGGAAGCAGTCATCTGGACGCCGACCGTCATTGTGGCCGTGATAGGCACTCTCGCAACGATGGTCACCGCTGTAGCCGGATTCATAGTGAGCGCTCGGTTGGCCCGGACAAGCTTTCAGCGCGAGACTCGTCGCGAGCGATACCGAGAACTGCTCGAGCTGTATGCGCGGCTTGGTCGGGCGATGGTCGCTATGACCCAGATCGTGCGGGGAGTATCTGGTTCCGATTCAGCTTCCGAAGAGGAAGCCGATGCCATGATTGCGGAATTGGAGCGTGAGTACCCCGAAACACGGGAGCAGAGCTTCTCGGTTGCTGAACTCAAGCTCTACGGAGCGAGCCCAAGTGTGGTCGAGGCATACGAGGCGTGGTGGGATTATCTCCAGTTCGCGTTCGGCGGCCCGCCAGGTGAACTGACGGTTGTAGGGTCGGAGCTCTTGCCCACGCTGGAGGGACTCATCGACAGATTCCAGAGCGTGGCGGGCGAACACGCTCGATCGGTGCTTCTGCGAGAGCGCAGGGAGAAGAAGAGAAGCTCGCAGGAGTGACGATCCGGGCCGCTGTGATCAAAGGGAGGCCCCGCCTCCCGCCGGATGGGCGATCTGCTTGACGGTCATCGGTTACTCCAGGTAGCACGAATGACCCGAGCTGCTGGGACCTGGTTTCGGACTACCTGGGGTGACCGGCAGGTAACCCGAGCGGTGAACCGCTGATGCGACGTTAACAGCGCGCGCCTGCTTTACGTAGCAGGGCGAGCGCTGCGCGAGCTAAGACGGCGCGTAGCGGGCGCGAAGCTCCGCGATGCTGACGGTGTGCTGGTCGGCGTTGAGGAACGACACGAGCGCCGCAGGGATTCGCGGGCCGTTCGCGAACACGAAGCGATCCGCGCAGCCCGAGCAGATCAGCGACTCACCCTCGTGCCCGCTGCGCCATTTGGCCTGGTAGCTCTCGGATCGAACCGCATTCGTCCACGGCGCGCGGGCACCTTTCGCGTCGACGTCGAGCGCGGCACTCAAGGTGCCGCCGAAGTGCCAACCGGACTCGACGTTGAGCCGCACGGCGTAGCCGACGCGCGGAGTCTTGACCTTGCCGTTGACTGCGTGGCCAGAGGTGGCACCTCGCCGCGGTCACCGGTAAAGGCGGAGCCGGACCGGACACGCCCGCCGGATTAGACTGGGCGCAGGTCCGCTGTGCGGCGGGCGCCGGAAGGAGACCGATGGCGATTCTGCCCACGATCTCGGGACCGCGCGACCTGGACCGTCTGACGCCCGCACAGCTGACGGCGCTGGCGGCGGAGATCCGTGCCTTCCTCATCGAGAACGTGGCCCGCACCGGCGGGCATCTGGGTCCCAATCTCGGCGTCGTCGAGCTGACGATCGCGCTGCACCGCGTGTTCGATTCGCCGCGCGACCCGATCGTGTTCGACACCGGGCATCAGTCGTACGTGCACAAGCTGCTCACCGGACGGCAGGACTTCTCGCAGCTGCGGCAGCGCGGCGGACTGGCCGGCTACCCGCAGCGCGCCGAGAGCCCGCATGACGTGGTGGAGTCATCCCACGCGTCCAGCTCGCTCAGCTGGGCCGACGGCATCTCTCGGGCCTTCGCGCGCACCGGGCGGCTTGATCGCCACGTGGTCGCGGTGGTGGGCGATGGGGCGCTCACCGGCGGCATGACATGGGAAGCGCTGAACAACATCTCGGACGACAACGACCGCAATCTGGTGATCGTCGTCAACGACAACGGCCGCTCGTACGCGCCCACCATCGGCGGCATGGCGCGCTACCTCAACCGCATCCGCACCGCGCAGACCTACCGGCAGCTCGACGAGCGCTCCGCCGACCTGTTCCACCGGTTCGGGCCGCTCGGCCGCGCCGTGCACCGCGGCCTGCGCGGCGGCACCCGGGGCTTCCTGTCACGGTTCACCGGCCTTCAGACGCTGTATTCCAATCTCGACATCAAGTACCTGGGCCCGGTGGACGGCCACGACATCCCCGCGCTGGTCGAGACCCTGCGTCTGGCGAAGCGATACGGCGCCCCGGTCATCGTGCACGTCATCACCGAGAAAGGACGCGGATACGAGCCGGCGCGGCACGACGACGCCGACCGGTTCCACGCGGTCGGACGCATCGACCCGCGCACCGGCGCGGCGCTCGGCGGCGAGGGGGGACGGGCCTTCACCGACGTGTTCGCCGACGAGCTCGCCGCCATCGGCGACGACCGGCCCGACGTGGTGGCGCTGACCGCGGCGATGCTGCGCCCGACCGGACTGCTGCCGTTCGCGCAGCGCTTTCCCGACCGGGTGCACGACGTGGGGATCGCCGAGCAGCACGCCGTGGCATCCGCCGCCGGCCTCGCATACGGCGGCCTGCATCCGGTGGTGGCGCTGTATGCGACGTTCGTCGGCCGCGCCTTCGACCAGTTGCTGATGGATGTCGGTCTGCACCGCGCCGGCGTGACGTTCGTGCTCGATCGGGCCGGGGTGACCGGACCGGACGGACCGAGCCATCACGGCATCTGGGATCTGGCGACCCTGCAGGTGGTGCCGCACATCCGGATCGCCGCTCCTCGGGATGAGGCGCGGCTGCGAGAGCAACTGCGCGAGGCGGTCGCGGTGGACGATGCGCCGACGGTGGTGCGCTTTCCCAAGGGAGCGGTGGCCGAGGACCTGCCCGCGCTTGAGCGCCTCGCCGACGGGGTGGACGTGCTCTCGCGGGGCGAGGCGCCGGACGTGCTGCTGGTGGGCATCGGGCCCATGGCGCACGTGGCGATCGATGTCGCCGCACGACTGCGCGCGCAGGGCATCGGTGCGACCGTGGTCGACCCCCGGTGGGTGGTGCCGGTCCCGACGTCGATCGTCGAGCTGGCGGCATCCCATCGCCTGGTGATCACGATCGAAGACGGCATCCGGGTGGGTGGCGTGGGCACCCGGGTGCGGCAGGTGATGCGCGAGGCGGGCGTCGACACCGCGGTCGACGAGCTGGGGCTGCCCGACGAGTTCATCCCGCACGCGTCGCGGGACGAGATCCTGCGCGACGCGGGGCTGACGGCAGCCAAGATCGCACAGGACGTCGTCGCGCAGGTGCTGGGCACGCGGATCCCGACGGCCCGTCCGTCGGAGCAGAACACCGACCTGCCGGAGGTGGCGCGCGCCGGGCGGGGCGACACGTAGACAGGGCCGACCTGCCGGCTACTCGCGCGGCGCACGGCGACGGACCGACGGGCGGTGGCCGGGGTCGGTTGCGGTGATGGCGGCCGGCGGCGTGGTTGCGGTGATGGCGGCCGGGGCCGTGGTTGCGACAAGGGCGGCCGGTGCCGCGGTTGCGGTGATGGCGGCCGGGGTCGCGGTCGCGGCGATGGCGGCCGGGGCCGCGGTTACGGCAAAGGCGGCCGGTGGCACGGTGCCGAAGAACACGACGGGCACGTCGGTGCCGGCCGGGCCGCTCGCCGCGTTCGGCTCGGATACGGTGGAGGCATGCCGAAACGCTCATCGCTGCCGGGTGTGCTTGCCGGCGTCGTGGGTGTCGTGCTCGCCGCCTGGATCGCGTTCGGACGTGCGCTGTTCGGTGTCGCCGGCTCGTTGACGCCGGTCTACGCACTCACGCTCGGGCTCATATACCTGCTGCTGCATATCTTCATCGCGCAGGCGTTGGTGCGCACGGCGCGGCGCGGGCTGCGGGTGCGACGGGCGACCGTCGGCACACTGTGCACGTCATGGGGATGCGCGGTGCTGCTCGGTCTACTGATCCCCGACGTCACGGCATCCGGGCTGCAGACCATCGTCTCGGGGGCGAGTGAGCCGGCATTGGGCATCGCGATCGGCTTCGCCAATCCGGCCGGGGTCGTCATGCTCGTCTTCGCGGTGATCGCGCTCGTGCTCGCGCGCGGCGACGCTCTCGGGCGCGCCGACGCGCCGCCGGAGGAGGACGGGTACTGAGCCCGCGTGCTCAGGCCGGACACAACGGCGGGGATTTTCGGCGACACGCCGTCACCCGACCGCGACACGCCGCACGTCGGTGAGAATCCCCGCCGTTGTGCACGCGTGCGGCGGCGGGGACCGCAGCGGTGCCGGGCCCGCCAACACGCCCGGGGCCGCACCGGGGCCGGGGCCTGGCACACGTCAGGGGCGCCCCGGGCCCGGTCGGGCCCGGCATACGAGAGGGGGCGGCCCCGAACCGTGACCGGGGCCTGGCATACGAGAGGGGGCGGCCCCGGACCGGGACCGCCCCCTGGGTGGCTGCTCAGGCGCCGACGCCGCGGATCACCGGGTGGTGGAACGTGTCGCCGAACACCCGCTCGCTCGCGCCCTCACGGTCGAGGTACGGCGAGGCGCCGCCGTCGATGAACGGCCAGCCGGCGCCGAGGATCAGGCACAGGTCGATGTCTTCGACCGCGGGCACCACGCCCTCGTCGAGCATCAACCGGATCTCCTGCGCCAGACCGTCCTGCACACGTCGCAGGATGGTGGCGTCGTCCACCGGGGTCGATCCGACGGCGGGCCGCAGCACCTTTTCGGCCTGCTTCGTCCAACCCGTCACCCGGCCGCCCTTGTCCTTCTCGACGACCGCCGGCAGCTCGGCTAGCGCGTGGAAGTTCTCGTTGGCGTAGAACCGTTCCGGGAACGCGTGCGCCATGGTGTCCTGCACGTGCGCGGCCACCTTCCACCCGACCAGGTCGATCAGCTGGAACGGCCCCATCGGCAGGCCCAACGGCGCGAACGCCTTCTCGACCTTGTCGATCGGGGTGCCCTCGTAGACGGCACGGGCGGCCTCGCCCATGACCTTCGCGAGCAGGCGGTTGACCACGAAGCCCGGCGCGTCGGCGGTCAACACCGCGTTCTTGCCCAGCTGCTTGGCCACCACGAACGCGGTCGACAGTGCGGCATCCGTCGTCTGCGCTGTGCGCACCACCTCGATCAGTGGCATCACGGCCACCGGGTTGAAGAAGTGGAAACCCACCAGCCGCTCCGGGTGTGCGAGCTTCGAACCGATCTCTTCGACCGACAGCGACGAGGTGTTCGTGGCGAGCACGGCGTCCTCGGCCACGATCTGCTCGATCTCACCGAACACCTGCTGCTTGACGCCGACCTCTTCGAACACCGCCTCGATGACGAAGTCGCAATCGGCGTACTCGCTCTTGTCGGTCGTGCCGCGCACGAGCGCACGCAGTCGGTTCGCGCCGTCCGCGTCGAGCCGGCCCTTGGATTCGAGCTTGCCGATCTCGTCGTGGATGTAGGCGATCCCCTTGTCGACACGGGCCTGGTCGAGGTCGGTGATCAGCACCGGCACCTGCAGCTTGCGCAGGAACAGCAGCGCGAACTGGCTGGCCATGAGCCCCGCCCCGATCACGCCGACCTTGGTCACCGGGCGGGCCCGCGCCTTGTCGGGCGCGCCCACCGGACGCTTCGCACGCTTCTGCACGAGGTCGAAGGCATACATGGATGCCGCGAACTGATCGCCCGCGACAAGGTCGGCCAGCGCTTCGTCCTCGCGGGCGAAACCCTCGGCCTTCGTGCCGCTGCGGGCCTTGTCGAGCAGCTCGAGCGCGACGTAGGGGGAGCGCGGCACGGTGCCGATCTTGGACTCGAGCATGCCGCGGGCCACCTTGATCGCCACCGGCCATTTGACGGTGCGTTCGATCTTGCCCGGCTCGTTCTTGCGGTCGACGCGGATGCGGCCGGCGAGCACGCCGTCGGCCCAGCGCAGTGAGTCCTCGAGGTAGTTGGCCGGTCCGAAGATCGCGTCGAAGATGCCGTACTCGAACGCCTGCCGGGGCCGCAGCATCCGGTTCTGTTTGAGCGGGTTCGAGATCACCACCTCGAGCGCGTTCTCGATGCCGATCAGGTTCGGCAGCAGGTAGGCGCCGCCCCAGCCCGGAATGAGCCCGAGGAACACCTCGGGCAGTGCGATGGCCGCCGCCGACGAATCCACGGTGCGGTACGTGGAGTTCAGGGCGATCTCCAGGCCGCCCCCGAGTGCCAGGCCGTTCACGAACGCGAACGTCGGCACCCCCAGCTCGCCCAGTCGGCCGAGCACCTGGTGGCCGCGCTGCGCGATGAGCTTGGCGTTGGCCTTCGACCCGACCCGTGAGATGTCGGACAGATCGGCGCCGGCGGCCATGATGTACTGCTTGCCGGTGATGCCCACCGCCTGCACCTTCCCGGCGGCGATCCGCTCGGCGATGCCGTCGAGGGTGTGCGCCAACTCGGTGAGCGTGGCCGGGCCGAGGGTGTTCGGACGGCGATGGTCACGTCCGTTGTCGAGCGTGATCAGCGCGAGCACCGCGCCCGAGGGCAGGTGCACGTCGCGGACCGTGGAGCCTGTGACGACCTCGTCGCCTGCCAGAGCGTCCAGCGGCGAGAAGTCGACGTCTGCGTACTGCGCGGAAACGGTCTTTGCCATGTCGATGCGACTCACTTCTTCTTGCCGTCGTAGTTCGGGTTCTCCCAGATGACCGAGCCGCCCTGGCCCAGCCCCACGCACATTGCGGTGAGGCCGTAACGCACGTCCGGACGCTCGGCGAACTGGGCGGCGAGCTGGATCATCAATCGCACGCCGGACGCCGCCAGCGGGTGGCCGAGCGCGATCGCGCCGCCCCACTGGTTCACGCGCGGGTCGTCGTCGGCGAGGCCGAAGTGGTCGAGGAACGAGATCACCTGGATCGCGAAGGCCTCGTTCAGTTCGAACAGGCCGATGTCCGAGATCGACAGCCCCGCCTTGCGCAGCGCCTTCTCGGTCGACGGGATCGGGCCGATGCCCATGATCTCGGGCTGGACGCCCGCGAACGCGAACGACACCAGCTTCATCTTGGGTGCCAGGCCCAGCTCGGCGACGGCCTGGCCGCCCGCCAGCAACGACATGGTGGCGCCGTCGGTCAACGGCGACGAGGTGCCCGCGGTGACCCGCCCGTGCGGACGGAACGGGGTCTTCAGTCCGGCCAGGCCCTCCATGGTGGTCTCGGGGCGGCGGCCCTCGTCCTCGGTGGCCAGGCCCCACGCGCCGTCGGCGCCTTTGACCGCCACGGGCACGAGGTCGGGCTGGATCTTGCCCGCGTCGTAGGCGGCCTGCGCCTTGTGCTGGCTGAGCATGCCGAACCGGTCGGCCCGCTCCTTGGTCAGGTGCGGGAACCGGTCGTGGATGCGCTCGGCGGTGACCCCCATGTTCAGGGCGGCCGGGTCGACCATCCGCTCGGCCACGAACCGCGGGTTCGGGTCGGCGTTCGACCCGATCGGGTGACGCCCCATGTGCTCGACGCCGCCGGCGAGAGCGAGGTCGTACATGCCGAAGCCGATCGAGCCGGCCATGGTGGTGACGCTGGTCATCGCGCCCGCGCACATCCGATCGATCGCGAAGCCGGGAACGGTCTGAGGCAGTCCCGCCAGCAGCGCCACCGTACGGCCGAGGGTCAGCCCCTGGTCGCCGGTCTGGCTGGTCGCCGCGACGGCGACGTCGTCGATGCGCTCCGCGGGAACCTGCGGGTTGCGCTCCATCAGCCCGATGGTCGCCTTGACGGCGAGGTCATCGGCGCGGGTGTTCCAGTACATGCCCTTTTCGCCGGCGCGCCCGAAGGGGGTGCGCATTCCATCGACGAAGTAGACGTCCGAAAGCTCGGCCACTCTGCCTCCAAATGTAGGGAATGACCTCAGCCTAGGCAGGCGTGCAGACCCGGCCCGAACCGGGTGTGGCGAACCTACGAAGCCGCTTCGGACGCCGGCGCGACGTCTTGAGCGGATGCCACAAACGCATCGGCGATGATCTGTGCGGTCTGTGCAATCTGCCAGTCGCGCGCACCCAGCTCGCGCAGCACCGCGGCGACCGCCTCGGTGGTCACCGCCGCGGGTGGCTGCCAGGCCACGCGGCGCAGCAGCTCGGGCGTGAGCAGGTTCTCGGTGGGCATGTGCAGGCCCTCGGCGTGAGCCTCGACCGCCGGCCGGGCGGCCTTCAGCCTGCGGTCGGCCTCGGGGTTGCGGTCCTTCCAGGCGCGGATCGGCGGCAGACCGTCGCCGGGCACCCGCTCCAACGGCAGGTCATCGGTCGCGCGTCCGCGTTCGATGGCCTCCCACCAGCGGTCCAGCTGGCTGCGGCTGGCACGTCCGGTGAACTCCTTGAGGGCGGCGAGCTCGCGCTTGGACTGCGGGTCGGCCCGGACGGCGGCCACGAGCGCGCGGTCGGGCACCAGCCGACCGGGCGAGACATCCGTCTCGCGGGCGTACTCCTCGCGTGCCGTCCACAGTTCGCGGGCCACGGCGAATGCGCGCCGCCCCCGCACAGTGTGCAGCCCGCTGAGGCGACGCCACGGGTCCTGGCGGGGCGGCTTGGGCGGTCGGGCGAGTTCGGCGGCGAACTCCTGCCGGGCGAACTCCTGCTTGCCCGATTCCGCCAGTTCGGCGGCGAGCGCGTCGCGCACGTCGACCAGGTGCACGACATCCAGGGCCGCATACTCCAGCCACGGCTGCGGCAACGGCCGTGTGGACCAGTCGGCCGCCGAGTGCGCCTTGGCGAGGCTGATGCCCAGGGTCTGCTCGACCACCGCGCCCAGCCCGACGTGCTCGTGTCCGAGCAGGCGTGCGGCCAGCTCGGTGTCGAAGATCACCGGCGGCAGCAGGTCGAGTTCACGCAGCGACGGCAGATCCTGGCTGGCGGCATGCAGCACCCACTCCTGGTCGCCGATCGCCGACTGCAGGTGGGCGAAGTCGCCGATCGCCGGCGGATCGAACAGGAACACACCGGCATCCCGTCGGTACACCTGCACCAGGTAGGCGCGCTGCGAATAGCGGTAACCGGAGGCCCGCTCGACATCGACGGCGATCGGCCCGGTGCCCTGCGCCAGCACGTCGGCGGCCCGGTGCAGCTGTGCGCCGTCGGTGAGCACCTCGTAGTCAGTCACGCATCGTCCTCCGCGCCGTGAACAGGTCGATCCCCTCCGATCCCGGCGGAAGCCCGGCGAGCATGCACACCAGCTCGGCCCACGCCTCGACGTGGCCGGTCAGGTCGCCGTCCGGTGACCAGGAGGCGCGCAGCTCGATCTGAGACCCGTCTCCCTCGGCCGCCAGGGAGCCGAAGCCCCGCGACAGCGTCTTGGTGGCGGTGCCCGCCGCTGCCCGGTACCCGGCGTGCCGGGACTCGAGCGCGTCCACGAGCCAGGACCACGCCACGTCCGCCAACAGCGGATCGCTTCCGATCTCCGGCTCCAGAGGGGCCTGCGCGAAACTCACGATACGCCATGCGCCCTGCCACCCCTCGGGCTCGTCCGGATCGTGCAGCAGCACGAACCTTCCCGTGCCGTACGGCGACTCACCGCCGGCCTGATCGGGGCGCACGTCGCCGGCCAGCGCCAGGGCGAACGGCGCAAGCCCGTTCGGAGCGGGGATCTCGCGCACGACCAGGTCGGACCGGAACCGCGTCGCCCGTACCTCGGCGGCGGCGCGCTCGAACGGCGTCTGAAGAGGGTCGGCCACGGCGACAGACTAGAGTGAACGGTCGATGACAGCCTCCAGGCGCGCCGCACCGATCGGCGCCTCTTCCGCGTTCCGTACCGGTGTCGGCGTCGCCGCGGGGGTGCTCGCCGCGGCGATCACGGGGGCCGTCTCGCTGTGGGCGGGCCTGGCCGTGCACATCGCACGCAAAGCGGTGACACCGACGCCGCGGGAGCCCGACACCGAGATCGTCGACCTCGACCTGGCTGCCCAGACGATCACCCTGACCCGCACGCCCGACACCGAACTGCCCGGCCGATACGGGCTGTTCACGACGGGCACCTCGTCGTACCTGAAGCTCGGTACGGTGCTGTCCGCCGACGCGGCCACCGTCACCCGCAAGCTGCTGACCGAGATCGGGCCGGCGTCGCGGTTGTCGGCCGAGGCGGCGTTCAGCGGCTGGTACTACGACGAGCCAGAACAACTGCACCTGCCGTTCTCAACCGAACTGATCGGGTCGTCGGTCGGTCCCTGCCCGGCCTGGCTGTTCGAGGGCGAGGCGGATGCCACGACCTGGGTGATCCAGGTGCACGGGCGCGGCGCGCGCCGGCCGGAATGCCTGCGCGCGGTACCCGTGTTTTCCGGCCTGGGCTTTCCGGTGCTGATCGTCTCGTACCGCAACGACTCCGACGCGCCCCGCAGCCGCAGCGGACGGTACGGCCTGGGCGCGACCGAATGGCGGGACGTGGACGCCGCGGTGGGCTACGCCCTGCGTCACGGCGCCCGCCGCGTGGTGCTGATGGGCTGGTCGATGGGAGGAGCGATCACACTGCAGGTGGCGCTGAACTCGCCCTACCGCGACGCGATCGCCGGGATCATCCTGGAATCCCCGGTGGTCGACTGGCGCCCGGTGCTGGAGTACCAGGCACGGCTGCTGAAGGTGCCCGACCCGGTGACGGGCCTGGCGATGCAGACGTTGCAGTCGCCGTGGGCGGCGCCGCTGACCGGGGGAGAGACCATCCCCCTGGACCGGCTGGATGTGGTGGCGCGGGCGGCCGAGCTGAGGCATCCGGTTCTTCTCATGCACAGTGACGACGACGGCTTCGTGCCGTCGGACGCCTCACACCGCCTGGCGCAGGCGCGCCCCGACCTGGTGACCATGCAGACCTTCCAGGTGGCGCGCCACACCAAGCTGTGGAACTACGACCCGGAACGGTTCACCGGTGCGATCCGCGACTGGCTTCACGCCCGGTCGATCACCGCGCACTGACCGATCGCGTGGCGTGAGCCCGGTCAGACCGCGGTCAGCGCACGCACCTGCCGCTGCGCACGCACCAGCATCCCGGTCATGCCGGCCAGCCGCAACGGCGAGACCGCCCGGGTGATCCCGAGCGTCTGCGGGTAGTCGCCGGGCACGGCGAGCACCTGCTCGGCCGGCAGTCCGCTCAGCCCCTGCACCAGGATGCTCGCGAACCCGCGGGTGGTGGGCGCCTCGCGCGGTGCGGTGGCGTGCATGGTCACAATGCCCGCGTCGTCGACCTCGAGCGCGATGAACACCGGGGACTGGCATTCGCTCACCCGCTCGTACAGCTCGGGGTGGTCGCGGTAGCGTTCGGGCACGTCGGGCAGCTCGGTGGAGAACTCCAGGAGCAGCTGCAGACGCTCGGACTCGTCGAGCTCGAGGAACTCGTCACGGATCTCGGCGAGGGCGGCGGGAAGGGCGGACGGCGCGGTCATCTGCTCCATTCTCGCACCGGCTCAGCGCGCGGCGGGCGCCTCGCCCGGCTCGGTGCCGGTCGCGATCGGCACCCGCACCGACGAGCCCCACTCGGTCCACGAGCCGTCGTAGTTGCGCACGTGCGAAAAGCCCAGCAGGTGCTGCAGCACGAACCAGGTGTGGCTGGACCGCTCGCCGATACGGCAGTACGCGATGATCGGGTCGTCGTCGGCAAGGCCCAGTTCGTCGCGGTAGATCGCCTCGAGCTCGGCCCGGGGCTTGAACGTGCCGTCGTCGGCCACGGCCCGCTTCCACGGCACGCTGCGGGCGGTGGGGATGTGGCCGCCGCGCAGCGCCCCCTCGTCGGGATAGTCGGGCATGTGGGTACGCTCGCCGGTGTACTCCTCGGGGGAGCGCACGTCGATGAGCGGGTCGCCCAGGTGGGCCAGCACGTCCTCGCGGAACGCGCGCAGCGTGGCGTCGTCGCGCTCCACGATCGGGTACTCGACGGGTTCGCGCACGGTCGGTTCGGTGGTGATCGGCCGGCCCTGCGCGATCCACAGATCACGGCCGCCGTCGAGCAGACGCACGTCCTCGTGACCGAACAGCGAGAACACCCACAGCGCGTACGCCGCCCACCAGTTGTTCTTGTCGCCGTAGATGACGACCGTGTCGTCCCGGGCGATGCCCTTGCGGCCGAGCAGCCGCGCGAAGCCCTCGCCGTCGAGGTAGTCGCGCACCACCGGGTCGTTCAGTTCGGTGTGCCAGTCGATCTTCACGGCGCCCGGGATGTGGCCGGTCTCGTACAGCAGCACGTCTTCGTCGGACTCGACCACCACGAGTCCGGGCCGGCCCAACCGCTCCTGCAGCCAGTCGCCGGTGACCAGGCGCGCCGGGTCGGCGTACGCGGCGAACTTCGCGGATGAGGTGTCGGGCTCGATGGGCACGGATGTCTCCTCGGATCAGGCGGTCGGGTGCACGGCGTAGGGTGGATGCCGTCCGTTGTTGACACTAGTCGCCCCCTCGGGCGACGAGCCCGTTCCTTCACACTCCGTCATGTTCGGCTGCGTTCCGACATGCCCTGGCCCCGCTGGAGCACCCCTTTGACCACCGGAATCGTGCATCTGACCGACCGCCTGCCGCAGGTGACGGGCGCCGAGATGGTCGCAGCCCTCGTGCCGCCGCCGCAGTTCCGCGATGCCACGTTCGACACCTACCGGCCCGACCCGGCCTACCCGTCGCAGCAGGAGGCGAAGGAGCTGCTGGCCGCGTTCGCCGGCCCCGCGGCGGTGCCGGCGAAGGGGGGCTTGTTCCGCCGTGCGAAGAAGGCGCCCCCCGCCAAGCCGGGCGTGTACCTGGACGGCGGTTTCGGTGTCGGCAAGACCCACCTGCTGGCCGCCGTGTACCACGCCATGCCGGCGCGACAGAAGTACTTCGGCTCGTTCATCGAGTACACCGCACTGGTCGGCGCGCTCGGCTACCAGAAGACCGTGGAGCTGTTCCGCGGGTCACAGCTGCTGTGCATCGACGAGTTCGAGCTCGACGACCCGGGCGACACCATGGTGATGACCCGGCTGCTGGGTGAACTGGTCACCGGCGGCACCCGGCTGGCCGCGACGTCCAACACCCCGCCCAACGCGCTCGGCGAGGGCAGGTTCGCCGCGCAGGACTTCCTGCGCGAGATCCAGGCGATGTCCGACAGCTTCCAGACCATCCGCATCGACGGCACCGACTATCGGCAGCGGGCCGTGGACGGCGTCGCAGCGGTCTTGGACGGGCCCGGGTACGAGCGCGCCATCGCCGAGGTCGCCGCCACCGGTGTGGCATCCGACGACGGCTTCGCCGACCTGGTGGCGCATCTGGCACGCGTGCACCCGTCGCGGTACATCCGGCTCATCGACGGGGTGGATGCCATCGGCCTGCGCGTGGTGGCGCAGCTCGACGACCAATCGGCTGCGCTGCGGCTGGTCGCGTTCGTCGACCGCGCGTACGACGCGCAGATCCCGGTGCGGGCCACCGGACTGCCGCTGAGCGACGTGTTCGGCCCCGAGATGCTCGCCGGGGGGTACCGCAAGAAGTACCTGCGCGCGATCTCGCGGCTCATCGCCCTGACCACCTCGTGAACCGCCGGCGGCGACACATGATGTTCACGTGGCGGCCGATCCTGTAACACGGGCGAAACGCACTGCGCCGGGCGGCGAAACGCGCCCGACCCAGACTCGTGGGCATGGACAGTGGAAACCTTGCGTGGTACGTGACGGCGACGGCGCTCGTGCTGGTGATGACCCCGGGTGTGGCCTTCTTCTACGGCGGGCTGGTGCGGGCCACCAGCGTGGTGAGCATGATGATGCTCAGCTTCGGCGCGATGGGCCTGGTCGGCGTGCTGTGGATCTGTTACGGATTCAACCTGCAGGATGTCTCGACCGGATGGATCGGGGTCGCCGGCGATCCGTTCGGGAACCTCGCCCTGGCCGACACCATCGCAGCCGGTGACGCGAACGACCGGCTCGCCGGGGTCGCATACGGGGCGACCTTCGCCATCATCACCGTCGCGCTGATCTCGGGGGCCATCGCCGATCGCGCGAAGTTCGGGGCATGGATGCTGTTCGCCGCGCTGTTCGCGACGGTCGACTACTTCGTGGTCGCCGGGTGGGTGTGGAACCCGGCCGGATGGATCTTCCGGCTGGGGGAGTCGCTGGGACTGAACGCGGGCGTCATCGACTACGCAGGCGGGACCGCGGTGCACATCAACGCGGGCGCGGCCGCACTGGCACTGTCGCTCGTGCTCGGAAAGCGCGTCGGGTTCGGTCGTGACATCCATCGCCCGCACAACGTGCCGCTCGTGCTCATCGGTGCCGCGCTGCTGTGGTTCGGGTGGTTCGGGTTCAACGGGGGAGCCGCGGCCGCCGGTGCCGGGATCGCGGGCGAGGACTCGCCGCTGGGGCTCATCGTGGTGAACACGCTGGGGGCGACGGCGGCGGGGATCCTGGGCTGGATGGCGGCCGAGAAGCTCAGAAGCGGCAAGGCCACCTCGGTGGGGGCGGCGTCGGGGGCGGTCGCGGGCCTGGTCGCGATCACACCCGGCTGCGCGAACCTGGCGCCGGGATGGGCGATCCTGCTCGGCCTTCTCGCGGGTGTGGTGTGCGCTGCGGCGGTGGAGCTGAAGTGGCGGCTGGGGTTCGACGACTCGCTCGACGTCGTGGGCGTGCACCTGGTGGGTGGACTGATCGGCACGCTGTACCTGGGCCTGTTCGCGACCGGTACGGGCCTTGTCGTCGGCGGGGGCATCGACCAGCTGATCGTGCAGACGGTCGCGGCGGGCGCGGTGCTGGTGTACTCGTTCGCCGTGGCCGGCGCGATCGGGTGGGGCATCCAGAAGACGATGGGCTTCCGCATCCGCAGCGAGGATGAGCTGGCCGGCGTCGACACGGCGGTGCACGGTGAGAGCGGCTATGAGTTCCCCGACGAGAGCCCGATCACCGGTGAGGTCGTCGTACCGGGCGGGGAACACTGAGCGGTATCGGGGCGGGGCGCCGCGTCGCCCGGACTGTGCCGCCGAACACTGCGTGGGGCGGGAGTGCCGCGTGTCGCCGGAGCGCTGTGTGTGGGGGCGCGCTGCGTGTCGGGGAGCGGGCGGCGGTGAGCGGAGCGGATAGGGTGACCGCGTGAGAACCGGCATCCTGTCCCGACTGTTCGACCTGCTGCGGCCGGCATCGCGCGGCACGTCCGGGCACCGCCCGGTGCCCCCGGGGGCAGGTGGTGCCGAGGCGTTCCCGGAGTCGCCGGGCAGCACCGGAACAGCCGCCACCGTCGAGATCGATCCGCCGGGACCGGCGGAACTGCGGATCGGATACGCGCCGCGGCCGGACGGCGACCCCGACGCCGGCGAGATCGTGTGGACCTGGGTGCCGTACGAGGAACACGACGGCCGCGGCAAGGACCGCCCGGTGCTGGTGATCGGACGCCGCGACCTGACGCGGGTGTACGCGGTCAAGCTCACCAGCAAGGCGCATGACAGCGACCACGACTACCTGTCGATCGGCCCCGGGCCGTGGGACTCGAAGGGGCGGCCGTCGTGGGTGGACATCGACCAGGTGTACCTGGTGCACCACGACGGCATGCGGCGTGAGGCCGCGACGCTCGACCGGGAGCGCTTCGACGTGGTCGCGGATGCGCTGCGGCGCCGATACGGGTGGGCCCGGGGCTGACGCGCCGGTCGATGGATGCTCTGGGCGGCGCCGGTGCGGCCCGGCGGCGCCGGTGCGACGCGAGGCTTGGTGGTGGGCGATGCCGGACTCGAACCGACGACCTCTTCCGTGTGAAGCCGGTCGAATCGTCCGTTCCCTTGATTCTTCTGGGCCTGCGGGTGTCTCTGAGACCCCTGAATCCGTTGTCGGGGTGATTTTGGGGTGATCCGATCGCTCTTCCAGTCTGGCAAGCAAGCAGCGTCCACAAACCAACAACACGTCGGGGGGACCGCAGGTAGACCGGCGAGTGCCTTGACTCCGATGGCCGCGTAGCCGGCAGCTTCTCGTGCATCGCTCTCTTGACGCATCCGCCGGTGCTCGACACGCTCATGGACGCGGGCGCGGATCAGGAGGACGAGGCTGACCGGCCCCATGATGATGAACTTGATCGCGTTCCAGCTGAACAGAATCACGAGCAGGTTGAGCCAGCCCGGGGCGCCGTCTGCGATGAGATTGGTGCAGATGCTGACGGCGAGCAGGTAGGGCACGGCCACGAGCATCGCCGGAACGCCCCATTTGAGTCCTTGGCGGGTGCGGATGCGGTCGAGCAGGATGTTGGTCGGCATGTAGCGGCGCAGGAAATAGCGGGTGCGGACGCTCAGAGCCCAGAGCAGGCGGATCATGGCGCTGTCCTCTCGTTGCACAGTCAGATGACGAGAAAGTGCATAGAGAGCGGCCCGAGAGCCTGTCCAAGAGGACGCCATATCAAGGAGGAATCTGCCTCGCCTTCCACTGTACGCCGCACCGGCAACACTGGGAAGGGGATCAGCCGGTCGCTGACGGCGGCTCGCGCCGGCGATGTCAGGTGCGCACGGTGCGTTGCAATCCGTGCGCGAACTCGCTGAGCGCCTTCAGTGTCGCAATCGCGTAATAGACGATCTGGCTCCTCAGCACTCCGTCGATGTCGCGCGGGACGCCTCGACGTGTAAGGACCCAGATCGCCCCGTTCTGCACCCCGACCTCATCACCCACGATGTGGCCGGAGACAGTGTTCCGAATGAGACGCAAAGTCCTATTGAAGTCCTTGTCGTCCCTCATCTCTGACATCCCGTGTTTGAACGCGCTTACGGCTTCATCGAACTTCGCCACCTCGAACAGGTGGGCGCCAGTGTCATTGGGGAGAGTCCGTATCGCCCTGGATACGGCATTAACCATCCGCCCTGCCGACTCTTCTGCCTCTTCGAGCGTCAGCGCGAGGAACTTCTCGGCGGTGAGCCGATTCTGAGGATCGGCGAGCAGCGCGCGAAGCATCACGCGCATGTCGAAGTCGACCGTGAGTATGAAGAACTGGAGCTGCGTGAACTCACGGTAAATCTCGGAGTCACGTTCAAGACCGAGCTTGACGTTCTGAGCGGCCTGTTCCAGCACACGCTCCTGCTCGGGCAATATCGCGTCGAACCCCGCGATGATGCCCTCGGCGCGACCGACGGGATCGTCACTCATCATGCTTCTCGCTCCCCGCCTCGTCCTGGCTGTTCCTGGATTGCCGTGCCGCCTACCTCGTCAGATGACGGGGTCGCGCTCCCAGTTGGGCGATCGCGGGAAGTCGTCGTCTGACCGCCATCCCTCCGCATTGATCCACGGTGGGCTGGAAGGAACGTCGGAGGCGTCCCATCGCCACACGTCGGGGTGGCGTCGTTCGGTGCTGGTTGTGGGGCGGGCCGCGTAGCCGAGGGTCTGTCCTGCGGGGACGGTGTAGTGCCACCAGCAGCCAACCTGATCTTGCCCGGAATCGAATGCGTCGGGATCGAGATTGTGCTTTCTGGCAACCTGCGTGAGCGTCGTGCGCGCATCAAACGGGCCAGGGGCAAGAAGCACGGCGTTGAGGTACTCGGTATCGAAGTCGTAGGCGAAGTTGAGCAGTTCGGGCATGTGACGGTCATCGACCAACCGGCCCGCCCCGTCGAGTTCCCGCGAGCCGGCAACGGAATCTTCGTGGAGTTTGCGTAGCCGAGCACCGGCATCGTCAGCGACCCGCGGGAAGTACTCGGCCAGAGCAGCGACCAACACGATCGTCTTGGTTGAGTTCACTCGTGTCGCGTAGCCAAGGTCTCGACCGTGCAGGACACCGTGTCGCGAGACGAGACCGAAGTTGCCGGACTCATTGACATTCGCGGAGAACACGCGGCGAACGACAGGTAGGTTCTCCTCCATACCGGCTAGCGTCGCGTCATCAAGATACGGGTCTGCATTGGCTTTGGAGAAGAAGGACTGTCCCGTTAGGTCACGGCTCATCCCGTCGATCTGCGCCAGGACGATTGGGATCGACGCCTCGTAAGCACCTGCGAGATGATGCTCGATTGCCTTCTCGATCAGAGCGACGCGATCCCAGAGAACTTGCTTGAACGGGTAGTGAGAGTTTGACCACCGGCGTATCGGTGCCGCAGCGTGCCGAAGGAGAACCTGGTTGTCCGAGTTCCAGACTTCGGTGATCGCTTCGTCAATAGCCCCAGGTTCGGCACCTTCCGCCGCAAGGCGCAGAACCCGAACCGTGCCGGCCTGGTGCCAGCGACCGCACATCGCCCATCCCAGCGGGGCAAACAGCGCAACTGCTTCGGCAAGCTGGGAGACGGCGGGGTGAGCGACGACTCCAAGGCGGCGCGCCACATCGGCTGCCAGCTCAGCTTGCGTCATCTTGACCCTTCCGTTTCTACAAGGATGACAGGCCGATCTGATCCGGCTCAGAACCCGAGCCCGCGAGCCGCTGGTCTGTCGGACCGAGGCTCAGGTGCCTGCACCTGTGTGGCGCGGGTAGTGGCCCGCAATGCGGCGGCGGCGCGCTCCTGGTCGATCTTCTGCGCGTCGCTCTCCGCTGGGGGTCCGAGCGGGGATGAGTCGGCGATGCCGTAGCGATCACGGTACGTGGCCACGGTGCGCGCCGCGCGCCGCCACGCGGTCGCCGTACGCGTCTACTTCGGCTGGGTGCCGAGCGCCCTTGTCCAGCTCTGCTGCTCGGTGAGGGCGGTGTCGAGGAGTGCATCGGCGCGGGCTTCGATGAGGTCGCGTCGCTCGTTGAGGGCTCGCCGGAGTTCGGAGCTCGTGGCGCCGCCGGCTTCGGGGATGAGCCCGGCGATGAGGCGTGGGGCTTTCCTTGCTCGCCCGGACCCGGCGGGGTGAGCGGTGGCCCGAGCAATGCGGTAGTGGAGGACCGCGGCGATGTCGTCGGCGTCGGCCCGGTGGTAGTGCGGGAGCGGTCGAGGAGGCGGTTTTCTGCCGCCAGCAGCTCCTCGGAGGAGAACACCGTCGAGTGCCTCGGCCGGAACACGCTGGTTCCGTCCGTTCGTCGGAACATCGCCGGGCTCGACGCGAGCTCCGGCGGCGTCAAGCGCAGGGACGCGGCCTCGGCGGCGTCCGCGACCAAGCCGACGACGGCCTCCCGATCCTCGGTCGAGGCGAACCTGTAACCCATCGTCTGCCGGGCCGCCTCGGCGGTGAGGTTCCAGCGCCGCCAGGTGGACCGCTTCTCACCGACCGCCTCGACCACGGCGGCGCCGATGGATGCGATCACGTCCAGCGGCACGTCGTCGGCGCGCAGTAGCAGCGGCTCCTCGTTCGCTGTGACCAGTCGCGCCCACGAGGTCGCGTCCGCGCCGAGCACCTGGCCGGCGCGAGCCCGCCAGTCGGCGGTGAGGTCGGCAAGGGAGTGGACGTCCTTCTCGGGCCGCGTGGAGAGGGTCGCCTGGGCGCGGAGCTTCATAATCGTCGCCCGTGACGGGCGCCGCCCGTGCTCCTGGACGTAGCGGTCGATGAGGCGATCAGTCTCGGCGTCGATGTGCCGAGACCGGATGGAGAACTCCGCCACCAGTCCCCCCCCCGGCACCCCGACGACCGCCCAGGTCGGGTTTCGATCCCGGCCCTTCTCTCGGGCCTCCCACTCCACACCGAACATCCGGGTCAGGTGATCGGCGAACACCGCCTCGTGCAGCTCCGGCAGCGCCACGGTCGCGGCGTGCATCGGCCGTCCGTCGAGGGAGCGCCACTTGCCGTCGAGGACGGTCTGTACCTTGTTCGAGATGACGACATGCGTGTGCAGGTGCGGGTCGCCCCCGCGTGAGTTGTAGTGGTCGAACGCGGTAGCGATCAGCCCGGTCACATCGGCCTGTGCGACCGCCCCGTTGCGGGCGGTTGCACCCGTGCGGGTCGCTACAACCTCCCGCTCCATGAACGCAACCACCTCCGCAACCGCCGCGTGATGCGCCTGCGCGATGAGAGCCTGCGTGCCCGCGTCGGCGACGGCCCACAGCACCGAGGCGGACTTCGGAATCGAGAAGGTGCAGTCGTACCCCGCAACCGCTCGCCGCCTGCCTCGCTCGCCCTCCTCGGCCTCGATAGCGGCGATGGCCTCAGCACGGGAGACCGGCCCCAAGGCAGGATCAAGGGCCGCGACCCGTTCAGCGATCCGTTCCGCGACAGGCTGATACTCGGGATAGGCGCGTCCCAAGGGCTTGCCGGTGATGGGATCGCGGCCCATGCCGACGAGGAGCTGGAGCTGGGCTTCGGAGACCTGATCGCCCTCGATGATCTGTCCGCTGCCGAGCGCGGCGACGCCGGCGCCGAGCCACCGGCCAGGCGGTGTGCTCTCGGCGTTGTAGTACCTCGTCAGCGGGGTCGAGAGCGACCTGTCCCCGTCCGCTGCGGCGACCGTGCGGAGCAGGTACTTGTAGCCATCGCCCGCCGACATCACGCGCATCGAAACGGCCATGTTGCTAGGTGTCCACGGCTCGACCCCCGCTGGTGTTGCTGGGGAGGACAGTGCCGCGCCAGTACGATCGGAAGGTGAAAAGCCCGGCCATGCGCATCGTTGTGACAGTTCTCGCTGTCGTGGCCGTAGCCCTCGGGTTGTTCTCGGCCAGCGTCGCTATCTGGGGCTCGTGGTGGCGGTTCCCCGACATGCCCACTGCCGAAGAATGGTCGGCCTTCTTCGGGGCATCTGCTCTCGTTGCGCTGGGATTCGCGTGGTACCAGATTCGTCAGGTAGATCAATCGAACAAGGCGCTAATCGCGTCGAACGAGTTGGCGCGTCGGGTCAACATCGAAGCAGTTCGGCCCAGGGTCCAGGTTGCGTTGGAGCCCACGAGATTCGTCCAGAAGGATCGCGGTGCACCGGTGGAGGGCACGCTTCATATCGCGGTGCGAAACATTGGGGTGAGCCCGGCCCATGAGGTGCGTCTGAGGGTGAGTCCACAGTTCACATCGTTGGCGAAGTTCTTCAAGCCCGGCATGATGGAGGCGCATTTCGCGGAGGTCAACGAGACGTTCGACGGAAAGGTGTGTTTTCGGACGCTCAACCCAGGAAACACATACATCTGGTTTCTCGGGCGAGTCCCGGAGTTGTTTGCCGACGAGTCGGGAATCCCTCGTCGCTGGGAAGTCGAAGCCGAGTACATGGGGACGGCATCGCCGGAGCCGTTCGTGGAAACGTTCATCCTGGACCTCGATGTCGAGAAGCGCATCGAACTGCCGGTCGATCCACTCGTGCGAATCGGGAAAGACATCGAAGTCGTCGGAAGCAAGCTCGAGGCGATCAAGCGTGTTGTGCCGCAGAAACTCACACTTGGCGATGACTCTTTGGTGGCGCATCGTCAGCGCAACCTCGGCATACGACCATCAGTAGTCCGCGCTCGGCGAGCGCCCGCTTGGTTGCGAAGACGGCGTTGACCACGCAACAGACCGACCCACCCAGTCCCCAGCGGCCTGCTCGCATTGCGGGTCGCAAATCACAGGTCGAAACGATCGCGCTCTTGCCCCGCTGCGGCTAGACGAAACTCAGCTAGGAAGGTGCGAAACGCTCCGGAGGTCATACAGCCGGAATGCTTCGCTCAGCGTCATGGTGGCCGATGCGATTGCAGGCCCGACATCGTTTTCGAGATCGCCGCGTAGACGCACGATCGAACTGCCTGACTCTTCGTGCACGACCTCGTTACGGTCAAATCGCATGACGCCGAAGTGAAACTGCGCATGGGCAGCCGCGCTGCCCGATCGCCAGAGCGCTTGCGTTGCACCAAGCAAGAGGTCGTCATCGACGCCGTGCATATGCTGCGCAACCCAGTCGATGGCCCCGGTCTGATGGAACCGCATCTTTGCAACGTCCTCTTGCACACCGAGGGCCGTCGCTACCTTCTGCAAACTGGCTTGCCGCTCACGTAGTTGCTCCAGGAGGCCGTTACGAGCCTCCTCTGGTTTACCCTCTGGAACCTGCATGTCGCGGAAAGAAGTCACCTGGACACGAAGATCGTCCGCCCGGAGCCTAAGCGCGCGCTCGCGGCGTTCTTGCCGCGTTGGCGGCGCGAGGACCCACACCGCGTTCACCGCCGCAACGAATGCCGTGCGCGCAACGGTCATGTAGGCGGTCGGGTACATCGTGCTTGTTGCTCGCATGGTGTCGAGCGCGAAATCCAGGTGTTCGGACGAGATACACATCGAATACCAGACTGGGTTCTCGACACTCAACCCCTCGATTGAGCCCTGATCCACCGGTTGGGTTGGCTTGTGTAGGGCGTGCCTGTAAGTGAAATGCCCTTCTGGTCTGGGAAAATGTTGAGTGCTGAAGTCAACGTTTCCGAGAACAGAGGGGCATCTCTTAAGTGAAAGCATCTCATGGTCTGGTGCCGGTGTTCGATGACGGCAACCTCGTGTCGCATGCGGGTCTGGTTCCGGTGCTCGCGCTGGCGGAGAAGGCGGGCCTGACCGGTCTGGTCGAGGCGTGTTCGACGCTTCCGGCGGCGAACGTGGCGGTGAAGGTCCGCACGATCCTTGGCGGGATGCTCGCGGGGGCGGACAGCATCGACGA
>NZ_AULS01000006.1 GCF_000422405.1 Microbacterium luticocti DSM 19459
CTACCGCGCGAGCACTGGCAGAAGGTGTGGTCGAACAACCCGATCGAGCGCCTCAACCGGGAGATCAAGCGCCGCGCCGACGTCGTCCAGATCTTCCCCGACCGAGACTCCGTGACCCGCCTGATCGGCGCCGTCCTGCAAGAGCAGCACGAGGAATGGTCCTACGGGGAACGCCGCTACTTCTCCGACACCTCGATGCGCAAACTCGTCCACACCCTCCACGACCACGCCGAACCCGCACGCCCCGAGCTCTACCTCACCGCCTGACCACCACCCCCAGGAAGCAACCAAAATGACACCACCCCACGGGACTTGACCGCGAGATCAGGATGATTCCGCACAACGTCTCCTGAGCCGGCGATATCTCCTGTGCCCGTGCGTGCGCCGGGGGCCGGTGCTCGTGCGCGCAGCCGGTGCCGGTACCCTGCGGCCCGGCCGCGCGGGAACAGGAGGACACCGCGAGATCAGGACGATTCCGCGCAAAGTCTCCTGAGCCGGGGATGTCTCCTGTGCTCGTGTGTGCGCCCGGGGTCGGTGCCCTGCGGCGGGCCGAGCGGTCGGTACACTGCGACCGAGGGGGGTGGCGTGTGACGTGGGGGCTGGTGCTCGATCTGCTCGGCACGTTCTTCTTCGCGATCTCGGGCAGCCTGCTCGCCGCGCAGCGGGGGTTCGACATCGTCGCCTCGCTGCTGCTGGGGTCGCTGACCGGACTGGGCGGCGGCGTCATCCGTGACCTGATCATCGGCGTTCCGCCGGTCGCGTTCGCCGAACCCGTGCACCTGATCCCGCCGGTGGTCGCGGCGGTGCTGGTGTACTTCCTCAGCGGCATCGTGCAGCGCTACTCGCGCACGCTGCTCGTGTTCGACGCGGCGGGTCTGGCCGTGTTCTGCACCACCGGCACGGTCACCGCCTTGACCGCGCAGATGAACCCGATCGCGGCGGTGCTGCTGGGCGTGACCACCGGCGTCGGCGGCGGGCTGCTGCGGGATGTCGTGGCCAACCGCGACCCGCAGCTGTTCAACCCGCACGACCTGTACGCGGTGCCCGCGTTCCTCGGCGCCGCCCTCATCGCCGCGCTCGCCTGGGCCGGATGGCTGAACGTCGTGACGCTGTACCTGGCGGCCCTCGTCGTGTTCGTGTTCCGGGTGCTGTCGCTGCGGCATCACTGGCACATCCCCCACGCGCAGGGGCCGTGGCCCCGCGGATAGGTGCGACATGACGCACGTGCGGATCGGGACGTCGGGCTGGAGCTACGACCACTGGCGCGGCGTGCTCTACCCGCCCGGCACGGCGGCCGGCCGCCGGCTCGACGTCTACGCCGCCGAGTTCGACACCGTCGAGCTGAACGCGAGCTTCTACCACTGGCCGCGGGCCGCGACGTTCGCCGGCTGGCGCGACCGCGTGCCCGCCGGGTTCGTGTTCTCGGTCAAGGCTCCCCGCGGGCTCAGCCACGGGCGCGGCGACCCGGACGCGTGGCGCCCGCGGCTGGCCGAGGGCATGCGCGCGCTCGGCGAGGCCGCCGGGTTCCTGCTGATGCAGCTGCCGGCGCAGGCCGAGCGCGACGACGACCGGCTGCGCGCGCTGCTGAAGGCTGTGCCGCCCGGGGTGCGCGCTGCGGTCGAGCTGCGGCATCCGTCCTGGAACGTCGACGACGTCTACGCGATGTTGGAGCGCAGCGGTGCCGCGTATTGCATCACGCACGGGGCCGGCCTGCCGTGCGTGCTGCGGGTGACGACGGATGCCGTGTACCTGCGCCTGCACGGACCCGATCCGGAGCGGCTCTACGTCGGCTCGTATTCCGACGCCGAGCTGCGGCGCTGGGCGGGGCGCATCGACGAGTGGCGCCGGTCGGGCCACGACGTGTGGGTGTACTTCGACAACGACGGCGAGGGCGCCGCGGTGCGCGACGCGCGGCGGCTGCGCGAGCTCGTGGGGTGAGCCCTCATGCTGCCGGACCTGCGGGGAGGAGTTCTGCGATGAGAGTCTCGACACGGACACGGATCTCGTCTCGGATGGGTCGGACCTCGTCGATGCTCCGGCCGGCAGGGTCGTCGAGCTGCCAGTCCTCGTAGCGCTTGCCGGGGGAGACCGGGCAGGCGTCTGTGCAGCCCATCGTGATCACGACGTCGGACTGGCCGACGGCGTCGACGGTGAGCAGTTTCGGGGCGCGCCCGGCGACGTCGATGCCCTCCTCGGTCATCGCCGTGACGACGACCGGGTTGATCAGGTCCGCCGGCTCGGAGCCGGCCGAGAGCACCTCGACCCGATCACCGGCGAGAGCCTGCAGGTAACCGGCGGCCATCTGCGACCGGCCGGCGTTGTGGACGCAGACGAACAACACGATGGGCTTCTCGCTCATGACGGGTTTCGCCCTCCCTTTCTGAGGCAGCGCGCGACGCCGCATGACTGTCGTCAGGCCACGCCGAAGTGCGTGGCCAGCCGCGGTCCGATCGCATCAGCGAGGACGGCGTGGCCGGCGTCGTTCGGGTGGACGCCGTCCTCGCCGAAGCGCAGTCCGTCGTGCAGCGCCGGCGCGCCAGCGTCGATGAGCGGGATGCCGCGGTCCGCGCAGGCGGGAACGAGTTCTGCACGCACCCCCAACCATCCCGGCGGCTCGCCGTCCCCGGGCGGAAAGAGCCGGTACAGGTCGAGCACGGCCAGTCGCTCGTGTCCGAACCGGTCCAACAACAGGTCCAGGTCGCGCCTGATCGCCCGGCGTATCTGCGGCGCCCAGTGCTGTGCGCCGCTGTCGAGGCCCTCTCGGATCAGTGCCGAGTCGTTGCAACCGAGCGCCAGCACACAGGCTGCGGCATCCGACTCCAGCACGTCCCGCAGTAGACCGAGGGGCTCACCCGTGCTCTGCCGCATCTCGCCCTCGGCGGGCCGCTCGCCGCGCCAGCGCACGAAGCCCATCCCCCCGCGCGCGTGGTTGCGCTCGATCCACCCGTACCGGGCGCACACCCGCGCCGTCCAGCGCTTGTCGGGGGAAGTGATCGATCTCCACCCGGTCGTGATCGAGTCGCCGTAGAAGGCGATGGCGGCGTTCGGCGGCAGCACACTGCCGATCCTAGAGCGGCCCCGCGACAGTGCTCGGCACCGGCTCGTCCTGGGCGGCTTCGGGGTGGTTCAGGTCGAACGCGGGCCGCTCGCTGCGGATGCGCGGGATCGACGTGAAGTTGTGCCGCGGCGGCGGGCAGCTGGTCGCCCATTCCAGCGAACCGCCGTAGCCCCACGGGTCGTTCACCGTCACCTTCGGCGCCTTGCGCGCGGTGATCCACACGTTCAACAGGAACGGGATCATCGACGAGCCCAGCAGCATCGCACCGATCGTGGACACCTGGTTCATCCAGGTGAACCCGTCCGACGGGGCGTAATCGGCGTAGCGCCGAGGCATCCCCGCCACCCCGAGCCAATGCTGCACGAGGAAGGTGGTATGGAAGCCGATGAACAGCATCCAGAAGTGCACCATCCCGAGCCGTTCGTTGAGTATCTTGCCGGTCCACTTCGGCCACCAGAAGTAGAACCCCGAGAACATCGCGAACACCACGGTGCCGAACACCACGTAGTGGAAGTGCGCGACGACGAAGTACGAGTCGGTGACGTGGAAATCCAGCGGCGGCGACGCGAGGATCACGCCGGTCAGCCCGCCGAACACGAACGACGTGAGGAACCCGATCGCGAACACGAGCGGGGTCTCGAACGTCACCGAGCCGCGCCACATGGTGCCGATCCAGTTGAAGATCTTCACCCCCGTGGGGATCGCGATCATCATCGACATCAACGAGAAGAACGGCAGCAGCACCGCCCCCGTGGCGTACATGTGGTGCGCCCACACCGACACCGACAGCGAGGCGATCGCGATGGTCGCATAGATCAGCGTGCGATAGCCGAACACGGGTTTGCGACTGAACACCGGAAAAACCTCGGTGATGATGCCGAAGAACGGCAGCGCGATGATGTACACCTCGGGATGCCCGAAGAACCAGAACATGTGCTGCCACAGCAGCACCCCGCCGTTCGCCGCATCGAACACGTGCGCGCCGAGGATGCGGTCGGCCGCCGCCCCCAGCAGCGCCGCCGCGAGCACCGGGAAGGCCATCAGAATCAGGATGCTGGTGAGCAGGGTGTTCCACGAGAAGATCGGCATGCGCCACATGGTCATACCCGGGGCACGCATCGTGACGATCGTGGTGATGAAGTTCACCGCACCCAGGATGGTGCCGAACCCACTGATGGCAAGGCCCATGAACCATAGGTTGCCGCCCGCGCCCGGCGAGAACGTGGCGTTCGCCAGCGGCTGGTAGGCGAACCACCCGAACGCCGCGGCGCCCTGCGGCGTCAGGAAACCCGCCGTGGCGATCGTCGAACCGAACAGGAACAGCCAGAACGCGAACGCGTTCAGCCGTGGGAACGCCACATCAGGGGCACCGAGTTGCAGCGGCAGGATCGCGTTGGCGAACCCGGCGAACAGCGGCGTCGCGAACATCAGCAGCATGATCGTGCCGTGCATCGTGAACAGCTGGTTGAACTGTTCGGCCGTGGGCAGGATCTGCATGCCGGGGTCGAACAGTTCGGCGCGGATGATCAGCGCCATCACGCCGCCGAGCATGAAGAACATCACCGACGAGATCAGGTACATGTACCCGATGGTCTTGTGATCGGTGGAGGTGACCCACCGCACGACGATGCTGCCCTTGGGCTCGGTGCGGGTTTCGGTGAGGAGGGCGGCCTGGCGAGGCGGGAGAGGAGACGTCTTCGTGTCCGTCAGGTCGACCGGTGAGATGGTCGACATACTCGGATTTTACATGGTTTGCACAGTATGGGGAGGGGGTCAGCTCCCCAGGCCCCCCATCGCCCAGATGACCAGCACCGAGGTCACCGTCACCAGCACCCACAGGATCGCGCCGAGCGCCAGCGGTCGCCATCCGGCGCGGCGCAGGCCCGCGGCATCCGTCGACAGCCCGATGCCCGCCAGCGCCACGGCGATGAGGAACACGCTCGCCTGCACCAGGAACCCCTGGGCCGCCGAGGGGATCCAGCCGAGCGAGTTGACCACGGCGACCACGAGGAACCCGATGAGGAACCACGGCACCAGGTGCCCGATGCGCCGGGCGTCGATGCGGGTGTCGCCGACATGCCGACGCGCTTCGACCGCGGCGAGGGTCACCGTGATCGGGATGATCATGAGCGTGCGCACGAGCTTGACCACCACGGCGAAACCGAGCGCGGACGCGCTGAACACACTGGCGGTGGCCACCACCGAACTGGTGTCGTTGACGGCGGTGCCGGCGAACAGCCCGAACGTGTGCGGATCCATCTGCAGCAGGTGGCCGATCGCGGGGAAGATCAGCACGGCCAGCACGTTGAACAGAAAGATCGTCGAGACCGCGTAGGCGATCTCGGCGCTGACCGCCCCGATCACCGGCGCGACCGCGGCGATGGCCGAGGCCCCGCAGATGCCGGTGCCCACGCCGATCATGGTGCGCAGCCGTGGCTCGATTCCCATGAGTCGGCCGAGCAGCCATGCCGCCCCCAGGCACACTGCCAGCGACGACAGCATCACCGGAAGCGACTCCAGCCCGACCTGGAAGATGCTCACCAGCGACAGCTGCGCACCCAGCAGCACGACCGCGCACTGCAGCAGGAACTTCGAGCTGTACCCGATGCCCGCGCGCAGCCGCTCGGCCGGCCGGCGCACCAGCGCGACCACCACCCCGATCACGATCGCCGGCACCGCCGCGCCCAGCACCGGTACGAAATGACCGATGACGCTGGCGGCGACCGCGATCAGCACGCACACGACGACGCCGGGCCAGACCTCGAGGGCGCGGGTACCGAGGCGGTGGGGCAGAGTGGTCACAGGCGTCAGATGCACGGTGTCCATGCTGACGCACGGCGCGGCCGGCCCGGTAGCAGGCGATACGCTGTGGAGACACAAGCAGAGGTTGTGATGCGATGCACCGTCGAGTGCCCGACCTGGTGGGCCTGGAGATGCTGGATGCCGTCGCCCGCACCGGATCGATGTCGGCGGCCGCGCGGGAGTGTCGGGTGAGCCAGCAGGCGATCTCGACGCGCATCCGGGCGATCGAGCAACTGACCGGGGCCCGACTGTTCATCCGTTCGCCGCGTGGCGTGCGCATCACCGCCGACGGCGAATCGGTCGTGGCGTGGGCGCGCGACGTGCTCGCCGCCGCCGCGCGCATGGGCGCCGCACTCGACCTGCTGCACGGCACCGCCGCACGCACCCTGGTCGTCGGCGGCAGCCAGACCATCGCCGCCCGGCTGCTGCCGGGGTGGATGCTGCGACTGCGCGACGCGCAGGCGGCATCCGGGCGTCGCCCCACCACAGTGCGCCTGCGCACCGGCAACAGCGCCGAGATCGTGCGGCTGGTGCGCGAGGGGGTGCTCGACGTGGGATTCATCGAGAGCCCGGCGCTGCCCGCCGGACTGGGTACGGCGACGGTCGCCGCCGACCGGCTCGTCGTCGCCGTGCACCCCGAGCATCCGTGGACCGGCACGGTACCGCTGGGCGAGGTGGCCGCGACCGCCCTGGTGGCGCGCGAGCCCGGCAGTGGCACACGACTCGCCTACGAGGTCGCGGTGCGCGAGCAGCTGGCGGCCGAGCCTGTCGAGCCCGCGCTCGAGCTGTCGACGACGGTCGCCGTGCTCCAGGCGGTGGCGGGCGGGCTGGCACCGGCGGTGCTCAGCGAGTTGGCCGTGGCCGACGACGTCGCCCTGGGGCGGGTGCGCCGTGTCGAGATCGCCGGGGCGACGGTGACCCGTCCGCTCACCGCGCTGTGGCGCGGCGGCGCCGGCGACCTGCACGGCGCCGCGCGTGAGTTGGTCGAACTCGCCGCGGGGGCGGACCCAGGCGCATCCCGTCCAGAGCAGGACATTCCGGCCGCAGCAGGAGAATCCTGACGGGAATCTCCTGCGCTCGGCGGATTCTCCTGCGCTGGCCGATTTCCCGGGCCCAGGCGGGGCTCAGGTCAGCGCAGCGCGCATCCGGTCCAGGGCCAGCACGTCGTCGTCGACCCCGCCGCCCTCGTGGCCGTTGTAGGTCCACTCGGTGATCTGCTTCGGCCCGGCGTACGCGTTGAACGCGGCGTACACGGTCGACGGCGGACAGATCGGGTCCATCAGCGCGACGGTGAAGGATGCCGCCGCCTGCGCCCTGCGCGCGAAGTTCACGCCGTCGAAGTACGACAGCGTGCGCGCGACCTCGTCGGCACGGTCCCGGTAGTGGGCGAGGTACGCGGTGATCTCGTGGTAGGGATCACGGTCGGTGAGGGTGATCGCACGGGGAAAGTCGCACAGGAACGGCACCCGCGCCACCACCTGGCGCAGCTGCGGCACCAGGCCCGCCACCGCCAGCGAGATGCCGCCGCCCTGGCTGATGCCGTGCACGCCGACCCGGTCGGCATCGACCATCTCGAGGGCGCGGGATGCCTCGACCGCACGCACCGCGTCGGTGAACACGCGGCGGTAATAGTAGGTGTGCGGGTCACGGATGCCCCGGGTGACGAACCCCGGCATGTGCGACTCGCCCACGCCGGTGTCGGCGGTCGCCCCGCGCGAGCCGCTCCAGCCCTGCCCGCGGGTGTCGAGCTCGACGTGGCAGAACCCGGCCGACGCCCACAGCAGGTTCTCGATCGCGTCGCCGCGTCCGCGCCCGTAGCCGTGGAACTGCACGATCGTCGGCAGCGGCCCGGTGGCGCCGCGCGGGACCCGCACCCAGGCGGCGACCTCTTCGCCGTCGTACCCGCCGAAGCGCAGGTCGTACACGTCGAGCGTGGCAAGTCCCACCTCGACCGGGGTCAGGCTGCGCACCAGCGGGAACGTCCGCGCTGCATCGAGCGTGCTCTGCCAGAACGCGTCGAAATCGGCGGGGTCGGTCTGCGTGCTGCGGTGCGCGCGCAGCTCGTGAAGCGGCAGGTCGAGGAACATCGGCGCCTTTCGGGTCAGGATGCCTGTGCGATGGAGCGCTGCAGTGGGGCGTAGTGCTCGATCACGGCGGCGCGGTAGGCGTCCACGTCGCCGGCGCGCGCGGCGCGCAGCATGTCGCCGTGCGCGCGGGCGGTGTCGAGGATGTCGTCGGGCAGGGCGATGCCCAGTTGCGGGGCGACCGCGGTGTGCACGTCCCAGAACGCGCCCACCAGCTGACCGACCAGCCGGTTGTCGAGCGTGGCCAGCAGCATGGTGTGGAAGGCCCGGTCGGCCTCGAGGAACGTCTCGCCGCGCTGCGCACGCTGCTCCATCTGGTGCACCAGGTCGTCCAACTCGGGGGAGTCGTGCTCGGCGATCGCTTCGACGACCCGCTCGGCCAGGGCGAGATCGAGCGCGAGCCGCACCTCCACCACGTCGCGCAGGGCGGTGAACGCGCCGCGCGGGGCGAGCACGCCGCGGAACACGAGCGCCTCGACCATGGGGTCCAGCGACATCTGGCCGACGAAGGTGCCGTGCCCATGCCGCACGTCGACGATGTCGAGGGTCGACAGCGTGCGCATCGCCTCGCGCACCGACGACCGTGACACGCCGAGTGTCTCGCACAGCTCCGCTTCGGTGGGAAGGGGGTCGCCGGGGCGCAGGCCGCGCGTGAGGATGAGCTCCTTGATCTGATCCGCCACGGTCGCGCGTCGCATCCGCGTCGCCCGCGGGTCCGCTGTCGTCATCTGCACTCCGTTGTCGTGGGCGGGTTGTTGGGGCCGGGTTGTTGTGGGCGGGTCGTTGTGGCCGCGTTGTCGGGGCCGGGTCGTTGTGGCCGGGTCGTTGTGGCCGGGTCGCCGTGGCCGGGTCGTCAGGGGCGGGCGAGCCGGATGTCTCGATCCGGTCACGGATATTGTCTCGCGCTCCCGGGTGTGGTTATAGTACATCAGATGTCTGACGTCAGTCGATATCGTTCCCCATCCCACCTAGGACGGAAAAACATGTTCCAGCTCATGAACCGACGGCGCAGAGCAGCGCGCGTCAGCGCGGTCGCCGCCGGCGTTCTCGCCGCGGCCCTCGCCTTCACCGGGTGCTCCGGGTCGAGCACACCGACCGACACCAAGGCCGCCAGCGGCGACATCGACCCGAATGCCACGATCGAGGCGGGCATCTCGTACTCGCTCGGCGGCAGCTTCGACCCGATCCTCGCCTCGGGCGCGGTCACGGTCGCGGCGAACTGGCACATCTTCGAGGGCCTGCTCGACCTCGACCCGGTCACGCACAAGCCCGTCCTGGGTCTGGCCGCCGAGATGCCCAAGAAGGTCGACGACACCACCTACGAGGTCACGCTCCGCAAGGACGCGAAGTTCTCCACCGGCGACCCGGTGACCGTCGACGACGTGATCTACAGCATCGACCGCACGATGGATGCCGACAAGTCGGGCTTCTTCGCCAGCTTCGTCTCGTTCATCGACAAGGCCGAGAAGGTCGACGATTCGACCGTCAAGATCACCACCAAGTACCCGTTCTCGCTGTTCAACGAGCGTCTGGCCGTCGTCAAGGTGGTGCCGAAGGCGCTCGTCGAGAAGAACGCCGAGGACTTCGGGGCGCACCCGGTGGGCTCCGGCCCGTACACGCTCGAGTCCGCCGTGCCCGACGACTCGCTGGTGTTCAAGAAGAACCCGAACTACAACGGCACCCGCCCGGCCAAGGCCGCCGGCATGAAGTGGGACCTGCTGTCCGACCCGGCCGCCCGCGTGACCGCGATGCAGTCCGGCACCATCCAGGCGATGGAGGACGTGCCCTACATCGACATCGACACGCTCAAGAACAGCGGCGTCGACGTGAAGAGCGAGCAGTCGTTCGGTCTGCTGTTCATGATGTTCAACCAGGCCGTCAAGCCGTTCGATGACGTCCGGGTGCGTCAGGCGTTCTTCTACGCGCTCGACATGGACAAGATCATCAAGACCGGCATGCTCGGCAACGCCACCGCGGCCACCTCGTTCCTGCCCAAGAACAACCCGGGCTACCACGAGGCATCCACCGTCTACACCTACGACCCGCAGAAGGCCAAGGACCTGCTGAAGGCCGCCGGCGTGAACGACCTGTCGATCACGCTGCTGACCACCGACACCGGCTGGGTCAAAGAGGTCGCCCCGCTGGTCAAGGAGTCGCTGGACGCCGTCGGCATCAAGACCAAGCTCGACATCGGCCAGTCGCCCGCGCAGTACCAGAAGGTCGACTCGGGTGACTACCAGGTGCTGCTGGCCCCCGGTGACCCCTCGGTGTTCGGCAACGACCCCGACCTGCTGATGAACTGGTGGTTCGGTGACAACGTGTGGCCCACCACCCGCATGCACTGGGCCGACTCGCCCGAGTACAAGCAGCTCACCGATCTGCTCAACGCCGCTCAGCGTCAGTCCGGCGACGAGCAGCAGGCCACGTGGAACAAGGCGTACGATCTGATCGCCGAGCAGGTGCCGATGTACCCGCTGTTCCACCGCA
Source organism: Microbacterium luticocti DSM 19459 (assembly GCF_000422405.1). Classification (GTDB taxonomy): domain Bacteria; phylum Actinomycetota; class Actinomycetes; order Actinomycetales; family Microbacteriaceae; genus Microbacterium; species Microbacterium luticocti. Next base: position 10,432 of record NZ_AULS01000006.1, read on the forward strand.
AGCTGCCCACCGCCTGGAACAGCCAGAAGCTCGTCGGCTTCGAGCCGGTGAACACCACCGGTCTGTCGTTCCTCGACGTGGGCGTCGCGAAGTAGCAGATCGACCGCCGGGACGGGACCCGAACCCGTCCCGGCGGTTCCTCCCGCGCATCGCCGCGCGGACATCCCCCCAAGGAAGGAGGAGCGGTGTCGAACACGCTCCGCCTCATCGGCCGCAGACTGCTGCAACTGCCGGTGATGATCCTGGGCATCACATTCCTCGTCTTCTTCGTGATGTCCTTCTCGAACGTCGATCCGGCCCGGATCGCGCTCGGTGAGAACGCCGACCGCGCCGAACTGGAGGCCTGGCGCGACCAGCGCGGCCTCAACGACCCCCTGCTCGTGCAGTACTTCCGCTTTCTGGTGGGCCTGATCCACGGCGACCTGGGCACCTACTCGGCCCGCCAGCTGCCGGTCAACGACGCCATCGCGCACGCGTTCCCGATCACCATGCAGCTCACCCTGCTGGGCCTTGTCATCGCCGTGATCGGTGCCGTCGTGCTCGGCGTGGTCGCCGCCTTGTACCGCGACCGCTGGCCCGACCAGATCATCCGCATCGTCTCCATGGCATCGCTGTCGATGCCCTCGTTCTGGCTGGCGGTGCTGCTCATCCAGCTGTTCACGCTGCAACTGCACCTCGTCCCCGCATCCGGGCCGCTGCCGCATTTGACCGACGACCCCGCCGGCTGGTTCAACCGGATGCTGCTGCCGGCGATCGCGCTCGCGGTGCCGGTGATCGGCCAGCTCAGCCGGGTCGTGCGCACCGCGATGGTCGAAGAACTCGACCGCGACTACGTGCGCACCGCGATCGGCGCCGGCATCCCGCGCCGGGTGGTCGTCTCGCGCAACGTGCTGCGCAACGCCCTGATCACCCCGGTCACCGTGCTCGGCCTGCGGGTCGGGTACCTGCTCGGCGGCGCCATCGTCATCGAGGTCATCTTCGCCCTGCCCGGCATGGGCATGACGATCTTCCAGGGCGTCACCGCCAACGAACCGAATCTCGTGCAGGGCGTGACCCTCGTGGTCGCGCTGGCCTTCGTCGTGGTCAACATCATCGTCGACCTGCTGTACGTGCTCATCAATCCGCGGATCAGGTCGGTGTGACATGCGACGCAAACTGACTCAGAAGCTCTCCACGCCGGGCCTGCGCCTGGGCGCGCTGCCGGCATCCGCGTGGATCCCGCTCGCGTTCATCGTGATCGTGGCGCTGGTCGCGATCTTCGCGCCGCTGGTGGCCCCGTACGACCCGTTGCAGTCCGGTCCGCCGGTGCAGGCCCCGAGCGGCGAGCACCTGTTCGGCACCGACCGGCAGGGCCGTGACATCCTCTCGCGCCTGATGTTCGGTGCCCGCTACTCGCTGATCATCGGTCTGGGGGCGACCGCGGCCGCACTGGTGGTCGCAGCCCTGTTGGGTGCGATCGCCGCCACGGCGCCGAACTGGCTCAGCGAGACGATCATGCGCATCCTCGACATCGTCATGTCGTTCCCCGGGATCGCGCTGGCTGCCGTGTTCATCGCGGTGTTCGGCCAGTCGCTGCCGGTGTTGGTGCTGACCATCGCGTTCCTGTACACGCCACAGCTGACCCGCGTGGTCAGGGCGAACATCCTCGACCAGTACGGCGAGGACTACGTGTCGGCGGTCAAGGTGATGGGTGCGGGCACCTGGCGCATCATCACCAAGCACGTGGTGCGCAACTGCATGGCGCCGGTGCTCGTGTTCGCCACCATCCTCGTCGCCGACGCGATCGTGTTCGAGGCGTCGCTGTCGTTCCTGCAGGCCGGCGTGCCCGCCCCCGAGCCCAGCTGGGGCAACGTGATCGCCGACGGGCGCAACCTGGTCATGGCCGGTGCCTGGTGGGCCACGTTCTTCCCGGGCCTGCTCATCCTGGTGACGGTGCTGTGCCTGAACATCTTCGCCGAGGGTCTGACGGATGCCATGATCTCGCCGCGTGCGCGCAAGCTCACGCAGGATGCCTCCGCGGCCGACGAGGCCACCCACGACCTCGAGGCCGCGCAGGCGCCCCTGGTCGCGGGCGCCACGGGCGAGCAGGTGGCCGCCGGGGTCGACGAGCTCGCCACCGTGGACGCGGCGGCGGTGCCCGACGTGACGGCGGCGGTGCCGGTGTCGGTGCCGGTGGTGCCGCTGGAAGAGCGCCTGGCGCAGCTGCGCGAGCGCGAACTGAGCCGCCGCGACCGGCTGGTCTACACCGGCGACGACGCCCCGCTGCTGCAGGTCGAGAACCTGTGCATCTCGTTCCCGCGGCACGGCACCGTCGACGTGGTCGACCACGTCACCTTCGACGTGCGCCCGGGCGAGACGATGGCGCTGGTCGGCGAGTCCGGCTGCGGCAAGTCGATCACCTCCCTGGCGGTGATGGGCCTGCTCGACGCGAAGGCGAACGTGCGCGGCCGCATCCTGTTCGACGGGCAGGACCTGCTGACCATGTCGTCCCGGCAGCGCAACGCGCTGCGCGGCCACGACATTGCGATGATCTACCAGGACGCGCTCAGCTCGCTGAACCCGGCCATGAAGATCAAGGCGCAGATGAAGCAGCTCACCTCGCGCGGCGGCACCCGCAGCGCCGAAGAACTGCTCGACCTGGTGGGCCTGGACCCGCAGCGCACCCTGGCCTCGTACCCGCACGAGCTTTCGGGCGGGCAGCGGCAGCGCGTGCTGATCGCCATGGCGTTGACCCGCGACCCGCGCCTGGTGATCGCCGACGAGCCGACCACGGCGCTGGATGTCACCGTGCAGAAGCAGGTGATCGAACTGCTCGGACGGCTGCAGCAGGAGCTGGGCTTCGCCATGCTGTTCATCTCGCACGACCTTGCGCTGGTCGCCGAGCTCGCCCACCGCATCACCGTGATGTACGCGGGTCAGGTGGTCGAGCAGGCGCCCACGGCCGAGCTGCTCACGCAGCCGGTGCACGAGTACACCCGTGGCCTGCTGGGCGCGGTGCTCTCGATCGAGTCCGGTTCGGCCCGGCTGCACCAGGTGCCCGGGGTGGTGCCGTCACCGGCGGACTTCCCGCCCGGCGACCGGTTCGCGCCGCGGTCGTCGGACCCGGCGCGCAACGCCGGGGTCACGCCGGTGCGCCGACGCATCGACGGAACCGACCACTACTACGCGGGGCATCCCGACGACGCCCCCGTCGAACCATTGGGGGCCAGGCGATGAGCGACGTCGTCATCGAACTGCGCGACGTGCACGTGCGCTACAAGGCACGCACCTCGACGCTGTTCCACCGCCGGTACTTCGACGCCCTCGACGGCGTGAGCCTGCAGGTGCGGCGAGGACGCACCCTGGGCATCGTGGGAGAGTCCGGATCGGGCAAGTCCACCACCGCGAAGGTGCTCGTCGGCCTCGAGAAGCCCACCAGCGGCCAGGTGGTGTTCGCCGGCGACGAGGTGCGCTCGTTCACCCGGTCGGTACGCCGCCGCATCGGCCGCATCCTCTCGGTCGTGTTCCAAGACCCGGCCACCGCGTTGAACGCGCGGATGACCGTGCACGACACCCTGCTCGACCCGATGCAGGTGCACCGGATCGGTTCACACGCCCAGCGCGAGGCCAAGATCCGTGAGCTCATCGGGCTTGTCGGCCTGCCCTCGTCGGTGCTGGATGCTCTGCCCGGGCAGCTCAGCGGCGGGCAGCGGCAGCGCGTGGCGATCGCCCGCGCGCTGGCGCTGGACCCCGAGGTGATCGTCGCCGACGAGCCCACCAGCGCCTTGGACGTGTCGGTGCGGGCGCAGATCCTGAACCTGCTGACCGACCTGAAGAACGAGCTCGGCCTGGGCATGGTGTTCATCTCGCACGACATCCAGACCGTGCGGTACCTGTCCGACGAGATCGCCGTCATGAACGCCGGCCGCATCGTCGAGCGCGGCGAGGCCGCCGCGGTCTTCGACAACCCCACCGACGAGTACACGCGCAGCCTGCTGGGCGCCGCCCCGTCGCTGCTGCACCCGCACCTGGTGGCCTGACCCCGACACCCGCCCACACCCACACCACGGCCCACCCGGCCACACGGCTGGCCCGGCCGCCGCAAGACACACGGAAGAACGAACGACATGACCGCATCCACCCCCGCACTGTTCACCGGCGTCGTCCCGCCCGTGGCCACCCCGCTGCTGCCCGGCGGCGAGGTCGACACCGCATCGCTGCGCCGCCTGGTCGACCACCTGATCGCCTCGGGGGTCGACGGCCTGTTCGCGCTGGGCTCGACCGGTGAGACCGCCTACTTCACCAACGCGCAGCGGGTGCAGATCCTCACCACGATCGTGGATGCCGCCGCCGGCCGGGTGCCGGTCATCGCGGGGGCGATCGAGTTGACCGCCGGTCGGGTGATCGAGTGCGCACGGCAGCTGGTGGATGCCGGTGCCGACGCGATCGTCACCACCGGGCCGCTCTACACCATCAACTCGCGCGACGAGGTCGCCGACCACTTCCGCACGATCGCCGCCGCGCTGCCGGTGCCGCTGTGGGCCTACGACGTGCCGGTGCGCGTGCACTCCAAGCTGCCGCTCGAGATGGTGATCGAGCTCGGCCGCGAAGGCGTCATCTCGGGCATCAAGGACTCCTCGGGCGATGACGTCGGGTTCCGCCGGCTGATCGCCGCCAACCAGGCCGCCGGGCACCCGCTGCAGGTGTTCACCGGGCACGAGGTCGTCGTCGACGCCATGCTGCTGGCCGGCGCCGACGGCGTGGTGCCGGGCCTGGCCAACGTCGAGGCCGCCGGGTATGTGCGGCTGTGGCAGGCCGCGCAGCGCGGCGACTGGGAGACCGCGCGCACCGAGCAGGAGCGCATCAACCGGCTGTTCGAGATCGTGTTCCAGCCGCACGGCCGCTCGGGCGATGCGGCGGGGGTCGGCGCGTTCAAAACGGCGATGGCCGAACTCGGCCTCATCGACCACGCGGTGCTGGCCGCCCCCGTGCAGCCGCTGGACGCGGCCACCGTCGCCAAGGTGCGCACCATCCTGCGCGACCTCGAGCTCGTCGCCTGAGGGGGGCCGGTGTCCACTGATCCGGATGCCACGCCCCGGCCGGTCGCGTCGGAGCCCGGGGTGGTCGTCGCCGTCGACATCGGCGGCACCAAGACGGCGGTCGCGCTGGTCGACCGGTCGGGTCGGATCGTCGCCCGCGACGAGGCGTCGACGCCGGGGCAGGACGGCCCCGACGCGATCCTCGGCACCGTGCTGCGCCTGGCGCACGCGCTGATCGCCGCCGCGCCGGGGCCGGTGCGCGGGGTCGGCGTGGGCACCGCGGGGGTCGTCGACACCACGACCGGCCGCATCGTGTCGTCCACCGACACCCTCGCCGGCTGGCCCGGCACCGACGTGGCCGGGGCGCTGCGCGCCGGCCTGACCGCGGCGATCGGCCCGGTGCCGGTGCACGTGCAGAACGATGTCGACGCGTTCGCGGCGGGCGAGGTGCGGTACGGCGCTGCGACCGGATGCCGCAGCGCACTCGTGCTGGCCGTCGGCACCGGTGTCGGCGCGGCGGTCGTGCTCGACGGGCACGTGCGACGCGGCGCGCACCATGTCGCCGGCGAGATCGCGCACGCGCCCGTCGCCGGCGCCGACCACCTGCGCTGCCCGTGCGGACGGTACGGCCACCTCGAAGCGATCGGATCGGGCGTGGGCCTGCACCGGCACTTCGCATCGCTGGGCGGGTCGGCGGGCGACGGCCGCGAGGTCGCGCAGCGCGCGGCATCCGGCGACCCGCTGGCCGTGCGCGCCGTGACCGACTCGGGCGCGGCCGTCGGCCGGGCCATCGCGGCCGCGGTGACCGTGCTCGACCCGGAGTGCGTGGTCGTGTCGGGAAGTGTGGCCGTGGCCGGCTCGCTGTGGTGGGATGCGATGGATGCCGCGATGCGGGCGCAGCTGGTCGACGTGCTGCACGATCTGCCGCTGCGACCGGGTTCGCTGGGTGCGGATGCGCCGCTGCAGGGGGCCGCGGCATCCGTCTGGGACTGTGTGGAGGAGGACGCGTGAGGTTCACGCGGGAAGAGATCATCGCGCGGCTGCGCGGCGGGCTGATCGTGTCGTGCCAGGCGTACCCGGGCGAACCGATGCGCGACCCGCGCACGATGGCGCAGATCGCCCGGGCCGCCGTGATCGGCGGAGCCGCCGGCATCCGGTTGCAGGGCATCGCCGACATCCGCGAGGCCGCAGACCTCGACGTGCCCGTGATCGGGCTGTGGAAGGACGGCCACGACGGCGTGTTCATCACCCCGACGCTCGGACACGCCCGCGCCGTCGCCGAGGCCGGCGCCGACATCGTCGCCCTCGACGGCACACGCCGCCCGCGGCCGGACGGGCTGAGCCTCGCCGAGACGATCGCCGGGCTGCGCGCCGACCACGACGTGCTGGTGATGGCCGACTGCGGATCGCTCGCCGACGCGCGCGAAGCCGAGCGGGCCGGCGCCGACATCCTCGGCACCACCCTGTCGGGCTACACCGGCGAGCGCGAGAAGACCGCCGGCCCCGACCTGGAGCTGATCGGACAGATCGCCGCGGTGTGCCATGCGCCGATCGTCGCCGAGGGGCGCATCCATTCGCCGGCGGATGCCGCGGCCGCGCTGTCGGCGGGGGCGATGGCCGTGTGCGTGGGGACCGCCATCACCCACCCGACCACCATCACCGGGTGGTTCGTCGACGCTGTGCGCGCCGAGCGCTGACGCCGCGGGCGCTCACTCCAGCTCGTTCTCGCGGAACAGCTGCACGTCGCGCACGCCGTCGATGGCGCTGAGCTCGGCGACGATCCGCTGCGGGTCGCGCGCGCCTTCGAGTTCGAGCGTGACCGACACGGTGTCGCCGGTGTGCTCGCCGCGTTGCTCGGCGCGCTGCACCGACCAGCCATCGCCGGTCACCGTCGCCAGAACCCGGCGCAGCAGACCGCGACCGTCGTCGTAGACGACCTTCACCTGGATCTGTGCGTCGGCGCCGCCCGGCAGGTGCCGGCCGAGCAGCTGGAAGCCGAATGTGATCACGAAGTGCAGCACCGTCACCGCGACCGCCAGCACCCACAGTCCGGCGCCGGCGGCCATGCCGATCGCCGCAGTCTCCCACACCGATGCCGCCGTGGTCAGGCCGCGCACGGCACCGCGCCGGGTGAGGATGAGCCCCGCCCCCAGAAAGCCGATGCCGCTGACCACCTGTGCCGCGACCCGGGACGGGTCGAGCGTCACGTGCTCGCCCAGCACGTCGCCGAACCCGTACTTGCTCACCAGCACGAACAGCGCCGCCGAGGTGCCGACGATCGCCTGGGTGCGCAGGCCCGCGCTGTGCCGGCGCAGCTGCCGTTCCAGTCCGACCAGCGCGCTGAGCGCGAACGCCAGCACCAGCTCGCCGACCTGCAGCCAGCCCTGACCGGCGAACACGCTCATCGATTGCGGCATACCCAGGAACCTACGCCGGAACTCCCGGCCGTGCGAGAATCGCCGGCCACCGCCGCTGCGCCGCCGGCCACCGCCGGCTGCGCCGCGGGCGCCGCTCGAATCAGCGTGCCGGGCCGGACGCGGGCGACGTGAAGACGGCAGCCGGGTCGGGATGCGCGGCCCACGCGGCGATCTGCGCGCGGGACGAGACGCCCAGACCTGCCATCAGCCGGGCGATGTGCCCCTCGACCGTCTTGGGCGACAGGCCCAGTTCGACCGCGATCTGCTTGTTCGCCCGGCCGGCGCGGATCAGGTCCGCCACCTGCAGCTGTCGGGGCGTGGGCGCCCACCCGTTCGTGCGGCGTACCGCGAACGCGAGCGCCTCGCGCGCACTCATGCCCGCCCCCGTTCTCGCGGCCGCCGCGTACCGCCGCAGGCGTGCCACCGGTTCGGCGAGCTCGTCGGTGCCCAGCATCGCCGGCTGCAACCGCACCCGGTCGGTGGTGCCCGCGGCCGCCATCAGGGTCGCCGCCACCTGCGGATCGCCCCAGCGCTCCTCGATCAGGCCGGCCACGCGCAGCAGATCGGCGTTCTCGGGCCGGTCGGCGAAGTCGATGCTGCCGTGCAGAGCGCGATCCAGGTGTCCTCGCGCGGCCTCGGCGTCGCCGCGGCGCCAAGCACGCAGCGCGAGCATCTGCTCGGCGAAGGCGCGATAGTAGTCCTCGCCGGCGTGCTGTGAGATCGCGAGCATCTCGTCACAGGTCTCGGCCGCGTTGCGGCGCAGCCCGTTGCACGCGAACACGAGCAGCTGCCGCGACCGCAACTGCATCCGCACGAGCGCCGGCTCGGCATCGGCCACGGCGATCCCCGCCCGCAGCACGTCGACCGCCTGCTCGAGCTCGCCGTGTTGGATGAGTCCGAACCCCGCCGCGAACGCCCGCGCGCCGACGGCGTAGGCGCCCGGCAGCGCCAGCGCGTCGAGCTCGGCGAGGTACGCGTCGCCGTCGTCCAGCTTCCGGGCCGCGTACGCGAACGTGGCGGCGAGCATCAGCAGACGCCCGCGCAGACCGTCCGGCTCCCGATGCGCGCCGAGCGCCCGGGCCAGCCAGTACCCGCCCTCGTCGATGCGGCCGGTCGTCCACCACAGCTCAGCCGCGGGCAGCGCCACCAGGTCGTGCAACAGGTCGGTGTGCCGTCCGCTCGAGATCACGTGGTCGGCCGCCGCCCGCAGGTTCGCGATCTCGGCATCCGCGCGGCGCAGCCGCTCGGCCTGCCCCGGCCCCACCCAGCCGAGCTCGAGATCGGCGCCGATGCGCGCATACCAGCGTGCGTGCGCGTCGCGCACGGCGGGCTCGCGGCCGTGCCGGGCGAGCTCGGCTCGGCCGAACGCGGCGAGCGTCGCGAGCAGCCGGTAGCGCATGGCACCCTCGCGGGGCACGGTCATCAGGATGGACTGGTCGACGAGGGCGCCCAGAAGCGCATGCGGCTCGCCGTCGGCTGCGCTCGCAGCCAGAATCATGGATGCCTCGTCGACGCCGAAATCGCCGGCGAAGACCGACAGCGCCGCCCAGGCTTGCTGCTGTGCGGGCGTGCACAGCCGGTGACTGGCGGCGATGGCGTCGGCCAGCGGACGCTGTGCGAGCCGGGCACGCTTGGGAGCATGAGGCAGCGCCTGCAACGGCTCGTCGAGCAGACGGGCGAGACGCTCCACGCCGAGGTGGCGCACCTGCGCCGCCGCCAGCTCGATCGCCAGCGGCAGCCCGTCGAGCTGCTGGCACACGGCGCGTGCGGCGTCGCGTGTCGCCCGATCGTCGTCGACGGCGGCGCCGTCGGAGCGTGCCCGGTCGAGGAACAGCGCCACCGCCGCGCCGTCGACGTCCAGGGGCGTCAGCGGCAGAAGGTGTTCGCCGGCGAGGCCGAGGCTGACCCGTGATGTCACGAGAACGTGCAGTCCCTCAGCCGCCTCGGTCAGACGCAGGACGATCTCGGCGGTCGCCTCGCGCACCTGCTCGCAGTTGTCGAGCACGAGCAGCGCACGGGCGCCGCCCAGGCGCCGCGCGAACACGGCGGCGGCCTCGCCGTCGAACACGGCGGAGTCGACGGCGGCCAGCACGGTGGTCTCGACCAGGGCCGGCGCCGACACGGCGGTCAGGTCGACGAACCAGCATCGACCGTCGAACGCGGCGTCCAGGTCGGCGGCGATCTCGACCGCGAGCCGGGTCTTTCCGACACCCGGCGGCCCCGTCACCGTCACGAGGCGGTGGCTCGAGACCTCGGCGCATCCGCGGCGGCGTTCGTCTTCTCTCCCGATGAACGAGGTGAGCGGGCGGGGGAGCATGATCACCTCGCGGTCGGTCGTCCTCGCCTCGGGTGGCGATCCGCCAGACGCCGAGCGCACCACCGGCGGTGGCACCCCCTCAGCGTACGACCGCTCGATCGGTCGGACGTGATCGGCCGGGAACGTTTCGACGGCTCCGGCGACCGTGACGACACGTGACGACACGCGATGACACAGGGGAATCCCCCGTTGAATCGCCCCGATGACGCGTGCAGGATGGCGGGACGGGATTGTGTGCACGTCTCGGTCGTGCGCGCCGTGTGCGCGGTGTCGGACGCGCCGCGTGCGCGCGATGAGAGGAGAAGCTCATTTCGCAGCTGCAGCGCGCGGCGGACCGGTTCCGCCGCGGACGGAACAGACGTCCGGCCGGGGCGCACCGCCGCCGCATCCGCATCGGCGGGCCGGCCGCGGTGCTGGCCGCGATCTGCGTCATCGCCCTCGGACTGCCGGCGGCACCGGCCGTCGCGGCCGAGCAGGCCGACCTCGAACTCACCCAGACCGCCACCCCCGACCCGGTGGGGGTGGGGATGGACCTGACCTGGCACATCGTCGTCGCCAACAACGGCCCCGGCACCGCGACCGGCGTCGCCGTGAACGACAACTTCAACGAGTTCGGCACCACGACCCAGTTCGTCTCGCTCGAGATCGAACGCGGCAGCTGCACCCACACCGACTCCACCTTCTACTGCGAGATCGGCACCATGTCCCCGAACACCACGGTCGCAATCGACCTGACGGTCACGGTGCGCAAGACCTCATCGATCACGAACGTCGGCGACGTCAGCAGCGGCACCGGCGACCCGGACTGGGGCAACAACCACATGGTCGGTACCGTCGAGTCGGGCCGAGCCACCGACCTCATCCTCGCCAAGACCGCCGACACCGCCGAGGCCGCCCCCGGCGACCGTGTCTCGTATACGCTCACCGCTCGCAACGACGGCCCCGAGGCCGCGGCGGGCGTGGTCATCGCCGACCGCCTGCCCGCGGGTCTCGTCGACGTCGCGGCGGACCCCGCCGACGACTGCACCGTGACCGGCTCCGTCGTCTCCTGCACAGCAGGGTCGCTGACCCCCGGTGCCCAGTTCACCGCGACCGTGACGGCGCGCATCGATCCGGCCTTCACCGGCGACACGCTCGTGAACACGGCGACCGCCACCATGACCACCCCCGACTCGAACCCCGCGAACAACACCGCACAGACGACGATCGCCGTGGCCGCGGCATCCACCGACCTGTCGGTCGTGACGACGCTCGACACCGCGCCGGTCGCCGGCGAGCCGGTGCGCTACACCCTCACCGTCGCCAGCGCGGGGCCGGGCGACGCGGCCGACGCGACGCTCGACGACACCCTGCCCGCGACGATCACCGACCCGGCGGTGAGCACCGAGTTCGGCGCGTGCGAGCTGACCGGCAGCACCGTGCACTGCGGGTTCGGCACCGTGCCCGCCGGTGCCCGGTTCACCGTCACGGTCACCGGCACACTGGCGCCGGATGCCGCGGGCACGCTCACGAACACGGCGACCGTCGCCACGACAACCGCCGACACCGACCCCGCCAATGACACGTCGACGGCCGCCGCCACGATCGGCCGGCACGCCGATCTCGCCCTGCTGAAGACGGCCACGCCCGCCGACGCGCACAGCGGCGAGGCGGTGCAGTTCCATCTGCGCGTGGTCAACCACGGCCCGTCCGACGCCGCCGGCGTGGTCGTCGAAGATCCGCGGCCCGCCGGCCTCGAGGTCCCGGGCGCGTGCACGACCCCGCAGGGCACGTGCGCGATCGACGCCGCCGGCACCGTCACCTTCGCGCTGGGCACCGTTCCCGTCGGCGGTGTCGTGGACGTGGCGTTCACCACCGCCGTCGCCGCAGACGCCGGCGACGCGCAGATCGTCAACACCGCCACCGTCCACCACGACGGCACCGACCCCGAACCGGCGAACGACACCGCCTCGTACCTCGTGAACAACAAGGGCGGTGCCGACCTCTCGCTCACCAAGACCGTCGCCCCGAACCCGGTGATCGCGGGCGGCACGGTCGCCTTCACCCTCACGGTGCACAGCGCCGGGCCGGGCACCGCCACCGACGTCACGCTCGACGACACCGTCCCCGACGCCGTCGACGTCACCGCGGCCACGCCCGCCGGCGGCGACTGCACCGTCACCGGCCAGACGGTGTCGTGCACGCGCCCCGAGCTGGTCCCGGGCGCCGACTGGACCGTCACCGTGACCGGCACCGTCGCCGCCGACACGCCGCCCGGCCTCGTGCGCAACACCGCCCGCACCGGCAGCGCCGTCGCCGACCCGACCGCCTCGAACAACCGCGACACGGCCGTGGTCCGCGTCGTCGCCCGCGCCGACCTCGACCTCGCCAAGACCGGTCCGGCCACGGTGGTCGCCGGTGAGCGGATGACGTACACGCTCTCGGTCGCGAACGCCGGACCGTCCGCCGCGCACGACGTCGTCGTGCTCGACGAGCTGCCCGCGGGCGTGCGGTTCGTCTCGGGCGGGACGCCCGGCATCCCCTGCGCGGCCGATGACCGCACCCCTCGCCTGGTGCGCTGCACCCTCGGCACGCTCGCCCCCACCGCGTCCCCGCTCACCGTGCCGCTGACCGTCGCCGTCGATCCCGCCGTGCCGGCCGGTACCACCCTCGTGAACACCGCGGGCGTCTCATCGACCACCCCCGGGGTCGCGGCCGGACTCGTCGCCTCGGCGAGCACGACCGTCACCGCGAGCGCCGACCTCGGCGTCGTCAAACTCGTCGAGCCCGGGGCCCTCGTCGCCGGAGGACCGGTCGCCTACGTCATCCGCGTGCACAATTCCGGGCCGTCGGATGCCGCCGACCTGCGCGTCGACGACGACCTGCCCGCCGGGGTGCACATCGACGACGCGCTCCCCGCCGGTGGAGAGTGCACGCTCACCGCCGACAGCCTCGTCTGCACCCGGGCGGCCCTGGCCGACGGTGCGACTTGGACGATCGTGCTGCACGGCACCGTCGACCCGGCGCAGAGCACGCCGGTGACCAACACCGTTCGGATCAGTGCGGGCACCGACGACCCCGATCCGGGCGACGACAGTGCCTCGGCGACCGCGCAGGTTCAGGCATCCGCCGACGTCGGCATGATCAAGACCACGCCGTTCCCGCAGCGATCGGCCGGGCAGAGCACGGTGTTCTTCCTCAGCGTCGTCGGACGCGGCCCCTCGACCGCCACCGACGTGAGCGTCACCGACGTGTTCCCCGGCGGGGTGATCCCGACCGCGGTCACGCCGTCGGCCTGCCGCATCCAGGGTCAGCGGGTGCTCTGCGCATACGACGCCGTCGCCCCCGGCCAGGTGCGCACCGCCGTGGTCACCGCCACGGTCGCCGCCGACCCGCCCGCCGGGCGGGTGGTGAACACCGCGACCGTGTCCGCGGCCACCTCCGATCCCGAGCCGGGCAACGACTCCGCGTCGGCCGCGGTGACGCTGACCCCGGTCGCCGACCTGTCGCTCGGCAAGCAGATCGACCCCGCCGCCGCGCACCGGGGCGACACCGTCACGGTCACCCTCACGATCGACAATGCCGGGCCCTCCACCGCCCGCGACGTCGAGCTCACCGACCCGTTCCCGGCCGGCCTCGTGCCGCAGGCGGTGACCGCCGACCCCCCGCTGGACTGTGCGATCACCGGACAGGCACTGCGCTGCACTGCGGCCGCGCTGCCGGTCGGCTCCAGCCGGGTGCGGGTGACGGCACGGGTGGATGCCACGCCCGGAACCCTCGTGAACACCGCCGCCATCGCCTCCACCACCGACGACCCCGACGATGCCGACACCGCCGCCTCCGCCCGGCTCGAGGTGCGCGCGCCCGAGCAGCCGCTGCCGCCCGAGCCCGGCCCGCCGGAGCCCGGACCCGGAGGCAACGGCGGCACCGGACCCGGAGGCAACGGGGGCACCGGCGGCAGCACCGGCCCGGGCCTCGCGTTCACCGGCGGCGGCGTGTCCGTGGCCGCGGCGCTGCTCGGGGTCATCGCGCTTGCCGCGGGCCTGGTCGTGGCCGCCGTCGACCGCAGACGGGCGGCGGGCGCAACCGAAAAGACGCCCCGGTGAGCGGCGCACCGGCCCGCGGCCGGGCGCCGAGCCGGTGCATCGCACCCTGAGCAGGCGGTGGGCACGGCCTCTCCGATCGTGCCGGCGGCCGCCGTGCGAGAATGACCTGACTGCGGCATCCCGCCACCCGAACCGAAGGTGCACATGATCGACACGCTGTCCCAGGGACTGATCGCCCTGTCGACCTGGGCGTGGCTCGAGGTGCATGCCAGTTCGTTCGCGATCGTGCTGGCGACGCTGCTGGCCGTGGCGGTGCTGGCCGTGGTGGCCGCAGCGCTGCTGGCGACACTGCTGCGGCGCTGGGGCGCGGCATCCCTGCCGTTCCCGGTCCGTGCGCCGGCCTTCGCGCTGGCGACACCGCCGCGGACGGTGCCGCGACCGGTCGGCGGACGCGGCCCCCGGGCGCCGGAGGCGGCTTTCGGCCGCCTCGCCTGACACTTCTCGACCACACGACGAGGCGGCACACGTTCCCGTGCCCGTGCTCACGAAAGCCTCGTCATGCCTTCTTCTCGTTCCGTTCGTCTTGTTCGTCTTGTTCGTCTTGTTCGTTTGTGGATGCTGCGCACCCGCCGCCGTGTCCGGTTGTGGGCCGCGCCGCTGTGGCGCCTGAACACCTGGATGCTCCTCGGCGCCGCCGCCGTGGTCGGCTTCGAGGGCCTCGAGGCGCTGCTGGGCACCTTCCTGATGGCGCCCGAGCTGTTGCCGTTCGCTCTGCTCGCGCTCGCCCTGTACTGGGTGTTCCGTGAGCGCGTCGTGCGGGGCGTGCGGCGCCTGCGCATCCGCATCCGCGCCGCCCGGGCGCGCCGGTGCATGAGACGAGCGGATGCCGCGGCGACCGCGCCCGGCGATTAGTCGTCCGGCAGCGGTGCCAGGCGGGAGACGGCCCACGTCACGGCGGCGGTCACGGCCGCTGCGATGAGCGTGATGACCACCCGCTGCACGTCGCCGGCCAGGGCCGTGTCCGCGTCGAACGTCAGCAGCACGACCGAAACGGTGACCGCCGCGGTGTACAGCCAGTAGGCGGTGCCGCCGAGCAGGAGGAACACCGAGGCGAGGGTCGCCGCGACCCCGAGGAGCGTCGCCGCCGCCGTGCCGGGCAGCAGTCCGGCGACGAGCGCCGCGACGGTGCCGCCGACCACCGTGCCGACGATGCGCCCGCCGAGCTTCTCACGGGTGTCGGCGCCCGTCGGCTGCAGGATGAGCGCCACGGTCATGACGGCCCACCAGGCGTTCGTGCCGCGGAACCACACCAGGCACACGAGCGCGAAGGCGCCGCAGAGCACGGCCAGCAGCAGCCCGTACGGCAGGGTCGCCGGCTGTGCGGGCACGGGCAACGTCACCCCGCGCAGCAGCAGGCGGGCGATCAGCAGCACCCACGCACACGTCACGAGCACCGCCGCGGCGACGAGCCCTGCCACCGCGGGAACGGTGGCCACGGCATCCAGCACCGACAGCACGAGCGACGGGTCGACCAGCACGTAGGCGGTGAACGAGATGGTCGCGGCCCCGATCGGGTGAAGCCCCCGCGGCGAAAGGCTTCCGGTGAAAAACGCCAGCACCACGACGATGCTGGTGCCGACGGCCGGAAGGAGCGGTCCCGTCGCGGATGCCAGCACGGCGAGGGCCGCGATCACGGTGCTGGCAGCGCCGGCCGTGAGCATGGCGCGCCGGCCCGACGGCACCGCGGTCAGCGTCGGCAGGATGCCCAGCACCAGCAGACCGGTCGCGGCATGCCACGGTGACAGCGACAGCGCGACGACCGGCGCCAAGGCCAGCAGGATGGCGGCCACGATCCGCACGAGAAGACGGCGCGTGCCCGGTTCCATGCGGCCAGGGTATCCGCCCGGGTCAGCGCTGCGGTTCGACCACGCTCTTGATCCCCTGGCGCCAATGCGTGCATCGACCCGGCGCGGTTCGCGCGTGACCCGACTGAAAGTTCCGCCGCGCGTACGTACCCTGACCCACCGACGTCGGTACACACGCATGTTCCGATCCGCCCGCCCGTACGCTGGACGCGGACGAAAGGATGCCATGGCCGCTCTCATCCCGCTGACCAACACGCCCCGCGACTACGCGTGGGGCGCGACCGACGGCGTCGCCCGCACGCTCGGCTGGACGCCGACCGGCGGGCCCGAGGCCGAACTGTGGCTGGGTGCGCACCCGCTGTCGCCGAGCCGCCGCGCCGCGCCCGCCGGCGACGCCGCGCCCACCTGGCACGACCTCGCCGAATGGGAGCAGCAGTCGGGCGTCGCCCTGCCGTACCTGCTGAAGCTGCTGGCTGCGGCATCCCCCCTCTCGCTGCAGGCGCACCCCACCCCGGCGCAGGCGGCCGAAGGGTTCGCGCGTGAAGAGGCGGCGGGCATCCCGCTGACCGCCCGCGAGCGCAACTACAAGGATCCGCACGCCAAACCCGAGCTCATCGTCGCCGTCGACGACGGGTTCGAGGCGCTGTGCGGGTTCCGCCCGGTCGCCGAGACTCTGGCGCTCGTGGATGCGCTGGCCGCGGCATCCGACACCCCCGAGGCACTCGCCCCGTGGCGGGATGCCGCAGCCGCCGGTGTGCACGAAGGCTTCTCGTGGCTGCTGTCGGGCGCCGACGAGGTCGACGCCGCGGTGGCCGCCGCGTCGCTGACGGCGCAGCGGCATCCGCGCCGCTTCGAGCTGATCGACCGGCTGTCGCGGCAGTACCCGGGCGATGCGGGCATCCTTGTCGCGCAGATGCTCAATCATGTGACCCTGGCCGCGGGTGAGGCGCTGTGGCTGCCGGCGGGCAACATCCACGCGTACCTCCGCGGCACCGGCGTCGAGCTCATGGGCCCGAGCGACAACGTGCTGCGCGGCGGACTGACCCCCAAGCACGTCGACCGCGACGAGCTGCAGAAGGTGCTCGACTTCACACCCGGTCCGGCGTCGCGGCTCGAGCCCGTGCCGGTGTCGCCGCACGTGGTGTCGTACCGGCCCGCATCGGTGCCCTCGGGCGCCGGCGTCGGGTTCGAGCTGCTGCTGGTCACCGGCGACGCGACCGTGCGCACCGGATCGGCGGCCATCGCACTCGCCATCGACGGCTCGTTCACCCTGTCGGTCGACGGTGTGGATGCCGCGGCCCCGCGCGGCGCCGTCGTCTTCGTCGACGAGCCCGCCGAGGTGCGCGCGGCCGGCTCGGGCCGGCTGTTCGTCGCCACCGGGGTCTGACCAGGCCAGGGGCGGGTGCCCAGGAACCGTCCGGAAGGGACGGCGCGCACCGGGGGAGTGTCAGAACTCCTCCATTTCGGGCGGATCGGCGAGCGCATCCCGCGGAAAGACGCGGGCGTGTGGCCGCCACGCGCACGGAATGGAGGAGTTGAGACGCCGCAGTGAGGTGAACCTGCGCCGCGAGGCCCCGCTCACCGTGCACCGACCGCCGCCGCGGCGTAGTCTGCGTTCGTGGCGACGCAGCGCACCGAGGTGTGCATCACCGGCGGAGGGCCCGCCGGTGTGATGCTCGGCCTGCTCCTGGCCCGGGCCGGCATCGACGTGGTCGTGCTCGAGAAGCACGACGACTTCTTCCGCGACTTCCGCGGCGACACCGTGCACCCCTCCACGCTCGACCTCATCGACGCGCTCGGGCTGCGCGCGGCATTCGACGCTGTGCCGCACACGCCGCTGCGGCGACTGGATGCTGTGATCAACGGCATCCGGATTCATGCCGTCGATTTCACCGGCCTGCCCGGACCGAACCGGTTCGTCACCCTGATGCCGCAGTGGGACCTGCTCGACCTGCTCGCCGAGGCAGCGGCACGGTACGCCTCGTTCCACCTGCGGATGGGCGCCGAGGTCACCGGCGTGATCGAGCGGGACGGGCGCGTCGTGGGCGTGCGCACCGCCGCGGGCGACGAGGTCGAGGCGCGGCTGGTCGTCGCCGCCGACGGGCGCACCTCGACGGTGCGTACGGCGCTCGGCTTCACGGCCGAGGGGGCACCGGTCGGCACGGATGTGCTGTGGTTCCGGGTGCCGCGTCCGCCCCAGCCGCTGCCCGACACGCTCGGATGGGCGAACGCGGCGGGGGTGGCGATCACGATCCCGCGGCCGGAGTATCTGCAATGCGCGCTGCTGGTGGGCAAGGATGAGCATGTCGACACGGTCGAGGGGTTCCGCGACCGGGTGGTGCGGGTCGTGCCGCGCCTGGCCCCGGTGATCGATGCGGTCGCCTCGGTCGACGACGTCAAGCGCCTGAACGTGCAGATCGACCGACTGCCCCGGTGGTGGCGGCCCGGCGCGCTGTGCATCGGCGACGCCGCCCACGCGATGTCGCCGGTGTTCGGCGTGGGCATCAATTACGCGGTGCAGGATGCTGTGGCCGCCGCGCGCCTGCTGATTCCCGCGCTGCGGCCACGGGGTTCGGTGAAGGATGCCGGTGACCTGGCCCTCGATGTCGCCTGCGCGGCCGTGCAGTGGCGGCGCGAGCGCCCGACCGCGATGATGCAGGGTATCCAGCGGCGTGCACACGTCTTCTTGGGTACCGGTCGTGTGGCGCAGCTGATCGACAATCCGCCCACGCGTCGACAGCGCGCCGCGCTGCGGCTGCTGCTGCCGATCCTGCGGCGAGTCGCGGCACGGGTGGTGGGTTACGGGTTCCGGCCTGAGCGACTGTGAGGGATGTCGCGGCCGCTCGGCCTCAGGGAAGCGGCACGTCAGGGGGTTCAGGAAAATCGATGCCGAGTGAAGCTTCCACGGCATCCAGGTCGGGGAGCTCGCGGCGTGCGTGCTCCCGCGAGATCACCTGCGGGTTGCTGAATGCGCCGACTTCCCAATAGGTGCCGCAGCGGCGGCAACGGCGGACCTCCGCCATGAACTCGTCACTCTTACCGAGCGTGACGGCCCGGGCTTGAGGCGCATAGTTCATCCAGTAGCCCGCACAGAACTCGCATGCCCCGGGGTATGCAGCGTTGCCGGTCATCTCGCGCCAATCCCGTCGACCACAAGATGATGATACGAGAGCATGTCAGCCCGGAAGCGCGTCGTCGTCCTTCCAATTCGCGGTGGGATGGGATGCTCGGTGAGGTGCGCCCCGACGGACGCGGCCGTCAGGTCCGCAGCATCCGGAATCTCAATGTCCATCGATGCACTCCTTGAGTCATGCAACGTCGGAGGACAGGGGCTGGCCGTCTGCGCGGAGGAACGCATCGCGGATCTCTGCGGGGGAGAAACCCGCGAGCTGCGAGAATCCCGCGGCGCCGGAACCGCCGTATTCGCGCGCAAATCGTGCTGTGACATCGAGACCGGATGCGCTACGGAGCATGAACCCGCCCTCGGGTGCCGCTTCCACGCTGAAGCCTCCCATTGCCTGCGCGGGCGTGAAGGGCCGAGCAAGGTGCGGGAGGCCGAGACGCGATCGAAGATCGACGCCGATCAACCCGGTCACCATCCGTTCGATGTCGGTGAGGTCGAGTGTCCACATGACTGATTGCTCGCCCTCGCCCCGCTCCGCACGAGAGAGAAGCCAGGAATCGGGCGATGGGTGACGAATGGTGTACCGGATCTCGCCGCCGGGATCGTGCGGCCGGACCAGAAGACATGGCCGTCTGCTGGGATGCTGAAATCAACGGTGGAGGGATGATGCCGCGGCCGATGCCTCGACCTGAGGCACGGCGTCAACGCACGCCGGTGATGCGGTTCCAGACATCGACCCGGTGGGCGAAGTCGGCCAGAGCGCTCTGTTCGTCCGCGAACTCGCGCACCGACGGGGGCAGTACTTGTGCACGATCGTCCTGGATGTAGGTGACGAACCCGGCACGACCCTGCGCGATCACGACGACGTTCGTCTTCGATCGCGGATCATCGAAGAGCACATACCCGGTGTATCCGCGGGCGGCGAGGTCGCTCGCCACGGTGTCCCGGTTCATGACGCCCTCCCCAGGTCGAGCTCGCGGACAAGGCCCAGACGCAGATAGAACTCCAGGGGGAGCGGGAGGGTGAGCCCCGTGGCGCCGCCGGGATCGCCGAATGCCGGGGCGACGGGACCGGCGAAGATCGGCGAGTCCCAGACGTAATAGCCGATCTCCACGAGATCTTCGAGATCGCGTCGCAGTGCGGTGTCGGTCGAGCGCACGTAGGCGTCGTGAATGCGCCGGCAGTCGCCGGTCACGAGGATCTGGTGGTAGGCAGCGGGATTCTCCTGCCACGGGAGAGAGCGCGTCTCATAGGCGGCAGGGGTGCCGTTCTCCACGAGGTACACGTACCGCGTGCGCAGGCTCCCGTACAGGTCCCACACCTCGGCACCGGCGGGCACCGGTTCGCGGGGGAGCTGTCTCCCCGACTCGTCCACCCAGAATCGCGTCATTGAATCCGGTCTCCCCTTCGTCATGTTCGCTCTCATGCGCCACGCGACGACGAGCCGCGCATCTTCTGATGCCAGAGCGCCCTGCGCAAGAACGCTTCGACGGCCTCCTGCTCAGATGTGGTGTGCAAGGTCATGCCGTCGACGATTCCCGCACGCTCGTCGGTGTCCCACACGCGCCAGCCCGATCCGTCTGAATCGATCCACGTCGAGAGCGCCCGTCTCCCGGTGGGACCGAACCAGTTCGCGGTCGGCATCGGGTGCTCGGTGAGATACGCCCCGACGGATGCGATCGTCAGGTTCTCGGCATCCAGGTTCTCAATGTCCACCGGTGACCTCCTTGACCAGACCCAGCTTTTCCAGAACGCTCACGCTGATGGGTTACGGGTTCCGGCCTGAGCGACTGTGAATGACATGCCGTGCCATCACGCGGCTTCGTTCACTTCTGTCAGCGCGGGTAGAAACGTCCGGGGCTGGTGACAGTGAACGGTGCGGCGGCGTCGGCGCTGGCGAGGATCGCCGCGAGCGCATCGTCTTCGGGCAGAGTCGGCAGAGGCCGATCAGGAATCGTTTCGATGAGGACCTGCACCTGGTGCTTTCCGACGGGGTGGATGCCGGTGGCCGGGCTGAGCACGGAGCCGGGCAGCAGGGCCACTTCTTCTTCCGCTCGATTGCGCGACAAGGGGCCCACGTCACGCCCGGCGATCGAGACGATCGCATACAGGTAGGGGGCGGCGAAGTTCTCGGATGCGACCCGCGGGTTGCGTGACGTCGGCAGTGGCGCATGCAGGGTGATCGGCATGGTCACTTCGAACGTGGCGCCGTTCCATACGATCCCGTTGTAGACGGGAAGCTTGCTGAGGATGTCGGGAATCGGTTGTGTGCTCATGAGTGCTTTCGCATCCTCTCGTACAGCCTGGCGATCTTCTTCGGCCCCAGCGCTTCTGCGCGGGCGGCGCGGAGTGCGAGCTCTTCGGTCTTCGCTCCTGTCCACGGGCCTGGGACGGCGGGGTTCTGCGCGATCCATGGAAACTCGCGGTCAACATCGGCCTGGACGATCGGGCCGGTCTTCGGAGCCCTCGCCGCAACGAGATGATCCCACTGGTCGCCCCACCGGGCGTGGCCAAGAGCCTCGGTGACGATCGCCGCAGCGAGCGGTCTTCGTGCAGCGCGCCACAAGACCGTCCCGTGCGACGCGATCTTCACCTCACTGAGGTCGAATCTGAGCGAAACACCATCCGGATACAGCAGAACAGGTTCACCGGAGGAAGCGAGCGTGACGTCGCCCGGAACAACGGCGCCGATCACCCCCCTGGCCTGCTCGACCCAGTACTCGCCAGCCTTCTGCTCGTCGGGTTGATGAAGGAACTTGGCCATGCTCACGTAGGGACCCGTGCGCTTCTTCACCTCCGCTACGACCGCGTCCCACAGAAGAGCCAGGGTGGCGTCCGGCAGATCGCCCATAAAGCGCTACCGGACTTCTCGAAGATGGATACGCCAGGTGCCCTGCGCATCCTGGACTTTCGACACGACCTCGAACTCGGTGCCGCGTTGGTAGAGGACCTCTCCCTCGTTCTGGTAACGGGAGAGCGCCGTGACGTCGCTTCCGTTGAGGCCGTCGACAGTGATGATTCCCGGCACCTCGCCCTTCGCGAACGCCTCCTTCGCGAAGTTGTCGGCCGTGCTGCCGTCTTTCGACGTGCTCATGAAGGAATCGTCGTGCCACTTCTGGCCCGGCTGGAACGTGTTCAGGAAGTCGTCGTTGAGCGTCACACCACGGTAGGTGCGCCCAGGCTCGGCGGGAAGATTCGCGATGCCCGACGATGTGTCGTTGATGCGATCATGCAGCCCCGGCAGATCGGCGGGGTCTGGTTGGGTATGGCCTCTGAGGAAGGGGTTCATCGCTTCATAACCCGGATTGGTCGTGTAGTCGTAGACGCCCTTCACATCGGACGGGGTCAGGCCGGGATATTCGTCGGAGACGGCCTGCGCCCACTCATCCAGTCGGTCTGGATCCACCGAACCGTCGGGGAGGCGGTACTCGGCGTCGATCTTCGACAGATCGGGTAGTTGTGGAGCATCCGCTCCCTGGTGCGCGGGCGGGTCGCCCAATTCCGGCTTGCGTCCCGATACCGGCACGTCCTCCTTCGGCGCCTTGCCGTGGAGGAGTTTGGCGAACAGGTCGCTGGCTTTGTCGAGGAGGGGTTTGAGTTCGTCGAAGTGTCGGACCAGGGATTTGATGGATTCGAGGAGGTTGGTGACGAACTTGCTGACGCGTGCGACGAGGGAGGAGACGCGGGTGCTGACTTGTTCGATGATCCAAGGGGTGGCAAGGCCGAGACTGAGCGCGGCTTCGCCGGCCCACGAGATCGCGGAGCCGACCAACTGGGAGAGCACGTCGCGGACCAGGTCGTGCACGGCCTGGACGATCATGGAGGCGATGTTCAGCCCGGTCGAGAACGCGCCGGCCCAGGTGCCGGCCGCACTCAGGTGCGCGGCCGTGTCTTTCTGGAACCTGCGGTAGGCGTCCATCGCCTCGCCGGTGAGGTCGTCGACGTCGCCGAGCACGCGTTGCAGTTCGGTGCCGGCTGCTTCCATCTGGTGTTGGATGTTCGCCCAGGTCTGCGCGAACGCTTGGACCTCGGAGGCGTTGCCGGTCAGGTCGTTGAACCAGCCTTTGAGGGGTTCGACGTGGTCGATCAACCACCCCAGGCCGGCTGCGATCAGGGTGCCCAGTGGGTCGGAGACGGCGGCGGCGGTGTCGAGCACCGCCGAGAACGCGGCCATGCCGCCCGAGACCCAGTCGCCGGAATTGATCGCATCGACCAGGCCGGCGCCGTCTTCGAGCAGCAGGGTGCCCGCGAACGGGGAGGTGTGATCCTGCGCGGTAGCGACCAGCGGGTTGGCCGCCATCAGCCCAGGGCGCTTTCGATCTGCCGGATCGAGACGGCAAGCTCTTCTTCGAACGCGGCCATGTCGTCGGCGACCCCGCGCAGCTCGGTCGCCGACCGGTCCACCAGACCCTGCGCGGACGCGATCGCGGCCGAAGCCGCCGTGGCCACCAGGGTGGCCGGTGCGACCAGGAACGCACACATGACACCGAACGCGCCCCCGGACATGTTCGTGGCCGAGGCGGCATCCCGCGCGACCTGCACGTCGGAAGACACCTGACGCACCCGGGCCGCATGGGCGATGATCAGGTCCTGGTCGATCGTGATGTGACCACCCACGGCTACTGTGCCCCGTCCTCGCCGGTGCGGGCCTGGACTTCGTCGCGCAGACGTGCGACCACCGGGGAGTCGTCACCGAACGCGGCGGCGGCCAGGTCGACCGCCTGCTGCCCGGCGTCACGGGATGCGGCCTGTGCGGTCGAGACGATCATGCGCGACAGGTCGCGCGCGCCCAGATTCAGCGCGGCATCCGACAACTCCACGTCAACGAGCCGGCCGGACGCGTCGACGGTGACCGACAGTTCCCGGCGAGGCGATGACGCGGTGCCGCGCACTGCCTCAACCTGCGCCCGCATCTGCTGCGCCGCCTGCGCACGCTGCTGCGCGGCCGCGACCTGATCGTGCACCCGGGCGATCAGAACATCCGGATCCTCAGCCACGAAACCATCCATCCCGACGATGATACGAGACCGGTCGACACCACTGCCAAATGAGCGGTGGCTGCGGCATCCGTCATCGCCTGCAGCATCTCGGCCGCGGTCGTCGCTGGCCAGATCAGCTTCTGTACGGGGTCACAGAGTTCTCCTCACAGTGTCGATGATCGCGTCCGCTGCGGTCTCAGCTCGTCTGGAGGCCATAGTTGCGCTTTTCGGCGCGGAGCTTCGTGCAAGCTCGACCCGCCGTCGTCGTCGGCCATCAATTCACCGGGATCCATGTGCAAAGCGAGGCGTCTCAGGTTTCATGGCCGTCAGCGCGCGGCGGCGCGGACGGCGACCACGGCGTCCCACACCGCGTCGGCCACTTGGCGCTTGGTGCCGGATGCCTCGGCCACCACGTCACCGCCGGCGCGCAGCACGATCACCTCGTTCGCGTCGGACTCGAACCCGTGGTCCCACCCGACGGCGTTCACGACGAGCAGGTCACAGCCCTTGCGGTGGAGCTTGCGCCGCCCCCGCTCGAGCAGATCCTCGCCGTGGGCGGTCTCGGCGGCGAACCCGACGATCGTCTGACCGGGCCGACGGGAGCGCACCAGGGTCTTCAGCACGTCCTCGGTCTCGACCAGTTCGAGCACCCGCCCGGGCCCGTCGGCGTCTTCTTTCGTGAGCTTCACATCGGCTGCGGCATCCGGCCGGTAATCGGCCACCGCGGCGGCCATCACCGCGATGTCGGCGGTGGCTGCGGCATCCGTCATCGCCTGCAGCATCTCGGCGGCGGTGCCGGCGCGCACCACCGTGAGCCCGGCGGCAGAGGCGAGCACCCCGTCGTCGGTGTGCGCGGCCACCAGCGTCACGTCGGCGCCGCGGTCGGCCGCTGCGCGGGCCAGGGCCACGCCCTGCCGTCCGCTGGAGCGGTTGCCGATGAACCGCACCGGGTCGATCGGTTCGCGGGTGCCGCCGGTCGAGATGACCACGCGCACCCCGTCGAGGTCACCCGGATGCACGAGCGCCAGCGCCTGCGCGACGATCTGTTCGGGTTCGACCATGCGCCCCGGACCGACATCGCCGCCGGTC
This sequence comes from Microbacterium luticocti DSM 19459, assembly GCF_000422405.1. Lineage (GTDB taxonomy): Bacteria > Actinomycetota > Actinomycetes > Actinomycetales > Microbacteriaceae > Microbacterium > Microbacterium luticocti. The sequence goes on from NZ_AULS01000006.1 coordinate 35,266, forward strand.
AGCTCACCGTCGTCGGGGCCGACGATGTGCACGCCGCGGGCGGCGAGCGTGGCGATGTTGGCCTGCGTGGCGGGATGCCGCCACATCTCGGTGTGCATCGCCGGGGCCACGACGACCGGTGCCGTGGTGGCCAGTAGGGTGGTGCCCAGCAGGTCGTCGGCCAGCCCGGCGGTCATCTTCGCGAGGGAGTGGGCGGTGGCGGGAGCGACGATCACCAGGTCGGCCTGGCGGCCGAGCGCGACATGGCGCACCTGCGGCACGTCGTCGTGCACGCTGGTGGTGACCGGGTGGCGGCTGATCGCCTCCCAGGTCGGCAGCCCGACGAACCGCAGCGCGTCTTCGGTGGGGATGACGTGGACCTCGTGACCGGCCTTCACCAGCAGCCGCACCAGGTGCACGGACTTGTACGCGGCGATGCCGCCGGTCACTCCCACGACCACGAACATGGCTCGATCCTCCCACGGGCGGATGTCACATGTGCACGGTGATCGTGCGGGTGCCGGCCTCGTCGCACGAGCCGGTGCGGCTGCTGGCGGTGCGCGACGAAGATCCGACACGGCCCTGGCAGCCGCTCGGGGCGTGGTGGCCCGATCGCCCCGGCGTGGTGGGCGTGCGTGACGTGCGTGCCGGCGGGGCGTGGCTGGCGATGGATGCCGCGGGCCCGAGGCTCGCGGTGCTGCTCAACCGGGCGAGCCCACCGGTGCCCGACGGCGTGACGCAGCTGTCACGGGGCGGGATCGTGCTGGATGCCGTGGCCGGGCGGTCCCCGCATCCGTCGCCTGCGGTGCTGGGATTCAACCTGGTCGAGGTTGCACCCCAGGGCGTGCGGGTGCTGACCTGGGACGGTGTGTCGCGGAGTGAGACGTCGGTGCCGCCGGGTGTGCACATGATCGCGCACGACGATCTCGACGACCAGCGCACACCGCGCATCGTCGCCTGGCGCGACGCGTTCGCCCAGGTCGCCGACGAGCCCGACTGGCAGCGGGCGTGGCTCGACGTGCTGGGCCGGTCGGCGCGGCTCGGCCCCGACGACGACCGTGCGATCATCCGCGACAACCGCGCCCACGGGTACCCCACCCAGTCGCTGTTGCTGTGCACCGCGACGATCGGTCGGGACGGCGCCGAGGTCAGATACGGCGAGTTCGCCCGGCCGGGGATGTGGAACGAGGTCGCGCTCGTCGCGCCCCTGGCCGCGCGCTGAGCCGGTCGCGCGCGGTAAGCGCAGGAGATTCCGGCGAGAGCAGGAGATTCACGCGCGATTTCTCCTGCTGTGGGCGGATTCTCCTGTCGGGGACGTGGCGGACCAGGATGCCGCGTCGAACTGCCGCGCGGGCGAAACGCATCCTTGACCCCTCGGAACGGGAAGGGGTAGGGTCCCTGGACATAGGACATCCGACGTCCTATGACCAAAGGTGCTCCTCGAAAGGCAGACAATGGCCCGTCATGCCCGACCCCGTCCCCATCCCTTCTCGTCGCGGCCGCCGGTGACCTCGCGGCGGCCGGCGACCTCCCGGCCATCGGCGATCCGCCGGCCATCGGCGGTCCGCCGGCCATCGGCGAAAGCCCTGCTCGGCGGGCTCATCGGTGTCGCACTCGTCCTCGGCGGGGTCACCGCGGCATCCGCCGCACCGCTGCCCCCGTACGTCGACGACCCGACGCAGCCCCCGGGCACGTTCACGACGACCAACATCGCGAGCGATCGCACCGCGAAGAACTTCTACTACCGGATCCCCGCCGTGGCCTCCGTCGGCGACGGCGTCGTCGTCGCGGTGTGGGACGGCCGGCCGAACAGCGCGGGCGACGCCCCCAACCCGAACTCGATCATGATGCGCCGCTCCACCGACAACGGTCAGACCTGGGGTCCGGTGCGGGAGATCGCCGCCGGCCAGGTCGCGAGCGCGCAGCACGGCTACTCCGACCCGAGCATCGTCGTCGACCACGACACCGGGCACGTGTTCGTGTTCTCGCTGTACTCCAAGAACCAGGGGTTCTTCGGCAGCGTGTACGGGAACGACGACGCCGATCGCAACGTCATGAGCGCCGCGGTCACCGAGTCGCCCGACGGCGGCGTCACCTGGAAGGCGCCGCGCCTGATCACCGCCGACGTCAAGCCCGCGAACGGCAGCGTCGTCGACGGCACCTACGTTCCGGTGGCCGGCGACGTCAAGGGCGCGTTCGCCACGTCGGGCGACGGCACGCAGCTGCGCTACGGCGAGCACGCCGGCCGGCTCATCCAGCAGTACGCCGGCATCGTGCGGCAGGCCGACGGCTCGGAGCCGATCCAGGCGTACTCGGTGTATTCCGATGATCACGGCGCCACCTGGCAGATGGGCACCCCGGTCGGCGACCTGATGGACGAGAACAAGGTCGTCGAGCTCTCGGACGGAAAGGTCATGCTCAACTCGCGCGATCACGGCAACGGGCATCGGCGCAAGGTGGCCGTGTCGGATGACGGCGGTCAGACCTACGGCCCGGTCACGCGCGATCCCGCCCTGCTCGAGCCGACGAACAACGCGGCGATCATCCGGCTGCATCCGGATGCCGCCGAGAACAGCGCCGACGCGAAGAAGCTGCTGTTCATCAACTCCAACAGCACCAGCGGTCGGGTGGACGGCGCCGTGCGCGTCTCGTGCGACGACGGCAAGACGTGGCCCGGCGTGCGGCAGATCAACAAGGGCGGCACGTTCGGCTACGCCAGCGCCACCGTGCTCGACGACGGTGACATCGGCGTGCTGTGGGAGAAGGACTACGTCTCGAACCTGCAGTTCACGACGTTCGACGAGGCCTGGATGAAATACGTCTGCGCTCCGCTCACGCTCGGGTCCGCCACGGTGCACGGCACCACGCCGACGAGCATCCCGGTCACGGTCACCAACCAGGAGCAGACGCCACTGTCGGGCGAGGTGACGTTCTTCACCCCGGACGGCTGGAGTGCGCAGCCCGCGAGCGTGCAGAACCTCGCGCCCGGCGCCTCGACCACCGTGGACGTGACGCTGACCGCGCCCGCCACCGCGGGCGACGCCACCGGCATGACGATGGCGTTCACGGCATCCGACGGACGCGTGAGCCAGAGCCAGATCACGATGCACGCGACGAACCCGGTGAACCTGGGGGCGACCCTCGCCGTCACGAACACCAGCCCGGCGCGGGATGTCGCGACCGACCCGTATCGGGTGGGCGACACGCTCACCTTCACGGTGCGGGTCACCAGCAGCTCGAACGTGGCGACCGTCGTCGAGCCGACGGACGCGAACTTCACCGACGGGTTCGCTCCGACGAAGTGCCGCTACGGCAACCTGCCCGCCAAGGGCGCGTACAACTGCGCGTACCCGACCCGCACCCTCACCCAGCAGGACATCGATCGCGGGTGGTTCCAGCCCCGGTTCGGCTTCACCATCGCCCCGACCACGGCGCCGCAGAACACGGTGCCGGTCTCGCTCACCGGGTCACCGGTGCTGCTGAGCGACCAGGCGCTGTCGGCGGTCGTCACCGGCGAACGAGGGGATGCCGCGCGTGACCTCGCGACGGACCCGTACGCGGTGGGGGACCAGGTGCCGTACACGTTCCACGTCGAGAACACCTCGCCGGTGACGACCCTGGTCGCCCCGACGGCGGGGAACTTCGCCCCGTTCGTGCCGCCCGGCCCCGGCAACTGCCGCTACAGCGCGCTGGCCGGGTTCGCCTCGTACGACTGCGCCTTCCCGCGGCACACGGTGACGCAGGACGAGCTCGACCAGGGCTTCTTCGTGCCGCAGAGCACGTGGTCGCTGTCTGCCGCCGGGCAGGCCGCAAAGACCCTCACCGTCACCGGCGACGAGGTCGATGTGCGCGTGCGCGATCCGCACCTGAGCGCGACGGTGACCGGCACCTGGCACGACGTCGACGGCAACGGCGTCGCCACAACCGGTGACACCGTCACCTGGACGAGCACGCTCGGCAACGACGGCAACGTCCGGCTGGATCAGGTGGCCGCGGGAGGTGCGGCTGTGGCATCCCTCGCCCCCGGCGTTCACCAGGCGGTCGCGACCGACACCGTGACGCTGACCGCCGCCGACGTCGCCGCGGGGTCGGTCGCCGGCCCGGCGCTGCACGGCACCGCGCACAACGGCGCCCGCACGGTGAGCGCGGATGCCGCGGCGGCGGCCCTGACGCTGAAGACCGCCCCCGCGTGGGATGCGGTGACGACGTACGACGACGGCGACCTGGTCGGCTACGCCGGGTCGTTGTGGTCGGCGATGTGGTGGACGAAGAACCAGAAGCCCGGGGACCCGTGGGGTCCGTGGCAGGAGATCGCCACCACGGCGACGGGCGAGGCGCTGTGGACCCCCTCGCGCGTGTTCGACGCCGGCGACGTGGTCTCGTACCACGGCACCCGGTACGCGGCGAAGTGGTGGACCCGCAACCAGGCCCCCGGGGATCCGTACGGACCCTGGCAGCCGCAGGGCTGAGCCCGTCGCATCCGGTCCCGCGCTCCGCCCGGTGTGCCCTCGGGCGGGGCGCGGGATCTTCGCGCGGGGGTCCGCAGGAGAATCCGGCGAGAGCAGGAGATCTGTGCGCGGATTCTCCTGCCGCGGGCCGATTCTCCTGCCGACGCCGGGTGGGGCCACCTCCACCGCCGATACAGTGAGGATGTGGCACACCCAGGCGGAACGGCGACCTCGGACCCGGCCGATCTTCCGCCGGCCAGTCGCGCGGCGCAGCGGCGGCTGCGTCACCTGCAGGACGACATCATGGACCTCATCCTGGAGCGCGATCTCGATGTCGGCGACCCGATGCCGACCGAGTCCGAGCTGTGCCGAGCCCTCGGCGTCGGCCGCAACACCGTCCGCGAGGCGCTCAAGGTGCTGCAGGCGTTCGGCGTCGTCGAGATCCGCCACGGCTTCGGCACGTTCGTGGCCTCGACGAGCTTCGACGCGCTCACGGCGAGCCTGACCTTTCGCGGCCGGCTGTCGCTGCGGCACGGCGGACGCGAGGCGCTCGAGCTCGTGGACGTGCGCCAGGCGCTCGAGGCGGGGCTGGTCGGGCTCGCCATCGACGTCATCACCGAGGCCGAGCTGGCGGAGCTGGAGGCGTGCGTGCGCGCCATGGAGGACTCCGCCGCCCAGGGGCGCGCGTTCCTCGAGGCGGACCAGGAGTTCCACCGGGTGCTGTACGGATCGCTCCACAACGACCTGCTCACGAGCCTGCTCGAGGTGTTCTGGACGGCGTACGGCCGGATCTACCGTGAGGCGTCGCCGAGTCCCGCGGACCTCGTCGAGACCGCGCACGACCACCGGCTGATCCTCGACGCCGTGCGCGCGAACGACCGGCAGCGGGCCGCGGAGCGGCTCACGGTGCACTTCCGCGGCATCCGGGAGCACCTCGCGCACCTGGGCGGATGACGGCGGTGCCGCCTGCGCGCGTGCGGCGGTGCAGCGATGTCGCTGGGCTTTCGCATAGCGGATGCATGGTCGGCTCCGACGCCGGCGGCCTACCGTGACGGCCATGCGCAGGGGCATGATCGTGGGACTCGGCGTCGCGGCTGTCATCGTCGTCGCGCTCGGAGTGGTGTGGGCGCTGCGGCCGGTTCCGGCGCCGTCGGGCGCGGCGCCCGGGGGCTCGGCGACGAGCCCGAACCCGACGCCGAGCGCGTCCGCGCCGGGCGGGGCCGCGGCATCCCTCGCCGTCGGGTCGCACGCCTACACGATCGACTCTGGCGGACGCGAGCGCACCTATCGCGTGTACGTGCCGAGGGCGCTGCACGGGCCGGCGCCGCTCGTGGTCATGCTGCACGGTGGCGGGGGCAGCGGCGCGAACGCCGAGAAGTTCTACGGCTGGGATGCCGCGGCCGCCGCCGGCGGGTTCGTCGTGGCCTATCCTGATGGGCTCGGGCCGCAGGTGTCCGCGTGGAACGTCGACGGCGGGGGATGCTGCGGCTATCCGGCGCGGGAGGGCGTCGACGATGTGGGGTTTGTGACCGATATGGTCGCGGCGATCGAGAGGGCCGAGCCGATCGACACGGCGCGGGTGTACGCGGCGGGGATCAGCAACGGCGGGATCCTGGCGTACACGCTGGCCTGCGAGACCGACCTGTTCGCGGCGATCGGCGCGGATTCGGCGACGATGCTCGACGGCTGCGCGCATCCGCAGCCGACGTCGGTGCTGCACGTGCACGGGCTGGAGGACACCACGATCCCGTTCGACGGCAGTCCGGGCACCGGGCCCGGCCGCATCGACGGTCCGCCCGTCGATCAGGTGATGGCGCGGTGGCGCACCGTCGACGGGTGCGGCGCGGAGACGACGACCGTCGCCGGGGTGGTGTCGACGTCGCTGTCGGTGTGCCCCGAGGGGCGTGCGGTCGAACTGATCACGATCGCCGACGCCGGACACGGCTGGCCGGGAGCGCCGCTCAAGTCCGGCGCGGGCGCCGACCGCAAGCAGCCATCGCAGGCCGTGGACACCACCGCGGTGATGTGGGACTTCTTCGCGGCGCACCCGCGCACCGGGAGCTGAGCGGGTCTGGGCGAGCGCCCCGAGGGGAGTGCCCGGGGGTGAGCGCCCCGAGGGGACGGGCCGAGGTGGGCGCCCCGACGTGAGCGCAGGAGAATCCGGCGAGAGCAGGAGATTCCGGCGCCGATTCTCCTGCTGTGGCCGGAATCTCCTGCTTCCGGTGGAAGCGGACCCGGCCTTCCTCGGGTCCCTGAGCGAGCGCAGCGACCCGAGTCGCTCGGGATACGCCAAGGACGAGTCAGCCGGCCTTCAACGTCCACGCCCCGTCTGCCTGCACCGACAGGATCGACGGTCCCGCAGCCAGTGGCACGGTGCCGGAGTACGCGCCGATCTCGTTGATGAGGAGGCCCATGTGGAATGTCTGATCGGTCTTCTCATAGACGACGAAGTTGGCACTCCCCTTGTGCGTGGCGGTGAGCGCCGCCGCGTCTCCGGGATACAGCAGGACGGCGTCGCCGGTGCCCCGAGCCGAGCCGGTGAACTTCTTCGCGGTCGACAGCGGCGCCAGTGTGATCGTCCAGGCGCCCTCGGCGCTGACCTGCAGGCGAGCGCCTTCACCGAGGGCGGCCATGCCCCACGCGCTGGTGCCCGAATAGTGACCGATCGTGTTGACGAGCAATTCGCCCGTGGACGTGTTCGACGCGTCGAGCACCGAGATCGCGAAGTTACCCTGCCCCGTATACGCCGCGGTCACGAGACCGCCCGTGGCACCCTTCGGCAGGGCGATCAGCGAGTCGCCACGGCCAGATTTCTTGACCACCGCGAACGTGCCGAATGTGTCGTCGGCCCACGTCTTCGAGACATCCACGGGCTCGGCGGGTGCGACGGCTTCGGGGGCGGATGCTTCGGCCCCGGGCGACGCGGCATCCTTCGCCGGTGTGTCGTCGGTCGCGACGCTGCTCGGCGTGGACGGAGCGGTCACAGCATCCGGCGTGTGTGATCCGGCCGTCGCCCCGCCGACCGAGCCTGCGACGATGCCGACGACGACGAGCACGGCGGTGACGATCCAGGCGATCACCTTGTATCGGTCGAATCCGACCAGCGGCCGACCGGCGCGGTCGCGCATCGCGCCGGCGAGGATGAGGATCAGATCGACCAGCCACCAGATACCCGCACCGCCCAGGGTGAACAGCTTGAGCAGGCCGGTGCCGACCTTGCCCAGATAGAAGCGGTCGACACCGAACACACCGAGAAAGTAAGAGAGCAGCCAGGCGGCGAGGAACTGCCGCCCCTCGGCAGGTGTCGGCGTGGAAGCGGGCTTCGGCGGGGTCGGAGGCGCGGATGCCGGTGCACCGGGCGACGTGGATATCGGTGCGGAGGGCACGTTCGACATCGGCACCGACGGTGCACTGTGACCGGGAGCGGACCCCGGTGTCGGTGTGCCCGATGCAGCCGCCGTCGGTGGCTGGGCGTCGGGGGAGGTGGGGTCGGACCCGGGCCCGGGTGAGACGGGAGTGTGGGAATCGGTCATGAGAAGTGTCCTTTCAGAACTGTCGTTTCGGGGGTCGGCCGGGCGGGATCAGTAGTCCCACTCCCAGCCGGTGGCGCCATAAGGGGCGAGCACCACGGCGCCGTGGGTCGTCGGGACGTCGAGCACGATCCATCCCGACACGCTCTGTGCGGGCCCGATCTCACCCGGCAGTTGCTCCGAACTCGCCAGGCACGTGAACGCATTGCCGAGCGGGTCGTTCACACGCGTGCCCTTCGCGTCGTAGGCCTGCCAGTAGCCCGCGTCGAAGCCGACCACCGGGTAGTCCTCCTTCGCGAGATCCTTCGTGGTCTCGACGTTCAGGTGCACCGCGACGTAGTGGCCGTTCTGCGGCTTCTCGGCGAACTCGTCGGTGCACTTGCGGTCGACCACGATGTCGGTCACCGCGAACGTCGAGGTGATCACATCGGGGTCGTCGACCGATCCGGTGCCGGCGATCTGCCCGATCTTCTTGACGAGATTGCCGCGGTCGTTCGTGACCGTGTCGCCGAACAGCGACGAGTTGCTCGGTGTGGGCGAGGGCGCGGTGGCGGCATCCGGCGTCTGCACGCTGTCGGTGTCGGGGAGGCGTGACGGTGTCGTCGCGTCGTCGGGGATCGCACTGCAGCCGCACAGGACGGCAACCACCGCAAGGGCGGTGCCGGCGGCGAACAGGTGTTTCATCTGTCGACCTCTTCTCTTGGGTTGGAGGGGCGGGCGTCTCGTCCCCAGGCCGTGACGCCCGCTCACCCGGCGAACCGTCCAGCCACACGGTAGGAGAGGCCGCCGACACCCAGCACGGTGCGCACTGATAAGTGGGATTATCAATGTTTATGCTGGCTCGGACCATCGCAGCGCGATATTGTCATCGCATGTCCACCGCGCCCGCGGCCACGCAGCCGCTGCTCATCTCGCTGGCGGGCGTCGCCGAGCTCGCTCGGGTGCGGCGCCCGGTCGCGTCGATGTGGCGCGCGCGGTTCCGTGAGGCCGACACGCCGTTTCCGCCCGCTTCGGCCCACGACGGGCGTCGCGAACTCTTCGACGCCGACGCGGTCGCGCAATGGCTGGTCGTCACCGGGCACGGCAACAATCCCGACGCGGTCGCGGATGCCGCAGCCGTCGCCGAGCCGGTCGGGCTCGACATCGCCCGACCCGACGACCTCGCCGAGCTCTCGGCGCTCATCGCGTTGCGTGCGGGCACGGGCGAGCCGCTGACGACAAAGCGCGATGCCCTGCGCGAGCGGGCGCATGCCCTCGACCCCGACGACACGCACCTGACACGTGAGATCGACCGGCACCTGCAACGCGGCGCCCCCGCACTGGATTACGTCGACCGGCTCGTCGACGCCCGCTATTCGCCGGCCGCGGCGCTTGAACACCTGCAGCGCCGGGCGACGCGGATGCGGCGGGCCGCGGCATCCGCGGGAGAACCGCACCACGATCTGCTCACACTCACCGCGCGCCTGGTCGCGGCGCTCGCCGATCCCGAAGCCCCGCGGCTGCGCGTCGGGCCGGGGGTGGATGCCGCACTGCTCGACGCTGCGTCCGATGCCCTCGGCGACGACGCTGACGTCGAGTGGCCGGGGGGTGCGGCGGATCGCGCGTTGCGCCGCGGCCGGCTGTGCCGGGGGCTGCCGGCGGACGATCCGCTGCCCGCCGACGGGGCCCGCACCGTGATGCTGGCGCGGGTACCCACTGCGCCCGGCGCGACGGTCACGCAGACGCTCGACGAGGTCGACGACGTCGTGCTGCGGCTCGATGCCGACGACGTCGGGGTGCTGATCGGCCCGGCTCGGGTGCTCGTCGACGCTCTGCCGGCGACCGCCGCCGACGTGCGCGCGCTCACGCTGCGCACCGGCCGGGTGCGCGCGATCGTGCGGCTCGACGCCGGCCTGGTGCCGACGGCGGTGCGCGAGGCGCAGGCGCTGTGGGTGTTCGGACCCGAGGCGTCGATCGCGCTCGGTGACCGCGTGATCGCGCTGGCCGACCTGACCGGGGTGGCACTCACGCCCGCTGCGGCGGCCGATCTGGTCAGCGACGTCGTCGCCAACCTCGGCGGTCCGGCGCAGGCGACGGCGCACACCTTCCGCTTTGCCCGGCTGGCGCGCACCTCGTCTGTGCTCGCACGTGACGGGGCTCTGGTGGCGGATGCCGCGCCCCGGCGTCGCGGCGAGGGTGTGGCATCCCGCGACCTGCCCGCGCTGCTCGACGTCGCTCTGGGCGCCGCGGCGGGCGACGCACCCGCGGTCGAGGTCATGCCCCGGGCCGACGCCCTGCCGCAACCCGACTCGATCCGGCTCGATGCCGCGGCAGCCGCCGGGCACGTGCGCGTGCTGCCAGGCACACGGCTCGACGCCGATGAGCTCGGCGACACCGGTCTCGTGGTGGTCTCTGCCGACGATCTCGATGACCCCGACCGCATCGGCGGGCGCCGGGTCGACCATCTTGCGTTCGCGCAGCGGCATCCGCATGCCCAGCTGACCCGCCCCGACGACATCGTGTTCCGCACCGCACCCACGCCGCGGGCGTGGGTCGACACCGCAGGGTCGCATGTCGTGGCGAGCCCGGCGCGGGTGCTGCGGATCGACCCGCACGATTCGGTGGGGCTGGTGCCCGAGCTGATCGCCGCCGACATCGCGGGCGGCGCCGCGGGGCCCGGTGCATGGCGACGGTGGATGCTGCGTCGGGTCGATCCGGTCCAGGTCGCGCCGCTGCGCGCCGCGCTGCATGAGGCGGCGGCGACACGGGCCGACCTGCACCGCCGTATCGACGAACTCGACCGGCTCACCGGCATCCTGTGCGACGCCGTCGCCGTGCGCGCGGTGTCTGTGCAGGTGCCCGAGTCGGCACCGCCGCGGCCGGGCGCGGGACCGCCGGCTGCGGCATCCGACCCTCATGACCGACCCGACGAGTGAAGAAGGACCCATGCCCAGAACCCCGAAGAACGCGGCTCCGCAGGCGCCGTCGACGATGAAGCAGCTGAAAGACACATTGTGGAAGGCGGCCGACAAGCTGCGTGGCTCGATGGATGCCTCGCAGTACAAAGACGTCATCCTGGGCCTGGTCTTTCTCAAGTACGCGTCGGACGCGTTCGATGAGCGGCGCGGCCAGATCAGGGCCGAGCTGACCGCCGACGGATACGACGACGACCAGATCGCCGAGTTGATCGACGACGTCGACGAGTACACCGGCCGGGGCGTGTTCTGGGTGCCGGCGCACGCGCGGTGGTCGTACCTGGCCGAGCACGCCAAGGGGCTGTCGCTGGACGGGCCGCAGAAGACGATCGGGCAGCTGATCGACGAGGCGATGGATGCCTTGATGCAGGCGAACGCGGGTCTTGCGGGCACTCTGCCGCGCATCTACAACCGCGACAACGTCGATCAGCGTCGGCTCGGTGAGCTGGTGGACCTGTTCAACTCGGCGCGGTTCGCCGGCCAGGGACAGGCCGGTGCCGATGGGCGGCGGGCGCGCGACCTGCTGGGCGAGGTGTACGAGTACTTCCTCGAGAAGTTCGCCGCGGCCGAGGGCAAGCGGGGCGGCGAGTTCTACACGCCGGCCGGCGTGGTGCGGGTGCTGGTGGCGATGCTCGAGCCGACGCACGGGCGCGTGTACGATCCGTGCTGCGGGTCGGGTGGCATGTTCGTGCAGGCCGAGAAGTTCATCGACGCGCATCACGGCGAGGGGTCGGACATCTCGATCTATGGCCAGGAGCTGAACGAGCGCACCTGGCGGATGGCGAAGATGAACCTGGCGATCCACGGGCTCACCGGCAACCTGGGGCCGCGGTGGGGCGACACGTTCGCGCGCGACTTGCACCCCGAGCTGCAGGCGGATTTCGTGATGGCGAACCCGCCGTTCAACATCAAGGACTGGGCGCGGTCGGAGTCGGACCCGCGCTGGCGGTACGGGGTGCCGCCGGCCGGCAACGCGAACTTTGCGTGGATCCAGCACATCCTGTCGAAGCTCGCTCCGGGCGGCCAGGCCGGCGTCGTCATGGCGAACGGGTCGATGTCGTCGAACTCGGGCGGCGAGGGCCAGATCCGTGCCGAGATCGTCGAGGCCGACCTGGTGTCGTGCATGGTGGCGTTGCCCACGCAGCTGTTCCGGTCGACCGGGATTCCGGTGTGTGTGTGGTTCTTCGCTCGTGACAAGGGTGAGCGGGCCGGCGAGGTGCTCTTCATCGACGCGCGCGGACTCGGTCACATGGTCGATCGCGCCGAGCGCGCACTGTCTGACGACGACATCGCGAAGATCGCCGACACCTACCACGCCTGGCTCGGCCGCGATCCGGTCGTTGAGCGGGGCGGCGAAGCCGCCGAGTCGAAACGCCCCGACTCGTACGAGAACATTCCCGGCTTCTGCTACTCCGCGACCCTCGCAGAGATCAAGGCAGCCGACTACGCTCTGACGCCCGGCCGCTACGTCGGGGCCCCCGAGGCCGAAGACGACGGCGAGCCGATCGAAGAGAAGCTCACGCGCCTGCGCGCCGAGCTCGAGGCTCAGTTCGCCGAGTCGGCCCGCCTGGCCGACGTCGTGCGCGAGCAACTGGGGAGGGTCGATGTCTGAGTGGCGGACTGCACCACTCGGGGACCTCGTGCAGTTCCAACGAGGGGTCGATATCACTCGTGCAGCCCAAGTCGACGGAAACGTCCCGGTCGTATCATCTGGAGGAGTATCGAGTTTCCATAACGAGGCCATATCTGACGGCCCTGGAGTCGTGATCGGTCGAAAGGGGACTCTCGGCAAGGCCTTCTTTCTGCCTGGTCCCTTCTGGCCGCATGACACGACGTTATGGATTCGTGATTTCGGAGGAAACGACCCGAAGTTTGTCTACTACTTCATGTCGAAGTTTGACGTGTCATGGCTCGATGCCGGCTCTGCGAACCCGACCTTGAACCGCAACCACCTTCATCCCATCGCCGTGACGTGGCCACCCGTCCCCGAGCAGCAGGCGATCGCCGAGGTCCTGGGCGCCCTCGACGACAAGATCGCCGCCAACACCAAGCTCGCTTCTGTGGCCAGCGATCTAGCCGAGCGTGAATACGAGCGCGCGACCCAAGCGTGGCGGAGAGTGGCAATATCTGAGGTGCTGGACCCGATTCTCGGCGGCACGCCGTCGCGCTCTGTTGCGGGTTATTGGGATGATGGTGTACTGCCCTGGGTCTCAGCGAGAGACGTCTCCGGTGCATCTTCGAGGGTGATTCTTGACACAGCCGAGAAGATCACCGCGCTAGCGGGAGAAGAAACAAAGGCAAGACCGCTTCCGGTCGGATCAGTGATTCTTACGGCGCGAGGAACTGTGGGCGCCGTCGCACGCCTTGGAATCGCGGCATCCTTCAACCAGTCCTGCTATGGCTTCGTGCCAGGTGCGGTCCCCGCGGCATTGCTCTACTTTTCAGTACTCAAGGCAACAGAGCGGGCCAAGGCGATCGCACACGGCTCCGTGTTTGACACGATCACGAAGGCTACATTCGATGATCTCGAGATGTCGTGGGACGCTGACTCCGCAGGCGAAGCCGAGTCAGTGCTATCTGCATTGCTCGGAACAGTTGATCAATGCATGCGTGAGAACCGCACGCTCGCGGCAACCCGCGACGCGCTGCTGCCCCAGCTGATGTCAGGCAAGCTGCGGGTTCGGGATGCCGTGGCCGCGGCGTCACGAGTCGGCGTCTGATGTCTGAACAAACGAATCGAAAGAGAAGCACCATGAACACCAAGACCTTCCTCGCCACTGCCGCGCTCGTCGTTGTGGCATCCCTCGGGCTGGTCGGCTGCACCGGTGGTGGCGGCGGCCAGGTCGATGACACCGCTGGGGCTTCGGCATCCACGACGCAGGCACCGACCCCGCAGCCGGTGAACCTCGACGGCACGTGGAAGCAGACGAACGCGAAGAGCGACACGAACTATCAGCAGGCCACGATCTCCGACGGCGTGATCTCGATCGACTGGGTCGCCGACAGCGGCGACTCCACCTCGATCTACTGGGTCGGCTCGGTGACGCTGCCCAGTGACGCCAGCACGACGTTCACGTGGGAGTCGACACGCGATAAGGCCAAGACCGAAAACGCGCTGCTCGCGTCAAGGGACGACACCAAGACGTTCACATACGCGGACGGCGAGATCAGCTACAAGGTGACGGCGCTCGGCACGACGACCACGGTGCGGCTGGGACGGCAATGAGCGCGTCACACGAGGTCGTCGGGATACACGACGTCGATCTCGGAGATATCGCGCGAGAAGTCTTTGCGGTTGTTGGTCAGGAACACGTCCGCGCCGGCCGCGACGGCCGTCGCAAGGTGTGCAGCATCGGCCACGCGAAGCCTGTATGCGACAGCGAACGTGAGAGCGAGCCGCGCCGTGGGCTCGTCGAGCGCACGGAGATCCAAGCGGCTGAGCAGACTCGCCAGCGCTGTGACTTCCTCAGCATGTGGGTCGGTACGCAGCGGCTTGGCAAGCACCTCGGTCAGGAGGAGTACCGACCCGATGCCGGCGGGGCCATCGCTCTCATCGAACAAGGCCGCGATCTTCGTGCCGAGCGGGTTCGCAGCATCCGCGGTGTAGATCAGCACATCGGCATCGAAGGCGACCAGGCCACTCATCGTGCGTCGCGCTCGCGTCGCACCTGTGCCACCAGCTCTTCTGCCCGGCCCGGAGACATTGCCGCACGACGAATCGGCTTGTCGCGGGCGGCCTCAAGCATCGCACCGATCTCGTCGGCCCTCTGCCAGGCCCCCCGAGCGCGTCGCGCGGCCAGTGCGCCGGGGTTCACGATCACTGCCACGACGCGGCCATGGCGCGAGATCTCGATCTCCTCACCCTTGTCGACACGGTCCAGCAGCGCCGGAAGCGTCTGCCGGGCATCCGTTGCACTCACCGTAGCCATGGCTCAATTGTACAGCAGTGTACGCATTCGTACGTTTATTGACTGTCGCAGTGCGTCACTCATCACGCAATGCGTCGGGTCCATGAGCAACGCGGTCAAGACACCCGCAAGACATCACGAAGGAGCCCAGGCATGAGCGGCATCCCCGAATCGGAATGGGAGCGCATGGCGCTCGAGACCCTCGCCGAGCCGCTCATGTGGCGTCCCCTCGCCGGCGAGAAGATCGCGCCCGGCACCGGCGAGCGCGACACGTGGGACGAGCTGCTCATCCGTCCGCGCCTGCTCGCCGCCATGCAGCGGCTCAACCCCGATGTGCCGGTGCACTACCTGCAGCAGGCGCTCGGCGAGATCGCCGCGCCCCGCTCCCAAGACGCGATCACCGAGAACCACCGCATCCATCGCTGCCTCGTCGACGGATACCCGCTCAGCTACATCGACGCCGACGGCATCGAGCAGAACCCGCGCATCCGCCTGATCGACACCGACCCCGCGCAGAACGACTGGCTCGCCGTCAACCAGGTCACCGTGCGCGACCGCGAGTCGCATCGCCGCTTCGACCTGGTCATGTATGTGAACGGGATGCCACTGTCCATTGCCGAACTGAAACGCGCCGGCTCTGCGTCGGCACGCGTCGAATCGGCCGTCGACCAGCTCGCCACCTACGTGCGTGAGCTGCCCATGGCCTTTCGCTTCTGCGTGTTCACCCTCGCCAGCGACGGCACCGACGCCAAATACGGCACACCGTTCACCCCGCTCAACCACTACGCGCCGTGGAACGTCGACGACGACGGGCTGGCCCTGGAACAGCCGCGCTTCGAAGACGGCCAGAGTGTGCAGCCCCTCGACGACGCACTGCTCGGCCTGTACAACCAAGAACGCTTTCTGCAGCTGCTGCGCAACTTCACCGCGTTCGACGAGGGCCCCGACGGCCTCGTCAAGCGCATCGCCAAACCGCACCAGTACTTCGCCGTGACCAAGGCCGTCGGCCGCACCGTCGAAGCCGTCGCCTCGAACGGTAAGGCCGGCGTCGTCTGGCACACCCAAGGCTCGGGTAAGTCGATGGAGATGGAGCTCTACGCCAACCTCGTCTCGCGACGCCACGAACTGCGCAACCCCACCCTGATCGTCGTCACCGACCGCAACGAGCTCGACGGGCAGCTGTATCAGACGTTCGACCGCAGCCTGCTGCTGCCCGAAAAGCCGGTGCAGATCCACGAACGCGCTCAGTTGCGCGACGAACTGGCCGCACGGCTGACCGGCGGCATCTACTTCACCACCCTGCAGAAGTTCGGACTGTCGAAGGCCGAGAAAGACGCCGGGATGCGGCATCCTCTGCTCACCGACCGTCGCAACGTCATCGTCATCGTCGACGAGGCGCACCGCAGCCACTACGACGACCTCGACGGCTACGCCCGCCATCTGCGCGACGCCCTGCCGCACGCCACGCTCATTGCGTTCACCGGCACGCCCATCTCGCTCGCCGAGCGCGACACCCGTGCGGTGTTCGGCGACTACATCGACATCTACGACCTGACCCGGGCCGTCGCCGACGGTGCCACCGTGCCGGTCTCGTTCGAGCCGCGGCTCATCAAGGTCGCGCTGGCCGACGGCGTCACCGACGAGCAGATCGACCGAGCAGCCGACGAGGTCACCACGGGCCTCGACGACACCGAGCGCGCGCGGGTCGAGGCATCCGTCGCCGTCGTCAACGCCGTGTACGGTGCACCCGAACGACTCGACAAGCTCGCCGCCGACCTGGTCGCGCACTGGGAGGAACGACGCGCGCGCATGCGGCCGTTCATCGGTGGGCCCGGCAAGGCGCTGATCGTCGGCGGCACCCGTGAGATCTGCGCGCGCCTGTACCGCGCCATCGTCGCGCTGCGACCCGACTGGCACTCCGACGCGCTCGACGCCGGCACGATCAAGGTCGTCTATTCGGGCACCACCGCCGACCAGCCGCCGATCAGCGACCACGTGCGCCGCGACTCTGCGAACGCCGCGATCAAGGCGCGGCTGAAAGACCCCGACGACGAGCTCGAGTTGATGATCGTCAAAGACATGATGCTCACCGGGTTCGACGCGCCGCCGCTGCACACGCTCTACCTCGACCGGCCGCTCAAGGGCGCCCTGCTGATGCAGACGCTCGCGCGGGTGAACCGGACGTTCCGGGGAAAGGAAGACGGCCTGCTCGTCGCCTACGCACCGCTCGCCGACAACCTCGCCCGGGCGCTCGCCGAATACACCGTCAAAGACCGACAGAACAAGCCCGTCGGCCGTGACGTCGACGAGGCCGTGGGGATCGCTCGCGAACTGGTGGGCGAGATCCGTGTGATGCTCGCCGACTGCGACTGGCGCGCGATGCTCACCGCCGGCGGATCGCGCGCCCAGCTGAACGCGGTCACCCGCGCGGTGAACTTCTTGCGCGACCTGCAGAACCCGCTGAACGCCCCCGAGCTCGGCGCCGAACGGCTCTCGGCCCGCTACCGCGCGAAGAGTTCGGCGCTGTCGCGGGCGTGGGCCCTGGCATCCCGCCGCCCCGGCCTGATCGAGTTGCACGACGAGATCGCCTTCTACGAAGAGGTGCGGGTGTGGATGGCGAAGTACGACGCGGCCGAGCGGCAGGGGCGTGACGAGCCGCTGTCGGACGAGATCGAGCGGCTGCTCGGCGAGCTGATGTTCGAGTCGCTGGCCAGCGGCGAGGTGCTCGACATCTATGAGGCGGCGGGTCTGCCCGAGGTGTCGCTCGACGAGATCGGGCCCGGGTTTCTCGCACAGGCCGAGAAGGCGCGCAACCCGCAACTGGCGATCGAAGCGCTGCGCGCGAGCCTCGTCGGTTCGGCACGGGCGGCCACCCGCGGCAACCTGGTGCGGCAGCAAGCTTTCTCAGACCGGATCGGCGAGATCATGCGCCGGTACACGAACCAGCAGCTCACCGCCGCCGAGGTGATCGCCGAGTTCGTGGCGATGGCGAAGGATGTCTCGGACGAGGCGTCGCGCGGGGAGCGCTTCTCACCACCGCTGTCGCAGGACGAGCTCGCCTTCTATGACGCCGTCGCCCAGAACCAGTCGGCGGTGGACGTGCAGGGCGAGGACACGCTCGCGCAGATCGCCCGCGAGCTGGTCGCGGTGATGCGCCGCGACGTGCGCACCGACTGGACCGTGCGCGACGACGTGCGCGCGAAGCTGCGGTCGTCGATCAAGCGGCTGCTCGTCAAGTACAAGTACCCGCCCGACCGCCAGCCCGGTGCGATCACGCTGGTGATGGACCAGATGGAGGCGCTGGCGCCGCGGTACGCCGAGGAGCGACGCGGCGAGTAGCGGCGCAGTGGCGGCGCGGCGGCGGTGACACGCTGTCGCCGGGCAGCGACGCTCAGCCACGAACAGACGGCGCTGATGGCGCCGCTGTTCGCCGAGCACCTCGGGGTCAGGGTCGACGGATGAGCACGGCCGGTGCCCATGCCGGCCACGACGCGGTGCCCACCGGCATCCCGTGCTCATACACGGCGACCCGCCGGAACGGTGTGCTCGCCGCGCTGTTTTCGAAGAACTCCGTGCGGTCCGCGAGCGCGCGTGCACGGGCGACGAGATCCCACAGTCGAGCATGGCGTTCGCGGATCTTCTGCTCGGGAACGGCATGCCCGCCGTGCGCAATGCGGTCAGCGACGCGGGTGACCGAGAGCTCGACCGGAACCAGCATCACGTGCAGCTGCACCAGATAGTCGTGGGCGAGCGCGTCCTCGACGAACTCCACCTTGCTGGGGTGGCTGAAGACGGTCTCGGTGATGAATGAGACGCCGGCCGCCATCAGGCGGGAACACTCGGCGGTAGCCACGCGTGAGGCCTCGTACGCGTGCTCGGCGGCGGAGTCGGACCAGCGCTCGGCGGCGATGATGGACGCGTTGACGAACGGCAGGTGCGTCACCGGCTGCAGGATGCGCTCGACGTAGGTCGACTTGCCCGAGCCGTCAGGCCCGGCCAGCAGGTGCAGAACGGGCACGCGTCAGTCGTCCGACCCGTCTCGGACGACGACGTTCCCCTGCTCGTCGGCCTCCGACCACGAGCGACCCTCGCGGGTGAATTCGTCTGCGAAGTCGAGCCGCGCACGGCGGGCATCGATCCGCTCGTCCCAGATCGCCCGCACGACGGCCTGCCCGCGCTCGCCGAGCTCGTCGTACGACGAGTCGCCGGCCAGCACGCGCAGCACATCGCGATGGCTGACGGTGGGAGAGGCCTCGAGTTCGCGCCCGATTCGTGCCGAGTGGGTGATCTGCTGGGCGGCGCTGCGGCTCGCGGCGGCACCGGCCGACTTCGCGACCTCGAAGAGGTCGCCGTCCACGCGCATCGGCATCGTGCTGGCCATGCCGCAAGTGTAGCAAACAGCTACAGCTGTGGGTGCCTGGGTGGGGTCGGTTCGACTCGCCGCCGGCTCGCTCAACGACCGGGGGAGGGCGCTCGCTCAACGACGGGGGGCCCGGCGGCCGGGTGCCGGGTCAGAGGCTGCCGTCGCGGACGCGGGCCGCGGCATCCGGTCGGCCCTCGGTCTCGAACCCGGCTGCGACGCCCGAGCGGTCGGCATCCGACCGGTTCTGGCTCCACTTCGCCTTTGCATCGACCCGCTCCACGCGCATCTCGACGCCGACGATCGCGCGCAGCTGGCCGTGGACGTACTTGTCGGGCGCATCAGACACGGCCCACGGATGCTGCCGCCCGGCCTCATGCCGGTCGGTGAGCGCCGTGACGGCCTCGTCCAGCCACGCGGCATCCTCATACACTGTCACCGGCCCCCGCAGCTGCACCGCGGAGTAGTTCCACGTCGGCACGACCTTTCCGTGCTCGGCCTTGGCGGCGTACCAGGTGGGCGTGACGTACGCATCGGGTCCGTAGACGACGAACAGGCCCGGCGCGCCATCGGCGATGCGCTTCCAGTGCTCGTTCGCGCGGGCGAAGTGCGCAATGACCCGGTCGCCGTGCCACAGGATCGGCAGCAGCGTGGCGTCCGGCGCACCGTCAGGGCCGGTCGTGACGAGCGTGGCGACGGACGCCTCGTGCACGAACGCACGGGCGGCGTCGAGGTCGTCGATCCGGTTGAAGTGGGGAACGTACATCGTCCGAGCGTACGTCCCGGGCTTCGCCTCGGCCTCCGGTGCCCACATCCGGTGCCCACGTCCTGGGCCCGCATCCGGGGTCCGCATCCTGGGCCCGCATCCTGGGCCCCGAACCCAGAGCCGGGCCGATCCCGTCGATGACGCAGGCGGGTCAGGTGGCGGGGTGCGAGCCGAGCGCAGGAGAATCCGGCGGGGGAAGGAGAATCCGGCCCGGATTCTCCTGCTGCGGGCCGATTCTCCTGCTGCGGGCGGATTCTCCAACTGGAGCCATCCGCCCACTACCCTGATCGCGTGGATGTGAGTCTGGTGCTGATCCCCCTGATGGCCGTACTGGCGCCGCTGGCGGCGCGGGGGCTCGGTCGGTGGGTGCGCATCCCCGTCGTCGTCTTCGAACTCGTGCTCGGCATCGTGATCGGACCGTCGCTGCTGGGGTGGGCCCACCCGTCGGCGTTCGTCCAGACGCTGTCGCAGTTCGGGCTGGCGATGCTCTTCTTCGTCGCCGGTACCGAGATCGACCCGACCGCCCTGCGCGGGCGCACCGGCTCGCGCGCGCTGTGGGGATGGCTCATCAGCCTCGCCGCGGGCGTGCTCGTCGGGCTCACGGCCGCGCCGGGCGAGGGTGCCGTGATCGTGGGCGTCGCACTGGCATCCACCGCACTGGGCACACTGCTGCCGGTGCTGCGGGATGCCGGTGAGCTGGGCACCGGGTTCGGACGAAGCGTCAGCGCCCTCGGCGCGGTGGGCGAGTTCGGCCCGCTCGTGGCGATCTCGGTGTTCCTCGGCAGCCGCGCGCCCGGACCCGCCACCATCGTGCTCGGCGTCTTCGCCCTGCTGGCCGCCGGCGCCATCTGGTATGCGTTCGCGGTGCCGCGCGGAGCCCTGCACCGGGTGGTCGGTGCCACGCTGCACACGTCGGGCCAGTTCGCGATGCGCGTCGTGCTGCTCATCCTCGCCGCCCTCGTCGCGCTGAGCGTCTTCCTCGACATCGACATGCTGCTGGGCGCCTTCACCGCCGGCATCGTGTGGCGTGTGCTCATCCGCGACGCCGCCGAATCCGACCGCCGCGAGGTCGAGAGCAAGATCGAGGCGGTCGCCTTCGGGTTCCTCGTGCCGGTCTTCTTCATCTACACCGGCATCACCTTCGACCTGCGCTCGCTCATCGCGCAGCCGATGCTGCTGCTGCTCGTGCTCGCGACCCTGGTGATCCTGCTCGTGGTCCGCGGCATCCCGTCGCTGCTGGCGGCCCCGCCCGGCTCGAGCCGACGCGACCGCCTTGCCGTCGGCCTGATGGGCGCCACCGGGCTGCCGATCATCGTCGCGGTCACGGCCATCGGCGTCGACAAGGGCATCCTCGCCGGCTCGGGCGCGGCGGTGCTGGTCGGGGCCGGGATGCTGTCGGTCCTGCTGTTTCCGTGGTTGGCGACGACGATCCGCCGGGAGCCGGCCGGGCGGAGCCGGTTGGGATCTCGGGAGCATACCGAACCAGGCTCGGGTGAGGGGTGAGCCCACCGCGGCCAGAGCAGGAGATTCCGGCCGGAGCAGGAGATTCCGGCGAGGATTCTCCTGCTGCGGGCCGATTCTCCTGCCGCGGGAAGGTCGGGAAGCCGGAAGCCGGAAGCCGGCCGGGCTCAACGACCGGCGTCGGGCGCGCCGCGGATGATGATGTTGCCGGTCGTGGTGGCCACCGCGTTCGAGCCGTCGATCTCGAGGCTCTCGGCGGCGATGTCGCCGCGGTCGATCGTCTTCTTCAGCGGCACTTCCTTGACGAAGCACACCAGTACCGTCGCGATCACCACGAGCGGCACGATGTACAAGAAGATCGGCGTGAGAGCGTCGTTGTACGCGCCCACCACGATGTCGCGGATCGGTCCCGGCAGGTCCTTGACCACCTCGGGTGTCAGGCTGTTCGTCGACTGGCCGGCACCGGTGCCGCCGGCCGGCAGCCGCTCGGTCAGCAGGTGCACCAGCCGCGTGGTGAACAGGCTGCCCACGATCGCCGATCCCAGCGACGCGCCGATCTGCCGGAAGTAGTTGTTCGTCGACGTGGCCACGCCCACCTCGGAGTTCGGGAACGTGTTCTGCACGACCAGCACGAAGATCTGCATGCACAGCCCGAGGCCCAGGCCCATGACACCCAGGTACACGCACATGATCCACACCGGCAGCGTGCTGGTCATGGTCGACAGCAGCAGCATGCCCCCGGCGGTGACCAGCGTTCCCGCGATCGGCGCCCACTTGTAGCGCCCGGTGCGGCTGACCAGCGCCCCCGAGACGATCGAGGCCACCAACACGGTTCCCATCATCGGGATCATGAGCAGCCCCGACTGCGTGGCGTCGGCGCCGGTGACCATCTGCAGGTACGTCGGGATGTACCCCAGCGCACCGAACATCGCCACTCCGATCACCAAGCCGGCCGCGGTCATCAGGTTGAAGTTCAGCTTGCGGAACAGGTGCAGCGGCATCACCGGCTCGGCGGCGCGCAGCTCGACGATCACGAACAGCACCGCGGCGACCACGGTGCCGACGATCAGCCCGATGATCTGCGGCGAGCCCCACGGGTAGCCGTGCGGCTCGTCGTGTCCGCCCCAGGTGCTGATCAGCACGATGCCGGTGGATGCCAGGGCCAGCAGCGCGATGCCGAGCACATCCAGGCGCACCTTGCGCTTCGGCCCGGCCGGCAGGTGCAGGAACACCGCGGCGGCGACGATCGCGAGCAGGCCGAGGGGGATGTTCATCCACAGTCCCCACCGCCAGCTGAGGTCGTCGGTGAACCATCCGCCCAGCAGCGGCCCGGCCACCGACGAGATCGCGAACACGCCGCCCATGATGCCCATGTAGCGGCCGCGCTCGCGGGCCGGAACCACGTCGGCGATGATCGCCTGCGACAGGATCATCAGGCCGCCGCCACCCAGGCCCTGCACGCCACGGCCGATGATCAGCCAGGTCATGTCCTGGGCCCATCCGCCGATGATCGAGCCGAGGATGAACACCGTGATCGCGGCGATGAAGATGCCCTTGCGTCCGATCAGGTCGCCCAGCTTGCCGTAGACCGGCAGCATGATCGTCGACGCGAGGATGTAGATCGTGATGACCCAGCTCATCTCGTCGACCCCGTCGAGGTCGCCGACGATGGTGGGCAGGGCGGTCGAGAAGATGGTCTGGTCGAGCGATGCCAGCAGCATCGTGACCATGAGGCCGGCGAACACCAGCAGCACGTTGCGCGTGTGGTGGGGGTCGGTGGCGGGTTCGGGCGTCGTGCTCATGGGTGCCTTTCGCGGGTGTCGGGACCGTCCGCCCGGGATGTGGCATCCACCCGGGTGCAGGCAAGCGGGGACCGCAGAAGTCTGCACCCCTGCCCGGGTCGGCGCAAGCACCGACGACGAACGCGTGCCATGGCTCGGCACGGGTGCGGTGCCACGGTTCGTGACGGATTCATAGGTGCGCAAACCGCACTGTCAGAGACCGGGCCTATGGTGTCGCCATGCTCGATGACACCGACGTCGACGCCCCCGTCGAGATCTCACCGGCGCAGCTGCGCAGCCTCAGCGACGAGCTGCAGCGGTTCCTGCTGCCGTACCGGTTCGGCCTGCAGGAGGTGGCGACCAAGATCGACATCCTGCGTGACGAGTTCCTGTACCTGCACGACTACAACCCGATCGAGCACGTCTCCAGCCGGGTCAAGTCTCCGGACAGCATCGTCGACAAGGTGGGGCGCAAGGGCATCGAGCCCGACTTCGACAGCATCCGTCGCCGTATCACCGACATCGCCGGCATCCGCATCACAACGAGCTTCACCGCCGACGCGTACCGGCTGTTCGACCTGCTCACCGCGCAGGCCGACATCTCGGTGCAGCGCGTGAAGGACTACATCGCCCGGCCCAAACCGAACGGATACAAGAGCCTGCACGCGGTGGTGCAGGTGCCGGTGTTCCTGTCGACGGGACCGGTCGACGTGCCCGTCGAGGTGCAGTTCCGCACGATCGCGATGGACTTCTGGGCGAGCCTGGAACACAAGATCCACTACAAGTACCGGCAGCAGGTGCCGCCCGAGCTACTGGCCGAGTTGAAGGATGCCGCCGACTCGGCCGCCGTGCTCGATGAGCGCATGGAGCGGCTGCACCGGGAGCTGCACGAGGGGCCGCGTCCGCAGGATCCGCGGCTGCTCACCGTCTGACCTGACTTCACACAGGAATCCGCGAGGCGCGAAAGCAGGATGGTGATTCAATGTCCCGTTGCCTGACCATATAGGGCCGCGGCGAGAAAGTATCCAACAAGTATGAGAAGAGCGCCCAGGGCAGGGACCCAGGTGAAGTCACGGTCGGTGCGGAGGCTTCCAATGCAAGCGACAAGAGTACTCGCAAAGGACACGCTCACGATACCTAGATAGAGTGTATTGGCAATTCCGGCTGCCTGCCAGTTACACTGGCTTCCACACCTCTCGCCTGTACTGAAATGTATCCACCACCACGCGACGCCGGTGATTCCGAGCGCGAAGAACTGGAGTGAGGACATTGCCAGGACCGCCAGAAGTGCGTGCTTCGGCTGTCTGTGAGAGCATTTATTCATCTTCACAGATTCGCTCACCGCGTGTCGGTTATCAGATAATACATCCAATTGTATGCATCCTCGGCCTTCGAAGTGTATGCGTTGTGGGCTGACGCGTCCCAAAGGCCGGCGATTGGATTCCTGCAAGCCCAGTCGTCCTTGTTGCAGTATGCCCGCACTCGGGGATAGTGCTTGGGTGTTGCAATCGTCGGATTATCGTACGACCATCCGAAGTATGTATAGCTGTTATTGATGGTCGTGGTCTGCGCGTCCGTGCGATGGAAGACCCCCGTCGATGAGGTTACCCCCTTTGCGTTATATGTTTGCTTAGAGTTGGTCGACGGATCTCCGTAGACGACAGCACCCTTGATGGCAAGCGCCGTCGACGTACCAGCAAGATTGTAGAGAGTGTGCGTCACGATGTCCGCGCCACCAGAATGGCCCGCAAGGAATATGTGTGGAACGACTGAACATTCGCTCACGATCGATTGGATTTCCTGCGTTAGTAAGTTCATTCCTTCGTTGACGCGTGCCGCGTAGAAGTTATCACCCGAACTAAGGTTTGCATTCCAGGCGAGGCTCTCGGTCCACACAGGAAATGGCGAGAGAGACTTGAATTCTGAAACAAGGGGTTCAAGCTGGGCACCGTTGCCGCCGGAAAGCCAGACGCGTCCATTCTGTGGGTTTGTTTCGGGATGGCGCGTTGATGCCACGCACAGTGATCAGGACGGCAAATGTGGCGCACTTGCCAGACGATGTCTTTGCCGAAGCGGCCGAAGGAACACCCACCTGGGCTAATAATGCTATGCATGCTGCAACACTGAATAGAAACATTCTGACTGCGCCTTTACTCACTACACCCTGCTCGTCCGTCCCTTTCGGGGCGCCTGAAACCATACTGCGAAGGCCCTCTTGGTTCAAGAGCAGTAGACGCTCGCATGGTGATCTACGCGCGTAATGTTCAGTGTGGCCACCTCTTGCTCTCATGTCAAGAGCTCGACGAGACTCAGTCTGCCTCGATCTTTCGTCGGGCTGTTGAGTCGTCGCGTTGGGCGTCGTTGCCGGGGTCGTGGTGCTGATTTTGGCGTGCGGGTATGACAGTGGCCGCGTTGCGCTGCGGTGGCGGGTCTCCGGTCTTGGTCGTGATGGTCGGCGGGATTGATGTCCTCAGCCGGAGGGTGCGGGCAGGGCGCGGATCTTGTGGATCCCGGCGAGCATGGTGGCCGCCCAGCGGGTCCGGTTCGAGAAGTGCAGGATCGTGCGTCGTCCGTGGCGGGCGATGGTCGCTGGGATCGTGAACAGCCGGTGCCTGAGGCGTTTGGGTTCCCACCGTCTGGCCTCATGCGTCGGGTGGGCGAGGATGCCGGTCCAGGCGAGTAGGTCGCTCGCGAGGGCGACGATGGCGCACCAGATCCGGTTCTGGTCGAACCCGTGCAGGGGCAGGTTGCGCAGCCCGGTGTCTTTGGCGTGCCGGATGCGGTCCTCGCAGCGGGCCCGGCGGCGATGCCGCAGCTCGAGTTGCTGCAGTTGGCCTCTCCTGCTGTTGGTGGCGAACGCGGTCAGCCGGTACCCGTCGACGTCATCGAACCGGAGCTGCGCTCCGGGGTGGGGGCGTTCTCGCCGGACGATCACGCGCATGTCTTTCGGCCACCCGTCCAGGTCGAGGATCCCGGTCAGTTCCGCGACCGCGGCCCCGTCACGGACATCGCCATCGGCGTCGAGCGCGGGTTCCCACGCATTGTGGTCGGTGAGGAGCCGGTAGAGCTCGGGGGTGTGGAACGGGAGCGTGTATCCGACCGAGTACGACAACCTGCGCTTGGTGAGCCAGGTGACAAACTCCTTCGTCCCGCCGGCACCGTCGGCGCGGATCAGCACGCTCTTCCCCGGCCGGGAGGCGCCGCCGGGCAGTTGCTTCAGCGCGTCCTTGACGACGTCGATGTGATCGGCCGCGGTGTTCGACCCCGCGTTCCCTGGCCGGAGTTTGACCGCGAGCATCTCCCCCGTGCCGGACGTGCCGTGATCGGCGAACGCGATCAACGGATGGAACCCGAACCCGCGTTTGAACGTCGCAGCCGCCTGTTCCTTCTCCGAGTGCGCGGTCAGCAGCGTCGCATCCAGATCGATCACCAACGGCGCGTCCGTACTGGTCGCAGCATCGGGTGCGTGTGTGTCGGCCAACACCCACGCCCTCTCCCTCGCTGCTCGCCGAGCGGAATCGATCGCGGCCAGGGCACGCACCGGGTCCGCGGCGAGGGCCGTGATCGTGCGGGACACGGTCGGATCCGACGCGACCAGACCGTAGACGCCTGGTTCGGTGCGGACGGTCGCGATGTCGCTGAGCGCGTCGCCGCCCAGGGCGAGCGTGACCGCGAGGTCGAGGACAACCTTGCCCGGCTCGTGCTTGGCCATCGGTTTCCGCCACGGCCCCAGCGCTTCGGACAGTGCCCGGTCCAGGCCCGTCGCACGGATCGCCTCGGTCAGCAGCACCCCGCCCGCATAACCGATCGCGGACACCGCCGCAGCATCAACACGGACACGGGAAACGCTCCGGTATTCTTCACCCTGAAGGTGCTCCTCGAACTGAGAGAACTGGCTTCTAGACAATCCCAATTCTCCCAGATCAGGAGCACTTTCCACGTCTACACCACCACACCACGGGCCATCAACCACGAAAGCCCGAGGCTAGCCGACCAAACGGTATCAGCCAGACTCGCCATACCCACTGCGGTGTGCCGTCGCAGAGCGCCGCCTCGGCGACTCCGCGGCCCTCAACATACGGCCAGGGAGCGTTCAACCTGTCCATCACATGATCTTGGAGGACGGAGGCGACCTCCACGGAAAGAGCCGGCCGGTCAGATACGTCGCCCGCGAGTGAAGTGATGTTCCTGTCGTACAGCAAGACAACCTGCGTTTCTCGGTCTTCTGGGACCCAGTCTCGCCAATCAGGAATCGTTGTCTCCACAACTGTGTCCGGAGCCCGATCCAACACGGCGAGCTGAAGCCGAATGCCCGGGTGAAGGGCATTGGAGAGTCAGCGAAAACGTCTGGCAGGACGTCTGCCACCGAGAGTAGGCGGCTCATCCACGCGATTTTACACTTTGCGGAGAACGTCGGAGGATCGCGCCCTCTTCGGAGGGATCGGGCCGAATCCTCCGAACCTGACGCGATCCTCCGAACCCTGTGGGGGCAGCCCGGGCCGGCGACCCGGCCCGGCCCGTGACCCGGGGTGCGGCGGCGTCGGTATCCTGGCCGGGTGCAGGTGGCCGAGATGCTGGATGCCACGAGGCGGCGTCTGGCGGACGTTCCGCTCGAGCGGCTCGGCGAGCTGGTGCCGGCCCGGCGCGTGCTCGGGGTCCGTCGCGCCGCACGCATCGTGCCGGCCGGGAGCGCCTGGCACCTGGGCGTGCTGCTGTTGACCGGCGACGGGGTGCTCGCCACGGGCGACATCCTGCGGGCGCGCGCCGAGGTGCGCCGCGGCTTCACCGCCGAATCCCAGCGTGAACGGGCGGCCCTGGCCGCCGCGGCGCGCCGCGGCGGGTTCGCCGAGGGCGAGACCGTGCACCTGGGCTGGACGGTGATCGACCTCGACGTGCTCGCGCGCACCGGAGCATCCGGTCCCCTACGCATGGTCGACGGTGTGCCGCAGATCCGCTGGAGTCGCACCGGCGGCCTCGCGCCGTTGCAGGGCTACCTCGACGATCGCATCGCGCTGTTGAGTCATCCGGCACCCGACTGAGCCCGTGACACACACGCCCGGCCACGGCCGGAACGGCGCCGCGCCCCCGGCAGGGTAGCCTGAGACGGACAGAGGAGGATGCCGGTGGAGACGTGGCCCGGAACGGCCTACCCCCTGGGTGCCACGTACGACGGCAACGGGACCAACTTCGCGCTGTTCAGCGGTGGGGCCGAGCGTGTCGAGCTGTGCCTGTTCGGCAAGGGCGGCGCCGAGACCCGTGTCGACCTCGTCGACGTCGACGCCTACGTCTGGCACGCCTACGTTCCCCACATCGCGCCGGGCCAGCGCTACGGCTATCGCGTGCACGGGCCGTACGATCCGGCGACCGGCCGACGGTTCAACCCGAACAAGCTGCTCATCGACCCCTACGCGAAGGCCACCTCCGGCCGCACCCGATGGGGCCAGTCGCTGTTCGGCCACGACCTCGCCGACCCCGCGGTGCGCAACGACGACGACTCGGCCGCGGCGATGATGAAGAGCGTCGTGGTCAACCCCTACTTCGACTGGGGCGACGACCACGCCCCGCGCACCCCCTACGCGCAGACGGTGATCTACGAGGCACACGTGCGCGGCCTGACCCGGCGGCATCCCGACATCCCCGAAGAGATCCGCGGCACCTACAGCGCCCTCGCCCACCCCGCGATCATCGCCCACCTGCACAAGCTCGGCGTCACCGCCATCGAGTTGATGCCGGTGCACCAGTTCATGGATGCCGTCGCCCCGGGCGATGAGGCACGGTCGAACTACTGGGGCTACAACACGGTGGCCTTCCTCGCCCCCCACAACCGGTATGCGTCGACCGGCGACCGGGGCCAGCAGGTGCAGGAGTTCAAGGCGATGGTCAAGGCGCTGCACGCCGCCGGCATCGAGGTGATCCTCGACGTCGTCTACAACCACACCGCCGAAGGCAACGAGCTGGGACCGACGCTGTCGCTGCGCGGCATCGACAACCGCGCCTACTACAAGCTCGACGAGGCCGACCCGTCGAAGTACACCGACTACACCGGCACCGGCAACAGCCTGAACGTGAGCCATCCACACACGCTGCAGCTGATCATGGACTCGCTGCGGTACTGGGTGCTCGAGATGCACGTGGACGGATTCCGGTTCGACCTGGCCTCGACCCTCGCACGCGAGTTCTACGAGGTCGACCGGCTTTCCGCGTTCTTCGACATCGTGCAGCAGGACCCGGTGATCTCGCAGGTCAAGCTCATCGCCGAGCCGTGGGACGTGGGCCCCGGCGGCTACCAGGTCGGCAACTTCCCGCCACTGTGGACCGAGTGGAACGGGCAGTACCGCGACACCGTCCGCGACTTCTGGCGCGGCGAGCCCCAGGCGCTCGGCGAGTTCGCGTCGCGGCTGACCGGGTCGAGCGACCTGTACGCGCACTCGGGGCGGCGGCCGGTGGCATCCGTCAACTTCGTCACCGCGCACGACGGCTTCACGCTGCGCGACCTCGTCTCGTACAACCAGAAGCACAACGAGGCCAACGGCGAGCAGAACCGCGACGGCACCGACGACAACCGCTCGTGGAACTGCGGCGTCGAAGGACCCACCGACGACCCCGAGATCCGGGCGCTGCGGGCGCGGCAGCAGCGCAACTTCATCGCCACGCTGCTGCTGAGTCAGGGCGTGCCGATGATCTCGCACGGCGACGAACTCGGCCGCACCCAGCAGGGCAACAACAACGCCTACAACCACGACGACGAGCTGACCTGGATCGACTGGGACACCGCAGACCAGCCGCTGATCGAGTTCACCGCGAAGCTCGCCGCGCTGCGCCGCGAGCACCCGACCTTCCGCCGCCGCCGGTTCTTCGACGGCCGCCCGGTGCGCCGCGAGGCGGGCGCACCGTTGCCCGACATCGCCTGGCTGCGGCCGGACGGCACGCAGATGCAGCCCGAGGACTGGGAGTCGGGCTTCGGGCGTGCGATCGGCGTGTTCCTCAACGGCGACGGCATCCGAGAGCGGGATGCTCGGGGCCGGCCGATCACCGACCGGCACTTCATCGTGCTGTTCAACGCGGGCGACGAGCCGATCGAGTTCCGCATCCCCGAGGTCGACGACAGTCCCACCTGGGACCTGCTGGTCGAGACCGGCGCGCACGGCAACGGCGTGCACCCGGTCGAGCCCGGCGGTACGGTCACGTTGCAGGCGCGGGCGCTCGCGGTGCTCGGCGCGCACACCGATACGGCGGCCGATGCCGACCACTCGGTGGAGGCATCCCTGGCCGCCCCGAACACCCCCGCCTGAGCGGGGCGGGGGCCGACCCGCGTTCCCGAGCGTCCGGTGTATCACGCACACCGGTTTCGTGCTCTAGGCCTTTGTGGAGACAATTGTCGATGTGACGACGCCGAGCGGGCCGGACGAGGCCACCGCCGACGAGCCGACCCGCTGGGAGCTCGCCGGCACGCTGTTCGCGGCGTGGCGCGAGGGGGATGCGCGCGCCATGGACGACCTCGTCCGCCTGATGACGCCGACGCTCTGGCATGTGGTGCGGGCGTACGGGCTCGATGCGGCGCTCGCCGAAGACGTCGTGCAGACCACCTGGCTCACGCTCGTGCGCCGGCATGACACGATCGCAGACCCGCGCGCCGTGTCGGGGTGGCTCACGACCTGCGCGCGCCGTGAGGCGTGGCGTGCCGGGCGTGCGCAGCGGCGCGACGACGCGGCCGACACCGACGATCTCGAACCGCGGCTTCCGGTGCACGAGTCGGCTGAGGCATCCGCCGCCCGCAGCGACGAGGCCCACGTGCTGTGGGAGGCGATCGCGCAGCTGACCGAGCGTTGCCGCCGCCTGCTGCGCGTGATCGCGTTCGACGACCGCCCCGACTACGCCCGCATCGCCGACGACCTGCAGATGCCGATCGGCTCGATCGGACCCACCCGGCAGCGCTGCCTGCAGAAGCTGCGCTCACTGCTCGACGAGCAGGGGGTGACCGCATATGGCACGTGATGACGACGCCCTGTTCGCACGCCTGCGCGCCGCCTATGAACAGCGCGACCCCATGCCCGAAGGACTGGTCGAGCGTATGGTCGCCGCCGTGGCCGTCGCCGACATCTCGCGCGAGTACGCGCTGCTCACCCTGGTCGAGGGCGAGTACGCCGAGGTGCGCGGCGAGGGCGACACCTCGACGTTGCAGTTCAGCGACGGTCGCACCAGTGTGCTGCTGCACGTCACGGTCACCGAGGGCGACGGCCGTCGTGTCGACGGGTGGGTGGATGCCACGGCCCTGACCGTGCGGTTGGTGCAGGGCGAGAACGAACTGACGGCCGACGTCGACGAACAGGGGCGGTTCGCGTTCCCCGATGCGCGTCCGGGAATCGCCCGGGTGCGGCTGACGGTGCGCGCAGCCGACGGATCGACACGCGAGTTCCAGACCCCGCAGTTCGAGGTGTGAGCCCGGTTCCGAGGCGCGTGTCGCACGCCTGGGCCAAGATGGGAGCGTGACCCCCACCGCCGCCGAGCTGCACCGTCGCGCCGTCGACGAGAGCATCCGCGGCCGCTATGCCGCCGCCGAGCGTACGCTGCGGCGCGCGGCAGCCGCCGAGGCCGGCGACGTCGATCTGCGTGCCCGCATCATGGGCACACAGGCGATCGTGCTGCGTCACACCGGCCGTGCCGAACAGGCGGAACGGTTGTGTGACGAGGCGCTCATGCTGCCGGGCCTGCACGACGGCACGCGCGCGGTACTGCTCGGTCAGCTCGGTTTCCTCGCGAACCTGGGCGGGCGGCTGCACGATGCCGAACGGCTCCTGACCGAGGCGGTCGACGCCCTCGGGGCAGACCCGGTCGCGCAGGCGCGCGTGCACGTGAACCGCGGGCACACCCGGCTGCAGCTGCGCAACCTCGATGGGGCCGCCGACGACTTCGAGCGCGCCGCGGCCGCGTTCGACGCGGCCGGGCTGACCGTCGACGGGGGACAGGCCGCGCACAACCGTGCGTATGTCGCCCTGCTGCAGGGTGACCTGGTCACGGCGCTCGAGGGGATGCAGAACGCCCGGCCATATGCCGCGGCATCCCCCGTCGCCGCCGGCATCTGCGATGCCGATCGCGCTGAGGTGCTGCGCGACGCCGGGCTCGCCCGCGATGCGGAGCGCCTGCTGGAGTCGGTGGCACTCGTGTTCGGCACGCACCGGATGCCGCAGCTGCGCGCCGAAGCCGAGTATCAGTTGGCGTCTTCCCAGCTGCTGCACGACCCCGCGCGCGCCCGGCGCACCGCCGCCGCCGCAGCCCGACGGTTCCAGTCCACCGGCAACGCGACATGGCAAGCCCGGGCCGACGCCGTGCGCATGCGCGCCGCACTCGCACTGGGCCGAGGCATCCCCAGCGTCGACGAGGTGGCGGCACTCGCCGCCCGACTTCGCCGCGTCGGATTCCCCGCCGACGCCGCCGCGCTGCGGCTCAGCCTCGAGCTGTGGCGCGCAGGCCACGGCCAGTCGCCGGGTGCCGTGCGGGTGCCGCCCGGCGCGCCCGTGCAGGTGCACCTGCTCGCCCACGAGGTGCGGGCCGTGCGTGCGGCGGCACGGGGGCAGGATGCCGCGGCGCGACGGCACGCGGCATCCGGGCTCGATCAGCTGGCCGAATGGCGCGAATCGTTCGGCAGTCTCGATCTGCAGAGCTCGGTCGCCATGCACGGCAACGGGCTTGCGCGGGTCGGGCTGCGCAGTGCGCTGCGCTCGCAGCGCCCCGATGTCGTGTTCGAGTGGTCGGAGCGTACCCGCCACCTCACCCAGCAGGTGGTTCCGCTGCGACCGCCGCCCGACCCCGAGCTGGCCGCCGACCTCGCCGAGCTGCGCATGCTGCGCGCCGACGACCCCGCGTGGGCGACCACTCCGCGCGGCGTGGCGCTGCGTGAGCGTGCGCGCGCCCGGCAGTGGGCCGGCACGGGCGCCGGCGGCGTGTACCGCCGCATCACGCTCGACGAGTTGTGCACCGCGCTCGATGCGCGCACGGCGCTGATCTCGTACGTGTTCTCGGGCGACCGCCTGGCCGCCCTCGTCGTCACCGACGACACGCGGCGGGTCGTCGCGCTGCCGGATGTCGCGGCGATCCGCGAGCTCATGGACGGGCTGCGCGCGGACCTCGACATGTCAGCCAGCGTGCGCACCGGGCCGATGGCCGCGATCGTGCAGCGCTCGCTGAACGGCCGCCTGCAGAAGCTTGCCGGCGTGCTGCTGGACGAGCCGTTGCGCGCGGTGGGCGACCGGCGCCTGGTGATCACCGCGCCCGGCCTGCTCTCGGGCATCCCGTGGGGGATGCTGCCGGGCATGGCCGCGCGCCCGTTCACCCTCGCGCCGTCGGCCTCGCAGTGGGTGCGGGCGCGCGGCGGGTCGACCGGTGGCGCTGGGCCGGGCGCTCGCGGCGATGCGCGGGTGGGGGGCGGGGCGGTCACGGGGCGGAGCCCCGGTGCCGCAGACGCGGGAGTGCCGGTCGACGGTGCCGCGGTTGCGGGTGCGCCCGTGGGTGGCGCTGGGCCGGACGCTCGCGGCGATGTGCGGGTGGTCTTCGCCGCCGGGCCCGGTGTCGCCCGAGGTGACGAAGAGGTGCGCACCGCGGCGGCGGCGTGGGCGGGCTCACGCGTGGTCACCGGCGAGGCGGCCACGGTCGACGCGGTCACCGCGCTGGCCGCCGACGCCGATGTGCTGCACATCGCCGCCCACGGCCAGCACGCGGTCGACAACCCGCTGTTCTCGGGCTTCGAACTGGCCGACGGCACGCTGTTCGGCTACGACATCGACCGCATCGCACACGTGCCCGACACGGTGATCCTCTCGGCATGCGAGTCGGGCCGGTCGTCGGTGCGGTGGGGTGAAGAGGCGATCGGCATGGCGCGCATCTGGCTGGCAGCGGGCGCCCGGTGCGTGGTCGCCACCCCGGTGGTGGTCGATGATGCGACGGCGTGCGAGCTTCTGAAAGCCATGCACACCGAGCTGGCCGCCGGTGTGGATGCCGCCGAGGCGCTGGCTGTGGCATCCGCTCGCACCGGGCTGGTGACCCCGTTCCAGGTGCACGGCGCGGGGTTCTGACCCCATCGCGGCCCGGCGCGGAATCGGATGTATCAGGGGCGGATGCCGAGGCTCTGACACTGTGGGACGTTCGCCGTGTGGGCCGCACGACTGGGGAGTCGGGTCCGGTTTGGGGATGCGGCGAGTGGGGGACGGTGCACTGGGGGCACCGTCCACCGGACCCACCGGGGAGGACACCGGCTCGGCCGGGGTCCTCCCTGTGTGTGGGGGACCGCTAGAGTTCGTGCGAACCGACACGGCGAGGAGGCCGGCATGGACGACGGAACGAGCAAGGACGTCGGGCGCGAGGGCCGCGGCGGCGGCGCGAGCTGGCAGGAGCGCGAGCACGCGATCAAGCCGCTCGGGGTGGTGCTGCAGCCGCCGGCGCTGCCCGACCACAACCAGGTCTTTCCGACCGTGTACATCCCCGATCGGCTGCTGGTGTCGGGTCGGCGCGATGTGAACGAGGTGGTGCGCGAGTTGAACCGCGCGTTCGTGAGCGCCGGGTGGGAGTTCCACCCGCAGCCGGTGGTGACGATCGAACGACGGGCCGCGCGGCGGGCGCGGGCCGCCGCGGTCACACGGGTGCAGGTCGTGGGCGCGGGGGCGACGGCCGCAACCGCGCCCGATGCCTGGGCCGTGCTCGACGCGGCCGCGCGGCAGGGCGTCGACCTCGACGGCGTCGGGCTCGACCATCTGCTGACGGTTGCGCCGATCGGCATGAACCCGTTCACCTCGACCAACCCGTTCGGGTCGACCAACCCGTTCACCTCGACCAATCCGTTCACGTCGACCAATCCCTTCACCTCGACCAACCCGTTCGGGTCGACCAACCCCGCGTCGGCGGGGCTCGGCGCCTACGCGCTGCCCGGGTTCGGTGGCCGGCAGGCGGTGACCTGGGTGGGGGCACCGCCGCACCGTTCGGCCCGGCGCCGCGGTCGGCCCGTGGTGATGATCATGGACACCGGCTGCGCCCCGCACCGCTGGTTCGCTCCCGGGGTGGTGCGCACCCGCGTGGAGCTGGACGGTGTGCCCATCGGGTTGGACGATCCGTGGCAGGACCCCGAACTCAATCCCGATCTGGTGGGGCCGCTCGACGGGCAGATCGATCCGGTCTCAGGCCACGGCACGTTCCTGGCCGGCATCGTGCACCAGGCGTGCCCGGATGCCGACATCCTCGCCCCGCGGATCGCCGACAGTCTCGGCCGGGTCGTCGAGTCCGACCTGATCGAGGCGATGGACAAGGTCGCCGAACTCGTCACCCGCCACGCGAACGGTGAGAAGGGCGGGCAGCGGATCGACGTGCTGAACCTGTCTCTCGGCTACTACCACGAGACGCCCGACGACGTGCTCTACAGCGCCGCGCTCCGGCAGGTGCTGCTCGAGATCGCCGCGGCCGGCACGACCATCGTGTGCAGCGCCGGCAACGATGCCACCGACCGGCCGATGTTCCCGGCGGCGTTCCCCGGCGAAGACGGGTGTGCGCCGTTGGTGTCGGTCGGGGCGAGGAATCCCAACGGGCGGTCGGTGGCGTTGTTCAGCAACACCGCGCCATGGGTCGACCTGTACGCGCGCGGCGTGTCGGTGCTCTCGACGTTCCCGTCCTTCGACGGCGGGGCGCAGGCCGTCACCCGCCGCGACGCGCACGGACAGCGACGCGAGTCCCTCGACCCGGACGACTTCACGGGTGGCTTCGCGGTGTGGAGCGGCACCTCGTTCGCGGCGCCGCTCGTGGCCGGCACGATCGCCGCCCGGCTCGACGCGCTCGACGAGGCGACGGATGCCGCAGCCCGCGCTGCGCGCGCCACCGAGATCGTCGAGGAGCTGAAGGCCGAGGAGCTGTAGGGCGCGGGCCGCCGCCCGGTCGTTGAGCGGGGCCGCCGCCCGAGTCGAAACGCCGCCACACCCACGGTGCAGAACTCCTCCACTTTCGGCCCGAAGGCCGCCCAGACGGGGCTCTTGCGGCCTGCATCGCCCGGATCGGAGGAGTTGTGCACGCGCGACACCCCGCACCGCGTGCGGACATCTTGTGAGACACGGTGGCGGGGTGTGTCTCAGAAGATGTGACCTGCGCGGCCCGCAACCCGCATCTTGTGGGACACGGTGGCTGGGTGTGTCTCAGAAGGTGCGACCTCCGGGCCGCGGTGTCCGCATCTTGTGGGACACGGTGGCGGGGTGTGTCTCAGAAGATGTGACCTGCGGGGCCCGCAACCCGCATGTTCTGAGACATGCCCCTGTGCCCCTGCGCGGCTATCGTGAAGGGATGCCGCGACGCGCTACGCCGAAGCCGGGCAGGCCCGGAAAGGGCACCGGGCGCAGTCGGGGGACGCCGACCCGCGCGCAGCGGCCCCGGCATCCCTCACCGAAGCCCGGGTCCGCCGCGAAGCCCGGGTCCGCCGCGAAGCCCGGGCCTGCCGCGAAGCCGGGGTCCGCCGCGAAGCCCGGGCCTGCCGCGAAGCCCGGGCCTGCCGCGAAGCCCGGGTCCGCGCCGGGGTCGCAAGCTGCCCCCGCACCACCGCCCGGGCCGTTCCGGCTCGGCGCCATCGAAGGTGCGACGCCGGGCAAGTGGATCGACATCTGGCGCGAACGGATGCCACGCACCCCGCTCGAACTCGTCCCCCTCGCCGTCGCCGCACAGCGTGACGCGATCCTGAGCGGTGAGGTGGACGCCGCGCTCGTGCGCCTGCCGATCGACCGCGACGGGCTGCACGTAATCGCCCTGTACGACGAGGTTCCGGTGGTCGTGTTCCCGGCCGACTCGCACCTGGCTGCCGCCGACGAGCTCGAGGCCGCCGACCTCGCGGGCGAGGTGCTCGTCGCCGCGCGCGACGACGTGCTCGGGTTCGAGGCATCCGGCACCCGGGCGCCGGCGTTCGACCCGCCCGAGACGACGAAGGATGCCATCGCCACGGTCGCCGCCGGAGTCGGGATCGCCGTCGTGCCGATGTCGCTGGCGCGATTGCACCACCGCAAGGACGTGGCCCACCGGCCGCTGCGCGGCGGACCGGTCTCGACCGTCGCACTCGCGTGGGACGCCGACCGTACGACCGCGCTCGTCGAGGCGTTCGTGGGCATCGTCCGAGGCCGCACCGCCAACTCGTCGCGGTGAGCGTCGGCACCGGTGCCCGTACAGCCAACCCGTCGCGGTGAGCCCGCGGCCGTTCGCACCGCGAACCTGTCGCGGTGAGCCCGCGGCTGCTCGCATCGCAAACCCGTCGCGGTGAGTCCCGCCTACAGCCGCGACCAGGCCTCGGTGAGCACGCCCCGCAGGATCTGCTCGATCTCGTCGAACTCGGCCTGTCCGATCGTCAGCGGCGGCGCAAGCTGGATGACGGGGTCGCCGCGGTCGTCGGCCCGGCAGTACAGCCCGGCGTCGAACAGCGCCTTCGACAGGAACCCACGCAGCAGCCGCTCTGACTCGTCGTCGTCGAAGGTCTGCTTGGTGGCCTTGTCTTTGACCAGCTCGATGCCGAAGAAGTAGCCGTCACCGCGCACATCGCCGACGATCGGCAGGTCGCGCAGCTTCTCGAGCGTGGCACGGAAGGCGGGGGAGTTCTCGCGCACGTGCTCGAGCAGCTTCTCTTCTTCGAAGATGTCGAGGTTCTCCAGCGCCACCGCCGCCGACACCGGGTGGCCGCCGAAGGTGTATCCGTGCGGAAAGGACGTGTGCCCGTGCGCGAACGGCTCGTACACCCGGTCGCTGACGATCGTGCCGCCCAGCGGCGAGTATCCGCTGGTGACCGCCTTGGCGAACGTGATCATGTCGGGCCGGTAGCCGTACGCATCGCAGGCGAAATACTCGCCGATCCGGCCGAACGCGCAGATGACCTCGTCCGAGACCAGCAGCACGTCGTACTCGTCGCAGATCTCCCGCACGCGCTGGAAATACCCGGGAGGCGGGGGAAAGCATCCCCCCGAATTCTGCACCGGCTCGAGGAACACCGCCGCGACCGTCTCGGGACCCTCGAACCGGATCATCTCTTCGATGCGGTCGGCCGCCCACAGCCCGAACTGCTCGGGGCTGCCGCCGGGAAAGCCCATCTCGCCGGCCCGGTAATAGTTCGTGTTGGGCACCCGGAACCCGCCCGGGGTGACGGGCTCGAACATCTCCTTCATACCCGGCAGGCCGGTGATCGCCAGCGCTCCCTGCGGAGTGCCGTGGTACGCGATGAACCGCGAGATCACCTTGTGCTTGGTGGGCCTGCCCTGCAGCTTCCAGTAGTGCTTGGCGAGCTTGAACGCGGTCTCGACGGCCTCGCCGCCACCCGTCGAGAAGAACACGTGGTTCAGGTCGCCCGGCGCGTGGTCGGCCAGCCGGTCGGCCAGCTCGATCGCCGCCGGGTGCGCATACGACCAGATCGGAAAGAACGCCAACTGCTCGGCCTGCCGCGCCGCGGCCTGCGCGAGCCGGGCGCGCCCGTGCCCGGCGTTGACCACGAACAGGCCGGCGAGCCCGTCGATGTAGCGCCGGCCCTGCGCATCCCAGATGTGATGGCCCTCGCCGCGCACGATGATCGGCACGCCCGGCCCCTCGGTCATCACCGACTGCCGGGCGAAGTGCATCCACAGATGGTCGCGCGCCATCTGCTGCAGTTCGGCCTCGCTGCGGACCGTCGCGGTCTGTGTGGAACTCATCGTGTCCCCCAGTTGTAGAGCTGCTTGTGGAGTTTGAGGTAGACGAACGTCTCGGTCGAGACGACGCCGTCGATTCCGCGGATGCGGGAGTTCAGGATGCCGATGAGGTCGTCGTCATTGGTGCACACCACCTCGATGAGCAGGTCGAACGACCCGGCCGTCATGACCACGTAGGTCACCTCGGGGATCTCGGCCAGCGCGTCGGCGACCACGCGGATGTCGCCCGAGACGTTGATGCCGATCATCGCCTGACGGGCGAACCCGACCTGCAGCGGATCGGTCACCGCGACGATCTGCATCACACCGCCGTCGACGAGCTTCTGCACGCGCTGGCGCACGGCGGCTTCGCTCAGTCCCACCGCCCGGCCGACATCGGCGTACGAGCGGCGCCCGTCCTCCTGCAACTGCTCGATGATCGCCTTCGCGGTCTCGTCGAGCAGAGCCCCGGTCGGTCGCGGCGTTCCGGACATGGATGCCTCCTTCGCGGTGCGCTCACGATATCAACGGCTGGATGCCACTGGCAAGACGGAATCCGAAGCTAGGCTATGGGCAAACAGCGGAAACCGCACAAGAGCGAGGATGGTCGACGTGCGCAACGGTGACGTGTCGTTCTGGTGGCGGCAGATCGGGATCCCCGCGGCGCGGGCACCGCTGCCCGGCGACATCGACGTGGACGTGTGCATCGTCGGCGCCGGATTCACCGGCCTGTGGACCGCGTACTACCTGCGCCTGCTCGACCCCTCGGTGCGGGTCGCGCTGGTCGAGGCGCGCTTCGCCGGGTTCGGGGCATCCGGCCGCAACGGCGGCTGGCTCACCAACTCGGTGACCGGCGGACGGGAACGGTACGGCCGGGACGGTGGCATCCGTCAGCAGGCGGCCATGAACGCGGCGGTCGACGAGGTGATCCGGGTGACGGATGCCGAGGGCATCGACGCCGACGTCGCCACCGGCGGCGAGCTGAACGTCGCGTACACACCCGCGCAGCTGGCGCGGCTGCGCGCGTTCGTGCGCGATGAGGCCGGCTGGCCCGGGGCCGACGTGGTCGAGCTGTCGGCCGACGAGACGGCGGCGCGCGTGGCGGTGCATGCGCCGCTGGGCGGCATGTGGCATCCACACTGCGCCCGCGTGCACCCGGCCAAGCTGGTGCGCGGGCTCGCCGAGGCGGTCGAGCGCGCCGGCGCGCGGATCTACGAGGACACGACGGTGCGGACGATCTCGTCGGGCCGGGTCGAGACCGACCGCGGCACGGTGCGCGCTGGCCACGTGATCCGCGCGACCGAGGGGTTCACCGCGAACCTGCGCGGCGAGCACCGCACCTGGCTGCCGATGAACTCGTCGATCGTCGTCACCGACCCGCTGCCGGATGCCGCATGGCAGCGCATCGGCTGGGGCGAAGCCGACACCCTCGGTGACATGGCGCACGTGTACACCTACGCGCAGCGCACCGCCGACGGGCGCATCGCCTTCGGCGGGCGCGGCGTGCCGTACCGGTACGGCTCGCGCGTCGACACCGACGGGCGCACGCAGCGGCGCACGATCGCAGGCTTGACCCGGCTGCTGCGCACGGCGTTCCCGGATGCCGCGGACGTGCCGATCGCACACGCCTGGTCGGGCGTGCTCGGTGTGCCCCGGGACTGGGCCGCGTCGGTCGGGTACGACCGGGCGAGCGGCCTCGGTTGGGCGGGCGGGTACGTCGGCACCGGGGTGACCACCACGAACCTCGCCGGGCGGACGCTGGCCGATCTGGTGCTCGGCCGCGACACCGACCTCGTGCACCTGCCCTGGGTGGGGCACCGCGCGAAGCGGTGGGAGATCGAGCCGCTGCGCTGGGTCGCGGTGAACGCGATCTACGCCGCGTACGGTCTCGCCGATCGGCAGGAGGCGCGCGGCCGCGCGCGCACGGCGGCCGTCGCGCGGGTCGCCGACCTCATCTCGGGCCACTGAGGCCGGGGAATCCGCTCGCCGCGCGCTCTGCCGGGGGTCTACTCGAGGCTCGACATGACGTGCTTGATGCGCGTGTAGTCCTCGAAGCCGTAGACCGACAGGTCTTTGCCGTACCCGGACTGCTTGAACCCGCCGTGCGGCATGTCCGACACGAACGGGATGTGGGCGTTGATCCACACGCAGCCGAAGTCCAGGGCGCGGCTCATCCGCATCGCGGTGGCGTGATCGGTGGTCCACGTCGACGCCGCCAACGCATAGGGAACGCCGTTGGCGAGGGCGAGAGCATCCGTCTCGGTCTCGAACGGCTGGACGGTGAGCACCGGGCCGAACACCTCGGACTGCACGATCTCGTCGTGCTGCCGCACCCCGGTGACCACCGTCGGCTCGAAGAAGAAGCCCTGCTCGCCCTGGCGGCGCCCGCCGATCTCGACGCGCGCGTGCGCGGGCAGCCGGTCGATGAACCCGGTCACC
Organism: Microbacterium luticocti DSM 19459; assembly: GCF_000422405.1. Taxonomy (GTDB): domain Bacteria; phylum Actinomycetota; class Actinomycetes; order Actinomycetales; family Microbacteriaceae; genus Microbacterium; species Microbacterium luticocti. The sequence continues at coordinate 76,551 of NZ_AULS01000006.1, forward strand.
CGCTCGAGCTGCGCCGCATTGTTCAGCGGCCCGAAGAACGCGCCCGAGTCCGGCGCGCCGGTGCGGATGTTCTCGCGCACGTAGGTCACGAGCTCGCGCACGAACGCGTCGTGCACCGAGGCGTGCACGATCACGCGGGTCGCGGCGGTGCAGTCCTGCCCGGCGTTGAAATACGCGGCCTCGGCGATGCCTTTCGCCGCCCGCGCCAGGTCGGCGTCGGCGAAGACGACCGCCGGCGCCTTGCCGCCCAGCTCCAGGTGCACGCGCTTGAGCTGCGTCGCCGCCGACGCCGCCACGGCCATGCCGGCCCGGACCGACCCGGTGATCGCCACCAGCTGGGGCACCGGATGCTCGGTCAGCAGCGCGCCGGTGGACCGGTCGCCGAGCACCACGTTGAACACCCCGGCGGGCAGGATCTGTGCGGCCAGCTCGGCCAGCCGCACCGTCGTCGACGGAGTCGTCTCGCTGGGCTTGAGCACGACCGTGTTGCCGGCGGCCAGCGCCGGCCCGATTTTCCAGATCGCCATGTTCAGCGGGTAGTTCCACGGCGTCACCTGCGCGACCACGCCGATCGGTTCGCGCCGCACGTACGAGGTGAAGCCCTCGGCGTACTCCGCGGCCGCGCGGCCGTTCAGCTCGCGCGCGGCCCCGGCGAAGAACCGCAGCTGGTCGACGGACTGGTCGATCTCGTCGGCGACGAGGCTCGCGCGCGGCTTGCCGGTGTCGCGCGACTCGAGGTCGGCGAACTCGTCCGCGTGCTCGGCCAGCGCGTCGGCCAGCCGGAACAGCGCCAACTGGCGCTGCGCGGGCGTCGCGTCACGCCAGGCCGGAAAGGCGCGGGATGCCGCGGCGAATGCCGCGTCGACCTCTGCGGCCGTCGAGATCGGGGCCCGACCGTGCACGGCACCGGTCGAGGGGTCGATCAGGTCGTAGGTCTCGCCGACGGAGGCGGTCGCCCGGCCGTCGATGATGTTCTGCAGGGTCATGGTTCCATCCTCCCCGGTCACAGGTACTCGTCGGCGGCGTGCAGGGCGGCGTCGATCACGTCGAGGCCCCGCACCAGGTCGTCCTCCTCGATCACCAGCGGGGGTGCGACGTGCACGCGGTTGAAGTGGGTGAACGGCCACACCCCGGCCTTCTTGCAGGCTGCGGCGACCGCGGCCACGGGCGCAGCATCCGCCCCCGCCGCATTGAACGGCACGAGCGGTTCACGGGTCTCGGCGTCGCGCACCAGCTCGATGGCCCAGAACAGCCCCATGCCGCGCACGTCGCCGACCGACGGGTGCCGGCGGGCGATCTCGCGCAGCCGCGGCTCGACCACCCGCACGCCCAGGTCGCGCACCCGCTCGAGGATGCCGTCGCGCTCGAACACCTCGAACGTCGCCACACCTGCCGCACACGCGAGCGGGTGGCCCGAATAGGTCAGTCCGCCCTGGAACGAGACCGTGTCGAAGTGCCCCGCGATGCGATCGGCGATGACCACACCGCCCAGCGGCACGTACCCGGAGTTGACGCCCTTGGCGAACGTGATCAGGTCGGGCACGACGTCGAACGCCTGGAACGCGAACCACTCGCCGACCCGGCCGAACCCGACCATCACCTCGTCGGCGATGTAGACGATGCCGTACCGGTCGCACAGCTCGCGCACCCCGGCGAGGTAGCCCGGCGGCGGCACCAGCACGCCGTTGGTTCCCACGATCGTCTCGATGATGATCGCCGCGATGGTCTGCGCGCCCTCGAGCACGATGGTCTGCTCGAGGTGCTCCAGCGCGCGCTGGGTCTCCTGCTCGGGCGAGTCGGAGTGGAACGGCGAGCGGTACGGGTACGGCCCGAAGAAGTGCGCCACGGAGCCGTCGCCGGGCTCGTTCGCCCAGCGCCGCGGGTCGCCGGTGAGCGAGATCGCGGTGGTGGTGTTGCCGTGGTAGCTGCGGTACATCGCCAGCACCTTGCGCCGCCCGGTGACCGCCCGGGCCATGCGCACGGCGTTCTCGTTCGCGTCGGCGCCGCCGTTGGTGAAGAACACCTTCGTGAACCCGTCGGGCGCGACCTCGCTGATGCGCCGGGCGAGCTCGCCGCGCACGTCGTTGGCCAGCGCGGGCTGGATCGTCGCGAGTCGACCCGCCTGCTGCCGGATGGCGGCGACGAGATCGGGATGCTGGTGCCCGAGGTTCAGGTTCACCAGCTGACTCGAGAAGTCCAGGTAGGTGTTGCCCGCGTAGTCCCAGAAACTCGCGCCCTCGCCGCCGGCGACCGGCAGCGGGTCGATGAGCGCCTGGGCGCTCCACGAGTGGAACACGTGGCCGCGGTCGTCGGCGCGCACGCGCGCGTCGGCGGCCAGGTCGACGCGGGCGCGGGTGAGGGTGTCGGTCATGATGTGTCTTCCGGTTCGTCAGTTGTTCTGGGGGAAGCCGAGGTTGATGCCGCGGTGGTGGTGGTCGGTGGCGGGGTCGGTCCAGCGGCTGGTGATGGCCTTCTCGCGGGTGAAGAAGTCGAATCCGTGGGTGCCGTACGCTTTCGCGTCGCCGAACAGTGAGGCCTTCCATCCGCCGAACGAGTGGTAGGCGACCGGGACCGGGATCGGCACGTTGATGCCGATCATCCCGACCTGCACCTCGGACTGGAACCGGCGGGCGGCGCCGCCGTCGTTGGTGAAGATCGCGGTGCCGTTGCCGAACATGCCGGAGTTGATCAGTTCCAGTCCCTCCTGGAACGAGCCCACCCGCACGATCGAGAGCACCGGTCCGAAGATCTCCTCGGTGTACGCGCGGGAACCGGTGGGGAGCCGGTCGATCAGGGTGGGTCCGAACCAGAACCCGTCCTCGTGCCCGTCGACGGTGAACCCGCGGCCGTCGACGACGATCTGGGCGCCGTCGGCTTCGGCGGCATCCACGTATGAGGCGACCTTGTCACGGTGCGCGCCCGTGATCAGCGGACCCATGTCGGGTTCGGTGCCGTCGGCGGTGCCGGCGCCGTTGCCGATGCGCAGCTTCGCGATGCGCTCCTGGATCTTCGCGGACAACTCGTCGGCCACCGGTTCGACGGCCAGCACGACCGACACGGCCATGCACCGTTCCCCGGCCGCCCCGTATCCGGCGTTCACGGCCTGGTCGGCGACCAGGTCGAGGTCGGCGTCGGGAAGCACCAGCATGTGGTTCTTCGCACCGCCCAGAGCCTGCACCCGCTTGCCGGTGCGCGACGCGGTCTCGTAGATGTACTGGGCGATCGGGGTGGAACCGACGAACGAGATCGACTGCACCGCATCCGCATGAAGCAGGCCGTCCACGGCCTGCTTGTCGCCCTGCAACACCGTGAACACCCCGTCCGGCAGCCCCGCCTCCTGCCACAGCCTCGCCAGCCACAACGCCGCCGACGGGTCTTTCTCAGAAGGCTTCAGGATGACACTGTTGCCGGCTGCGATCGCGACGGGGAAGAACCACAACGGCACCATCGCCGGGAAGTTGAACGGGCTGATGATCCCCACCACACCCAGGGGCTGTTTCAACGTGTACACGTCGATGTTCGTCGACGCGTTCTCACTGAACCCGCCCTTGAGAAGCGCCGCGAACCCGCACGCCAGCTCCACCACCTCCAGGCCGCGGGCGATCTCACCGGCAGCATCCGAGAGCACCTTGCCGTGCTCGGCGGTGATGATCTGGGCCAGCTCGCCCCGTCGGGCGTTGAGCAGCTCCCGGAACGCGAACAGCACCGACTGCCGTTTCGCGATCGAGAACCGCGACCACACCTCGAACCCGCGCTGCGCCGACTCCAGTGCCGCATCGATGTCGGCCTGATCGGCCAGCACCACCCGAGAGATCACCGCACCGGTGGCCGGATTGAACACCGGCGCGGTACGCCCGCCCACAGGCTCACGCACCGCACCGTCGATCCAATGCCCGATCACAGGAACATCGGTGCTCGATGCGGTCGGGGCGGGGGCGAGGTCGGGCTGCGCGATGCTCATGGTGTCCTTCCGGGTCGGTGCGGGAGGCTCCGACCCGGGCGGGCCGGGACGGTGTCGGCCGATCCGGACAGATCGCCCGAGGCGCACTCCCGCGTGCTGATCCCAGTGTTCCAGCGTGTGGCAGCGTGCAGCAGTCCCGATCCGTCGCGAACTCGCCGGCTGCCCGGACGCTCTGTCCGATCGACCTCCTCGGGCCGTCCGGCACGGGCCCGTGGCCCGTGGCGGTGCCCGCCGGGTGTGGGGCGGCGCGACGACCGCCCGCTGGGCAGTGCCAGGTGCAGGCGGCATCAGCCCGGTTTGGGGCGCATTCGTGCGAGATCGCGTGCACACACGCGCCCCAAACGTACAGATCCGCCCCAAACCCGAGCGCCGGGGCGCTGGTGGCGCCCGCGCGGGTGTGGGGCGGGTCTCAGCGCGACCAGAGGGCGCGCCCGGCGCGCCCGGCCGGACTCAGGCGGCCAGGCGCAGGCCGCGTCGGTCGGTGGCGATGCGTTCGCCATCGGCGACGGTCTCGTCGTCGCCGATCAGCGAGCCGACCGCGACGACGGCGTGGTCGCCGACGTGCGTGCGCACCCCGATCTTGGCCCGCGCGCCGATGGACGCGTGGGGCCCGATGTGGGCGTGCGGGGCGATCTCGGCGCCCTGGCCGACGACGGCATCCTGCTCCACCCATGCACCGCGGCCGATGTGCGCCCCGGCGGCGATCTGGGCACCGGGTTCGACATACGCGCCCGCCTCGACGACGGCGCTCGGGTGCACCTTCGCCCCATGGGCGATCAGACCGCGGCCGTTCGCGTGCTTGCGATAGCGCAGCGTCTCGCCCTGGTCGTTCTCGATGTCGACGTAGTTCTTGCCCACTGTGTCCTCCTGCGGCATCCACTCGACGCCGCTATTGGGAATAACCCTGTAAGAAATCATCTCATTCCCGACCGCGGCGGTGAAGTGGGTTCGTCGTAGGCGTACTTTCCGCCGCGCAGCGCCGACGCGATCGCCGCCACCACGCAGGCGGTGATCGCGAACGCGAACGCCACGGTCAGCCCGTCGGCGAACGGCTGTGAGATCAGCGCGGGGAAGAATCCCCGTCCGGTCAGGTATGCGGCGCTGGATGCCGGCAGCTGCGCCAGCACGTCGGGGCCGAGCAGCGTCTGCACCGGGTTGTAGCCGAGCAGCGACGCGAACAGCACGCTCACCGGCGGCAGTGCCGCGACCTTGGCGGCGGCGGCGGCCGGAACCCCGTGCGCGACCAGTCCCGCCGACAGCGTCTCGGGCAGCGACCGGGCGAGTCCGGTGATCATGAGTGAGAAGAACACCCCGATCGACAGCACCATGGCCGCGTTCTGGAACACCGTGCTCATGCCGGCGCCGACGCCGCGTTCGCCCGGTGGCAGGCTGTTCATGATCCCGGCCCGGTTCGGTGCGGCGAACACGCCCATGCCGAGCCCGTTCACCAGCAGCGCGGCCGCGAACGGCGGGTAGGTGAAGTCGACCGGCAGCACGAGCAGCCACACGAACGACAGCGCGGCCACGAGCATCCCGCCGGTCGCGAATGTGCGCGCGCCGAACCGGTCGCTCAGCCAACCCGACACCGGGCCGGCGATGAGAAAGCCGACCGTCAGCGGCAGCATGTAGATGCCCGCCCACAGCGGCGTCGACGCGAAGTCGTAGCCGTGCCGGGGCAGCCAGATGCCCTGCAGCCAGATGATCAGCACGAACATCAGCCCGCCTCGCCCGAGCGACGAGAGCAGCGAGGCGAGGTTGCCGGCGGTGAAGGCGCGGATGCGGAACAGCGCGAGATGGAACATCGGCTCGGCGACCCGCGTCTCGATCACGCAGAACACGACGAGGGTCAGGATGCCACCGCCCAGCGCCGCGAGCACCGCGGGGTTCGTCCAGCCCATGGTGTGCCCGCCGTACGGCTGGATGCCGTAGGTGATGCCCACCAGCACGGCGATCAGGCCGACCGCGAACGTGAGGTTTCCCCACCAGTCCATGCGCGCGCGGCGGCGCACCCCGGTGTCGTGCAGGCTGACGTAGGCCCAGACGGTGCCGGCGATGCCCACCGGCACCGACACCAGGAACACCAGGCGCCAGTCGACCGGGCCGAGCAGGCCCCCGATGATCAGGCCGAGGAACGATCCGGCGATGCCGGCGACCTGGTTCAGCCCGAGCGCCAGGCCGCGCCGGTGCACCGGGAACGCGTCGGTGATGATCGCGTTCGAGTTGGCCATGAGCATCGCCCCGCCCACACCCTGCAGGATGCGCATGACGATCATGAACACCGCGGCCGCAGGCCCGTGCATCCATGTCGCCGCCAGCAGGATCGAAAAGACCGTGAACACTGCGAACCCGGCGTTGTACATGCGCACCCGGCCGTACATGTCGCCCAGGCGCCCGAAACCGACCACCAGCACGGCGGTCACGACCATGTAGCCCATGATCAGCCACAGCATGAGGCTGGTGTTGCCCGGCTCGAGCGGATCGACACCGATGCCGCGGAAGATGTCGGGCAGCGCGATCAGCAGGATCGACGCGTTGATCGAGGCCATCAGCACGCCGAGCGTGGTGTTCGACAGCACGATCCACCGGTAGTGCGGGCTCGCGGTGCGGATCGCGGCCCGACGTGCCCGCGCGGCCGCGCGCGTGCTGAGGGTGGCGCGGCGGGGCAGCGGCCGCACCTCGCGCACGGTCATGCGCGGTCCGCCTGTCGGGGCTCGGTCGGTCGGGGATCGGTCGAGGTTGGGCCGGTCTGCGGCGGTTCGGTCGGCCGCGGCTCGGCCTGGCGCGGTCCGGGCGGCGTCGACTCGGCCCGCCGTAACCCGGTCGCGAGCAGCCCGGCCACCAGCAGCCGGGCGATCGCGCCCAGGCTGGTCGCCCCGTGCAGCCGGGCGGTGTCGCCGGACGCCTCGAGCGGCCGCGCCGTGATGGTCGCCGCCCAGGCCGCGGCGGCTGCCCGCACCGCGTCCCCGTCGACGGGCGCGGGCAGGCTCGCGTTCAGGGCGCGGGCGATCGTGTCGTGCAGGGCGTGCCGGTAGCGGGTGAGGGCGACACGCACTTCGGGTCGGGTGTGCGACTCGTGCCAGATGATCTCGCGCAGCACATCGGATGCCTCGTGCTCGCGCAGCACCCGATCGCCGATGTTCACGAGGGTCTGGGTCGGATCGTCGGGTGCGGTCAACGACGCTGGGTCGAGGTCGGCGGTGCCCAAGCGCTCTTCGAGCAGCGTGGACAGCAGATCGGGCTTGGTCGGAAAGTAATAGAACAGCAGCCCCTTCGGCACCGCGGCGGCGTGCGCGATGCGCGCCGTCGAGGTGCCGTCGAAGCCGTGCGTGGCGAACAGGTCGGCGGCGGCATCCAGGATCCGGGTGCGGGTCGTGGCATCCGGCTCTCGGACGCTGCCCGTGGCATCCGGCTCTCGGGTGCGGGCCGTGGCATCCGTCGCCGCCGCGGCGCGGCGCTGCCCGGTGGCGCGACGGCGTGCCGTACCGCCGGACAGCGGTCGGGCGGCGTCGGTCACGCGTGCGCCGCCCGCGGTCCGCCGTGCGAGCTGTGGTGCGCCTTCTCGGCGGGGGCCAGGGCCCACAGGCCCATCACCACACCGACCGCGCCGCAGATCCACGACGTCCAGGCCGCGCCCATGTTCGCCGCGTAGGCACCCACCCACGGCGAGATGAACAGGAGCGCGCCGAGCACGGCGACGATCCACTCCATCGAGACCATGGCGGGGGCGGCGAGGCTCCACAGCGACGCGGCGATCATCAGCACACCGAAGACGATCATCAGCGTCATCGAGGCGCCGGTGCGCGGGGTCGTCCAGATGCTGGCGAGGGCGGCGTACAGGCCCGCCACGGCCGCGACCCAGTCCTGCCAGCGCGTCCACCTCTTCATCGAACTCATCCTCCTTCTGCCTGACGGCTGTTCTGTCAGATGGCTCCCGAATCGGGGGTCGGTGCACATTCTACGCTCTTGATTGACCGGTCGGTCAAGAATTGTCTTGACGTGATGGTCACGAAGTCGGCGCGAAGTGCGGGTGCGGGATGCTCAGACCCGCCGTTCGCGCCGACTTCTTCGGGAAGCAGCCTCACATCGCGGGAAGCAGCCTCACATCGCGGGGAACGGCGTGTCCCAGAAGGTGCGGGATGCCGCGGCCGGAGGTCGCGCTTTCTGAGACACGCGGCGTGGGTGTGTCCCACAAGATGCGGGATGCCGCGGCCCGAGGTCGCGCTTTCTGAGACATGTCGCCTGGGCGTGTCCCAGAAGATGGGGGAGCCGAGACGCCGGGCCGCGACCGTCGGACGGATCGACCGGAGACGTCTAGGCTGGCAGGTGGGGGACCCGACCCCGACGAGAGGATGCCTGTCATGGCGGGCGAACACACCCACGCGCGAATCGAGACGGATCGTCCGGACGCGGATGTCGCCCTGCCCACGGTGCGGGATGTGCTGCGCCTTCCCGCGCTGGCCGAGGGACTGCCCGAGGTGCTGGCCGGTGAGGCCGGGCTCGACGCGCGGGTGCGCTGGGCGCACGTCTCCGACAGTGCTGCCGTGGCGCGGCTGCTGAACGGCGGCGAACTGCTGCTGTCCACCGGGTCGGGCTGGCCCGGCGACCCCGAGGCGCTGCGCGAGTTCATCGCCGGACTCGTCGACGCGCACGTGGCCGCGCTCGTTCTCGAACTCGGCACGCACTACCGCTGGGTCCCTGCCGTGATCGTCGAGGCCGCGCGCGAACACGGGCTGGTGCTGGTCGCCCTGCACCGCGAGGTCAAGTACGTGTCGGTCACCGAGGTCGTGCACCGGCTGATCATCGACAAGCAGACCGCCGCGCTGCGAGCCCGCGACGAGGTGCGCGACCGGTTCACCGCGCTCACGCTGCGCGGCTCACCCGCCGACTTCGTCGTGCAGCAGCTTGCGGTCACCCTGGGCGCCCCGGTCGTGCTCGAGAACCTCGCGCACGAGGTCGTCGCCGCCGAAGTCCCGCCGGCGATCGAAGAGGACCTGCTCGGGGACTGGGAACGCCGGTCGCGCGCCGCCCATCATGCGGCCGCCGGGCGGACGACCGCCGCTCGCGCGGCCACCCCGGGCACAGCGACTCGGACCCCGACCACCGATCGTGCGGCCACGCCGGGGGCCTCCACTCCCGGCACGACCGCCGGCGATGTCGGTGACACGGACGTCGCGGACTGGCTCGTCGTACCGGTCGAGGCCCGTGGCATCCGCTGGGGCCACCTGGTCGCCCTGCCCGGGCCCGAGCATCCCGCCGGACGCGCCGGTGTGCTGCAGCAGGGTGCCATCGCGCTCGCGCTCGGGCGTCTCGCCGACGGCCCGGCCGACGAATGGGAACGGCGGGCGCGGCGCCGGCTGCTCGACCGACTGCTGTCGGGCCGGTTCGCGAGCACCGCGGGCGCGGCGGCCCGGCTCGCGGCCGCCGGCGTGCCCGTCGACGGCCGCACGCTGTACGGCGTGGTCGTCTCTCGCGCGCGCGTCACGCCGGAACGAACGGATGCCGCGGCCCGCGCGCTCGGCGGACGTGCGGTCGCCGGATCCGGTCCGGCCCAGGTGGCCGCGCCGGCGGCGACGATCCTGCTCTCACTGCCGCGTGAGGCCGTGTTCGACGATGCGGCCGCGCTCGCGTTCGGCGCGTGCGCCGCCGAGCCGGCGGAGCGGGTCGTCGTGTCGGTGGGGTCGGCGGCATCCGACCTCGACGGCGCGCTGAGATCGCTGCACGAGGCCGCCGACCTGGCCCGCACCCGCGTGCGCGGCGAGCGGCCCGGCACGCAGCTGCGCCGCGCAGACGGTCGGCCGCTGGTGCGGCTGGTCACCAGCCTGCGGGACGACCACCGGCTGCTCGAACACGGCGAACGGATGCTGGCGCCGCTCATCGAGTACGACCTCAACCGCGACGGGGACCTGCTCGACGTGCTCGCCGCCGCGCTCGCGCATCCGGCCAACCGCACCGCGGCGGCCGCGGCGTCCCACCTGTCACGGTCGGTGTTCTACCAGCGGCTCGCGCTGATCGAGCAACTGTTGGGAGTCGATCTCGACGACGGCGAGACGCAGACCGCGTTGCACCTCGCGCTGCTGGTGCGGCGCAGCACCGGTCGGTGAGGTCGGGCGCGGGGTGCCGCCCGCGGCGCTGATCGCCCGACCGTTCGGCGCTGATCGAGCGACGCGCCGACGTCGACCGGGCGGGTGCGCCCGCCCGGGTGTCAGATCACGTACACCTTGCGCAGTGTGTCGTGCACGGTCCACACCGTGCGCATGCCCGCGGTCAGCCGCACGATGACTCCGGGGCGCAACTCGATCGCGGGCAGTTCCGGGTCGACGAACTCGAGCGTGGCGGCGCCGGCGACCACGACGAACACCTCGTCCGATTCCACATCGGTCGACACCCCGGGCGTGTGCTCCCACAGCCCGATCGTGCGCGAGTCGGTCTCGTCGAGGTCGACATACCCCGCCCGCGGCGCTCCGGCGCGCACCTGCTCGGCTGCGATCGCTTCGTCGTCGAGGGCGAAGGATGCCGCGACCACCGCGGCACCGGCATCCATTCGCGTCATGAGTCGAACCCCAGACCGAGCGCGTCCAGTGTCTTCAGCAGCAGGTTGCGGCGGCCCTCGCGGTGGTCGGCGCGGTCGAGCGCCCAGCGTGTGGCGTTGATGCCGAGGGCCGCGGCCGGCTCGGGCGGGAAGGGAAGCGGGCGCTTGCGCACCATCTCGAGCCGGGTGCGCTCGTTGTCGACGCCGTCGAGCAGGTCGAGCATCACCTCGCCGGCGAACCGGGTCGACCCGACACCCAGCCCGGTGAAACCGGCCGCGTAGGCGACCCGCCCGCGACGGGCGGTGCCGAAGAACGCCGTGAACTGCGTCGAGGTGTCGATCGCCCCGGCCCACCGGTGGCTGAACCGCAGCCCCTCCAGCTGGGGGAACGTGGTGAAGAAGTGGCTCGCCAGACGCTCGAAACTCTCCCGCCGGTCCTCGTACTCGGCCCGCACCTTGCGCCCGTAGTGGTAGACCGCGTCGTAGCCGCCGAACAGGATCCGGTCGTCGCGGGTGAGCCGGTAGTAGTGGAACTGGTTCGCCATGTCACCGATGCCCTGACGGTGCTGCCATCCGATCGCCGCCTTCTGCTCGGCATCCAGCGGCTCGCTCATCAGCACGTAGTCGTACACCGGCACCGTCATCAGCCGGTTGCGCTTCAGCAGCGACGGGAACACGTTGGTCGCCAGCACTGCCCGCGCCGCGCGCACCTGCCCGCCGTCGGTGAGCACCCTCACGCCGTCGCCGGTGCGCAGATCGCGCACGCGGGAGCGTTCGAAGATCACCACGCCACGCTCCTCGCACACGCGGGCGAGTTCGGCGGCCAGACGGGCCGGATGCAGCATCCCGCACGAGCGCTTCTCCCACATGCCGCCCAGATACGTCGGCGAGTCCACCTCGCGCCGCACGGCCTGTTCATCGAGCAGCACGAGATCGTCACCGGGCTCGTCGTCGCGCCACTCGCGCAGCCACTCCAGCTGGTGCGGCTCGGTCGCAGGGGCGAGCTGCCCGGTGCGCTCGAAGTGGAAGTCCATGCCGTAGCGCGCCTGCGCCGCCTCGATCTCGTCGAGGTTGGCCATGCCCAGCCGCTCAAGCACGGGCATCTCGTCGGGCCACCGTGCCAGCCCGTTCTCACGCCCGTGGGTCAGGCTCGCCTCGCAGAACCCGCCGTTGCGGCCCGACGCGGCCCAGCCGACACGCTGTGCCTCCACGACGACGATGCGCGAGCCCGGCATCCGCTCGCTGGCCAGCAGCGCCGACCACAACCCGGTGTACCCGGCACCCACGATCACCAGGTCGGCGTCGACGACACCCCGCAGCGGCGGCCGGTCGGGCATGAGGTCGACGGGCAGGTCGTCGCGCCAGAACACCGAGTGTGCGGTGTGCTCGAGCGCGTGCGCGACCACCGACGCGGCCGGGCGGTGGCGTTCGAAGACGGTGGATGCCATGTCAGCTCCCAGGGGGTACGGGGTTCGTTCAGTCGGTGGTGGCTGCAGGGGAATCGGGCCAGAGCAGGAGATTCCAGCGAGATTCCTCCTGCAGCGGGCGGATGCTCCTGATCCGGGCTACGAGCTCGCGTACACCCGCTCACCCTCGACGAACGTCTGCAGCACGCGGGTGGCCCCGATCTGGTCGGCGGGGCCGGCGAACGGGTCACGGTCCAGCAGCGCGAGGTCGGCGTACTTGCCGACCTCGATGGTGCCGGTGTCGGCGTCGAGGTGGTTCACCCACGCCGAACCGGCCGTGTACGCGGTCAGCGACGTGGCCAGGTCGATCGCCTGCTCGGGCAGGAACGGGTCGTACTCGCCCTCCTCGTATCCGGGCGCGGCGGTGCGGTTCACGGCGGTGTGGATCGCCGCGAGCGGGTTCGGGCTCGACACCGACCAGTCGCTGCCGGCGGCCAGCACGGTGCCGGCCCGCAGCAGGTCGCCGAACGGGTACTGCCATCCCGCCCGCGGCTCGCCGAGGAACGGCAGGGTCAGCTCCACCATCTGCGGCTCGAGTGTCGCCCACAGCGACTGCATGTTCGCGGCCACGCCGAGTTCCCGGAACCGCGGCACGTCGTCGGGGTGCACCACCTGCAGGTGCGCGATGTGGTGCCGGTTGTCGCCCCGCCCGTTGCGGGCGAGCGCGTGGGCCACCGCATCCAGGCACTGCCGCACCGCACGGTCGCCGATCGCGTGGAAGTGCACCTGAAAGCCGAGCGCGTCCAGCTGCGGCACCGCCTCGTTCAGGATCTCGGGGTCGACGAACGAGATGCCCGAGTTGTCGGTGGGATGCCCGTGCCCGTCGCCATACGGTTCCAGCATCGACGCGGTGAAGTTCTCGGCCACGCCGTCCTGCATGACCTTGACGCTGGTGGCGGCGAACCGTCCGCCGCGGTAGCGCTCGCGCCGCTCGACGATCGAGGGGATCTGCTCGAGCCCGGCGGTGCGGTCCCACCAGATCGCACCGACCACGCGGGCGGTCAGCCGCCCGTCGGCGCCGGCGGTGACGTACGCGGGACCGGGGTCCCCGGCATCCCCATACGACCCGATGATGGCGTCCTGCCACCCGGTGATGCCGAACGAGTGCAGGTAGCGCTGCCCCTCGAGCAGCGCCTCGACCAGACGCTCGGGCGGCTCGACCGGCAGCAGCCGGTTCACCAGGCTCATCGCGCCCTCGTGCAGGGTGCCGGTGGGGATGCCGTCGGCGTCACGCTCGATGCGCCCGTCGGCCGGGTCGGGGGTGTCGCGGTCGATGCCCGCCAGCCGCAGCGCGGCCGAGTTCACCCACGCGCCGTGCCCGTCGCGGTTGGGCAGGAACGCGGGGCGGTCGCCCACCACGGCGTCGAGTGCGGCGGCGGTGGGGGTGCCGCCGGGGAACGCCGACATCGCCCAGCCGCCGCCGAGCACCCAGGGGTCGTCGGGGCGGGATGCCGCGTACCGCCCGATCGCGTCGAGGTAGTCCGCCGCGGTGTCATAGGGCGACAGGTCGCAGCGCAGCCGGTCGAGCCCGCCCCACACCGCGTGCACGTGCGCGTCCTGAAAGCCGGGCACCAGCATCCGGCCACGCAGATCGACCACCTCGGTGCGGGGCCCCACCAGGTCTGAGACGTCGTGGCCGACGGCGACGATGCGCCCTGCGCGCACCGCCACGGCGCCGGCGCGGGAGCGGACGGTGTTCGCGGTGAACACCGGCCCGCCGGTGAAGACGAGATCGGCGTACGGCATGGGGACTCCTTCGATCGGGACGAAGTGGATGAGGGGAACGACGGGCGCGGGTTTCACCTCGGGCGCGCGCGAGTTGCACCTGCGGCGCGCGAGTTGCACCTCGGTTGCACGCGAGTCTCACCGGCGGAACTGCGGCGTGTCTCAGAATTCGTGGGTTGCGCGCTCCGCAGGCCGCAGATTGTGGGACACGCCCCACGACCGCGTCTCACAACGTGCGGGTTCCGGTGCCGGGATGTCGCAGGTTGTGGGACAGGCCGCAGGGTGCGCGACACGTCCTAGCCGCCCGCCATGGTGCGGGCGATGTCGGCGGCCGAGTCGCCGGCGCGCTTGAGCACGACCCACACCACCGACAGGGCGATCAGGGTGACGATCAGCATGATCGTCGACACGCCCGCGATCTCGGGGCGCAGCCCGCTGCGCAGCGAACTGAGCACGTACACCGGCCACGGCGTCGACCCCGACACCTGCACGAACGCCGAGACCACCGTGTTGTCGAGGCTGAACGTGAACGACAGCAGCAGCCCGGCGAGCACCGCCGGCATCGCCAGCGGCAGCGTGACCTTGACGAACGTGCGCAGCGGGGGCGCGTACAGGTCGGCCGAGGCCTCTTCGAGGTTCGCGGGCAGCCCGACCAGCCGGGCCCGCACGATGTAGGTGACCACGGCCACCGAGAACAGCGAGTGCCCGACGACCAGGCGCACGGTGCCGTCGTTGAAGATCGACATCCCCAGGTCCTGACCGAGGAACACCAGCCACGGCAGCAGCGAGACCGCGTCGACGATCTCGGGGGTGACCGCCACGAGCAACAGCATCCCGACGAACCAGAACGTCCATTTGCCGGGCTTGCGGGCCAGCGCGATGCCGGCGAGCGTGCCCAGCAGCGATGCCAGCACGGCCGCGATCGCGCCGGTGCGCAGCGACACCATCACCGCGTCGGCGATCGCCGGCTTGCGGAACAGGGCCAGGTACCCGTCGAAGCCGAAGCTGTCGAACGCGACCAGCAGCCGGCCGTTGTTGAACGAGTAGATCACGATCACGAGGATCGGCGTGAACAGGAACACGTACACGAGCACGCTCCACGCCGTCAGCAGCCGGTCGGTGAGCGCACGGCGCTGCCGGTGCTCGGGCGGCCGGCGGCGGTCGGCGCCGGCATGGGTGAAGTCGACGCCTTCTTCGAGGTCGACCGCGGCGGCCGGGATGCTGCCCAGTCCGGGCTCGACGGAGGTCATGACGCCACCTCTTCCAGACGGATGCGGTTGCGGGTGCGCGCCGGCAGGGCGATCAGCCACAGCAGCCCCGCCATGATCGCCACCGAGGCGAGGATGATGAGGATCAGCATGATCGCCATCGCCGAGCCGAGCGCCCAGTTCTGCGCGGTCTGGAACTGGGATGCCACCAGCTGGCCGACCATGTTGCCCTTCGCGCCGCCGAGCACGGTCGCGGTGATGTAGTCGCCCATCAGCGGGATGTACACCAGCAGCGCACCCACGATGATGCCCGGACGGGCCAGGGGGAAGGTGATGCGGGCGAAGGTGCGCCAGCGGTTGGCGCCGAGATCCTTGGATGCCTCGCGCAGGGGCAGTTCGACGCGGTCGAACGCCACGAACAGCGGCAGGATCATGAGCGGCAGGTAGTTGTACACGACGCCGAACAGCACGGCCGGGCGGGTGTAGAGCACGTCGAGCGGCGAGAACCCGATCGCCTGCAGGGCGTGCGAGATCCACCCCTCGGGCGAGAGGATCACCATCCAGCCGATCGTGCGCACAAGGAAGTTGGTCCAGAACGGCACGAGCACGAGCGCAAGCAGGATGCCCTTCAGATGCACCGGCGCCTTCAGCGCCATCCAGTACGCGACCGGGGCGCCGATCAGAAAGCACAGCAGGGTGCCGGCGATGCCGATCCACAACGTGTTCGTGAACGTGTCGAAGAACGTCGGGGTGAGCACCTCGGCGTACCGCTCCAGCGACAGCCGGTCGTTGGCATGCGTGCCGAACAGGCCCGGCTTGTAGCCGAAGCTGTACCAGAACACCACCAGCACGGGGGCGACGAAGAAGGCCAGCAGCCACAGCCACGCCGGGACGGCGAGGATGAAGCCGGGCAGCCGGACTCTACGCACCGGCGGCCGCCTTGGCCTTGTTGTAGATGTCGACGGTGCGCGTCTGCGCCTCGTTGACCTCGCCGTCGTGCATGGTGGCCAGCTGTTCCGGTGTGAAGAAGACGAGGTCCAGCATCTCGAGGCCGGCCTTCTTCGCGGCATCCTCGATGTCTTTCGCGCCGGTGTGGTAGCCGATGTAGTCGACGTTCTTCAGCTGGTTCTCGGGGGTCAGCACGAAGTTGATGAACGCGTGCGCCGCCTCGGGGTGCGGGGCGCTGGACGCGATCGCCCAGTTGTCCATCCACAGTTCGGTGGCCGGCGACCCGAGCACCCACTGCCACTTGTCGGGGTTGTCGGAGTTCATCATGCCCTGCCGGGCGTCGCCGTTCCACACCTCGATGAGGGCGTGCGAGCTCTGCGGGATCGCCCCGCTGCCGGGGTACGAGTCGAACGCGGCGATGTGCGGGGCGAGGGTGTTGACGATGAAGTCCTCGCACTTGTCGATCTGGGCGGTGTCGGTGGTGTTCCAGTCGATGCCGTGCGACCAGTAGTACATGCCGGTGATCTCGGCCGGGTCGTCGAGCACGCTGGTCTTGCCGCTGGCCTCCTTCTGGGCGCAGTCGAGGAAGTCGTTCCAGGTCTTCAGGTCCCGTTTGATCTGGGTCTTGTCGTACACGAAGCCGGTGGTGCCCCACGCCTTGCAGATGGAGTAGTCGTTGTTCTTGTCCCAGCTGCGGCCGAGGAAGGCCGGGTCCATGTGCGACAGGTTCGGGATGAGGTCCTTGTTGAGCTTCATCAGCAGGTTGTTCTGCACCATCTGCGGGATGAACGCCCCGGTGGGGACGATGATGTCGTAGCCGCCGGTGCCCTTGGCGGCGACGAGCTTGGCGATGAGCTCTTCGTTCGAGCCGAACGCGTCGACGGTGAGCTTGGGGCCGAGCTGCGCGGTGAACGCGCTCAGCACGTCGGGCGCGTCGTAGTCGCCCCACGAATAGATCGACAGCTTGCCCTCGAGCTTGCCGCCGGTGGCCTTCGGGCCGGGGTTGCCGCCCGGGCCGGTGTCGCCGCCACCGGAGCAGGCGGCCAGCAACGCGGTGCCGCCGACGACACCCACGAGCGAGAAGAAGCCGCGGCGGGTCATCTCGTTCACGACGCGGCCTGCCGACGCGCGGTCGGCGAGGATGCGGACGGTGCTGTTCTCGGTCATGGGGTGTTCCTCTCGCCGGGGTCTGGAGGTGCGGGTGGATGCCGGTGTGTCCAGCGGTGCTCGGATGGTGTGGTGTTGGGGTGTGCCGGGCCGGTGGTGTGCGGTCGTTCAGGCGGTGCGGATGCTGCGCGTGGTGGGCGGTTCGACGAAGCCGCCGTGTTCGGCGGACTCGTCGACGGGGAAGACCTGCACGGACTCGGCGCGCCAGGTGGCCCAGACCGTGTCGCCCACCGCGACGCGGGGCGCGTCGGGGGTGGGCCGGCGCGAGATGATCGACATCTCGCGGCCGAACTGCACGAGGAACTGCATCGTCTCGCCCAGGTGCGAGACGCCGATGATGCGGCCTTCGGCGACGTTGACGTCGGATGCGGGGCGTTCGGTGGCGATCTCGACGAACTCGGGCCGCACGGCCGCGCGCGCCTGCACGCCGGCAGGGATGCCGCTGATGCGCTGCGCCGGGCGGATCATCGCATGCGCGGACTCGACCGCGGTGCCGTCGGCGTTCACGACGCCGTCGAAGAAGTTCTGCTGACCGACGAACGCGGCCACGTACGCCGACACCGGGGCGCTGTAGATGGTGTCGGAGTCGGCGAGCTGCTCGATGCGGCCGGCGCGCATGACGGCGATGCGGTCGCTCATCGACAGTGCCTCGCCCTGGTCGTGGGTGACGAACACGAACGTGATGCCCAGCTGTGACTGGATGAGTTTGAGCTCGAGCTGCATCTCTTCGCGCAGCTGGCGGTCCAGCGCCCCGAGCGGCTCGTCGAGCAGCAGCACCGCGGGGCGGTTGACCAGCGCCCGGGCGAGGGCGACGCGCTGCTGCTGCCCGCCCGAGAGCTGGGTGGGGCGGCGGTCCGCGAAGGTGCGCATCTGCACCATCCCCAGCGCGGACGCCACCCGCTCCCGGATCTCGGCCTTGGGAACGCGCTTCTGCTGCAGCCCGTACGCGACGTTCTCGGCGACGGTCATGTGTGGAAAGAGGGCGTACGCCTGGAACACGGTGTTGACGTTCCGCTTGTACGGCGGCAGCCCCAGGACGGATCGTCCGGAGATGCGGATGTCACCGGCATCCGGCTGCTCGAAGCCCGCGATCATGCGCAGGGTGGTGGTCTTGCCGCAGCCGGACGGGCCGAGCAGCGACAGGAACTCGCCGGGTCGGATGTCCAGCGAGAGGTCGTTCACGGCGATCTGGTCGCCGTACCGCTTGGTGACGCGGTCGATGACCACGGCCCCGGCGGCGTCGGCGGTGCCGGCTTCGGGTCTGGCCGGGCTGGTCGTCGTGGACACCTGTACCTCCCTCTGGGCTGCATCGCCCTGCGTGGGGCGGCCTCGCCCCTTGCCTGGAGATTCAATCCGAACCGGGGTGTCCGGGCAAGGCGGCGGGTCGGGAATAAGACGATCCGGCCTTCCCGCGACGCTGGTCAGACAATCTGTCCGGGCGCGGCGGCGTTGCCGCCACGCGGCTCAGCGCTGGCAGTCCGGGCACCAGAACACGATGCGCTCGCGGGTCGGGTCGGCGCCCAGGCTGCCGCCGCGGATGAGCGCGCCGCAGCGCCGACAGGGCTGTCCTTCGCGCCGGTACACCCAACGGCTGTGGCCTCGCCGGGTGTCGCCGGTGAAGGTGCGGACGACGCGATCACGGTTGGCGCGCAGCATCCGTGCCGCCGTGTCGACCAGGCCGGCGGCGTCGACCGTGTCGGCGGGGGTGGTGGGCAGGATGCCACGGACGAACAGCACCTCGTTGACGTACTCGTTGCCGAGGCCGGCCATGATGCGCTGGTCTTGCAGCGCGACGTGCACCGGTCGCGGGTCGGCGGCGAGTCGGCGGGCGGCCTCGGCCGGGTCCCAGTCCGGCTGCAGCGGGTCGGGCCCGAGGGGAGCGACCAGGGATGCCTCGTCGCGGGTGGGTACGACCGCCACCTCGGCGAGGTCGAATCCCACGGCGTCGCACGATGCCGTGGACAGCACGACGCGGGCGGTGTGCGCGGGCCGCGGCCAGCGGCCGCCCGTCGGCAGCACGACCCAGACGCCCTCCATCTTCAGGTGCGAGTGCAGCGTGTAGCCGCCGGTGCGCAGCAGCAGGTGCTTGCCGCGGGGCACGACCTCGCGCACGGTGGTGCCGGACAGATCGACCGTCGCCGCCCGGGGCACGCGGATGTCGCAGCGGGTCAGTTCGCGCCCGGCGAGCGCCTGGTGCAGCCGCCGGGCCGTCTGCCAGACGGTGTCGCCCTCAGGCACGGGTCAGCCGTCTGTCATGCCGATGCACGGTAGCGCTGGCGAGCGGCCTCACCACTGGTGCCGATCGCTTCGCCGACTTCGCGCCACGACAGCCGTTGTTCACGCGCAGCGTGCACTGCGTCCGCGAGCTCTTTCTCAGCGGCATCGCGTCGCCATGCGGCGAGCTTCACCGCGATGACAGCGGGGAGGGGGGCGTCCCGTTCGCTGGGCTTCGGGTCGTAGGCCTCGAAGGCGTCGGCGAACTCGTCAGCCCGCGCTGTGATCTCGTCGAGAGAGCGTCGAGTCATTCTTCTTCACCTCACATATTTGGATCGGGCCGGGCGCATCGCGTGTGCGATGGCGATGACGCCGTGCCACTCGATCACGCCGACCTCCACAAGGGTGCCGGTCTCATCGGGGCCGATGAACATCGTCATCGAGTCGCTTTGCACGAAGTGGCGGACAGGGAATCGGAGTGCATGGAGCATGGCCTCATCCGTGACGCCGTGCCGGTAGGCACTGTGGAGGATGACGGGTTCCGACTCCATGTCACAAGTTTACTTGGCGCAAGGTAACTTGTCACTGGCTGGTGGGTGGCAACGCCGAGCTGGGGGTGAGGCGCGGAGGCGCAGGCGGTCGCACTCAGGCACGGGCGGGTGCCTTGCGCAGGGTGAGGCCGCGGGTCGCCTCGACGAAGCCCGCCGCCCGCAGCGCGCGGCCGAGCGGTGTGCCGAACACGACGGCGCCGTTGACCTGCTCGATGGTCAGCGTCTCGAGTCGTCGCGCGCGTGAGGTGGAGGCGAGGGCGCGGGATGCGGCATCCATCACCTGCTCGTCGTCGCGGAACAGCAGTGCGGTCTTGCCGCCGCGTTCCAGGTACAGCACCAGCTCACCGTCGACGAGCACCACGAGCGCCCCGGCCTTGCGGCCCGGACGGTGGGTGATGCCGTCGAGGGTGGGCCAGGGCAGGGCGGCGCCGTAGGGATTGGCCGGGTCGGTCGCAGCGAGCACGACCGCGGCCAGCGGGGGCGGGTCGGGCAGGCCGGCGAACTCGCGCAGCCGGTCGATCGTGGTGGATGCCGCGAACTGCGCGGCGCCGAGCTTCTCGATGACGTACCCGCGGCGGCAGTGGCCGGCCTGCTCGAACCCGGCGAGCGTGCGGTACATCTGCGCGAACCCGCCCGGCACCTGTTCGGCCTGCACCGATCCGCGGGTGACCACCCCGTACCGGTCGAGCAGTAGGCTCGCCGTGGCCGTCGCGCGCAGCGTCGGGTCGGTCTCGGGATCGGGCAGCAGCGACCAGCGCCCGCCGATCGCCGGCGGTCGCGGCGGTGCGCTCGGCCGGGCGATCGGCGTGCCCCGGTACAGGCGCGCACGTGGGGTGCGACGCGAGATCTTGTGCGCCTGCGAGCCGCCGCCCAGCAGCGTGCGCAGCGGCGCGAAGGTGTCGTTCGTGACCCGCCCCGCCCAGGTCAGCGCCCACAGCGCCTCGACCACCGACTGCTCGTTCTCGGCATCCGCGAGCGTCTTCAACTGCCCGGCGAAGTAGGCGCCGCCGGCGCCGAGGACGTTCACCAGGCGCTCTTCGAGCGACCCGGGCGCGATCTCGCCGACCGGGTCGGCGAGGGTGAGGGGCGCGCCATCGGTCGGGTGCAGTGCCACCCACCCGTCGCGGCCCGGCAGGGCACCGTGCCCCGACCAGATCACCTCGCCGGTCGCGGTGAGCTCGTCGAGCATGCCGGGCGTGTAGTCGCGCACGCGTGACGGCAGGATGAGGGATTCCCACGCGCTTGCGGGGATCGGAACGCCGGCGAGCTGGTCGACGACCGCGGCGACGCCGTCGATGCCGTCGAGCGGCCGGGTCAGGTGCTGCCAGGCCGGCAGGAACCGGGCGAACGCGGCCGGCGGAACCGGTTCGACGCTGCCGCGGATGGCGGCCAGGCTGCGCATACGCAGTCGCCGGAGCGCCTCGGTGTCGCACCATTCGGTGTCGTCGGTGCGGGATGCCGGGGCCTGCTCGGGCAGGAAGAAGCCGCTCGTCACGCGGCCGGCCGCCTCGAGCCGTTGCAGCGTGTGCCGGGCGACGGCGACGCCCACCCCGAGCCGGTCGGCGACCGCCTCGACGCGGAACGGTCCGTGCGTGCGCGCATACCGGGCGACGAGGTCGCCGAGCGGGTCGGCGACCGGCTCGAGGAACGCGGTGGGGATGCCCACCGGCAGCGCGGTGCCGAGCGCGTCGCGCAGCCGGCCGGCATCCTCGATCGCGGCGACCCGGGCGACGCCGCCGACCGTGACCGGGATGGCCCGGCGCGCCGCGATCAGTGCGGCCAGGTGATCTGCGGCGTCGGTCGGGTCGCTCGCTCCGCGAGTGGCGGTGGTGCCGGCCTCGTCGGTCGCGCCGTGAGCGGAGCGAGTCGAGGTGGCGCCGGCGGGGTCGAGCCGGGCGGTGACCTCGGCGGCATCGAGCGGCCCCAGCATCCGCAGCAGGTCCGCCACCCCCTCGATGCCGCGCACGTGTCGCTCGGGATCGAGTCGCTGCACCTCGCGTTCGTACTGCGCGATGATCTCGGGGTCGAGCAGCTCGCGCATCTCGACCTTGCCGAGCAGCTCACTCAGCAGCGCCGGATCCACCGACAGCGCCGCAGCGCGCCGCTCGGCCAGCGGCGAGTCGCCCTCGTACATGAACGCGCCGACATATCCGAACAGCAGGTCGCGGGCGTACGGCGACGGCTGGGACGTCTCGACCTCGACCAGCCGGATGCGGCGCTCGCCGATGCCGCGCATCATCCGCAGCAGCGCGGGCAGGTCGTACACGTCCTGCAGCACCTCGCGCAGCGTCTCGAGGATGATCGGGAACGTCGGGTGCCGTCGGGCGACCTCGAGCAGCTGCGCGGCGCGCTGCCGCTGCTGCCACAGCGGGCTGCGTCGTCCCGGGTTCAGCCGCGGCATCAGCAGCGCCCGCGCCGCGCACTCACGGAACCGCGATGCGAACAGCGCCGACCCGCCGACCTCGTCGGTGACGAGTTGGTCGATCTCATCGGGTTCGAAGACGAACAGTTCCGCGCCCGGCGGGTCGGTTGTGGCATCCGGGATGCGCGCGATGATGCCGTCGTCGCTCGCCACCGCCGACCCGTCGACCCCGACGCGCTCGCGGATGCGGGCGTTCACGGCCAGCGCCCACGGTGCGTGCACCTGCATGCCGTACGGGGAATGAAGGATGACGCGCCAGTCGCCGACCTCGTCTCGGCCGCGCTCGACGGTCAGCGTCGTGTCGGTGGGCAGGGTGCCGGTGGCCGCGCGCTGCTCGGCAAGATAGTCGAGCAGATTGCCGCGCGCGTTGTCGTCGAGACCGGATTCCGCCAGGCGCATACGTGCCTTCTCGGGGTCGGCTGCGGCGACCTCGCGCGAGAACCGCCCGAGCGCCTCGCCCAGTTCGGCGGGTCGGCCGATGCCGTCGCCGTGCCAGAACGGCACCTTGCCGGGCTGTCCGAACGCGGGCACCACGTTGACCCGGTCGTGGGTGATCTCGACGATGCGCCAACTCGTGGTGCCGAGGGTGAACACGTCGTTGACCCGCGACTCGTACACCATCTCTTCGTCGAGTTCGCCGACGCGGGCGCCGACCTTCTCGCCGGCGACGAACACGCCGAACAGGCCCCGGTCGGGGATGGTGCCCCCGCTGGTGACGGCGATCCGCTGCGCGCCGGGCCGCCCGGTGAGCGTGCCGTGATCGCGATCCCACACCACGCGCGGCCGCAGTTCCGCGAACTCGTCGGACGGGAACCGGCCGGCGAGCAGGTCGAGCGTCGCCTCATACGCCGATCGGGGCAGCGTGCGGAACGGGGCGCTGCGGCGCACCGTCTCGTACCAGCCCTCCACCTCGACCGGGCCCAGCGCGCAGGCGGCCACGGTCTGCTGGGCGAGGATGTCGAGCGGGTTCTGTGGCACGGCGATCGCCTCGATCTGACCGGCCAGCATCCGCTCGGTGACCACCGCCGTGTGCAGCACGTCGCCGCGGTGCTTGGGGAACAGCGCCGCCCTGCTCGTCTCGCCGACCTGGTGCCCGGCGCGGCCGATGCGCTGCAGCCCGGATGCCGCCGACGGCGGCGCCTCGACCTGGATCACCAGGTCGACCGCGCCCATGTCGATGCCGAGCTCGAGGCTCGAGGTGGCCACGACGCAGCGCAGTACGCCGCTCTTGAGCTCGTCTTCGACCTGCGCGCGCTGCTCCTTCGACACCGAGCCGTGGTGCGCCTTGGCGAGCACCGGGGCGATACCGGCGGATGCCTCGGCCTGCGCCACCCCGGCGGCTCCGCCGGACGGAGCACGGGTGCCGTCGGCGCGCGCCTGCGCGCGGCCCGGTGCCTCGGCTGCACGGGCCATCGTCTCAGCCGGAACGGTCGGCTCGACGACGGCGAGGTCGAGTCGTTCGGCATAGATCTCGTTGAGCCGGCCGGTGAGCCGCTCCGCCAGCCGCCGCGAGTTGGCGAACACGATGGTCGACCGGTTCTGCAGCACCCGGTCGACGATCGCCTCTTCGACGTGCGGCCAGATCGAACCGGTCATCTCGGTGCTCTCGGGGCGCGGCGCGTACCAGTCGTCGGATGCTGTGTCGGCATGACCGTCCGATGCCGATGCCGATGCCGATGCCGATGCCGATGCCGATGCCGATGCCGGTGCCGATGCCGCGCCGTCCGCGGCCGGTGCGGTGGCGCGCAGCCCGTCCCGGTCCGCTCGCATCCCGTCCGCTCCGGTCCCGTCCGGTCCGCCACTGTCGGGTCCGGTCCCGTCCGGTCCGCCACTGTCGGGTCCGGTCTCGTCCGCTCCGAACCCGTTCGATCTCGGCCGGGAACCGCCGCGCGGGCCGTCGGGCGGGGCCGCGCCGTTGCCCTCTGAAGCCGCGGAGGCTGAGGCATCCGGTGCCGGCGGTGGGTTCTGCATGTCTTCGACCGGCACGACCACCTGCAGGTCGAACGTCTTCGACGCGCGCGGGGCGACGATCTCGACCGGCGCGGCGCCGCCGAGGAACCGCGCCACCTCGTCGATCGGCCGCACCGTCGCCGACAGGCCGATGCGCTGCGCCGGCCGGTCGAGCAGGTCATCGAGGCGTTCGAGGCTGACGGCAAGGTGCGCTCCGCGTTTGGTCGCGGCGACGGCGTGCACCTCGTCGACGATGACCGTGTCGACCCCGCGCAGCGTCTGCGCGGCCTGGCTCGTCAGCATCAGGTACAGCGATTCGGGGGTGGTGATGAGGATGTCGGGCGGATCGGTCAGCAGCTTGCGACGGTCGGATGCCGGTGTGTCGCCGCTGCGGACTCCCACAGTGACCTCGGGCACCGGCATCCCGAGTCGTCGCGCCTGTTGCGCGATGCCCACCAGCGGTGACCGCAGATTGCGCTCGACGTCGACACCCAGTGCCTTCAGCGGAGAGATGTAGAGGACGCGGGTGCGGGTTGCCCTCGGCCGTGGTGCCGCGCCCGGGGCGAGCTGGTCGTGGAACACCCGGTCGATCGCCCACAGGAACGCCGACAGCGTCTTGCCCGACCCGGTCGGGGCGACCACCAGAGCGTGCCGACCGGCGGCGATCGCCTGCCAGGCGCCGCGTTGGGCGTCGGTGGGGCGCGCGAAGGCGCTACGGAACCACTCCCGCGTCGCCGCGCCGAAGCGGTCCATCACATCGTGCGCCGCGCCGGACGCGCTCTCGCCCATCCCTCCATCTTCGCCGGTGCCACCGACATCCGGGCTAAGCTGGAGATTCTTTGCCACGCACGTCAAGAGTGGGAAGGGAGCCGATCATGTCGGATCCGACATCGACGGACACCGTCTGGATGACCCCGGCCGCGCTCGCGGCCCTGCAAGCCGAGCTCGACGAGCTCACCGCCACGCCCGGCGACGACGCCGTGCAGGCACGCATCGTGGAGCTGCGTGAACTGATCCGCCGTGCCGAGGTCGGCACCAAGCCCGACGACGGCGTCGTCGAGCCCGGCATGCGCATCAGTGTGCGCTTCCACGCCGACGACGAGATCGAGACGTTCCTGCTCGGCAGCCGCGACCTGGTGCGCACCGACGGCGACATCGAGGTCTACTCGCCCACCTCGCCGCTGGGCGCGGCGATCAACGGGCACCGGGTGGGCGACGAGGTCTCGTTCGAGGCGCCCAACGGCGCCCGGCTCACCGTCACCATCGTCGCCGCCACCCCGTTCGGATAGGTCGCGGCCGGGCGATGCCCGGTCCGTGCGGCGACGTCGGGCCCGCCGGTCGGTGCCGCGCCCTTGCGGGTGTCCCACGGCGGGACGCGTGACGGAGGCCGGGCCCGCGCAGCGACGTCGGGTCCGCCGTTCGGTGCCGGGCCCCGCGCGGATGGGTCCCACGGCGCGACACGTGACGGATGCCGGGCCCGCGGCATCCACTCGCCCGGCCTACACTGCGGGCATGCCCGCCTCGCCGCACGCCCCGATCCTCACCGTCACCCCCAACCCTGCGCTCGACGTCTCGACCGGCGTGGACCATGTGGTGGCCGAGCACAAGATGCGGTGCGGGCCGACCCGGCTCGACCCGGGCGGCGGCGGTGTCAACGTCGCGCGGGTGGTGCGCAACCTCGGCGGCAGCGCGCTCGCCGTCTACACCGCGGGCGGGCCGACCGGGCAGGCGTATCGCGAGCTGCTCGAGCGCGAGGGCATCGCCGGGCGTGTGGTGCGGATCGCCGGCAGCACCCGTGAGAGCTTCACGGTCGACGAGATGTCCACCGGCCGCCAGTTCCGGTTCGTGCTGCAGGGGCCGCACCTAGCCGAGCCGGAGTGGCGGGCGCTGCTGTCGGCGGTCGCCGACGATCTGCCGTTCGGGGGATACCTCGTGCCCAGCGGCAGCCTGCCGCCAGGGGTGCCGGTCGACTTCTACGCGAGGCTCGCGCGCCTGGCCCGTGACAACGACGCCCGATGCGTCGTGGATGCCTCGGGCGAGGCGCTGCGGGCGGCGCTCGACGAGGGGGTGTTCCTCGTCAAGCCGAGCCGGCGCGAACTCGGCGAACTGGTCGGCGGGGCGGTCGACGACGAGGTCGAGCTGATCGGTGCCGCGCGCGAACTGGTCGGCCGTGGCGCCTGCAGGATGGTCGCCCTCACCCTGGGCGGCGCCGGCGCGGTGCTCGTCGATGCCGAGCGGGCGCTGCGACTGCCCACCCCGCCGGTGCAGGTGCGCAGCGCGGTCGGGGCCGGCGACAGCTTTCTGGGGGCGTTCGTCCTGCGCCTGGCCCAGGGCCGCACACCCGCCGAGGCGTTCCGCACCGCGGTGGCCGCCGGCAGCGCGACGGCGGCGCTCGAGGCGACCGAGCTGTGCGGGGCGGATGCCGTCGCCGCACTCGAGCGCGGACTCGAGCCCGTGCCGGCCTGAGCCTCACAGACCTGCGGAGGTGCCGCGTGCCGTCGACAGGCTGGATCGGCCTTTCGTCCGGCCGACGGCGCCCGTGGCGTCGTTTGAGCCTGTCGACGGCACGCCCGGACCGCCCGCGCGCGCACCGTCCGCCCGCGCGCGCGGCGCACCGGCGCTGTCCGGTCACGTCCGCTCGGCGAGCCGGCCGTGACGGAGCTCGAGCACCAGGTCAGGGCCGAGCCGGTCGAGGAACACGTCGTCATGGCTGACCATCAGTACCGCGCCGCGGTAGGCGTTCAGCGCCTCGACGAGCCGGTCGACGGTGTCGAGGTCGAGGTTGTTCGTCGGCTCGTCGAGCACCAGCAGCTGCGGCGGCGGGTCGGCCAGCAGCAGCCGTGCCAGCGCGACCCGGAACCGCTCGCCGCCCGACAGTGACGCGACCGGCCGGGCCGCGGCATCCCCCCGGATCAGGAACCGCGCCAGCCGGTTGCGGATCTCGGCGGGCGGCACGGCGGGGGCCGCGGCCCGCACGTTTTCGAGCACCGACGCGGCGTCGTCGAGCCCGTCGACCCGCTGCGGCAGGTACCCGATCCGGTCGGTGTGCGCCCGCGCGTGTGCAGAACTCCGCCAATGTGTTCCCGAACCGGCCGTAGCGGCGGATTCCGGTACCGAACGGTCGGAATCGGAGGAGTTCTGCACGGCGGATGCCACCAACTGCTCCAGCAGCGTCGTCTTGCCGGCGCCGTTCGGGCCGACCAGCGCGATCCGCTCGGGTCCCTGCACGACCCAGGTGCGGGTGTCGTCGCCGAGTTCGGCGATGCGGCGGCCGGCCGGCACCCCCGGGTCGGGCAGGTCGATCGTGACCGAGTCGTCGTCGCGCACCCTGCGCTCGGCGGCGTCGAGCGCGGCCCGTGCCGCGGCCTCCTTCTCGCCGACCTCGGTGCGCAGCCGCCCGGCCGACACCTGCGCCGCGCGCTTGCGGCCTCCCGCGATGATTCCGGGTACACGCTTCTCGATCTGAGCCTTGCGCCCGACAGCCGCGCGGTGCGCAAGCTTGGTCTCAGCCTCGATGCGCTGCCGCTTCTCGCGGGCGAGGGACTGGGATGCCGCGCGCTCGGCCTGCGCGGCGGCGGCCTGTTCGGATGCGAGCCACTCCCGCCACTGCGAATACGGCCCGCCGAACGTGGTCAACTCGTTGCCGTACAGCTCGGCCGTGGCATCCATCAGCTCGAGCAGCGCCACATCATGGCTGACCACCACGAGGGTGCCGTGCCAGCCGCGCACCATGTCATACAGGCGGTGCCGGGCATCGCGGTCGAGGTTGTTCGTCGGCTCGTCGAGCAGCGTGATGGGCGCGCGCCGCAGCCGGATGCCGGCGACCGCCGCGAGCACGGCCTCGCCGCCCGACAGTTCGCCGACCCTGCGGTCGAGCGCGCCGTCGGGGAGCCCCGCCTCGGCCAGGGCGGCGGTGGAGCGGGCCTCGATGTCCCAGTCGTCGCCGACCGCCTCGAAGTGGCGCGGGTCGGCGTCACCGGACTCGATCGCGCGCAGCGCGTCGAGCGTGGCGGCGACGCCGAGCAGTTCGGCCACGGGGCGATCGGTTCCCAGCGTCAGCTGCTGGGGGAGCAGACAGACATCGGATGCCGCGGTCACGCGCCCGCTCGTCGGGGTCAGCGACCCCGCGATCAGGCGCAGCAGCGTCGACTTTCCGGAACCGTTGCGGCCGACCAGACCGGTGTGGTCGGTGCCGAACGCGCCGGAGACCTCGTGCAGGGCGAGAGAGCCGTCGGGCCAGGTGAACGAGACGCGGTCCAGGACGATGGATGGGGTGGGCATGAATGTCCTCCTCGGATGTCGGGTGCGCCGACACCGATGCCCGAGGCAGCCCTGAAGAAGGGAACGAGATCGACGGTCGGCGCGTGAACGTGCTGCAGAGGCAGCGGATTGTTCGGTGACGGCGCGACACGTCGAGGATCGACGATCAGCGCAGCGTCAACGCGCGGCGGCGATCTCGGTCATTCCATTCCTCACGTCGGGGACAGGGACCGCCTACCTTAGCAGACGCGCCAGACCGGGCGGCTGTTCCCGTCCTCCGGTTCGGGCACGGGCCGACGTACTGACCCGCCCGTCCCGGTCGTTGAGCGAGCCGGAGGCAAGTCGGAATGACTCGATCCGAGTAGCGTCGTTTCGACTCGGGCCTTCGGCCCTCGCTCAACGGCCTGGGGCGACGACGAGCTCTCGATCGACGGCCTGGAGCGACGACGAGCCCTCGATCGGCCGGGTCAGAGCGCCGCGAGCCGCTTCTGCAGGAACACCCGCACATCGGCGATCTCGTCGTCCGACACGCTGTGTGTGAGGCCGGGATAGACCCGGCCCGACAGGTCGCTGTGCGCGGGCAGCCACTGCGCGGTGTGCTCGACCAGCGCCGGCGGGATGACCTCGTCGCGGGCCCCACGGCCCCAGAACACCGGCACCTTCGCCGCGGCCAACTCCGCATCCCGTGGCAGCGGCCCGGGCGCGGCATACCCCGACAGGTTCACGACAAACCTGAACCGCTCCGGCTGCAGCCGCATCGCCTGGATCGCGACCGACGCGCCCTGCGAGAACCCGAGCAGCCCGACCGCGGGCGCGGCGCCGGCCGCGGCATCCAGCCACGCGAGAAACGCGGATGCCGCAGCGGTCACCCGGCCCGGATCCCGCCCGGCCAGGTCCTCGTTCTGCACGTCCTCGATGGGGTACCACGAATAGCCCGGCATCGGCCACGGCGGGGTGTGCGGGGCGCGCACGGATGCCACGGTGAACGCGTCCGGCAGATACCCGGCCAGTCCGAACAGGTCGTTCTCGTCGGCGCCGTACCCGTGCAGCAGCACCAGCAGGGGCCGGTCGGTGCGGTCGGATGCCGGAGCCGACCACAGCGCGACGTCGGAATCGATGCGCAGCTCGTCCATGCGCCCAGTCTGCCAGCGACAGCGGGGATGCGAGCCGGCCGGCGTGGTCGGGCTCTGGGACGATGTCGATGCCGGACCCCGAGTCATCCATACCCCCACCCTGTCAGCCCGATCGGCACGGTCGTGGGGTATACAAGGAACATGCCCGTCCGCACGCCTGACCCCGAGCCGGAGCCCGAGGAGCCCGCCGGTGGTGAGCCGTTCGTGCCGGGCTCGCTGGGGTCGTTCGGCGGCCCGCCCGCGGCTGACGGCGCGAACCCGGGATGGCTGACCGAGCTCGAGCTCGCCGAGGCACGCCGCCGTCTGCCGATGCTGTACGTCGAGGCGGTGCCGGTGCGCACCGACGGCATGGGCGCGGTCACCCAGGTCGGCCTGCTGCTGCGCGCCACCGCCCTCGGCGAGATCACCCGCACGATCGTCTCGGGGCGGGTGCGGTACGCCGAGACGATCCGAGACGCCCTGTTCCGGCACATGGAGAACGACCTGGGGCCGATGGCCTTCCCCCAGCTGCCGCTGCAACCGGCGCCGTTCACCGTGGCCGAGTACTTTCCGCTGCCGGGGCTGAGTGCGTTCCACGACGACCGGCAGCATGCCGTGTCGCTCGCGTTCGTCGTGCCCGTCACGGGCACCTGCGACCCGCGGCAGGACGCCCTCGAGGTCACCTGGATGACGCCCGAAGAAGCGGCATCCGACACCATCGCCGCCGACATGGAGGGCGGCCGCGGCACCCTGCTGCGCATGGCCCTCGCCAGCGTCGGCGCCCTCCGCTGAGCTCGGGTCGCCGGCCCCGCTCGCCCGTGCACAACGGCGGGGATTTCGACGACACGCCGCGCGGCGGTCGCTGCGATCGGCGTGTCGGGCAGAATCCCCGCAGTTGTGCACATGGATGCCGCGGCGGTCGCGTGAGCGGTCACGTGCGGTGGCGGCGGGTGCGCGGTGGGCCGGCGGCCCTTTCCCTTCACACAGCCGGGCGGGATAGGGTTCAAGAGCCTCACTCCGCCGCGTCGTCGCGGCATCCACCCCCCCGCCGGAGACCCCCTATGTCCGACCACACGCCTGTTTCGTTCGAAAGCCTGCTCGCCGACACCGGCGCGGCGGCCACGGAGTTCACCACCGCGTTCCGCGGCTACGACAAAGACGAGGTCGAGGCTGCGCTCGGCGAGTTGAAGAACCGCCTCCGCACCGCCGGTGACGAGATCGCCACGCTCAAAGACGACCGTCACCGCACCACCGCAGAGCTTGCCCGCACCCGCGAACGCGTCGACGAGCTGCAGCGCCGCCTCGAGGCCGCGCGCGACGAAGAGGGCGACGAGCTCACCCGGCTGCGCGGTCAGATCGAGGGGCTGAAGGCCGACCTCGCGGCCGCGCATGCGCAGACCGCCGAATCGCAGAAGCAGGTGCAGGCGCTCACCGACGAGCTCAGCGGGTCGGCGGCCGAGTCCCCGAACCGGCACCAGTTCGAAGAGATCCTCCGGGTCGCCGAAGAGCAGGCGTCCACACTCATCCGCAACGCCAGCGTGCAGGGCGACCGGCTGCTCGAGGCCGCCCGCGAAGAGGCCGACAACCGCCGGGTCCAGGCTCAGGCCGAGGCCGAGCAGATCATCGCCCAGGCGCAGCACGAGGCGCAGCAGGCGCGGCTGCGCATCGACACCGAGCTGACCGCACACCAGGCGCAGCTCGAGCGCGAGGCCGCGCACGCCGCCGAGAAGGTCGACCAGGCCGAGCGTGAGGCCGCCGCCATCCGGTCCGAGGCCGAGAAGGGCGCCGCGGCCCTGCGTTCGATGGTCGCCCGCGAGACCGCGCGCGACCGCGCCGAGGCCGAAGAGGCCGTGCGCGAGCTGCGGGTGCGCACCCTGGAGTTCGAGGCATCCCTCACCCGTCGTCAGGATGACGCGCACCAGGAGTTCCTGGTGCTGCACAACCAGGCCGTCGCCCATGCCGAGCGCATCACGAGCGACGCGAACGAGCAGGTCGCCGCATCGGTCGAGCACGCCAAGCGCGTCACCGAGAAGGCCGACGACTACGAGAAGCTCGCCCGCGCCCAGGCGCAGCAGATCGAGGCCGACGCGCGCGTGCGTGCGGCCGAGCACCTCGAGCAGGCGCGGGTGAAGGCGCAGAAGATCATCGAGACGGTCACCACGCACGCCGACTCCGCGCTGCGCGACGCCGAGGACCGCGCCCGCCAGCTGCGCTGGCAGCAGCACCAGCTGAACAGCTTCATGGCCGAGGTCAAAGAGCTGATCCGGCCCTCCGCGGCGGCCCGTGTCGACGGGGCCCATGCCGCAGCCACCGACGACACCGTGGCGATGGACGTCGCCGAGGGGTTCGACGCGGTCGAGCTCGGGGCTCACGCCACCGGCGGGCCCGAGGGCGACGACACGGATGCCACCGGGACTGACGACTCGGCGACGGATGCCTCAGGGATTGACGACCGCGACGCGGCGGACGCCGACGCGGCACCCGATGAGGCGACGACCCTCGCCGAGGGGGACGACATCGACGACGAGCAGTTGGAGTCGGCCAGGAACTGACCGGCCGCCGCGCGGCCGAGTGGGCTGGGCTCGTGCCGGCCTGACCGCAACCGCCGCTGCGGGATGGGCAGCTCCGGTCGTCAGGCGGCCGAGGTCTCGCGCGCGATCGCGGCGACGAACGCGTCGATGTCGGCCTCGGCGGTGTCGAACGAGCACATCCAGCGCACCTCGTTGCGCGCGGCATCCCAGTCATAGAACCGGAACGACTCGCGCAGCCGGTCGGCGACCCCGTCCGGCAGGATCGCGAACACGCCGTTCGCCTGGGTGGCCTGCGTGAAGCCGACGCCGCGGATCGACCCGTCGGCCAGCCCCGCCTCGATGCCGGCGCGCAGGCGCTGCGCCATCGCGTTGGCGTGCCGCGCGTTGCGCAGCCACAGGTCGCCCTCGAGCAGCGCGACCAGCTGCGCCGACACGAACCGCATCTTCGACGCCAGCTGCATGTTGAGCTTGCGCAGATAGACCAGTCCCGCGGATGCCTCGGGGTTCAGTACGACGATCGCCTCGGCGCCCATCGCGCCGTTCTTGGTGCCGCCGAAGCTGAGCACGTCGACGCCGACGTCGCGGGTGAACGCCCGCAGCGGCAGGTCGAGGGATGCCGCGGCGTTCGCCAGGCGCGCCCCGTCGAGGTGCACGTGCATGCCGTGCCCGTGCGCGTGGTCGCAGATCGCGCGCAACTCGTCGGGCGTGTACAGCGTGCCGAGCTCGGTGGACTGGGTGACCGACACCACGAGCGGCTGGGCGCGGTGCTCGTCGCCCCAGCCCCATGCCTCGCGGTCGATGAGCTCGGGGGTCAGCTTGCCGTCGGGCGCCGGCACGGTGAGCAGCTTCATGCCGCCGACCCGCTCGGGGGCGCCCTGTTCGTCGACGTTGATGTGCGCGGTGGCGGCAGCGATCACGGCGCCCCACCGGGGCAGCATCGACTGCAGCGCGGTGACGTTGGCGCCGGTGCCGTTGAACACCGGGAACGCCAGGGCCCCGTCGCCGAAGTGGGTGGCCATGACCTCCTGCAGGCGGGCGGTGTAGACATCCTCACCGTACGAGATCTGGTGTCCGCCGTTGGCGGCGGCGATCGCGTCGAGGACCTCGGGGTGGATGCCGGCGTAGTTGTCGCTGGCGAAGCCGCGCAGCGCGGTGTCATGCAGAGGGGTCACGGGTATCCAGTCTAGTTCGCGGGGTCGGCCGCTAACTCCTCACCCAGGCGAACCACTCGTCGCCCACCCGCGCGAGCTGCGCGTCGCCGCATCGCAGGCGACCGTCGGTCAGCGGCTGCTTCGGCCACCAGTCGGTCGTGACGGTGGGTGTGAGCGGAGTGTCGCCGGCCACGGCGACGCACGCCTTCGAGGCGCTGACGCCGTCGGAAGATGCGAACTTCATGACGTAGTCGCCGTCGTCACCGACGTAGTCGATGAGGATGGTCGATGCGTCGTCGGGCACCCAGGATGGGATGTCTGTGCTCGAGTGGTCCGTGGCCTCGTGCTTGTCTTCGTACATGAGGCGGCCGGTGTAGCCCGAGCCGCCGAGCCCGGCACAGCCCGAGAGGGCGAGGGTGCCGGCGAGAGCCAGCGGGGCAGCCACGGCGAAGAGTCTCACGGAGTTCTTGTGCATGTCACTCACGCTAGGGAACCGCACCGCCCCGGCGGATCGGTCAGGAGGATGGCATCCGTACGCCGGAAGGATGACAATGCGCACGCGGGCGGGTCGCACAAGGTGCCGTCACGGGCGGTGGCGGGCGGCGCGTTCTGCGACCGGAGCGCGGGGTGGGTCGCACAAGGTGCCGCCGAGTACGGCGACGGGCGGCGTGTTGTGCGACCGGCGCGTCATTCGGCCGCCGCCCGACGCGATCACCGACGGACCGCACGTGCTGACCGGCGCCGGCCCGGGTCGCACAAGGTGCCGTCACGCGCCGCGGCGGGCGGCGTGTTCTGCGACCCGGGCGCCGGCCTGGGTCGCACAAGGTGCCGCCGCGTGCGGCGACGGGCGGCGCGTTCTGCGACCGGCGCGTCGTTCGCGGCCGTACACCCGCTCTCACCGACCGGATGTCAGGTCGATCACACTGTCGTTGACCTCGGCGGCGTCGGCGTCCCACAGGGCGACGAAACGGTCGGCGAGGGTCTGCTCGAGCCCGTCGAGCGCCTTCACACGGAAGACGACGGATGCCGCGCACAGCGGCCGGCCGGCATCCCGCGCCGTCTTCGCGAAGCCCTGCGCGACGGCCCGCGTCCACGCCTCGGCCGCGGCCTTCACCGTCGCGTAGTTCGCGCCGCCCGCGAGCGGCCGCGCCACAGCCGTCGACGACACGATCGCCAGGCGCGCCGCATCCGACGCGTTCAGGTCGTCGTCGAACGCCCGGGTCACGTGCCGCAGCGCGGTCAACGAGCGCTCGAGGAACCGGTAGTCCTCGTCGGTCTGCCCGGCCAGGCCCCCGCCGCCGCGCCAGCCGCCGACCAGGTGCAGCACCCCGTCGATGTGGATGCCGTCGCCGTGCAGCCGCTCGGCCAGCCCGAACACCGCCTGCTCGTCGGTCAGGTCGCACGACTCGGTCAGCCACTGCGGCCCGTCACCGCCGATCCGTTCGGCGAGGGCCTCGAGCTTCACCGGGTCATGGCCGACCGCGATCGCGCGGGCACCGGCATCCCGCAGCGCCTGTACGGCCGCCCGGCCGCTCTCGCTCGTCGCCCCGGCGACCAGCACCGTACGTGAACTCAGGTCGGTCATCTCGCTCCTTCGCGCCTCACAGGGTTCGGAGGATGTGGCG
This sequence comes from Microbacterium luticocti DSM 19459, assembly GCF_000422405.1. GTDB lineage: Bacteria > Actinomycetota > Actinomycetes > Actinomycetales > Microbacteriaceae > Microbacterium > Microbacterium luticocti. The sequence continues at coordinate 111,371 of NZ_AULS01000006.1, forward strand.
CGGCTCGGACGATTCCGCTGGAATCATCCGAAGTCCGTGCGATCCTCCGAACCCTGTTCGGGTAACAAGTCGGTCACCGCCGCGCCCCGGCAAGCCGCCGCGCGCGGGCAACCGCCGGGCCGGGCCGCTGCCGCGCGCCGGCAAGCCACGCGCCGGCCACCGCCGGGGCGGCGGGCGGGGTCAGTCGGTGCCGCGGATGCCGGTGGTCGAGGCGATCACGTCGCGCATCTTCTTCTCGAGCGCCTCGTAGAACATCGACAGCGGGAACTCGTCGTCCAGCACCTGGTCGGTGTAGCCGCGCGGCGGTCCGGCGAGCACCTCGTCCGAGAGCCCGCGCGCCCACACCGACGCCGGGTGCGGGGTGACCACCGAGCGCACCAGGTCGTACGCGGCCAGCCAGTGCGCGGTCTTGGGCCGGTCGATCGAACGCCAGTACAGCTCGTCGATCGCGTTGCCCAGAGCCACCACCGCGCCGGGCACCTCGTCCCAGTCGAACGCGAGCGCCGTGTCGGTCCAGTGCAGCACGTTGCGCTGGTGCAGCCAGGCGAACAGCAGCTGACCGCCGAGCCCGTCGTAGTTGCGCACCCGCGACCCGGTGATCGCGAAGCGGAAGATGCGGTCGAAGATCACCGCGTACTGCACGAGCTTCGCGTGGTCGAGGATCTGCTGCTCGGTCTCGCTGAGCGCCTCGGTCTCGGCCTTGGCCTGCAGCCGCTGCTGGATGCCGACGCACTCGCGGAACGCGGTCATGTCGCACCGCATCTCTTCGAGCGAGTACAGGAAGTACGGCATCCGCTGCTTGATCATGAACGGGTCGAACGGCAGGTCGCCGCGCATGTGCGTGCGGTCGTGGATGATGTCCCACATCACGAACGTCTCTTCGGCCAGCTTCTGGTCGTCGAGCATGCGGGCGGCGTCGGCCGGCAGGTCGAGCTTGGTGATCTCGGATGCCGCACGCACGACGCGGCGGTATCGTGCGGCCTCGCGGTCCTGGAAGATGGCGCCCCAGGTGAAGGTCGGGATCTCGCGCATCGCCACGGTCTCGGGGAACAGCACGGCCGAGTTCGTGTCGTAGCCGGGCGTGAAGTCGATCAGCCGCAGCGAGACGAACAGCTTGTTACCGTAGTCACCGGCCTCGAGCGCCGCGATGAACTCCGGCCAGATCACCTCGACGATCAGTGCCTCGACGTAGCGGTTGGAGGACCCGTTCTGCGTGTACATCGGGAACACGACCAAGTGCCGCAGCCCGTCGACCCGGTGCTGCTCGGGGTGGAACTCGACGAGCGAGTCGTAGAAGTCGGGTACGCCGAACCCCTCATCCGCCCACCGCTGAAAGTCGCGGACGGATGCCTGCAGGTACGCGTCGTCGTGCGGGAACGCCGGCGCCAGCGCGCGGATCGCCGCGACGATCTGGGCGACCAGCTCACCGGCGCGCGGTTTGTCGGCCTCCTCGGGCACCGACCCGTCCTGCGCCTGGATCTGCTGGAGCGCGGTCGCGGCATCCTTCAGCACCCGCCAGGCGGCACTGCCCTCGGCGGTGGTGGCGTCCTCGACGACCTCCGGCTCACCGACGACGGCCTTGTCCGCACGGATGTCGTGGGTCTGGCTGAGGGTCATGGGAAACCTCCGATCTTCGAAGCTCGCGCCGCCGTGGCGGCGATTCGATGGATTATTTACGGCTGCGATGCCGTACAACCGATAATATTACGGCGATGGCCGATGCGACACCCACCCCGGGACTCGATGCGATCGACACGCGACTGCTCGCGGAGATCTCGCGCGACGCCCGGGCCACGCTCGCGCAGTTGGCGGGACTGGTCTCCCTGTCGGTCTCGGCCGTGCAGGCGCGGCTGCGTCGGCTCGAGTCGCGCGGCGTCATCGCGGGGTATCGCCCGATCCTCGACGCCGAAGCGGTCGGCAAGCCGCTGGCCGCGTTCGTCGAGATCACGCCGCTCGACCCCGCCCAGCCCGACAACGCGCCCGAGTTGCTCGAGCACCTCTCCGAGATCGAGGCGTGCCACTCGATCGCCGGCGACGCCAGCTACATGCTGTTCGTGCGGGTCGCGTCACCGCGCGAGCTGGAACGGCTGATCGGGCAGATCCGCCAGGCCGCCTCGGTGCGCACCCGCACCACGATCGTGCTGCAGACCTTCTACGAGCACCGACCGCTCGTGCCGGCGACATCCACCGATCCTGATCGCCCTGCCGCCGGAACGGGCCGAGGAGACGCGGGCTGACCAGCGGCGTTCCGACGCGGTCGCCGGGTCCTCCCCTGCACAGACGGGGGTGGCCGAAGTGCGCGGTCGGGGGCATGATGGGGCCAGAGGGGCGGCACCGAGCCGCGCCGCCCGCATGCAGGTCACGGCGACGCCGTGTCGACGGCCGTCGCCGCACGCAGGTGCCGGGAGGCGATATCGATGCTCGACAGTTTCGGATCCACAGACACCCTCACGGTCGGTGACCGGAAATACGCGATCCACCGGCTGGACAGCATCCCGAACAGCGATCGGCTGCCCTACAGCCTGAAGATCCTGCTCGAGAACCTGCTGCGCAACGAGGACGGCACGACGGTCACCGCCGACCAGGTGCGCGCCCTGGCCGCGTGGAACCCGCAGGACGTCGGCCATGCCGAGATCCAGTTCACCCCGGCACGGGTGCTGCTGCAGGACTTCACCGGTGTGCCCTGCGTGGTCGACCTGGTCGCGATGCGCGACGCGATGGACGAACTGGGCGGCGACCCGCAGCAGGTGAACCCGCTCATCCCGGTCGAGCTGGTGATCGACCACTCGGTGATCGCCGACAGCTTCGGTCGTCCGCAGTCGGCGCGCATCAACGCCGACCTCGAGTTCGAGCGCAACCGCGAGCGCTACCAGCTGCTGCGCTGGGCCCAGCACGCGTTCGACGACTTCGTGGTGGTGCCGCCCGACACCGGCATCTGCCACCAGGTCAACCTCGAGTACCTCGCCCGCGTCGTGTTCGGTGCCGATGCCGGCACGGCAGGCGACGGGATGCCGCAGGCCTACCCCGACACGCTGGTGGGCACCGATTCGCACACGCCCATGGTCAACGGGCTCGGCGTAGTGGGCTGGGGTGTGGGCGGCATCGAGGCCGAGGCGGCGATGCTCGGCCAGCCGGTGTCGATGCTGCTGCCCGAGGTGATCGGATTGAAGCTGGTCGGCGAGCTGCGCGAGGGCGTGACCGCCACCGACATGGTGCTCACCGTCGCCGAACTGCTGCGGCACACCGGCGTGGTCGGCAAGTTCGTCGAGCTGTTCGGCCCGGGTGTGGCGAACGTGCCGCTGGCCAACCGTGCCACGATCGGCAACATGAGCCCGGAGTACGGCTCGACGGTCACGATCTTCCCGATCGACGACGAGACCCTCGACTACCTGCGCTTCACCGGGCGCAGCCCGGAGCGGGTGGCGCTGGTCGAGGCGTACGCCAAGGAGCAGGGGCTCTGGCACGACCCCGACCACGAGCCCGACTACTCGCAGGTGGTCGAGCTCGACCTCGGCTCGATCGAGCCGTCGATCGCCGGGCCTCGCCGCCCGCAGGATCGCATCCCGCTCGCACACGCGGCCCGCACCGTCGAGCACCTGCTGGCCGACCCGACTGCCGACGTGCAGAAGCTGACCGCGCTCGACGACGCGATCGACGACACCTTTCCGGCATCCGACCCCTTCCTCGGCGAGCCCGACATGTTCGAGGCATCCGCCGCCGCACCGGCCCCCGACGACGGCGGGGCGATCGAGTGGCCGTCGAACCCGCAGACGCTCACCGTGGCGGGGCAGGATGCCTCGCTCGACAACGGCGACGTCGTCATCGCGGCGATCACCTCGTGCACCAACACGTCGAACCCGTCGGTGATGATCGGGGCGGCGCTGCTCGCCCGCAACGCCGTGCAGAAGGGCCTGACGTCGAAGCCGTGGGTGAAGACGTCGCTCGCGCCTGGGTCGCGCGTGGTCACCGACTACTTCGAGCGCTCGGGCCTGACCCCGTACCTCGACGAACTCGGGTTCAACCTGGTCGGCTACGGGTGCACGACCTGCATCGGCAACTCCGGGCCGCTCATCGACGAGGTGGCGGCGGCGGTGGATGCCGGGGACCTGACGGTCGCGTCGGTGCTCAGCGGCAACCGCAACTTCGAGGGGCGGATCCACGCGCAGACGCGCATGAACTTCCTCGCCTCGCCGCCGCTGGTGGTCGCATACGCGCTGGCCGGGTCGATGCACGTCGACCTGGACCGGGACCCGCTCGGCACCGGCAGCGACGGGCAGCCGGTGTATCTGAAGGACATCTGGCCCACCGCGCACGAGATCAAGCAGGTCGTCGACGCCTGCGTCGAGGCGCGCATGTTCACCGAGGGGTACTCGGACGTGTACGCCGGCGACGAGAACTGGAACGCGCTGCCGGTGCCGGAAGGCGACCGGTTCGACTGGCAGGATGACTCGACCTATGTGCGACGGCCGCCGTACTTCGATGGGATGGGCCGCGAGCCCGAGCCGCTGCGCGACATCGTCGGCGCCCGGGTGCTGGCCAAGCTCGGCGACTCGGTGACCACCGACCACATCTCGCCGGCGGGCACGATCAAGCGCGACTCGCCGGCCGGCGAATACCTCACTGAGCACGGGGTGACTCCGCGCGAGTTCAACTCGTACGGGTCGCGTCGCGGAAACCACGAGGTGATGATCCGCGGCACGTTCGCGAACATCCGGTTGCGCAACCAGCTCGTGCCCGGCGTCGAGGGCGGATTCACCCGGGTGCTGCCTGGCGGCGACGAGACCTCGATCTTCGCCGCGTCCGAGGTCTACGCCGCCGCCGGCACCCCGCTGATCGTGCTCGCCGGCACCGAGTACGGGTCGGGGTCGTCGCGCGACTGGGCGGCCAAGGGCACGCTGCTGCTGGGTGCGAAGGCGGTGCTCGCGCAGTCGTTCGAGCGCATCCACCGATCGAACCTCATCGGCATGGGCGTGCTGCCGCTGCAGTTCCGCGACGGCGAGTCGGCCGACACGCTCGGGCTGGACGGCACCGAGACCTATTCGATCACCGGGCTCGCCGGCGCCGACGAGGTGCCGCGCGAGGTCACCGTGCGGGTCGAGCCCGACGGTGGGCAGGCGCGGGAGTTCACCGCCGTGGTGCGCATCGACACCCCGACCGAGCGGGAGTACTACCGGCACGGCGGCATCCTGCCGTACGTGCTGCGCCAGCGCCTCGACGGGTGAGCGCGGGGGATACATCGCACGGTGGATGCGGCATCCGTCCCCGCTCCCGTAGCGTGAAGGGCGTGTTCCGCCCGCTGCGCACCCACCAGATCGTCATCGACACGATCGTGGCGGCGCTGTTCGCGCTGCTGTGCCTGCCCGGCGAGCTGGCGGTGGACATCGGCGGTACGCCGTTGCACGTACCGGTCGCGGTGCTGCTGTGCCTGATCTTCGGCGGCGCCGTCGCGGTGCGCCGCATGTCACCGCCGCTCGCCCTCGGCCTGGCCTGGGCCGGAGCGGCGCTGCAGATGAGCTTCGGTCGCCCGCCCACCGCGGTCGACCTCGCCGTGTTCGCGGTGCTCTACACGGCGGCCGCCTACGGCACCCGTGCGGTGTTCTGGGCCGGTTTCGCCTCGGCGCTGGTCGGCGCGGCGGTGGCGACCGTGTACCTGTACGTCGTGCTCACCGGCGCCCGGTTCGGTCTGCAGACCCTCCCCCTCGCGGTGGCGGTGCTCATCGCGGCCGCCTTCGCCCTGCTGCTGGCCTGGACCACCGGTGCCCTGGTGCGCACCGCCCGGCGGGCGCGCACCGACCGGGCGGCGCAGCTGCGGGCGCAGGCCGATGCCGCCGCCGAGCAGGAACGGGCGCGCATCGCCCGCGACATGCACGACGTGGTCGCCCACTCGCTCGCAGTGGTGATCGCGCAGGCCGACGGCGCACGGTACGCCGCGGCATCCGACCCTGCGGCGCAGGCCGAGGCGCTGGGCACCATCTCGACCACGGCGCGGGCGGCGCTCGCCGATGTGCGCCTGCTGCTGGCCCAGTTGCGCCACCGCGAAGAGGACGGCCCGCAGCCGACTCTCGCCGACCTCGACACCCTGTTCGCGCAGGTGCGCACCGCCGGACTCGAGCTGCGGGTGACGATCGACCCCGCGCCGCGCAGCGAGGTGCCGACGGCGGTGCAGCTGGCCGTCTACCGCATTCTGCAAGAGGCGCTCACCAACGCGCTGCGCCACGGCGCCGGCGGCACGGTGGACCTCACCCTGGCGTGGCACGCCGACCGGGTGGAGTTGGCCGTGCGCAACGGGCTGCGCGCCGGGCACAGCGCCGCACCGGCCGCGCCGACGTCGACCGGGCACGGGCTGATCGGCATGCGCGAGCGGGCGCTGCTGGTGGGCGGCATGATGGATGCCGGTGCCGAAGGCGACATGTTCGTCGTGCGCGCCCGCATCCCGATGGCAGGCTCGATGTGAACGCCGGGTGCGGCGGCGGGGGAGCTGTGAACGCCGGGCGCGCCGGCGACGATGCTGTGGACGCCGGGTGCGCCGGCGGGGGAGGACGGGGATGATCCGCGTCGTGTTGGCGGACGATCAGGCGCTGTTCCGCGCCGGCATCCGCATGGTGATCGACTCGCAGGCCGACCTCGAGGTCGTGGGTGAGGCATCCGACGGTCGTGAGGCCATCGACGTGGTGCGGCAGACCCGACCGGACGTGGTGCTGATGGACATCCGGATGCCGGTGATGGACGGGCTGGCCGCCACCGCCGAACTGCTGGCCGACGCGGACGCCCCGCGCATCGTGATGCTCACCACGTTCGACCTCGACGAGGCGGCGGCCCGGGCGATCCGGCAGGGGGCGAGCGGGTTTCTGCTCAAGGACGCCGACCCGGAGTTCCTGCTCGCCGCGATCCGCACCGTGCACGCCGGATCGGCGGTGATCGCGGCATCGGCCACCCGCGATCTGTTCGCGCAGACCGCCCCCGCCGCCCCGGCGCCGGTGCCTGACGCGTTCGGCACGCTGACCGAGCGGGAACGCGAGATCTTCGCCTTGGCGGCGCGCGGCCTGTCGAACGCCGAGATCGCGGCACGCGAATACCTCAGCGAGGCGACCGTCAAGACGCACATCAGCCGGATCCTGACCAAGCTGGCGCTGCGCGACCGGGTGCAGCTGGTGGTGTTCGCCTTCGAGCACGGACTGGCGTGAGGCCTGCGGGCCGTCGACAGGCTGGATCGGGTCGAAAGCCGCCCCCGCGGCGGCGTGGTGCCGTCTCAGCCTGTCGACGGCACGGGTGACGGCCGTATCGACCGGCTCAGTGCCCGACGACGGCGAGCACCAGTCCGGTGGGGATGCTCACGGCCAGCAGCACCACCAGGGCCCGGAACCCCCACAGCAGCACCGGATGGGCAGGCGCCCCGCCGCGGGTCGCGGCGACGATGACCGCGAGGGCGACCACCAGCAGCGCACCGCCGGTGAAGGTCAGCGCGATCAGCCCCGACAGCTGCCCCGCCAGCACGCCGGCGTTGCCGAGCGTGAACAGCACGAATCCGACCCAGGCGGTGCGCATGCTCGCGTGCTGAGCCAGCCAGGCGAGCGCGGCTCCCAGGCCGACCTGCGCGACCCCGCCCACCAGCACCAGGTAGGCCGTCGCCCACGCCGTCTTCTGGGTGCTCGCGTAGGCGGTCGCCGCGGCCAGTAGGCCGCCGGCGACGGTGCACACCAGTGCCGACACGAGGTACGGGAGCGCCCGGCGCAGTGCACCGGGCGCTCCCGTCATGGCATCGGTCACACCAGGATCCGCAGCGGCTCGGTGAGCAGGTCGGTCAGATCCTTCAGGAAGGCGGCCGCCCCGGCCCCGTCGAGCACCCGGTGGTCGACCGTGATGGTCAGCCGCGTGCGCGGGCGGATCTGTACTTCGCCGTCGACGACGACCGCTTCGTCGGCCGTGCCGCCCACGGCGACGATGATCGCCTCGGGCGGGTTGATCACCGCGGTGAACTGGTCGACCCCGAACATGCCGAGGTTCGACACTGAGATCGTGCCGCCGCTCATCTCGTCGAGCTTGAGGCGGCCGGCACGCGCACGCGCCGCGAGGTCTTTGACCTCGGCGCCGATCGCGGTGACCGACTTCTTGTCGGCGTCCTTGACGACGGGCACGACCAACCCGTCATCGAGGGCGACGGCCACGCCGACGTTCACGTGCTTGTGCCGCAGGATCGCGTCGCCGCCGAACGAGGCGTTCGCCTCGGGGTGCATCGCGAGCGCCACGGCCACGGCCCGCACGATCAGGTCGTTCACGCTCACCTTGACGCCCGCGTCGGCCAGGCGCGTGTTGATGTCGCGGCGCACCTCGGTCAGCCGCGACGCGTCGACCACGCTGGTCAGCTGGAACACCGGCACCAGTGCGGCCTCGGTCAGCCGACGCGCGGTGACCTTGCGGATCTGCGACATCGGCACCCGCTCGTCGTCGTCGAGCGGGGTCGCCACCGGCGCGGCCGAGGCGGGTGCCGCCTGCGGCTCGGACGGGGTCGGCGGGGTCGCCGGGGCGACGGATGCCGCAGCCTGCGGTGTCGCCGTCGGCTGACCGCCGAGCAGCTGCTCGATGTCGGCGCGCACGATGCGGCCGCCGGGACCGGTGCCGGTCACGGTCGCCAGGTCGATGCCGTTGCTGCGCGCGAGCGAGCGCACCAGCGGGGTGGCCTTGATCCGCTCGCCAGGGGCGTGGGCGGGCGCGCCGCCCTCGGCGGCAGGTTCGCCGGTCTCGGCGGCGGGTTCGCCGGTCTTCTCGGCGGCACCGGATGCTTCGCCTGCACCGTCGGTGTCACCCCCGGCCTTCGACCGGTCGGCGTCCTCGGCCGGGGCGGGCTCGGATGCTGCCGACGTCGCGGCCGCGGCATCCCCGCCGGCACCCCCGGACGCCGCGGCATCCGAGCCGGCGCCGGACGACGCGGCATCCGCACCATCGGACGGCGCGGCATCCGCACCACCGGACGACGCGGACGCCGACCCGGAGCCGGACGACGCAGACCCCGACCCGTCGCCGATCACGGCGATCGGCGCACCGATGGCGACGTTCTCGCCCGGCTGCACCAGGATCTTCTCGAGCACACCGCCCTCGTAGGCCTCCAGGTCCATCACGGCCTTGTCGGTCTCGATCTCGGCGATCACGTCACCGCGCTCGACGGTGTCGCCCTCGGCCTTGAGCCACTGGGCGATGGCACCCTCGGTCATGGTGTCCGACAGGCGCGGCATGAACACTTCAGGCATCGCGTTCCCCTCCTAACGCGCGAACCGCGTCGCGTCGAGCTGTTCGTTGATGACACGGATCAGCGCGTCTGCATCCGGCAGCGCGATCTTCTCCAGCGACTTCGCGTACGGCAGCGGCACCTCGGCCGCACCCACGCGCCGCACCGGCGCGTCGAGGTAGTCGAACGCGCCCTCCTGGATCGTCGCGGCGATCTCGGCGCCGATCCCGTAGGTGAGCCAGTCGTCCTCGAGCACGACCGCCTTGCCGGTCTTGCGCACCGAACGGCAGATCGTCTCGCGGTCCAGCGGCCGCAGGCTGCACAGGTCGACGACCTCGATCGACACGCCCTGCTCGGCCATGCGCCGCGCCACGTCCTTCGCGATCACCGCCGACCGCGAGTAGCCCACCACGGTCAGGTCGGTGCCCTCGACGGTCACCTTCGCCTTGCCGATCTCGGCCACGGCATCCCCCTCGGGCACCTCGCCCTTGGTGTTGTACAGCGACAGGTTCTCGAGGAACAGCACCGGGTCGTCGTCGCGAATGGATGCCAGGAGCATCGCCTTCGCGTCGGCCGGGGTCGACGGGGCCACGACCTTCAGCCCCGGGATGTGCGCGTACCAGACCTCGAGGTTCTGCGAGTGTGTGGCGGCCAGCTGCTGCCCACCGCCGCCGGGCGTGCGGATCACCAGCGGCACCGAGGTCTGCCCGCCGAACATGCCGTAGATCTTGGCGGCGTGGTTCACGATCTGGTCGATCGCGATCAGCGAGAAGTTGATCGTCATGATCTCGACGACCGGGCGCATGCCGAGCATCGCCGCGCCGATCGCGGCGCCGGTGAAACCCTCTTCCGAGATCGGGGTGTCGCGCACCCGCTCGGGGCCGAACTCCTTCAGCAGGCCCTCGGTGATCTTGTACGACCCCTCGAAGATCCCGATCTCTTCACCCAGCAGGATGACCTCGGGGTTGCGCAGCATCTCGTCGCGCAGCGCGTCGTGCAGCGCCTGACGGTAGGTGACCAGCGACGTCGACACAGGCTTCCCTTCATCGTTCGGTGTCATCTCACGCCTCCTTGTCCCAGCCCGCGGCCAGGACCGGGTCGCCGGGCATCAGTCGGGGGGCATTGGCGACCGCGGTCGCGTACGTGTAGTCGAACAGCCGCTCGGGCGCGGGCTCGGGGCTGGCGTCGGCGAACGCGATGGCCTCGGCCACCTCGTTGACCACGTCGCCGTCGATCGTGTCGGCGGATGCCTCGTCGAGCACGCCGTCCTCGATCAGCTCGTGACGGTAGGCGGGCACCGGATCGAGCTTCTTGAGCTCGGCGACCTCCTCCTTGCTGCGGTAGCGGGCCGGGTCGACCACGGAGTGTCCCTTGAGGCGGTGGCTCATCACTTCGAGGATGCCCGGCTGCCGCTTCTCGCGGGCCGCGTCGAGCATCTCGACGGCGGCAAGCCGCACCGCCTCGGGGTCGTCGCCGTCCACCCGGCGCCCGGGGATGCGGTACGAGCATCCCCGCTTGTACAGCTCGGGCTCACCCGAGGCGTGTTCCACCGTGGTGGCCATGCCCATGCCGTTGTTGATGATCACGTAGACGATCGGCAGCTTCCAGATCGCGGCGAGGTTCAGCGCCTCGTGGAACGCGCCGATGTTCGTGGTGCCGTCGCCCATCTGGCACATCACGGCCTCGGCGTCCGGCCCCGGCTTGCTGCGCGACGCGATCGCCAGCGCGGCGCCGGTGGCCAGCGGAATCTGCCCGCCGACGATGCCGTAGCCGCCGAGCATCCGCTTGTCGGCGTCGTACATGTGCATCGAACCGCCCAGGCCGCGCGAGACGCCGTCGACCCGGCCGAACAGTTCGGCCATGACGCGGCCGGTGCCCAGGCCCCGGGCGATCGCGTAACCGTGGTCGCGGTAGTTCGTGTACAGGTAGTCGGTGGGGCGCAGCGCTGCCATCAGTCCCACCACGGTGGGCTCTTCGCCGAGGTTGAGGTGGCAGTAGCCGCCGATCTTGGCGCGCGTGTACATCTCGCCGGCGCGCTGCTCGAACTCACGGATCAGCGCCATCTCGCGGTAGTACCCGATGCGGGTCTGCGCGTCCGGCTGCGGCACGGCGGCCGGTGCCGACGGCGCGGCCTGCGCGGTCGTGGCGGCCGCCTTGCCCGCGGCGGTCTTTCCCGTGGCCTTCGTCGCGCCGGTCTTGCCCGCGGCGGTCTTGCCCGAGGCGGTCTTGCCCGCGGCGGTCCGGCTGCGGGGGGCGGATGCGCTCGACCTGCCCTTCGGCGCGGCTGCGGCCGCCTTCGTGCCGCGGCGCGGTGCCGCGGCCGCACCCTGCGCGGGCGCGGCGGTCGTGGCATCCCCGCTCGCACGTGCCCCCGCGGATCTCGCGGGGGCCTTCTTCTTGCGTGTCGTCGTCGCGTCGTCCGCGCGCGCGTCACCGCCGGTGGCGGTCTTCTCGCGCTGCGGATCCTGCGTTCGTCCGGCCATTGTGAATCCCTCTCACCGAACAACGCGGCTTGTGACCGCGTGCCTCGTCAGGGACCGGGGGGCTGCTCCTGCAGCGTGAACCGGTCCTCGCTTCCCCCGCATTTCGGGCACACCAGCGGCGGGTGCGCGCCGCGGACGGTTTCTCCGCAGACGCCGCACGCCCATTCCACCATCCGGCCGACCAGGTCGGCGCGGCTGATGATCCCGACCAATCGGCCGGAGGACAACACCGGCACGCGACGGATCTGGGAACCCACCAGGATCCGTCGCACCTGCTCGATGTCGGTGTCGGTCGTGACACTGATCACGGCCGTGGTCATGATCTCGCGCGCGGTGCGACCGCTGCGGGCGAGAAGGTCGAGTTCGCTGATCAGCCCGAGCACCGTGCCCGAGCCGTCGACGACCGGCACGGCGCTGATGCGCGCCGAGGTGAGCGTCTCGGCGATGTGCGCGATGGTCGCGTCCGGACCGACCGTGATCACCGGTGCGGTCATCACCTGACCGGCTGTGATCCCGGCTGCCGAACCCGCGTGAGATGCCATGCCATCACCTTCTCGTGCCTGTATCGCAGATTATCAGTCCCGGGGGCCTGCCGCTCCCGCCCGGCGACCGTGACAATGCGGCGCGGCCCCTGCCCGCCTCGGGCGGGTGTAGACCGGAAGGGAGCGGCAAAGCGCCGTGCGCGCGGAGAGGATCGACGATGGTCAGTGAGCGGATGGTGGTGGCAAGCGCGTTCCCGGAGGGTTTCCGGGCCGTGCTCGGACTGGAGAAGGCGGTGCACACCGGACCCGTCGACGACCGGCTGATCACGCTCGTCAAACTCCGGGCGTCGCAGATCAACGGATGCGCGTACTGCATGAACATGCACGCGGGCGAGGCGCGTGCGGCGGGAGAGTCCAACCGGCGACTCGACGTGCTGCGCGCCTGGCGCGAGGTCGACGACCTGTACTCCGAGCGCGAGCGGGCGGCGCTGGCGCTGACCGAAGAGGTGACGCTCATCTCGCACGGCGGTGTGTCCGATGAGGTGTGGGATGCGGCATCCGCCGTCTTCGACGCCACCGAGATGGCGCAGCTGCTGACCGCGATCGCGACGATCAACGTGTGGAACCGGCTCGCGATCTCGACGCACCAGCAGCCCGAGGACTGACGAGGATCATCCTCGGGATGTAGACGAGAGCCGACTTCCGGCCGATGTGGGCGGGATGCGGCATCCCTAGCGTCGATGACATGCAGATCACATCGACCGAACTGGGGCTGGCCGCCCGCGTGCACCAGCTGACCAAGACCTACGGCTCGGGCGCGGGCGAGGTACGCGCCCTCGACGGCGTGACCGTCGGCATCCGGCGCGGGGAGTTCACCGCGATCATGGGGCCGTCGGGCTCGGGCAAGTCCACCCTCATGCACATCATGGCGGGCCTGGACGCGCCCAGCACCGGGCGTGCCTGGATCGGTGACACCGAGATCACCGGGCTGAGCGACCTCGAGCTGACGATTCTGCGCCGCCGCCGGGTGGGCTTCGTGTTCCAGGCGTTCAACCTGGTGCCCACCCTCGACGCGCTCGGCAACATCCTGCTGCCGTTCGACCTCGACGGGCGCCGCCCGTCGGCGCTCGAGAAGGCGCGCATCGACGGACTGATCGAGAGCCTCGGGCTGGGTGCGCGCCTGCGGCACCGGCCGCATGAGCTGTCGGGCGGCCAGCAGCAGCGGGTCGCCATCGCCCGCGCTCTGGCCACCGCGCCCGACCTGGTGTTCGCCGACGAGCCGACCGGAAACCTCGACTCGCGGTCGGGCCGCGAGGTGCTCGCGCTGCTGCGCACCGCCAGTGCCGAGCACGGACAGTCGATCGCCATGGTCACCCATGACCCGGTCGCCGCAAGCCACGCCGACCGGGTGCTGTTCCTCGGCGACGGTCGCATCGTCGCCGACAAGCCGCGGCAGAGTGCCGAAGAGATCTCGGCCTACATGCTCGCGAACGAGCTGGATGCCCGGGTGCGGGCATGAACGCCGCGTGGCTGCGCGAACGGGGCATGGGCGCGAGCATCCTGGTGTCGGCGATCTCGGCCGCGTTCGGTGTCATCCTCATCTCGGCGACCGGATACATCGCGGCGATGCTGCGGGCCGACCCGTACGTGGGCGACAGCGGCACGCTGGCGTTCGTGCTCGGGTTTCTCACGTTCGTGCTCGTCGGGGTCGCGGTGTACGTCGCGGCGATCGTCACCGCGAACACGTTCTCGACCGTCGTGGCCGGGCGCACCCGGCAGATCGCGCTGTTGCGCCTGATCGGCGCGTCGGCGCGGTCGCAGCGCGGTGAGGTCGCCCGGCAGGGCCTGATCGTGGGGACGATCGGGGCCGCGGTCGGACTGCTGGCCGGCACGGGTCTGTCCGCCGCCGGGGTGGCGGTCGCCGGGCGCGCGCTGGGTCTGCAGGACGTACCGTTCCAGCTCGTGCAGCCGATGCTCGTGGTGCCGGCCGTCGTGGTCGCGCTGACCACGTGGGCGGCGGCCTGGGCGGGGTCGCGGCGCGTGCTGACCGTGACGCCGTTGCAGGCGCTGGGTGCCACCGCCGAGGCCACCCGCGACGAGGTGGCGCGTCGCAGCGGCCGCCACGTGACGGCGATGGTGCTGTTCGCGTTCGGGGCGCTGCTGGTGGCCGGTGGCATCGTGCTCGGCCTGGTGTCGCCGCTGGGGGTCGTGGTGGCGTTCTTCGGCGGGGTGTTCTCGTTCACCGGCATCGTGCTCGGCGCGGCGCTGATCATGCCGCCGGCACTGCGGCTGGTGGGGCGGGCGTTCGGCCGGGGCGCAGTCGCGCGGCTGGCCGCCGAGAATGCGCTGCGGCATCCTGACCGGTCGAGTCGCATGGCGATCGGCGTGGTCGTCGGGGTGACGCTCGTGACGATGTTCGCCGTCGCGATGGAGTCGGCCAAGGCGGTCATGACGGCCGCCGCCGGCGGGCACCTGCCCGACGAGATGGCCACCGTGCTCGACACGTTCGCGGCGATCATGATGGGTCTGGTGGCGGTGTCGGCGGTGATCGCCGCGGTCGGCCTGGTCAACCTGCTCACGCTCGGCGTGGTGCAGCGGCGCCGCGAGCTGGGGTTGCTGCGCGCGCTGGGGCTGTCGACCGGGCAGGTGCGCCGGGTCGTGCTGCTCGAGGCCGCGCACATCACCGTGACCTCGGTGGTCGTGGGGGTGGTGCTGGGCGTCGCTTACGGCTGGGCCGGCGCGCAGTCACTGCTGGGGGCGGTGGCGGCCGACCCGAACCACGCGGCGGCGGGACTGGTGGTGCCGGCGGTGCCGTTGGCGGTGGTCGGGGTGATCGTGGCCGCGACGGCCCTGCTCACGCTGGTGGCCGCGGTGGTGCCCACCCGGCTGGCCACCCGGGTCACCCCCGTCGAGGCGCTGGCTGTGTAGGCGGCGGGACCCGGCCTGCTGGCCGCCGCTGCCTGCTGGCGCGCGTGCACAACTGCGGGGATTTTCGACGACACGCCGTGGCGGGATGCCGCGGGCCCGGCGTGTCGGTCAGGATCTCCGCCGTTGTGCACACAGGCATCCGGCCACGCCGTCACGCGGGTGCACGTCAATCGGGGTCGACGGAGCTGCCCGGGCTGGCCGCGGGGCCGAGGCCGGCCGTCACGCGGGAGGACGGCCGGCCGGGTTCGGATCGTGTGCCCACGTCGGTGCGAGCGCACGGATGCGGGCCGAGCGCCATTGCCAGATCGTCCACAGCACCGGCCACAGTGCGGGTGCGGCGGCGCCGCCGATCACCAGGCGCTCGCGCCACAGCGTGCGCGCCGGGTCGCCGGGCGCGGGACTGACCGCCATCTGGTGGTCCCACACGTCGAGGGCGGCCAGCGGCCCCGACAGCGGGATGCCGGTGTCGCGCAGGATGCGTACCCGTCGCCCGTGGTCGTCGCGGTGGATCTCGCTGATGTCGATGAGCTGGCGGCCCAGCGGCACCGGTCCGAGCGACAGTTGCACGATGGTGTCGTCGCCGGGTCGCCAGGCGGTGGGCAACCCGGCGAGCGAGTCGCGTTCGACGAACGGTCCGTCCAGTTCGGCGAGCGCCCGCGGGGAATGCAGGGCCCGCCAAGCGGCGTCGGCGTCACAATCGACCACGAGTTTCACCAGGATGCGCATGCCCCAGTGTCGCACCGTAGGCTTTCGTGGTGCTCGATCAGTCCTTCTACCAGGTGCGCCTTGACTGGGGTCGCGACGGCTTGGCCCGTTTGGCACCGGCCGACATCATCGTCGTCGTCGACGTGCTGCGGTTCAGCACGATGGCGACGGATGCCGCGGACAGCGCGCGATCGCTGCGCCTGGACGCCACCAGCTCGGTGGACGGGGTTCCGGTCGCGGCGGCGGCCGCGGCATCCGGCGCCCTCGTCGTGGCCGGCGGACTGCGCAACGCCTCGGCGGTGGCCCGATTCGTCGTGGACGAGCAGCATCGGCGTGGCGGACGGGTGAGCGTCACGGTGGTGCCGTGCGGTGAGGTCACCCGCGGCGGAGGAGCCGTGCGCTTCGCGATCGAAGACCAGCTGGGTGCCGGCGCCGTCGTCGATGCGCTGGCCCTGCTCGGCATCGACCACAGCTCTCCCGAGGCGGCGGTGGCGTGCGAAGCGTTCCGGGGACTGCGCGGCGCGGTGCGGCACCTGCTGACGGCGAGCGGCTCGGGGCAGGAACTGCTCGCGCGGGGCCTGCGCGACGATGTGCTGCATGCCGCACAGGTGGATGCCTCGTCGTCGGTGCCCGTGCTGCGGGACGGCGCGTTCGAACCGGCCTGAACCGGCCTACCGGCATGAGCCGGCGGCGGACTCGCTGCGCCGCGGCGATGCGCGCGGCGAGGGGTGTCTCTTCGTAACGAGCTATCTCGACTGACGAGCCATCCCGCTTGACGAGGCATCACGCGCATTCCGGCCGCGGACGGGCCGTACCCAGGCATCCCCGCAGTACCGAGGCATCCCGCGCCGTACCGTGGCATCCCCGTCCGGCGCTGTCCCGCGCCCTACCGCGGCGTCATTGCGGCGAGCCGGGCCGCCGGGGTGATCTCGCGGCGGCGCCATCGGAACAGGTACCGCTCGTCGAACCGTGGCGCGCACCGCACGCACGAGGTCGGCCGCGTCGGGCGTCTGTGCCGGTAGGCGACATGCCCGGCCGGGCAGGTGCCCACCCACGGCGCGAGCTCGACCGCCGTCTCGCCGTTGTGGGTGGTGCCGCCGACGTAGCCGAGGTCGCGGGCCGTGCGCTTCCATGCCGGGCCGTGGCCCGCGGCCGGTCCGGCCAGCGCGTGCGCGACCTCGTGCAGCAGCGTCTGATGGTTGGTGTCGTCGTCGTATCGCGCGGCCAGGTACCGCGAGACGCTGATGCGCTTGTGCGTGTAGTTGCACAGTCCGGCCCGTCGCTTCGCGTTGTCGAACGCGAACGACCACGACGGGTCGAGATGGAGCGCGATCAGCGCGTCGGCCCAGGCGCGCACTCTCTGCAGATCGGACATGCGACGACGCTAGAACATACCTACGACATCGCTCAGACGGCGATGGATGCCTCGGCGCGCCGCCGCTCGGCGGCGTCGACCGCGAGCAGCGTCGACTGCAGCTGGTCTTCCGGGGCACCGGACTCTTGGCGCAGGAACAGTGCGCGCTTGAAGTCGGCCCGTGCCGACTCGTAATCCTCGGCATCGTACGAGGTCTTGCCGCGATGCTGGTAGGCGAAAGCGGCGATGCCGGCCCATCCCTGCCCCTCGGCCTCTTCGGCGCACGTGGTCAGCTCGGCGAGCGCGGCGGCGTACGACCCGCGGAACTGCAGCACGGTCGCGTGCAGGATGCGTGCCCGCAGCAGATCGCGCCGGGTGCCCGCCATCCGTGCCTGGCGGACGGCATCCTCGGCCACCTCGAGCGCCTCGTCCAGCCGGTCGAGCACCTTCAGCAGCCACACCCGTTCGAGCAGGGCCGGGATGCTGCGCTGCCCGCCGATCTCGTCGAGCCGTTCCTGGCACTGCCGTAGGTCGACGATCTCGCGCAGGGTCTCGGGGTCGTATCCCTTGATATAGCTCACCGTCGACTCCTTTCGCGCGTGTCCATCCAGTGTGCATGAGGTGTCTGCGTGCCCGCCGGGGACGCGCCGGGGTCGTGCCGACGACCGCCGTGAGGCGTCCGCATCCCTGCTCGATCACGCGCCGGCGCGGCACCCGCATCCCGGCTCCGACGCCCGTCGTTCCGGCGTCCGTCACACGACTGCGCCACGTCGCGGCGACGGCGCCGTCGATCTGTGGCGCAGTCGCCGATTCCTGGCGCAGTCGTGGTGCGCGCAGTCGTGGTGTGTGCGATTGTGTGGTGCGCGACCCGCCCGCACGACCCGCCCGCACGACCCGCCCGCGCGACGCAGCCGCGCGACCCGCCCGCGCGTCCTAGGCTCGATCCGTGCCTTCGCTGCGCGTGTGCGTGCTCGGGCCGGTGACGATCATCGGCCCCGACCCGATCGACCTGGTCGGGACGAACGCGCGCGCGCTCGTGGCATCCCTCGCCCTCGACGCCCCCGCCGCCCGCAGTGCCGACGCCGTCGCCGACGACGTCTGGGGTGACGACCTGCCGCAGAACCCCCGCGCGGCGCTGCAGACCCTGGTCTCGCGGGTGCGGGCCGCCGCCGGCGCCGACATCGTGCGCAGCACGCCGGGCGGGTACGCGCTCGGCGACGCCGACACCGACCTGTCCGTCGCCCGCGCCCTGCTCGACGCCGCCGATCGCACCGCCCACCACGCCACAACCCACCACAGCACCGCCCACGACGGCGCTGCCCACCACGACGCCGCCCACCACGTCCCCGGTCCGGTCGCCGATGACGGGCCCGGCGACGACGACCCCGCTGCCCGCGTCGCGCTGCTCGACGAGGCGCTCGCGCTGTGGCGCGGCGAGCCCGGGGTCGACCTCGACCCCCGGCCCGTGGGCCAGGCGGTACGGGATGCCGCAGCCGCCGTGCGCGCCAGGCTCGAAGCATCCCGTGCCCACGCCCTGGCCGCCGCCGGCCGGCTGGCCGATGCCGCCCGGGCGCTCGCCGACCTGGCCGCGGCCCGGCCCTTCGACGAGGCCGTGCACGCCGAGCTGATGTCGGCGCTGGCCGCGGCCGGCCGTACCGGCGAGGCGCTCGCAGTCTTCGCCGCGCTGCGCACGCGTCTGCGCGAGCAGCTCGGCACCTCGCCGGGCGCACAGGTCACCGAGCTCAACGCCCGGCTGCTGCGCACCGGCGCCGGGCGCGGCCGGGTGCGCATCGGCCTGCAGGCCGCGCCGAACGCGCTGCTCGGCCGCGATGCCGATCTCGCGGCGGTCACCGATCTGCTGACTCACGCCCGCGTGGTCACGATCCTCGGCACGGGTGGTCTGGGCAAGACCCGGCTCGCACAGGCGCTCGCAGCCGCTGCCGACGACCCGGCGGTCGCGGTCGTGCCGCTGGCCGGGGTGCGCGCCGACGACGACGTGCCCGCGGCGATCGCTGCCGCGCTCGGAGTGAGCGAGGCCTCGCCCGGCGGGCGCCTGGCCGACGTGCGTGCCCGCCCCGACCTGCGCGCCCGCGTCGTGGGCCTGCTCGCCGAGCAGCCGACACTGCTCGTGCTCGACAACTGCGAGCAGGTGGTCGACGGGGTGGCATCCTGGGTCGCCGACATGCTCGGCGCCGTGCCGTCGCTGCACGTGCTCACCACCAGCCGCACGCCGCTGTCCCTGGCCGCCGAGGCGGTGTATCCGCTCGCCCCGCTCGAGCTGGGCGAGGGCACGGATGCCACGGCCCCGGCCGTACAGCTGTTCGTCGAGCGCGCGCACGCCGTGCGACCGGGCGCATCGCTGCCGCGGGACGAGGTCGCCCGGCTGTGCGCGCACCTGGACGGACTGCCACTGGCGATCGAACTGGCGGCGGCCCGGGTGCGCACGATGACCACGCGGCAGATCGAAGAGCGGCTCACCGACCGGTTCGCGTTGCTGACCACCGGTGACCGGGCCGCGCCCGCCCGCCACCGCACGCTCGAAGCCGTGATCGGCTGGAGCTGGGATCTGCTGGACGAACCTGCCCGCCGGGCGATGGCGACGCTGTCGGTGCTGCCCGACGGGTTCGCCGCCGACGTGGCCGCGGCCGTGCTCGAAGAACCGGTCGACGACGTGCTCGACCGGCTGGTCTCGCAGTCGCTGCTGCTGGTGGTCGAGCAGCCCGGTGGCCAGGTGCGGTTCCGGATGCTCGAGACCATCCGCGAGTTCGCCCTCGCCCGCCTCGGTGATCAAGATGCACAGGGCCGCAGCGACCCAATCGGCGACGGAGTCGACGCCCGCCCCGGCGACGAACCCGCCGAGCACCCCGGCACCGCCGAGCACCGCGGCGATGGAAGCGCCGGGGCCGACGCCGCGTGGCGTCGGGTCACGCACTGGGCGCGCGATTTCGCCACGGCCTGGCTCGGTTCGGCGTTCCACCGCGACGTGCACGCGCGGGTGCGGGTCGAGCACGACAACCTCATCGCCGTGCTGCACCACGCGATCGACCGAGAAGACGATGCGACCACGGTGCTGCTGTTCGCCCTGCTCGGGCAGACCTGGATGGTGCAGGGGGCGTTCACCGAGATGACGGCGTTCGCCCCCGCGGCGTTCGCCGCGCTGCCGCGCGTGGAAGACGACGAGGTGCCGGCCGAGGCGCTGGTGACGACGTTGATCTTCGCGATCTTCATGACCCAGGCCGAGGCCGGTGTGTCCTCGGGGCGGCTGATCGCCCGGGTCCGCATGCTGCGACGTCGGAACCGACAGATGGATCCGCTGTTCGCCGCCGTCGCCGACGGGCTGCTCGCGGTGGTCGTCGCCGGCATGGGCCACGACCGCGCCGAGGTCGGCCGCGCGCTGCACGAACTGTGCACCTCGCCCGACCGGTCGCGCCGCCTGGTCGGCGACACGCTCCTGTCGCAGTGGGCCGAGAACGAGGGACAGCCGCAGGTCGCACTCGACGCAGGGCGACGGGTCTGGCAGGCCGCGCACGGCACCGAGTCCGAGTGGTTCGCGACGATGTCGGCCGCATCCATCGCCCAGCTGGCCAGTCAGACCGCCCAGCCCGCGCTCGCCCTGGAGTGGCTCGACCGCGCCGACGAGGGATACCGGCTGTTCGGCGCCGAAGAACAGCAGCGGCAGCAGGCCTGGCTGCGTGCGTCGAACCTGCTCGCGCTCGGCGACGTCGAGTCGGCGCGGCGCATCTTCGACGACCTGGCGGTGGCGACCGAACTCACCGAGGACGGACTGGAAGCGGCATCCATCGGCCTCTACGGCCTCGCCGAGATCGCGCGAGGTCAGGGGCGGAAGGATGCCGCGGCCACCCTGTTCGCGCGGTCGCTGAGCCGGTTCGGCACGGCGTTCCAGCGCGGATCGCCGTGGTACCTGATGGCCCTGGCAGGCATGCTGTCGGCGGCGGTGTTCGACGACCTGTTCTCGGCGGTGTGGCGGGCCGACAAGGCGCGGCGACTGCGCACGCGGGCGATCGCGGTGACGCGGCTGCGGCCCGACATGGCCGATCATCCGGTGCTCGGCACCGTGCTGATGGGCTGGTCGGCCTGGGCGGTCGGTGAGACCGGCCTGCGCGAGCAGGGCCTTGCGGCGTTGGCGCTCGGTCAGCGGCTGGCTGCCCGGCAGGACCTGCTCAGCCTGCACTGGCAGACCCACCGCGACCACGCGGCCGGGCTCATCGGTGCCGACGCGGTCGCGGCGGCCGAGGCCGAGGCATCCGCTCTGCCGCATGACGGGCTGATCGAGCGGGCGGTGCGCCTGCTGCGCGCGGTCGGTCACTGAGCGCCGCACGCGCGGTCACGGCCGGCACGTCGGTGCGGCACGGCCGCGAGGCGAGCGCTGAGCGCCAGCACGGCGCCGACGCGTCCCCCGACAGGTGTGACGAACGGGACGGATGCGGCATCCCGGTGCCACATCCGTCCCGTTCATCCGGAGTTCTGACCGGCTCAGGCCTTGCGCATGTACGCGCGCACCGTCAGCGGGGCGAACACCGCGACGATCACGGCCGCGCCCAGCAGGGTCACCCACACGTCGCCGGTGACGGCGCCGTTGTTGGCGATCTCGCGCACGGCGGTGACCAGGTGCGAGACCGGGTTGATGTTCACGAACCACTGCAGCCACTGCGGCATCGTCGACGGGTCGACGAACGCGTTCGAGAAGAACGTGAGCGGGAACAGGATGAGCATCGAGATGCCCTGCACACTCGACGCGGTGCGGGCGACGACCCCGAAGAACGCGAAGATCCAGCTGATCGCCCACGAGCACACCACGACCAGCAGCCCCGCGAGCACGACGTTGCCGATGCCACCGGCGGGGTGGTAGCCCATCACGAACCCCATCACGAACGTGAGCGTGGTGGCGATCGCGTACCGGATGGTGTCGGCCAGCAGCGCCCCCGACAGCGGCGCGATGCGCGCGATCGGCAGTGAACGGAACCGGTCGAACACGCCCTTGTCCATGTCTTCGCGCAGCTGGGTGCCGGTGACCACCGAGGTGGTGATGACGGTCTGCACCAGGATGCCGGGGATCAGTGTCGGCAGGTAGTCCTGCACGTTGCCGGCCAGCGCCCCGCCGAACAGGAACGCGAACATCAGCGTGAAGATGATCGGCTGCACCGTGACGTCGACGAGCTGTTCGGGCGTGCGGCGGATCTTCACGAGCCCCCGGTACGCCATGGTGAACGTGTTCTGCAGCGTCTGCTGCAGGCTGGTGCGGTTCGACAGGCGTCGCTTCGACGCCGGGACGATCGGGGTGGCGGTGACCACGCTCATGCCGGCACCTCCTCCTTCTGCTGCTTCTGTTGCTTCTGTTGCGCGGCCTGGTCGGCCGCGTCGTGTCCGGTGATGGTCAGGAACACCTCGTCGAGCGTCGGCTTCTGCACACTCATCTCGGTGAGGTGGATGCCCGCCTCGCGCAGCCCGATCAGCAGGTCGGCGACACGGTCGGCGTCGGCCATGGGCGCGGTGAGCCGGGATGCCTCGGGCGACACCGTCGCACGCACCCCGAGCACCCGGTGGATCGACTCGAGGGCCTCGGCGGTGTCGGCCGGGTCGGCCAGGCGCAGCTGCAGGCTCGAGGTGCCCACTGAGGCCTTCAGCTCGTCGGCGGTGCCCTCGGCGATGACCCGGCCGTGGTCGATGACCGCGATGCGGTCGGCGAGCTGGTCGGCCTCGTCGAGGTACTGCGTGGTCAGCAGCACCGTCGAGCCGGTGGCGACGAGCTCGCGGATGGTGTCCCACATCTGTCCGCGGGTGCGGGGGTCCAGGCCCGTGGTCGGCTCGTCGAGGAAGATGAGCGGAGGCTGGGCGAGCAGGGATGCCGCCAGGTCGAGGCGTCGTCGCATGCCGCCGGAGAAGTTCTTCAGGGGCTTGCGTGCGGCATCGGTCAGGCCGAACCGCTCGAGAAGGTCGGCGGACTTGGTGCGGGCATCGGCGCGGGACAGGCCGAGCAGTCGCGCGAAGATCATGAGGTTCTCGGTGGCCGAGAGCGTCTCGTCGACCGACGCGAACTGACCGGTCACCCCGATCAGCTGGCGCACGATCTGCGCGGAGTGGACGACATCGTGCCCGAACACGCGGGCCGTGCCGCCGTCGGGACGCATGAGCGTGGCGAGCATGTTGATGGTCGTGGTCTTTCCGGCGCCGTTGGGGCCGAGCACGCCGTAGACGGTGCCGGTGCGCACCCGCAGGTCGACACCGTCGACCGCACGGTTGGTTCCGAACACCTTCACGAGCGCATCGGCCTCCACGGCCCAGTCGGTGGAAGTTGTCATGCGACCAGCATCCGGGCCCCGACTTTCGTCGCCCTGTCGTCTACCTGTCGTCCGCTTTCACCGCGTTTCACCGCGCGAGTTGCACCGCCGGTCACGCGCGAGGTGCACCGCGGGTGACCCGACGGCTACCGCTCGAACAGCGACGTGTTCGGCTTCGGCGAGGGCGAGGCCGTGGCATCCGTCACCGGCGTCAGCCGCCCGCAGAACTCGTCGATCTCGTGGCCCTGCGCGACCTTCGCCGGGTGCGGTCCGGCGGCCATCAGCCGCGGCAGCCACTGCGTGGGCAGCGGGGCCGCGGAGGCTGCGACCACCAGGTTGCCGAAGCGGCGACCCTTGAGCGTCTGCACCTCGGCGAGCACGATCACATGCTCGAGCACCGCGCGCACGGTGGCGACCTGCCGCCGCGCGAAGGCGAGCCCGGCGCCGTCGGCGACGTTGACCAGCAGCACGCCGTGCGGGGCGAGCAGGTGGGATGCCTCGGTGTAGAACTCGATGCTCGTCAGGTGTGCGGGGGTCTGCGCGCCGGCGTAGACGTCCGAGACGACGAGGTCGACATTGCCCGTCAGGGGTGCGGGCAGCCGGGCGATCCCGGCGCGGGCGTCGCCGATGCGCACCCGGATGCCGGAGTTCTTGGGCAACGGGAGCTGTTCGCGCACCAGGTCCCACAGCGGCTGCTCGAGCTCGATCACCTGCTGGCGCGAACCCGGGCGGGTGTGTGCGATGTAGCGGGGGATCGTGAGCGCCCCGCCGCCCAGGTGCACCGCCGTCAACGGCTGACCCGGCAGCCGCAGCTGGTCGATCACCGCGCCCATGCGGGCGACGTACTCGAAGTGCAGGTGGGCGGGGTCGTCGAGGTCGACGTGCGACTGCGGGGTCTCGCCGATCATCAGCTCGTACCCGGTCGTGTACGGGCTCGGCACGACGCGGGCGATCGACCCGTCGCCCAGACGGGCGTGCGGCACGTCGAGGGGTTCCCGCCGTGCCCGCGCCATGGCGTCCACGGTATCGGGTTCGGGTGGGCGGGTGCCGGGCCTGGGCGCGCGCAGGCAGACACAACTGCGGGGATCTTCGCCGACACGCCGGGCCTGTGGCATCCGTCATCGGCGTGTCGCACAGAATCCCCGCAGTTGTGCACGAGCGCAGGGGAGCGGGCACGGACTCGGGCGCGTGCACCGGACCCGGGCCGGCCCCGTGGCCGTGGACGTTCCCGGCGCCCACAGGCGGACACAACTGCGGGGATTTTCGCCGACACGCCGGGCCTGCGGCATCCGTCATCGGCGTGTCGCACAGAATCCCAGTTGTGCACGGGCGCAGGTGGAGCGGGCACCGGCCCTGGGCCGGCCCGCGGTTGTGCTCGTGTCTCGGGTCGGCTCCGCGGCCCTGCACGTGCCCGGTCCCGGCGCGCGCAGGCGGACACAACTGCGGGGATTTTCGCCGACACGCCGTGCCTGTGGCATCCGTCATCGGCGTGTCGCACAGAATCCCCGCAGTTGTGCACGGGCGCAGGTGAGCGAGCAATGGCCCCGGGTCGGCCCAGCGGCCGTGCACACGTGCAGGTGGAGCAAGCACCGGCTCCGGGTCGGCCCCGCAGCCGTGCACGTGTCTCGGGTCGGCCCGGCGGCCGCGCGTGCCCGGTCCCGAAGCCCGCCGCCGCCCGCGGCGCTACCGTTGAGCACATGGATGCGATCGACCTCAACGCCGACCTCGGCGAGACGGTCGACGGTACGCCGACGGCCGACGACGAGGCGATGTTCGCGGTGATCTCCAGCGCCAGCATCGCCTGCGGCGGGCATGCCGGCGACGCCGTGTCGATGCGTGCCGCGGTCGAACGGTCGCAGCGCACGGGCGTCGCGATCGGCGCCCACCCCGCCTACCCCGACCGCGTCGGATTCGGGCGCACCTTCGTGCCGATGCCGCCGTCCGAGCTGCACGCCGTCATCGCCGCGCAGCTGTCGGCGTTGGCCGCCGCCGGCGCCGACATCCGCTACGTCAAGCCGCACGGCGCGCTGTACCACGCGGCCGGAGCCGACCCGGCGCAGGCGGCCGCACTGGTGCGCGCGGTCGCCGACCTCAGCGAGCGTGCCGGTCGCGCGATCCCGGTGCTGGCCCTCGGCGACGCGCTCGCCGAGGCGACGGATGCCGCCGGCCTCCTGTTCTTCCGTGAGGCGTTCCTCGATCGTGGTTATCGTGCCGACGGCCGCCTCGTCCCGCGTGGAGAGCCGGGCGATCTCGTCCACGACGCCGCCGTCGCCGCGGCCCGGGCGGTGCGGCTCGCGCAGCGTGGCGAGGTCGAGGCCGTCGACGGAACCGTGGTCCGCGTGGA
This sequence comes from Microbacterium luticocti DSM 19459, assembly GCF_000422405.1. Taxonomy (GTDB): domain Bacteria; phylum Actinomycetota; class Actinomycetes; order Actinomycetales; family Microbacteriaceae; genus Microbacterium; species Microbacterium luticocti. The sequence continues at coordinate 137,189 of NZ_AULS01000006.1, forward strand.
TGCGGCATCCTTCTGCCTGCACGGCGACACACCCGAGTCCGTCGCGCTCGCGCGGGCGGTGCGCCAGGCGCTGCGCACCGCCGACGTGGCCGTCGCCGCGCCGTGGTGAGGGCCCGTGATGCGCATCCTCCCGTTCGGTGACCGCGCCCTGCTCGTCGAGGTCGCGCCGGATGACGCCCGCCCGGGCGAGGCGGTGCTGCGCGGGGCTCGTGTGGGGGAGACGGTGCTGCGCGAGCCCGGCTCGGGCGAGGCGGCGCGGCCCGCGGTCGTCACGGGTAAGGCGGTGCTGCGCGAGCCCGGCTCGGACGAGGCCGCGCGGCCCGCGGTGCGGCCGAGCGAGGCTGCGCCCGACGTGCCCGGGCGGCCCGGGGTGCTTCCCGCAGTCGTCCCGGACGAGGCCGCGCCGCCCGGGGTCCGCCCGAGCGACGTTGCGCCCGACGTGCCCGGGCCCGGCGGCGGGCGACCGCCGCGTGATGCGCGGCCCGGGGCGACGGATGCCACCCGCCTTCCGATCGCGCAGGTGCTCGCCCTGCACGCCCGGCTCGAGGCATCCCGCCCCCGCGGAGTCGTCGACCTGGTGCCCGCCGCCCGCACCGTGCTGGTGCGCGTCGATCCGGCGGTGCTGCAGCTGTCGGCCGCGCGCGCCTGGGTCGAGGCGGCCGCCGCCGAGCAGACGGCCGTGCCCGCCCGGCCGGCGCGCGAGGTCGCGCTCGACGTCGTGTACGACGGTCCCGACCTGATCGGGGTCGCCGCGCTGCTCGGCATCGACGCCGACACGCTCGTGCGCCGGCACACCGCCACGACCTGGACGGTCGCGTTCACCGGGTTCGCGCCCGGTTTCGGGTACCTGGTCGGCGACGACTGGCCATACGACGTGCCGCGGCTTCGCAGTCCACGCACCCGTGTGCCAGCCGGCGCGGTCGGGCTCGCGGGGGCGTTCAGCGGGGCGTATCCGCGACCGACCCCCGGCGGCTGGCAATTGATCGGCACGACCGACGCAGTGCTGTTCGACGCGGATGCCGCCGACCCGGTGCTGTTGGTTCCCGGCACGCGTGTGCGGTTCCGCGCGACCGGGGCCGCCCCCGCCGCGCCCCTCGCCGCGCCCGCCAGCGCCACGCCCACCCCCGCGGCCGCCCGTGCCATTCCCGCGAAAGTGCTTCTGACGGACGAGAGTGCGGGTACAACCCGCTCCTTCGTCCGTCAGAAGCACTCTCGCCGACCGGACGGGGCGGCGGAGCCGCCTCGCAACGTGGCCGCAGCGTTCGAGGTGCGCGAGCCGGGGCTGTCGGCCACCGTGCAGGACCTCGGCCGCCCGGGGCGCGCGGCCGAAGGCATCGCCGCATCCGGCGCGCTCGACCGCGGCGCACTGCGCGCCGCCAACCGCATCGTGGGCAACCGCGAAGACGCCGCAGGCATCGAGATCACGATGGGCGGGTTCTGCGCCGTTGCCGAACGCGATCTGTGGATCGCGGTCACCGGCGGGTGGGGACCGATCCGCATCGACGGGCACGACGTCGACCCGTGGCAGCCCGTGCGGTGGCCGGTGGGCGCCGTGCTGCACATCGACTGGCTCACCCACGGCGCCCGCGCCTACCTGGCCGTGCGCGGCGGGGTCGCCGTCGGCGAGGTCGCCGGATCGTGCGCGACCGACACCCTCGCCGGCCTCGGCCCCGACCCGTTGCACGCGGGCCGGCGCCTGGCGACCGGCCACGCGGCATCCGGCCCCGTACCGCCGGCCGAACCGGTGATGGCGGCCGCACCCGGCGACGACCTCGAGATCGCCCTGGCGCCGGGGCCCCGCGCCGATCGGTTCACCGACGCGGCCCGGGCCGCGCTGTTCGAGGCGGTGTGGACGGTCACCGACCACGCCGACCGGGTCGGCATCCGCCTCGACGGCCCGGTGCTCGACCGCGTCGAAACGGCCGAGCTCGCCAGCGAGGGCATGGTGCCCGGCGCGCTCCAGGTGCCGCCCGACGGCCGCCCGGTAATCCTCATGGCCGACGGCCCGGTCACCGGCGGGTATCCGGTCATCGCAGTGGCGACGGATGCCGCTCTCGACGCGCTCGCGCAGGCTCGGCCGGGATGTCGGATCCGGTTCCGCCACGCCCGACCGCCCCACTGAGCTTTGGGTCTGCTGTGGGTCTGTTTACACTCGGGAGATGTCTCGTCTGCGTTCTTCCGCCGTCCCGTCCTGACCGCCTCGCTGCTGCTGACCGGTTGCGCCTCGTTCCAGGGGGCCTCCGACGGCGGATCCGACAAGGGCTCCGACACCACGGGCGCGTCGACCCCGACGGTCGCACCCGCCACCGGTGAGAAGGTCACCGGCGACGGCTATTCGTTCACCGTGCCCGAGGGATGGGGCTTCCCCGAGCAGGGGGTGCCCGGCCAGACCGCGAAGACCTTCGCCGCCGATCTCACCGACGACGACGGCTTCGCCGACAACGTGAACGTGCTCGCTTCGCCGGCCGGCAAGCTCACGGCCGAGCAGATCGAGTCGCTGGGCGTGAAGGAGCTGAAGAACAGCGGTGTCGCCAAGGTCGACGTGCTGGGCCGCGTCACGATCGCCGGCTCTCCGTCGCCGCACCTGAGCGCCGACTTCTCGACGCGGGGCATCGACTACCGCATCGACCAGTACTACGCGACGAACGACACCCAGACGTACGTGGTGACGTTCTCGTCGAGCCGCTCGGTCTCGCAGGCCGACCGCGACGCCCGTGCCGAGTCGGTGCTGGCCACCTGGGCCTGGAACTGACCCCCGGCTCCGGGCGGGTCCGATCCGTGAAAGACGGGTGCGGATGCGGGTTATACCGCAGGATCTGAAACTCGTCAAGGATCGGGCTGGACATGGCGCGTCGCGCGTCGTATAGTAGGTAGTTGCGCTCTGGTTCTCCCTGCCTTCATATGGTGGTCGGCGGTGCCTGCGTGCCCCCGCCTGACCCGATGGACTCCTGCGAGCATCCGAATGGGCGGCGATGTGAGGCGCGCAGCGGGGATCCGAGCACGCCATCCGTCGACAAGGAACCGAAGCCCGCCCCGGGCTCATGGAGGTTATCCCCTTGGCTGCTGCGCCCAACGCATCCACCACCACCCCCAAGAACGGCCGCGGAGCATCCCGCCTCTCGTTCGCCAAGATCTCCGACACGCTGACCGTCCCCGACCTGCTCGCGTTGCAGACGGAGTCGTTCGACTGGCTCATCGGCAACGACGCGTGGAAGGCGCGCGTCGCCGAGGCGAAGGCAGCCGGTCGCAACGACGTGCCCGAGCACAGCGGACTCGAGGAGATCTTCGAGGAGATCTCGCCGATCGAAGACCTCAGCGAGACCATGCAGCTGAGCTTCACCAACCCGTACCTCGAGCCCGAGAAGTACTCCATCGAGGAGTGCAAGGAGCGCGGCAAGACGTATGCGGCCCCGCTGTACGTCGAGGCCGAGTTCATGAACCACCAGACCGGTGAGATCAAGACCCAGACCGTCTTCATGGGCGACTTCCCGCTGCAGACCGACAAGGGCACGTTCATCATCAACGGCACCGAGCGTGTCGTGGTCTCGCAGCTGGTGCGCTCGCCGGGCGTCTACTTCGACAAGACCCCCGACAAGACCAGCGACAAAGACATCGTCTCGGCCCGCATCATCCCCAGCCGCGGCGCCTGGCTCGAGTTCGAGATCGACAAGCGCGACCAGGTGGGCGTGCGCATCGACCGCAAGCGCAAGCAGTCCGTCACCGTGTTCCTGAAGGCCCTGGGCCTTTCCAGCGAAGACATCCTGAACGAGTTCGCCGGCTTCGAGTCCATCGAGGACACGCTGAGCAAGGACACCATCCTCACCAAGGAGGACGCGCTCCGCGACATCTACCGCAAGCTGCGCCCGGGCGAGCAGGTGGCCGCCGAGGCCGCCCGCGCGCTGCTGGACAACTTCTACTTCAACCCGAAGCGCTACGACCTCGCCAAGGTCGGCCGGTTCAAGATCAACCAGAAGCTGGGCCTTGAGGCCCCGCTGTCCGACTCGGTGCTGACCGTCGACGACATCGTCGCGACCATCAAGTACCTGGTGCGCCTGCACCGCGGCGACGTCACCTTCACCGGCCGTCGCGGCGGCAAGGACGTCGAGATCCGCCTGGACACGGACGACATCGACAACTTCGGCAACCGTCGCATCCGCGCGGTCGGCGAGCTCATCCAGAACCAGGTGCGCACCGGCCTGTCGCGCATGGAGCGCGTCGTGCGCGAGCGCATGACCACGCAGGACATCGAGGCGATCACGCCGCAGACCCTGATCAACGTGCGCCCCGTCGTGGCCGCGATCAAGGAGTTCTTCGGCACCTCGCAGCTGTCGCAGTTCATGGACCAGAACAACCCGCTCGCGGGCCTGACCCACAAGCGCCGCCTGTCGGCGCTGGGCCCCGGCGGTCTGTCGCGTGAGCGCGCCGGCGTCGAGGTGCGCGACGTGCACCCGTCGCACTACGGCCGGATGTGCCCGATCGAGACCCCGGAAGGCCCGAACATCGGCCTGATCGGCTCGCTCGCCTCGTTCGCCCGCATCAACGCGTTCGGCTTCATCGAGACGCCGTACCGCCGCGTCGTCGACGGCAAGGTCACCGACCAGATCGACTACCTCACCGCCAGCGAAGAGAACGACTACATCGTCGCGCAGGCCGGTGCCGAGCTCGACCGCAACGGAAAGTTCGTACAGGACCGCGTGCTGGCCCGTCGCGGGCAGGGTGGCGAGGTCGACCTGTTCCACGTCGAAGACATCGGCTACATGGATGTCTCGCCCCGTCAGATGGTGTCGGTCGCGACATCCCTCATCCCGTTCCTCGAGCACGACGACGCGAACCGCGCGCTGATGGGCGCGAACATGCAGCGCCAGGCCGTGCCGCTGCTGCGCAGCGAGTCGCCCGTGGTCGGCACCGGCATGGAGGGCTACACCGCGATCGACGCCGGTGACGTCATCACCGCCCAGAACGCCGGCGTGGTGCTCGAGGTGTCGGCCGACAAGGTGACGGTGCAGCTGGATGCCGGTGGTGTCCAGGAGTACTACCTGCGCAAGTTCGACCGCTCGAACCAGGGCACCTGCTACAACCAGCGCGTCATCGTCTCGGCGGGCGACCGCATCGAGGTCGGCGAGGTCATCGCCGACGGCCCGGCCACCGAGAACGGCGAACTGGCGCTCGGCAAGAACCTGCTCGTCGCGTTCATGACGTGGGAGGGCTACAACTACGAGGACGCGATCATCCTCAGCCAGAACCTGGTGAAGGACGACACCCTCTCGTCGATCCACATCGAGGAGTACGAGGTCGACGCCCGCGACACCAAGCTCGGCAAGGAAGAGATCACCCGCGACCTGCCGAACGTGAGCCCCGACCTGCTCAAGGACCTCGACGAGCGCGGCATCGTCCGCATCGGCGCCGAGGTGCGACCCGGCGACATCCTCGTCGGCAAGGTCACCCCGAAGGGCGAGACCGAGCTGAGTGCCGAGGAGCGCCTGCTGCGCGCCATCTTCAACGAGAAGAGCCGTGAGGTGCGCGACACCTCGCTGAAGGTTCCGCACGGCGAAGAGGGCACCATCATCGCGGTCAAGGAGTTCAACGCCGAAGAGGGCGACGACGAACTCGGCAACGGCGTGAACCGCCGGGTCGTGGTCTACATCGCCCAGAAGCGCAAGATCACCGCCGGTGACAAGCTCGCCGGCCGTCACGGCAACAAGGGTGTCATCGCCCGCATCCTGCCCGTCGAGGACATGCCGTTCCTCGCCGACGGCACGCCGGTCGACGTGATCCTGAACCCGCTGGGCATCCCGGGCCGCATGAACTTCGGCCAGGTGCTCGAGACCCACCTGGGCTGGATCGCCAAGACCGGCTGGAAAGTCGAGGGCAACCCGGAGTGGGCGGCCGAGCTGCCCGACGTCGCCCGCGAGGCGGCCCCGGGCACCAAGGTGGCCACCCCGGTGTTCGACGGCGCCCACGAAGACGAGATCGCGGGTCTGCTCGACTCCACCCTGCCCACCCGCGACGGCGACCGCCTGATCGACGGTACCGGCAAGACGATCCTGTACGACGGGCGCAGCGGCGAGCCGTTCCCCGCCCCGATCTCGGTCGGCTACATGTACATCCTGAAGCTGCACCACCTGGTCGACGACAAGATCCACGCCCGTTCCACCGGCCCGTACTCGATGATCACCCAGCAGCCGCTCGGTGGTAAGGCGCAGTTCGGCGGTCAACGCTTCGGCGAGATGGAGGTGTGGGCCCTCGAGGCCTACGGCGCCGCCTACGCGCTGCAGGAGCTGCTCACGGTCAAGTCCGACGACATCCTCGGCCGCGTCAAGGTGTACGAGGCGATCGTGAAGGGCGAGAACATCCCCGAGCCGGGGACGCCCGAGTCGTTCAAGGTGCTCATGAAGGAGATGCAGTCGCTCTGCCTGAACGTCGAGGTGCTCTCGGCCGACGGCACCGCGGTGAACCTGCGTGACACGGATGACGAGGCCTTCCGCGCGGCGGAAGAGCTCGGCATCAACATCTCCAGCCGGTTCGAGTCCTCGTCCATCGACGAGATCTGACCCAGGCCGCTCAACAGCAGATTTCACAAGGCACACAGGAGAACTAGTGCTCGACGCAACAACTTTCGATGAGCTTCGCATCGGCCTGGCCACCGCAGACGACATCCGTCGCTGGTCCTATGGCGAGGTCAAGAAGCCCGAGACCATCAACTACCGCACCCTCAAGCCCGAGAAGGACGGTCTGTTCGGTGAGCAGATCTTCGGGCCCAGCCGCGACTGGGAGTGCGCCTGCGGCAAGTACAAGCGCGTCCGCTTCAAGGGCATCGTCTGCGAGCGCTGCGGCGTGGAGGTCACCAAGAGCTCCGTCCGCCGCGAGCGGATGGGTCACATCGAGCTGGCCGCCCCGGTCACGCACATCTGGTACTTCAAGGGCGTGCCCTCGCGCCTGGGCTACCTGCTCGACATGGCACCGAAGGACCTCGAGAAGGTCATCTACTTCGCCGCATACATGGTCATCTCGGTCGACGAGGAGGCGCGCCACCGCGACCTGCCCACGCACGAGAACAACCTGCGCCTGGAGATGAAGACCATCGCCGACCGCCGCGACGCCCGCGTCGCCGCGCGCATGCAGAAGCTCGAAGAAGACCTCGCCGCCCTCGAGGCGGAGGGCGCCAAGAGCGACCAGAAGAAGAAGACGAAGGATGCCGCCGAGAAGGAGATGGCATCCATTCGCAAGAACGCGGACGAGCAGATCGCCCGTCTCGAGCGCGTCTGGGAGGACTTCCGCACCCTCGAGGTCGGCGCCCTCAAGCCCGAGGACGACGTCTTCCACGAGCTGCAGGACCGGTTCGGCCAGTACTTCGAGGCCTACATGGGCGCCGAGGCGATCCAGCGTCGCCTGCAGGCGTTCGACCTGGCCGCCGAGGCCGAGAGCCTGCACCTGCAGATCTCCGAGGGCAAGGGCCAGCGCAAGATCCGGGCGATCAAGCGCCTCAAGGTCGTCAACTCGTTCCTGTCCACCGGCATGAGCCCGGCCGCCATGGTGCTGGACGTCGTGCCGGTGATCCCGCCCGAGCTGCGCCCGATGGTGCAGCTGGACGGTGGCCGGTTCGCCACCAGCGACCTCAACGACCTGTACCGTCGCGTGATCAACCGCAACAACCGACTGCGCCGCCTCATCGACCTCGGGGCCCCCGAGATCATCGTGAACAACGAGAAGCGGATGCTGCAGGAAGCGGTCGACGCCCTGTTCGACAACGGCCGCCGCGGCCGCCCGGTCACCGGCACCGGAAACCGGGCGCTGAAGTCGCTGTCCGACATGCTCAAGGGCAAGCAGGGCCGGTTCCGCCAGAACCTGCTCGGCAAGCGCGTGGACTACTCGGGCCGTTCGGTGATCATCGTCGGCCCCACGCTGAAGCTGCACCAGTGCGGTCTGCCCAAGCAGATGGCGCTGGAGCTGTTCAAGCCGTTCGTGATCAAGCGCCTGATCGACCTGGGGCACTCGCAGAACATCAAGGCCGCCAAGCGTGCCGTGGAGCGCACCCGCCCCGAGGTGTGGGACGTGCTCGAAGAGATCATCCGCGAGCGCCCGGTGCTGCTGAACCGTGCGCCCACGCTGCACCGACTGGGCATCCAGGCGTTCGAGCCGCAGCTGGTCGAGGGCAAGGCCATCCAGCTGCACCCGCTGGTGTGCGCGGCGTTCAACGCCGACTTCGACGGTGACCAGATGGCCGTGCACCTGCCGCTGTCGGTCGAGGCGCAGGCCGAGGCCCGCATCCTGATGCTGGCCTCGAACAACATCCTGAAGCCGTCCGACGGCCGCCCGGTGACCCTGCCCAGCCAGGACATGATCATCGGCCTGCACCACCTGACCACGGTCAAGCAGGGTGCGACCGGCGAGGGACGTGTGTTCGGCTCGGTCTCCGAGGCGATCATGGCCCGCGACGAGGGCACGCTCGACCTGCAGGCGAAGGTGCGCATCCGCATTCCGGACCTCACCTTCCTCGAGGGCGAAGCGCCCGAAGGCTACGAGCGTCACGGGCTGGTGGACGCGTCGCTGGGCCAGGTCACGTTCAACGACGCGCTGCCCAAGGGCTTCCCGTTCGTGCGCGGCCAGGCCGACAAGGGCAAGCTCAGCCAGATCGTCAACAAGCTGGCCGAGGAGTACCCGAAGGTCACCGTCGCCGCGGCGCTGGACGCGATCAAGGATGCCGGTTTCTACTGGGCGACCCGGTCGGGTGTGACCGTCGCGCTCAGCGACGTGATCACGCCGCCGAACAAGGGCGAGATCGTCGCCGCCTACGAGAAGCAGGCGGCGAAGGTGCAGGGCCAGTACGAGAAGGGTCTGACCACCGACGCCGAGCGCCGGCAGGAGCTCATCAAGATCTGGACCGAGGCGACCGACGAGATCCAGAAGGCGATGCGCGAGAACTTCCCCGAAGACAACACCATCAACCGCATGGTGTCGTCGGGTGCGCGTGGTAACTGGCTGCAGATCCGCAACATCGCGGGTATGCGCGGCCTGGTGAACAACCCGAAGGGTGAGATCATCCCGCGCCCGATCATCTCGTCGTACCGCGAGGGCCTGTCGGTGGCGGAGTACTTCATCGCCTCGCACGGTGCCCGCAAGGGTCTGGCCGACACCGCCCTGCGTACCGCCGACTCGGGTTACCTGACCCGGCGTCTGGTGGACGTGTCGCAGGACGTGATCATCCGTGAAGAGGACTGCGGCACCACCAAGGGCCTCGAGTTCACGATCGCGGCGCCGGGCGTGGACGGCACGCTGGTGCGCGACGCGAACGTCGAGAACTCGGTGTTCGCCCGGACGCTGGCCACCGAGGTGGTGACCGAGGCGGGCGAGGTGCTCGCCGAGGCCGGTCAGGATGTGGGCGACGTGCTCATCAACCAGCTGGTCGAGGCGGGGGTGGAGAGCATCAAGGTGCGCTCCGTGCTCACCTGCGACTCGGCGGTCGGCGTGTGCGCCAAGTGCTACGGCCGGTCGCTGGCCACCGGCAAGGTGGTCGACATCGGCGAGGCCGTGGGCATCATCGCCGCCCAGTCGATCGGTGAGCCGGGTACCCAGCTGACGATGCGCACGTTCCACACCGGTGGGTCGGCGTCCGCGGACGACATCACCCAGGGTCTGCCCCGTGTGCAGGAGCTGTTCGAGGCGCGCACCCCGAAGGGTGCCTCGCCGATCGCCGAGGCCGACGGCCGCATCACGATCGACGAGACCGAGAAGAGCCGCAAGGTCATCCTGACCCCCGACAACGGCGACGAGCCGCACGTCTACCCGGTGCTCAAGCGCGCGACGCTGCTGGTCGAGGACGGCCAGCACGTCACCGTCGGCCAGCCGCTGCAGGTCGGCACGCTGGACCCGAAGGAGATCATGCGCGTGCAGGGCGCCCGCGCGGTGCAGAAGTACCTCGTCGACGGGGTGCAGGGCGTGTACCGCTCGCAGGGCGTGCCGATCCACGACAAGCACATCGAGGTCATCGTGCGGCAGATGCTGCGCAAGGTCACGGTCGTCGACCATGGCGACACGAGCCTGCTGCCCGGTGAGCTGGTGGACTCGCGCCGCTTCATCGACATCAACCGTGCGTCCGTGGCCGAGGGCAAGCGCCCCGCGTCGGGTCGCCCGGAGCTTATGGGTATCACCAAGGCGTCGCTGGCGACCGAGTCGTGGCTGTCGGCCGCGTCGTTCCAGGAGACGACGCGCGTGCTGACCCAGGCCGCGATGGAGGGCAAGAGCGACCCGCTGGTGGGCCTGAAGGAGAACGTGATCATCGGAAAGCTGATCCCCGCCGGTACGGGCCTGGCCAAGTACCGCAACGTGGTGGTCGAGGCGACCGAAGAGGCCAAGAGCGAGCGGTACCCCAACCGCATCTTCGCCTCGGACGGCGCCTACAGCGACGCCGACCTGAGCTACGTCGACTTCGACAGCTTCTCCACGGACGACTTCACGCCCGGCACCTACAACTGACGGTTGCGCGAAAGGCCCTCGGCACCTGCCGGGGGCCTTTCGCATGCCCGGGGGCGTGTGCGGCCGGGCGGCAGCGGGGATGCCGCGTACCGTGGTGGGCGGGGAACACGGGAAGGACACGGCGATGATCGGCGGCCGCAAGGCGTGGATCGCGTGGCCGGCGGGCCTGGCCTGCGCGGGCGTGGTCGCGGGCCTGGCATGGCTGGCCGCGCCCGGCGTTCCCGGTGCGGTCACCTTCGCCGGCGACCTGCTGCGCACCGGATCGGCGGTGACCGCGGCCGAGTCTGGGCACACCGCCCGCGCCGAACTGACCGACGACTGCCGCTCGCTGTACCCGGACGGGCTGTGGGCGCGGCTGAGCTGGCGGCCGCATGTCGTGCTCGACCAGTCGCGCGATGCGCCGGTCACCGCGGCGACCGCGGTGCGCGACGCGCTGCAGCCGGCGGTGCGCATGACCTGCACCTGGCGCACCGAGTCGGGTGCGACGGTCGCGACCACGCTGGCGACGGTGGATGCCGCGGCCCCCGCGATCGCACAGGCCGGCCTGCAGGCGCAGGGGTTCACCTGCACGGCTGCGGGCGACGGCATCCGCTGCACGAAGACCCGCGGCGACACCGCTGAGGAGCAGGTCGTGCGGGACGGACTGTGGCTGGCCACGGTCGAGACCGGGTGGCACCCCGACGGCTACACCGACGCCCTCGTGCACCGGCTCTGGCCCGGATGAGCGCCGGCCGCCGCCCCACCGATCACCATCGCACGCCCGGCGGCCGCCGCCCGACCGACCGACCACCGCACGCCCGGCGGCCGCCGCCCACATCGCACGCCCGGCGGCGTGCCTGCCGTCCCGGCGGTGCCGCTGACCGGCGGCGCCGGCCGTGGCATCCATCGCCCTCAGCCGGGAACCTCCCAGGTGTGCACGGGCTCGTTGGCGTGCATGCCCGCCATGTACAGCCGCAGCATCTCGGTCAGCGCCTGCGGGCGGTCAAGGCCCCGGCGTTCGAACGCCTGCACCGCGGCGACCTGCCACGATGAGCCGTTGACCCGCTGCTTGCAGCGCTCCTCGATGATCGACAGGTAGCGGTCGCGCACCGCCGTCGACACGTTCCAGCGCGACAGTCCCTCGTCGGCCAGCGGCAGCAGTCGGCGCAGCACCAGCTCATCCCACGGCACCGATCCGATGCCGGGCCAATAGAAGACGGCGTCCACGCCGCGCCGGGCGCCCTCGGTGAAGTTGGCGTGGGCGGCGTCGAAGCTCATCTTGGTCCAGATGGGACGCTCCTCGGCGGCCAGCATCCGCACCACCCCGTAGTAGAACGCGGCGTTCGCCATGACGTCGACCACGGTCGGCCCGGCCGGCAGCACCCGGTTCTCCACCCGCAGGTGCGGGGCGCCGTCGACGACGTCGTACACCGGCCGGTTCCACCGGTACACGGTGCCGTTGTGCAGCCGCAGCTCCTGCAGCCGCGGGGCGCGACCGGCGGCCAGTTCGGCCTCGGGGTCCTCGTCGGTGGTCTCGGGCAGCAGCGCCGGAAAGTAGCGCACGTTCTCTTCGAACAGGTCGAAGATCGAGGTGACCCAGCGCTCGCCGAAGAACACCGGCGGGCGCACGCCCTGGTTGCGCAGCTCGGGCGAGCGGGTGTCGGTGGCCTGCAGGAACAGCTCGGTGCGGGTCTCGGCCCACAGTCGCTTGCCGAACAGGAACGGCGAGTTCGCGCCGAGCGCCAGCTGGGGACCTGCGAGCACCTGGGCGGCGTTCCAGTGCGGGGCGAACTCTTCGGGGGCGACCTGCAGGTGCAGCTGCACCGAGGTGCACGCCGACTCGGGGGCGATCGTGGGGGAGTACATCCGCAGCGACTCCGCCCCGGCGATGTCGAGCTCGATGTCTTCGCGCCGCGCGGCGAACACCGCGTCGTCGAGTGCGGCATACCGCGGGTTCGCGCTCATCCACTCGCCCTGCAGGTGCTCGGGGCGCAGCGTCGGCAGGATGCCGACCATCACGATCTGTGCGCCCAGGCTCCGCGCGCGTTCCTCGGCGTGGTTCATCGACCAGCGCAGCAGGTCTTCGAGGTCGATCGCTGAGTCGCCCGGCAGCGGGCGCGGCGGGATGTTCAGCTCGATGTTGTAGCGGCCGAGCTCGGTCTGAAAGGCCGGGTCGGCGATCGCGGCGAGCACCTCGGCGTTCGCCATCATCGGCGCCCCGTGCTCGTCGACCAGGTTCAGTTCGATCTCCAGCCCGGTCAGGGGACGCTCGATCTCGAATGCGTGCTCGCGCAGCATCTGCTCGAACACGTCGAGGCATCGCTGCACCTTCTCGCGGTACTGTGTGCGCTGCTCGCGGGTGAACACCGGTGAGGCGATCTCGTCACCCATGGCGGCTCCCTTGCTCGGCCGACGGTGCGCCGCATCCACACCCTCGTGGACCGCGTTGTCGATGAGCCAACCATATACGGCTGCGCGCGGCCACTGATCGTTACGCTGGAGCGCGAGCAAAGGAGCACGGCGCCATGACGCAGTCCAGACACGCGGCGACCCCGGTGGGCACGGCGACGGATGCCACGGACCGCGCCGCGCGTTCGTCGCAGGCGGCGGCGGACCCGGGCACACCACGGGCGGCGGCGGATGCCACGGCCGGCGCCGCGCGTTCGTCACAGGCATCGACGGGCCCGGGCACACCGCGGTCGGCGGCGGCTCCGGCGGACCCCGCCATGGCCGGCGCCGCGCGTTCGACGCAGGCATCGGGCGGGCCGGGCACGCCGCGGGCGGCGGCGGATCCGGCGGACTCCGCCATGGCCGGTGCCCCCGTCGTCGACGCAGGCGCCGCACCGACCGATCCGACCGGTGCCGCTGCGCCCGACGCCCCCGTCGTCGCCGCGGGCGCCGTGCCGACCGATCCGACCGGTGCCGCTGCGTCCGACACCGCCGTCGTCGACGCGGGTGCCGGGCGCGGACCGGCGTGGCTCGACGCCGTGCTGGCGGCGCAGCTGCCGACGATCGTCGCGCTGCGCCGCCGCATCCATGCCCATCCCGAGCTGTCGCGGCAGGAGCGGGCGACGACCGCGCTCGTTCACGACGCGCTCACGGGCGCCGGCATCGCCGCGCAGGTGCTGCCCGGCGGCACCGGGTTGATCGCCGACATCGACTCGGGCACACCGGGTCCGCTGATCGGGTTGCGGGCCGACATCGACGCACTGCCGGTGGCCGAGGCCAGCGGGCTGCCGTTCGCGTCGCGTGTGCCGGGGGTGGCGCACGCCTGCGGGCACGACGTGCACACCGCGGTGCTGGTCGGCGCGGCGCTCGCGCTGCGCGCGGGCACGTTCGCCGGGCGGGTGCGGCTGCTGTTCCAGCCGGCCGAAGAGGCCATGCCGGGCGGATCGCACCAGCTCGTGGCGGCCGGGGCGATGGACGGGATCGACCGGGTGTACGCGCTGCACTGCGATCCGCGGGTGCCCGTCGGGCAGGTGGGCATGCGGGTCGGACCGATCACGTCGGCGTGCGACATGATCGAGCTGACCGTGACCGGACCGGGCGGGCACACGTCGCGGCCGCAGCTGACCGTGGATGTGGTCGGGGCGCTCGCCGAGGTGGCGCATCGGCTGCCCGGGCTCGCCGTCGAGGCGCTGGGCGCGAGCACGCTGTTGGTGTGGGGAACGGTGCGCGCCGGCGAGGCGTCGAACGTGATCCCCCAGACCGGCGAGCTGCGCGGCACGCTGCGCCTGGCCGACCGAGCCGCGTGGGAGCGGGCCGAGCCGGTGATCGCCGACGGCGTGGCCCGGCTGCTCGCACCCACCGGTGCCCGGTACGAGCTGCGGCACGTCCGAGGCGTGCCCCCGGTCGTGAACGACGCCGAGTCGGTGCAGATCCTGCAGCGGGCGGTGTCGGCCGCACTCGGCGTCGAGGCGGTCGCCGCCGCCGAGCAGTCCGCCGGTGCCGAGGACTTCGCCGTGCTGCTCGAGAACGCCCCCGGCGCGCTCGCCCGACTCGGCGTCTGGGACGGGCTGCTGCCGCAGGTCGACCTGCACGCCGCCGAGTTCCGCGCCGACGAGCGGGCCATCCCGGTCGGGGTGCGTACCCTCGTGCACACCGTGCTCGCCGCCGGGCGCGGCTGAGGCATCCGCCCGCTGCGAGCACGGCCGATCTCAGCCGAACAGGTGCGCGATGATGGCGTCGGTGTAGCCGGTCGGGGCGAGGTTCGAGTAGACGGTGTCGATGAGCACGTCGTCGCGCCAGAACATCGTGCGCCCGTCGGTGACCGGGTAGGTCTTGTCCTTCCAGGTGCGTTCGCAGCGGGTGCCGCCCGACGGTGTGTAACAGGTGGCGCCCTCGGCGCGGAACGCGTTCAACGCATCCAGTGCCGGGCCGCGCGCGACGCGCGAGATCGTCGTCGACAGCCCCGTGGTGTCGGCGCTGGGGCTGCCCCAGATGCATTTCAGCGACCCGTCCGACAGCACGCCCGAGGGACCGAATGCCGGATCGTTCAGCGGCGTCGTGCCGAATTGCGCGAGCACGGCCGGAGTCAGGATCGCCTTGCAGTCCGTCGGGATCGCCACCGCCGGCCGATCGGTGGCGGTGGTCGTCGGTGCCGGCATGGGTGCGGCATCCGTCCTCGCCGGCGACTGCACGGGCAGGCTCGTCTGTGCCGGTGGGGGCGTCTCGGGCGCGCACGCTGCGATCGACAGCGCCAGCAGGGCCAGGGATGCCGCGGCCAGCGCGGCGGGCATCGGACGCATGCCCACACTGTAGGCGAGGTCGCGTCGATGGAGGCCGGTACCCCCGGCCGTGTCGTCGGATGCCGGTGCCCCCGGCGGTGTCGTCGGTTGCGGGTACCCCCGGCCGTGTCGTCGGTTGCCGGTACCCCCGGCCGTGTCGTCGGATGCCCCACACCCCGGCCGTGTCGTCGGTTGCGGGTACCCCCCGGCCGTGTTATCGGAGCCGGTACCCCCGGCCGTGTCGTCGGATGCCGGTGCCCCGGCCGTGTCGTCGGATGCCGGTACCCCGGCGGTTTGGGGCGCATTTGTGCGTTTGGGGCGGATCTGTGCAGCCAGACGCGCACGAACGCGCCCCAAACACACTGGAGAGTGTGAACGGGAGGACGCACACGGGCCGCGCGGAGGACGCCCGGCGGGTGCGATGGCGGACGGGACGGACACGACGCGCGGTGCGAGACACGTCGGCACGCCTCCGAGACCCGGCCCGCGCGCGGCGGTAGCCTCGCAAGGACGGGGACCGTCCCCGTGTGTGAGGAGTCCTGCGATGAGTGATCCCCGCGAGCCCATGGGCGAGCCCGTCGAGGAGCCGCAGCCCGTCGACGACGTGGTGGGCCAGGCTCACGAAGGACTCGCCGAAGCCGAAGCCGCCGGCCGCAGCGCCGTCGGCGACGAGCCGTCCGCACCGGACGCGCCCGAGCCCGCCGCCGACCCGGCCACCGAGCACGCCGCCGCTGAATCGCACCCCGCCGCCTCCGCCGACGACACTCCGGTCGAGACGGACGCCGCCGGTGCCCGCGCGACGGCCGCCGAACCGTCCGGCGCCGAATCGGCCACGCGGGGGTCGACCGCCGGATCGACGGATGCCGCCGCCGAGCCGTCTGCGACGGGGCCGGCCACGACCGAGCGTGCCGCCGAACCGTCCGCGGCCGAGCCGGCCGTGACCGCGGGTGCCGCCGAGCCGTCGGCGTCCGAGTCGGTCGTCCAGCCGGGGCCCGCGGCATCCGTAGCCGAGCCGTCCGCGGCCGAGCCGTCCGCGGATGAGTCGGTCGTCCAGCCGGGGCCCGAGGCATCCGTCGCCGAACCCGACGAGCCCGCGTTCGCCACGCCCGCGCTGAACGACGTGCACGCCGCCGCCCCTGCCGCCGCCGGTGCCGTCGCGGCATCCGACCTCGTTCTCGAGCCGGTCGCGCCGACCGCTACCCCCACCGTCGCCGCGCCGCAGCCGATCTTCGTGCAGGCGCCCGAAGAGCCGCGCCCGCGCGGCAACCGCGGTGCCGCCGGGGGCATCGGCATCGTCGCCGCCGTGTGCTTCGCCGTGCTGTACCTGGCCGCCGGACTGGTGATCGGGCTGGTCACCGGCGACGTCACCGCCGACGGCGTGGGCACCTGGCTCGGCCACGAGGCCACCACGTGGGGCCTGTGGGTGCCCACCGTCGTGTTCTTCATCGGGTTCTGGCTGCTGGGCGCGATCATCAACCGCGCCCGCTGGGGCGCCTGGGTGATCTTCGGTCTGCTCGTCGGCCTCGCCGCCTACGGCGGTCACCTGCTCGGTCAGCTGTTCGAGGCCCCATTCTGGAACATCACCGCCACACAGGGGGCCGACCTCATCGCGGCGCAGCTGTTCGCCCCGTTGGCGATCGCCGCGTTCGTGATCGGTCGTGAGCTGACCATCTGGTTCGGCGCCTGGGCCGCCGCGCGCGGCAAGCGCATGACCGAGCTGAACATCGAGGCCCGCCGCGAATACGAGCGCACCCTCGAGGCGGGGCCGCAACTGGCGCGCTGAGCCATGACGCAGGCACCCGGGGGAGCGGGCGGAACCGGCCGGGTCCGCCCACCCGTGGCGCTCGCGTTCGCGACGATCCTGTTCGCCGCGCTGGTCATCGGCGGCATCGGCATGGTGAGCCTGCTGCTGGGCGAAGACCCGATCACGGCCCCCGGCTTCGGCCAGTTCCCCGGCGTGTTCGGCACCATCCTCGCCGTGCTCGCGTTCGCTGGTGTGCTGTGGGCCGGGCTGCGCCGGCCGCATCCGTCGTTCTGGAGCGGCACCTGGGCCGGACTGGCCGCCTTCGTGGTCTACCTGCTCGCTGTGTGGATCGCAGGCGCCATACAGACCGCCGACCCCGTGCTCGCGGCATCCGTCGTCGGCCGTCTGATCACGGCGGGCTTCGCGTTCGTGGTGCTGGTGGGCGGGATGCTCGCCGGATGGGGTGGCATCGTGCTCGTGCACACCCGCGGCGGACGACCGCGCTGGCCGTGGGAAGACCGCAACACACCCTGACAGGTCCGGTCGCGCCGGGATCGCGGTCACCTGGCCGGGCGGTCGTGCCGGGACCGCGACCCCCTGACCGTGCCCCTCGTGCCGAGACCGCGACCGCCTTACCGGGCGGCCGCGCTGGCCGTGGGAAGACCGCAACACCCCCTGACTGGGCGGCGACGCGAAGACCCGCCCGGCGGATCGGGGCCTGGCGCGATGCCGCGCGCTACGGTGGTGTGCGTGGAGCGTTCGCTCGAGACCGAGGTGAGCCAAGCGGTCGACGCCTGGCTCCGCTGGCTGCCGCGGTGGCAACCGGCCACCCACCGCGGTCGCGTCGCCCCGTGCCGGCGTTGCCTGGGCTCGCCGGTGCTCTCGGCCGCCGGGCTCGGCTCAGACGTGCCGCATGGTGTGCAGCATGGTCTGTCCACGCGCATCAAGGCGATCATCGACCACGCCGTGGCCGACTACACAGCCAAGAACCTGCCCATGCTGCAGGGCGAGCTCGACCAGCAGGCCGCCCGCAACCGGGCGCGCAGCTATCGTCCAACCGAGGGCCTCGACCCCGAATACGAGGGGATGCCACTGGACCCCGAGCCGGCGCCGGGGGCACCGTTCCTGTTCACGTTGTCGGGCATGGCCGACGAGGCCGACGCCGAGGTGCCGGCGCTGCCGCCGCTGAGCGAGGCCGCCAAGGCGGCGCTGCGTCAGGAGGTGGGTCTGGCCGACGAGTACGCGAACATGATCGGCCGCGAGGTGTGTGCGCTGCTGCTCGGCCACCGCCTGCGCATCCAGGAGGCCGTCGCCCAGTATGTCGAGCCCCAGGTCGCCGCGCTGCTGGACGAGCTCACCCGATCGCTGGACTCGCCGTTCGACCCGTCCGAGTAACACCCCGCCCGTCTGAGGAGCGCCCCGACCGCCGTCCGACGAGCGCCCTGCCCGCCGTCCGAGTGGCGCCCCGCCCGCCGTCCGAAGAGCGCCCCGACCGCCGTCCGAGGAGCGCCCCGCTCGTCGACCGAAGAGCGCCCCGCCGCCTGTCTGCGCACGCGACCGGGCGATTTGTTACGATTGCCGGGCCTGGCCGCCGTGTGCGCGCACGCGGTTCGGGTGCACGGCGCACCGGCGCCCGGGCAACACACGGGGTGCGCGCAACGGATGGGGGTCCGGGATGCCGAAGCGCGTGCCTTCGAGCCCGCCCGTGCTCCCCGGACTGACCTTCGTGCGTCCGCTAGGATCGGGCGGGTTCGCCGACGTGTTCCTCTATGCCCAGGACATGCCCCGTCGGCAGGTGGCCGTCAAGGTGCTGCCGGCAGGGGTGCACGACGCCGACATGCTGCGCATGTTCAACGCCGAGGCCGATGTGCTCGCGCACCTGTCGGCGCACCCGTCGATCGTCACCGTGTACCAGGCGGGCATCTCGGCTGACGGCCGGCCGTACATCGTCATGGAGTACTGCCCGGGCTCGCTCGCCCAGCGTTACCGCCGCGAACGGCTGCCGGTCGACGAGGCGCTGAGCATCGGCGTCCGCATGGCGAGCGCGCTCGAGACCGCGCACCGAGCCGGCCTGGTGCACCGCGACGTGAAGCCCAGCAACATCCTGATCACCACCTTCGGCACGCCGGTGCTGGCCGACTTCGGCATCTCGTCGACGCTCACCCCGCGCCGCGGCGACGAGGTGCTCGCGATGAGCGTGCCCTGGAGCGCCCCCGAGGTCATCGCCGAACAGTCCGCCGGCACCGTCGCCAGCGAAGTGTGGGGGCTGGGGGCGACCGTCTATTCGCTGCTGGCCGGCCACAGCCCGTTCGAGCGACCTGAACCCGGTCAGAACTCGCGCGACCAGCTGCGCCGCCGCATCCTGCGCGCCACGTTCCCGCCGATGACCCGCGCCGACGTGCCCGCGCAGGTGCAGCAGGTGCTCGCCGTCGCGATGGCGCGCGACCCCGACGACCGCTATCCGAGCGCGCTGGCGTTCGCACAGGCGTTGCGCGACGCTCAGCACGGCATGGGCTTTCCCCCCACGCCGCTGGAGGTGGCCGTCGACGAATGGGTGCCCGGCGACGTCACCGTCGATGTGACGGATGCCACACCCCGCGGCCCGCAGATCACCTCGGTGCCGCACGCCTCGCGCCGCCGCCCGAGCGAGCCGGCACCGTTCACACCGCGCGACGAAGACACCGACATCTCGGCGCCCGGCGGCGGGCGACGCCGCGTCGTCTGGCCGTGGATCGTCGCCGCCGCGGTGGCGGGCGCCGCCGCCGTGCTGGTCGTGTGGGCGCTGCTGACCGGGAGCGGTGTCTGACGTGCGGCGCCGCTCGGTGATCGTCGCCGTTCTCGCCTCGGCCGCCGTTCTCGCCGCCGTCGTGGCGATCAGTGTGGTGTGGCCGGGGCTCGACGCCCGCTCCACCCCGCCGCAAGACACCGCGGTGTGGGCGCTGCAGACCGGTGACGGCCGCCGCTACGCCCGGGTGAACACCGCCATCGGTGAACTCGACACCGTCCGCAGCGTCGCCAACCCGTCGGCGGTCGCGCAGACCGACCGCGGCGCCTACCTGTTCTCAGAGAGCTACGGCAAGCTCACCCGCATCGACGAGGCGACCCCCGCCGACCTCGACGACGCCACCCTGCGCGAGTCGCCGTCCACCCCGGCCGGCACCGTCGAGGTCGCCGTCGCCGGCGACTACGTCGCCTACCGCACCGACGGCGGCGCCGTGTACGCGGGCACGCTCGCCGGCGGCGAGGCCGTCGAGATCGACCCCGCCGGCGGCCGGGCGAAGGATGCCGCGCCCTTCGGCGCCCGCGCGGTGACGGTCGACGACGCCGGTGTCGTGTACGCGTATTCGAAGGATGCCTCAGCCGTGGTGCGCTACCGCATCCCGGACGGCCGCGTGCTGGGCACCGATGCCGTCACCGCGCCGCCCGACGGCCAGACGGTCGGGCTCACCGCCGCGGGCGGCACGTGGTTCCTGGTCGACCCCGACCAGGGCAGGGTGTGGCGCCGCGGCGGCGACGGTCCGGTGCAGGTGCGGCTGGTCGGCGACGTCGCCTACGGCCGGGCCCGCGCCGACGGCGACGCCGCCTGGGTCGCCGACGACACCGGACTGGTGCGTCTGCCCGTCGACGGGCAGGCGCCGCAGCGCGCGTTCGGCGGCGAGACCGCAGACCTCGGCACGCCCGCGCGCCCCGTCGTGGACGGCGGCGCCGTGCACGCCGCGTGGCTGGGCACCGACGCGGGCACGCTGTTCAGTTCGACCGCGGGCGAGCGCCGGCTCGACTACGGCGGCGCGCAGCTGGGCGACGACCGCAAACCCGTGTTCGCCGGCAGTGGCGATGCGCTGATCCTCAACGACACCCGCAGCGGCTGGGTGTGGAATGCCCGCACCGCGGTGCTGCTGCCCTCGAGCCAGGACTGGTCGCTCGACGAGCGCACCGCCCCCGAGAATGCACCCAGTGACGAGCAGGCGCAGGTGGTGATCGACCCCAAGCCGCCGGTGGCCGAGCCCGACGCGTTCGGGGTGCGCGCCGGGAGCCTGGTGAGCCTTCCGGTGCTGCTGAACGACCACGACCCGAACGAGGACGTGTTGAGCATCGACGCCGCCGACGTGTCGGGGCTCGACCCCGGTTTCGGCACCGTGTCGGTCACCGACGACGGGCAGCGCCTGGCCGTGCACGTCGCCGCGGGCGCCACCGGTACGGCCACCTTCCGCTACCGGGTCACCGACGGCACCGCCGCCGACGGGCTGTATTCGAAGCCGACCACGGTCACCCTCACCGTCACCGGATCGACCGAGAACCGCGCCCCGAAATGGTGCGGTGTGGCCGGATGCCTCGCCCGCTGGCCGTCGCCGCAGGTCGCGCCCGGCGGCACCGTGACCGTGCCGGTGCTGGGCGGCTGGGTCGACCCCGACGGCGACCCGCTCATGCTGGTCTCGGTCACCGATGCGACCGGTGTCGGGTCGGTGGCATCCACCCCGGCCGGAGACGTCGTCTACCAGCACACCGACGCGTCGATCGACGAGCCGCAGGTCGCCCAGCTGAAGGTGACCGTCGGCGATGTGCGCGGCGCGACCAGCACCCGCACCCTCACGGTGCGGATCACTCCGAAACCCAAACTGACCGCCGAGTCGTTCACCGTCGTCCAGACGCAGGGCGCGGGCCTGAGCGTCGACGTGGGCGACCACGTCTCGGGAACGCAGGGCCGGCTTTCGCTCACGGCCGTGCGGGTGCTCGACGAGGCCGGCGCCGAGGCGGTGGCCACCTCGGGGGGCACGTCGTTCGACTTCACCGCCGGCACCCCCGGCGTGTACCGGGTGGCCTACACGGTCACCGACGGGCAGAGCGAGGCGTCGGCGACAGCCCGCATCACCCTGCTGCCGGCCGACGCTCCCGCGCAGCTGGCCACGGCGCCGGTGGTCGCGTTCGTGCACCCGCAGCAGGATGTGACCCTCGATGTGTTCACGGCGGTGAGCAACCCGACCCGGCGGGTGCTGCTGCTCAGCGACGTGAGCCCTCGCCCCGCCGACGGGGCGAGCATGTCGGTGGATGTGGTCGGGCAGAACTATCTGCGCATCTCGGGCAGTACCGCCGACGGTGCCCCCGGGCGGCTGGGCACGGTGCGCTACATCGTGTCGGACGGCACCGACGACGCGGGCTCGCGCGTGGCCGGTGAGGCGACCGTGTACCTGCTGCCGGCCGGCGACGACCTCGCCCCGATCGCCGTGGACGATGCGGTGGTGGTGCGCGCCGGCGCGCAGGTCGACATCCCGGTGCTCGACAACGACGTGGCCGCCTCGGGCGGCACGATGATGCTCGACCCGGGGTCGGTGCGCTCGTCGACGGCCGGTGCGCTCGCGTTCGCGTCGGGCCGCGTGCTGCGCTATCTGGCGCCGTCGAAGCCCGGCGACTACCGGGTGGAGTACTCGGTGTACGCGGCCGGGTCGCCCGCCCTGGCCGACACCGCCGTGGTGCGGGTGAAGGTCATCTCGGACGCCGCCAACCGCGCCCCCCGGCCCCGCGCCCTGGTGGGACGTGTGCTCACCGGGCAGAGCACGAGCATCCCGTTCCGTTCGTTCGGGGTCGACCCCGACGGTGACGACGTGGCCCTGGACCGCATCCTCAGCCAGCCCGCCAGCGGGTCGGCGACGATCTCGGCCGACGGCGAGTCGATCGTGTACACGAGCGTCGCCGGGTTCCACGGCCAGGTGTCGTTCACCTACCGGGTCGCCGACGCGTTCGGGGCCACCGGCACCGCGACCGTGCGGGTGGGTGTGCTCGACGAGCAGGCCAATCCGAGCCCGGTGACCTTCACCGACTACGTGCAGCTGCAGGTCGGCGCCGACAACTCGGTGCGGGTCGACCCGCTCGCCAACGACATCGACCCCACCGGTGGTGCGCTCACGCTCACCGCGGTGCGCCCCGATGCCGTGGCCACCCTGCTGGACGGTGCGCCCAACCCCGAGTACGAGCGGCTGGAGGGCCTGATCGCCGCGGTCGACGGCCATCAGGTGCGTATCCGGGCGGGTACCGCGCCCGGCAGCATGTCGTTCCTGTACGACGTGGCCAGCAGCACCGGCAACACCGGTCGTGGGCTGATCGTCGTCAAGGTGGTGCGTGACGCCGTGCCCGACTATCCGGTGGTCACCGACACGGTGCTCACCGCGGCCACCCGCGAGCGGTTCCCCGCCGGGGTGGATGTGGTCGCCGGCAAGGTCGCCTGGACCGGCGGCGACGTCGATGACCTGACCCTGCGGTTGTGGGGTGAGCCCGACGGCATCACGGTGGCGGGCCACCGCATCGCCGGTGCGCTGCCCGAGCACTCGCAGATCGTGCCGTTCTCGGTCAGCGGCGTCACCGCAGCCGGTGAGAAGGTCACCTCGTACGGGTTCGTGCGCATCCCCGGCGAGCACGATCTGACGCTGGCGCTGAAACCCGATGTGAAACCGCAGAAGGTGACCGAGAAGGATGCCGTCACCTTCGACATGGCGAAACTGGTGAGCATGCCCACCGGCGCCACCCTCGAGGTGGGCGACGAGGTGTCCGCGTCGAAGGCGCGGCACCAGGCATCCTGCACCCGCGACGGGGGGACGACGGTGCGCTACGACGCCGGCGAGGGCGCCCCGTGGACGGACGCCTGCGTGGTGCCGGTGCGCCTGGCCGGCCAGCACGAGTGGACGTACCTGTCGGTGCCGGTCGCGGTGTCGGCGCTGGCCCCGGTGCCGGTGCTGGCCTCGGCGTCGTTGACGGTGGGCCCGGGCGCGCAGGCCTCGTACGACCTGACCAAGCTGACCACGTGGCAGGGCCGCACCGACTGGGACCGCATCGCGTACAAGGTGTCGTACACCGGGCACGACTTCACGCTCGCCCAACACGGACACACCATCACGGTCACCGGCGCCGACGACGCCCGCCCCGGCGACGAAGAGATCGCCGTGGTCGAGGTGACCAGCCACCCCGGGGTCACGCCGGCCCGGTTCGTGCTGCGGGTGGGGGCGGTGCCCTCGACGCTGCCGCGCGCGGGCACGGTCGCCAAGACCTGCTCGCAGGCGTCGGGCTCGTCGTGCACCGTCGAGGTGATCGGCGCGTCGGGCGAGGTCAACCCGCTGCCGCGCACGCCGCTGCAGGTGACGGCGGTGCGCACGGCCGGCACCTGCACCGGGGTGGGCTTCGAGGTGGCGGATGCCGCGCACGTGCGCGTCTCGTGGACCGGCGACACCCCGGGGCAGACGTGCACGGCGTCGTTCTCGGTGCGCGATGCGCAGGGGCGCACCACGGCGGGTGAGCGCGACGGCCGCGTGCTGCTCGACCTGCAGGGCTACCCGAAGGCGCCGGCCGCGCTCGTGCAGTCCGGCTACGACGACGGTCAGGTGACGCTGCGGGTGGATGCCGGTCCGGCCCGGGCCGCGTATCCCGCGCTGACCGGGTTCGTGGTGCGCTGGCGCGGCGATGTGGTCGCCCGCTGCGCGCCCGACGGCACGTGCCCGCAGATCGCGGCGCCCAACGGTGAGCAGCGGCGGTATGTGGCGACCGCGGTGAACGCGGTGGGCGAGTCGGCCGGCCAGGCGGCCACCACCGCGTGGGCGTACGACGCGCCGGCGGCGCCCGAGAAGGTCACCGCCGCCCCGGTGGTCACCTCGGGCGAGGGTGGCGTCGTGTCGGTGCGGGTGGACGGCATCGACGCCACCTCGACCGCCCGGTTGCGCATCACCAGCGACAGCGGTGACAGCCTCGAGGTCGACGTGCGGCGCGGCCAGTCCAGTGCGGTCATCCCGAACTACCGCATCGGCAGCAACCAGCAGACCGCGCTCACCGTCACGCCGCTGTCGCGGTTCACGCTGCCGCCCGGGTTCGACGGGTCGACCGAGGGGCAGTCCACCAGCATCCTCGCCAACGGGGTGGGGGCGCCGCGCAGCCCGAGTCTGACGCTGACCCCGACCTCCAGCGACGCCGAGCACGCGACGATCCAGGCCACCGGTTCGGCGACCGCGAACGGGGCGGGCTCGACGATGCGCTACGGCATCGTGCTCGACGGCGACCGGTGCGTGGCGACCGACGAGGTCGCCGACAAGAGCTTCGACGTGGACGCCGGGCGCACCTACACCTACCGGTTGTGCGCCGAGTCGTTCGTGGGCACGACCTCTTTCGGGCGCGTCGAGACGACCGCGCAGACCACCGCCCGGGCCGGTCGCGGACCCCACGGCTACCATTTCGTCGTCGCGGCGACACCACACGTCGACGAGGGCGCACGCCGTGCGGAGTGGCGCATCGACGCCGACCCGACCTCCGACGAGCAGGTGCCGCGGTGGGCGACGGTGCGCTTCAGCGGGCTGAACTCGACCGTGTTCGACCGCGACCCCGGCATCGAGGTCTGGTACGACTACGGCCTGTTCTCGGGCCCGCACAGTCCGGTCACCGCCGCCGACGGCGGCGCGCCGTACCAGGTGTGGGCGCAGTGGCAGTTGGCGGTCTGTAAGGGCGGACAGAAGCTGCAGGCGACCGGCAGCTCGAGCGGCAACCAGGCGACGGTCTCGTTCGACTACTCGCACGCCGCCTACAAGGACGTGTACGGCAACACGCTCACCGTCGGCACCGCCGGGGTGGTGCCCGACTACGCCGTGTCGGTGTCGGGCATCCGGGTCAGCGTCGCGTGGAACCGATGGGGTTTGGGCTGGACGAACCAGACGGTGACCTTCGGGGGCGGCTGCGACCCCAAGACGCTCGCGGCACCGACGATCTCGGCGGCCGAGGGCAAGGCCGACGGCGTGCACCTCACCTGGTCGTCGGTGGCCGGCGCGACCGGGTACGTGCTGCAGCGCCGCGGGTCGGACGGCTCGTTCACGACCGTGAAGACCCTGACGGGCACCACCTACACCGACGACGTCGACGCCGCGAAGGCCTGGCAGTATCGCGTGAGCGCGCGCAACGACCACGCGGCATCCGACCCCTCGCCGACCGTGACCTCGTCGACCTACGCGCCCGCCGACTCCGGTGGATCGACGGGCGACGACGCGGGCTCCGGCTCGCAGCCGGGCGACGCGGGCTCAGGGTCGCCGCCCGGCGACGCGGGCACCGGCGGGTCACCGTGACATCCCTCCGCACTTCTTTCAGAACACCGACCAGGAGCACTGCATGACGATCCCCCAGGAACAGGCCACGTGGTTCGCCGACACCTTCCGCGCGCTCGCCGACAACGTCGAACACGCGGTGCTCGGCAAGCGGCACGTGATCGACCTCGTGCTCACCGCCATGCTCAGCGAGGGGCATGTGCTGCTCGAGGACGTCCCGGGCACCGGCAAGACCTCGCTGGCGCGGGCGCTCGCCCAGTCGGTGCGCGGCACGAACACCCGCATCCAGTTCACGCCCGACCTGCTGCCGGGCGACATCACCGGCATCACCGTGTACGACCAGAAGACCGGGGCGTTCGAGTTCCACGCCGGCCCGGTGTTCGCCAACATCGTGCTGGCCGACGAGATCAACCGGGCCAGCCCCAAGACGCAGGCGGCGTTGCTCGAGGTGATGGAGGAGGGCAAGGTCACCATCGACGCGGTGACCCGTGCCGTCGGGGTGCCGTTCCTGGTGATCGCCACGCAGAACCCGGTGGAACAGGCCGGCACCTACCGGCTGCCCGAGGCCCAGCTCGACCGGTTCATGCTCAAGACCTCGCTGGGCTACCCCGACCACGCCGCCACGGTGCGCATCCTCGACGGGGCCGCGGTGGCCACCGCCGACCTCGAACCGATCGTCACCCCGCAGACGCTGGTCGACATGGCCGATCTGGCCCGGCAGGTGTACGCGAACGCGCTGGTGCTCGACTACATCGCCCGCATCGTGGATGCCACCCGCTCGGCCGAGCAGGTTCGGCTGGGCGTCAGCATCCGCGGTGCGCTCGCCCTGACCCGGGCGACGCGCACGCGCGCGATCGCCGAGGGGCGCACCTATGCGACGCCCGACGACGTGAAGGCGCTCGCCGTCCCGGTGCTCTCGCACCGGCTCATCCTGCATCCCGAGGCCGAGTTCGACGGCGTCACCGCCGAGGCCGTGGTCGGCCAGGTGCTGCTCGATGTCGCCCCGCCCACCAGCCGCGAGGTGGCATGAACCGGTTGCGTGCGCGCGCGGCCCGCGCCGGGTCTCAGAACGTGCCGGTTCGGGGCGTGGCATCCGGCACCTTCTGCGACCCGCGTTGGGGTGGGTCGCAGAACGTGCCGGTTGGGGATGCCTCATCCGGCGCTTTCTGCGACCTACGCGCGACCGGGTCTCAGAACCTGCCGGTTCAGGGTGTGGCATCCGGCGTCTTCTGCGACCCGCAATCGAGCGTGTCTCACAACCCGCGACGTGCGCGGCCCCGACGTGGCACTTTCTGCGACCCGCACTCGAGCGTGTCTAACAACCCGCGACGTGCGCGGCCCCGACGTGGCGCTTTCTGCGACCCGCGCCTGAGCGTGTCTCACCACGCGGCCGGGTCGCAGAACGTGCCGGTTGGGGATGCCGCATCCGGCACCTGCTGCGACCTGCGCCGGGGCGGGTCTCACAACGTGCCGGTTCGGGGTGCGGCATCCGGCATCTTCTGCGACCTGCGCCCGCGCCGTTCGCGCACCACGCCGCCCGCCGGGCGGCCCCGGGGGCGCGGATGAGTCGAACCGAACCACCGCTCACGCGCCGTCGTGCCCGCGGCGGCGACCGCCGCACCGACGGTCGCCACCGCTCGGCCGGACTGTCCGACACGGTCAGCAGCACGCTGACCGCGCCGGACGGCTCCACGACCGTGCGCACCCGCGTCGCCGACCGGCGACGCGGGTGGCTGGTGGCATCCGTCATCGCCGTGCTGGCCGCCGCGCGTCGCGCCCGTTCCGCCGGCGAGGTCGCCGCCCGCTGGCTGGGCGAGACGGTCAACCCCGCCGGCTGGCTGGTGCTGGCGTTGGGCACCGTCGGGGTGGCGCTGGGGTGGGCGTTCGGCTGGGTCGAGGTGCTCGTGGCCGGTTTCGCGTCCCTGGTGCTGCTCGCGATGAGCGCGCCGTTCCTGTTCGGTGCGCGCGGCTACGACGTGTCGGTGCACCTCGCGCACGAGCGCGTCGTCGCCGGCGACCCGCTTCACGGCGAGATCGTCATCCGCAACGTCGGAACCCGCACCGCGCTGCCCGGGCGCATCGACCTGCCCGTGGGCGACGGGCTGGTCGAACTGGGTGTGCCGCTGCTGCGGCCGGGCCATCAGGCCGCCCGGCCGGTGTCGATCCCGCCGCTGCCGCGCGGGGTGGTGACGGTGGGGCCGCCCACCGCGGTGCGCACCGACCCGGTCGGGCTGCTGCGCCGCGAACACGAGTGGGACGAACGGCACGAGATCTACGTGCACCCGCGCACCGCCGCGGTGCCCGCCACCAGCGCCGGTCTGATCCGCGACCTCGAGGGCCGGTCGAGTCGGCGGCTGGTCGACGCCGACATGTCGTTCCACGCCATCCGTGAGTACGTGCCGGGGGATGCGCGTCGGCAGATCCACTGGAAGTCCACCGCCAAGACCGGCCGGCTCATGGTGCGCCAGTTCGAAGAGACCCGCCGCTCGCGCCTGGCGGTGGTGCTCAGTCTGGCCGAGTCCGAGTACGCCGGAACCGACGAGTTCGAGCTCGCGGTCAGTGTCGCCGCCTCGCTCGGCGTGCAGGCGGTGCGCGACGGACGCGACATCGACGTGGTCACCGGCGCTGAGATCCCCCGCGTGGTGCGCGGGCGCATGCGGTCGATCGAGGTGCTGCAGGCCGGCACCCCGCGCGGCCTGCTCGACGGGTTCTCGCGGCTGGACGCGCACGAGAGCACCATGCCGCTGGCCGAGGTCTGCCGGCTCGCGGTCGAGGCGTCCGACATGCTCTCGCTCGCGTTCCTGGTGTGCGGGTCGCAGACCACCCCGCTGCAGCTGCGTCAGGCGGCGCTGGCCTTCTCTGCCGCGACCGCGGTGGTCGCGGTGGTGTGCGACCAGGCGGCACCGCCGCGCACGCGGCCGCTGGGCGAGCTGACCGTGATGACCGTCGGTGTGCTCGACGACCTGCCCGCGCTGCTGCTGCGCGGCGCCCAGTCGTCGGCCGGCGCGGAGGCCGTCTCATGAGCCGCCGTCGCGCAGGCTCCGCCGTCGCCGGTCGCACGCCGAGGCGCACTCGCCGCACACCCCGTGCCGGGGGCGGGTGGGATGCCGCGGCCCTGCGCGGCGCGCATGTCGCGACCGGCACCGGGTACGCGCTGGCGATGGCCGCCGTCGCCGCCGTGGCGGCGTGGCCGATCTACGCCGATCTGCGGTTCGCGGTGCTGGCCGCCGTCGCGGTTCTGGCCGCGATGGTCGTCTCGGTCGCGGCGACCCTGTGGCGGTGGCCGGGATGGCTCACCGCGCTCGCCGCGGTCGGCGCGTTCGTGCTGCTGGGGGTGACGATCGCGGTCCCGCCGGCGTCGCCGGCCGGCATCCTCTCGTCGTTGCGCGATGTCGCCGCCGGTGCCGTACTCGGCTGGAAAGACCTGGTGACCGTCGATCTGCCGGTGGGCGGCTACCGCAACCTGCTGGTGCCGGCCGTGGTGGTGTTCCTCGGCGGCACGCTCGCCGTGCTGCGCCTGGGCTGGCGTCCCGCCCGGATCGGGGCGGCGGCCGCCCCGATCGCCCTGTCGATGACCGGGTTCGGGCTGTTGTTCGGCCGCACCGTCACCAGCTTTCCGCTGACCCTGGGCCCGGTGACCGTGCCCGCACCGCGTGAGATGGCGTGCGGCGCGGCCGCCCTGGTGTTCTCGCTGGCCTGGCTGTCGTGGCGCCTGTCGGCGGCCCGGCGCGAGGCGCTGCGCCGCGCGGCCGGCACCAGCGGGGTGCGTGTCTCGCGCCGGCGCACCGGGTCGGATCTGCGTCGCGGCGCCCTGGCGGCGGGCATGGTCGCGGTCGCGGTCGCGGTCGGCGCCGTGCTTGCACCCGCCGTCGCCGAGGGGCGCACCCGCGATGTGCTGCGGACCGGTGCCGGTCCCGAGCAGGCGATCAGCCGGGCGATCACGCCGCTCACCGACTACCGTGCGAACTTCACCGACGCCGCGTTCACGTCACCGTTGTTCACGGTCACCGCGCTCGACGGGGCGCTGCCCGACCGCATCCGTCTGGCGACCCTGTCGCAGTACGACGGCACCAGCTACCGGGTCGCCGACGGCGGCGCGCAGTTCGTGCGGGTGCCGTCGCGGCTGTCGGTCGACCCGGGCCGGGCGGCGACCGTACGCATCGACATCGGCGGGTTGCGCGGCATCTGGCTGCCCACCTTCGGCTCGCTCGCCCAGGTGCGTTTCGCGGGTGCGGATGCGGCATCCCACGCCGACGCGTTCTATTACGACGCCGCCGCCCGCGCGGGCGTGCAGACCGACGGTGTGCACGCCGGCGAGCAGTATGAGGTGACCGCCACCACGGCGGCGCCGCCCGCGCTCGAGACGCTGCGCGCGCCCGGGGCCGCGCCGCAGGTGACGGTGCCCGAGAGCGTGAAGACGTGGGTCGAGAAGCAGGATGCCGGTGCCGACGGCGCCGCGCTGGCGACGCTCGTGAAGCGGCTGCGCGAGCGCGGCTACCTCAGCCACGCGCTGAGCGTGCCCGCCGCCGGTGCGGCCTGGACGCGGGCGCTCGGCGACGGGTACGTGTTCCAGCCGAGCACGGCGGGGCATTCCCTGGCACGCATCGACACGATGTTCCGTCGGCTGCTGAGCGCCGAGGACGCCGGGGCCTCGCCGGTGGCCGCGATCGGCGACGACGAGCAGTTCGCGGTCGCGGTCGCCGTCATCGCCGAGCAGCTCGGGTTCCCCGCCCGCGTGGTGGTGGGGGCGCGGTTGACGCCCGTCGACGACGACACCCCCGCCTGCCGTGACGGGGTGTGCACCGGGGGAGACCTCACCGCGTGGACCGAGGTGAGGGCGGCGACCGGGGACTGGGTGCCGATCGACGTGACCCCGCAGCACACCGAGGGCGCCGAGAACACCGTGGCCCGGCAGCGCGACCCCGAGAACCCGACCGATGTGCGGCCGCGCAGCGCCCAGCAGGTCGAGCCGCCGGACCCGACCCGGCAGGAGTCGAACGAGTCCGGACGGCACCCCGACGACGGGGCGAGCCTGGAGGGCCTGTGGGTGTCGTTGCGGATCGCCGGCCTCTCGGCGCTCGGCGTGCTGCTCGTGGTCGGACCGTTCGGCGTGATCCTGCTCGCCAAGGTGCTGCGGCGCCGGTCGCGGCGGCAGGCGCCGCAGCCGGCCGAGCGCATCACCGGCGGCTGGGAGGAGTACGTCGACGCGGCCGTCGACCACGGCCTGCCCGCGCCCGGCACACAGACCCGGTCCGAGGTGGCCGCCGGCTACGCCACCGCCCATGCGGCGGTGCTGGCCGCCGAGGCCGACCGGGCCGTGTTCGCCGCGTCGCCGCCCGCCGCCGACGACGCAGAACGGTTCTGGGCGATCGTCGACCAGGAGCGCCGGAGTCTGCGCGAGGCCCTTCCGCTATGGCGTCGCGCCCTGGCGGCCGTATCGTTGACATCGTTCGCGCGCGGATTGAGACCGCGCGCCGACCGCACCCGGCGTGGCCGGGACCGCAACCCGAGGGGAGAGGACGCACAACGATCGTGACGTCCGCGCAATCATGAACGACAGCACCATCGCCGCCGCAGCCACCGGGTCCGTCCTCGTGTCGCTGCTGCTGACCGTCGTCGTCTACGTCTGGGTGGCACTCGCGCTGCAGGCCGTGTTCCGCAAGACCGGCGAAGAGGGCTGGAAGGCGTGGGTGCCGCTCTACAACATCGCCACCCTGCTGCAGCTGGGCGGATTCAGCGGATGGCTGGCGCTGCTCTCACTGGTGCCGGTGGCGAACGTCGTGGTCTATGTGCTCGTGGTGATCACCTGCCACAAGCTCAACATCGGGTTCGGGTACGGCGCGGGCATGACGGTGCTGGCCGCACTGCTGTTCCCGGTGTGGGCGAGCGTGGTGGGCTTCTCGAGCGCACGCTGGGTCGGCGCCGCGCCCACGCATCGCGCCGGGCCGGTGCGCGGCCAAGCGCAGCCGGCGGCGCACGCGCCGGGCGCACCGCGCGCTCTCGCGTGGCAGGCGGCATCCGGCGACGCGGACCTGGCATACGCCCCGCAGGTGGCGGCCACACCGGTGCCGCCGATGCCTCCGCTGCCGCCCCGGCCGGCGGCCCCGGCCGAGCCGGTCAGCAGCGTGCCCGGGGTGACCGGGCCGCGACCGGGTGCGGCCGCTGCCCCGGTGCCGGGCGTGCCGCTGCACACCGTGCCCGGCCGTGAGCCCGTGCTGATCTCGCCCGACGAGGTCGGCACCGACACCGACTCGGCCGCCGTGTACCCGCCGGCGGTGGCGCCGCGGCCGGCCGTTCCCGCCTCCGGCGAGGCGACGGATGCCACACCCCGGCCCGCGGCAGGTGCCGCCGCCGCGCACCCTGCCGACGCCGCGGCCGACCGCCCGGCCGCGCCGCCGTACGCCCCCGCCGTGTTCGACTCGGCACCGCCGCGGTACACACCCGACCCGTACGCCCCGGCCCCCGCCGCCGGTACCCCGGCGGACCCGTACGCCCCGGCACCGGCCGCCGGCGCCCTGCCCGACCCGTACGCTCCGGCCCCCGCCACAGGCACCCCGGCGGACCCGTACGCCCCGGCACCGGCCGCCGGCGCCCTGCCCGACCCGTACGCTCCGGCACCCGCCACAGGCACCCCGGCGGACCCGTACGCCCCGGCACCTGCCGCGGGCGCTCCGGCCGACCCGTACGCCCCGGCACCCGCCGCGGGCGACCCCTGGGCTCCGGTGCCGGCCGAGCCGTCGACGCTGCGCCCGGCCGAACCCTACGGGTTCTCCGACACGTCGGGCGAGGTCTCGGCGGTCGCGGGCGCCCCCGTGCTCGGCGCGCCGATGTCGGCCCGCTCGTCCGTGTCGGCCCTGCGCGGCGAGCCCGAGCTGCCCGAGCCGCCGGAGGCCGACGCGGTCTTCGACGAGACCGTCATCGCCGCCCGCAAGCGCCCGGCCTGGGTGCTGCTGCCGCCGCTGGGCGCACCGATCCCCGTGCATCAAGAGGTGCTCGTCCTCGGCCGCCGGCCGAGCTTCGACCCGGCGTTCCCCGCCGCTCAGCTCGTGCCGATCGCCGACGAGACCCGCACCATGTCCAAGACGCACGCGCGTCTCGAGCTGGACGGCGGCACCTGGGTGATCACCGACCTCGACTCCACCAACGGGGTGGTGCTCATCGACGACGACGGCACCGAGATCGAGGTCGCCCCCGGCCGCCCGATGCCGATCGTCGAGCGCTTCCTGCTCGGCGACGCGGAACTGTCCCTGGTGCGCGAAGGCGTGTGACATGATCGGCGACCCCTCGCCCGACGACGCCCCCGGACCGCGCCGACGCGGCATCCCGATCCTGCCCGACGACACCGAGACGACGGATGCCACCGGCCCCCGCCGCCGCGGCACCGCCGGGGCAGGCGAGGCCGGAGCCGGTGACCCGGGTCCGCGCCGACGCACCGCCGCCGCTCCGCAGAGCGAGACACCCGGACCGCGCCGCCACGGCGCCGATCCCGGCCCGATGCCGCAGACTGCGCCCGGCACCACCGCCGGCATCGACC
This sequence comes from Microbacterium luticocti DSM 19459, assembly GCF_000422405.1. GTDB lineage: Bacteria > Actinomycetota > Actinomycetes > Actinomycetales > Microbacteriaceae > Microbacterium > Microbacterium luticocti. Next base: position 170,711 of record NZ_AULS01000006.1, read on the forward strand.
ATCCCGGCACCACCGCCGGAGTCGATCCCGACGATGAGACCGTCGTGGTGCGCCGCCGCGGCATCCCGATCCTGCCCGACGACATCGAAGACACCGACGACACTCTCGTGCGGCATCGACGCGGCAGCGGGCCCTCCGCCGACGAGATCGCCCTCGCCGACCAGACGCTCGTCGTCGCCCGGCGGCCCCGCCGCGCCGCCGTGCCCGGCGATCGGCGGGACCGGGACGATCCCCACGACCTCGACATCACGGTGCACCGGGAGAGGGCGCCCGGGCCGGCCGACCGCCCGCCGACCGCCTCGCAACCGCTCGACCCCGACGACGCGCTGCGGCTGGGCGCCGCCTCGGACGACACCGTCGTCACCCGGCGACGCACCGAACCGCCCCGGTTTGCCAGTCCCCGCCGCGCCACGCATCGCGCCGCCGCGGCGCCGCCGCGCAGCGTGCCCGACCTCGTCACCGGCGACCGCGTGGCGCCCGACCCGACCCGGCGGCCTGTACCCCCGGCATCCACCCGCGCCGCCACCGGCGGCACCGCCGCCCAGGCCATCTACCGGCCGCGCCCGCCCGAGCCCGCCCCGCTCGAGCGCGCCCCGGTGCCGGCGCGCAGCGCGCCGTCCGTCGGTACCGACGTCCCCGTCGCGGGCAGCGCCGTCCGCCGCCGGCGCCGCACGGCGCTGCTGCTGGCCGGTGCCCTCGTCGTGCTGATCGTCGTGGTCGCCGGCGCGATCGCGCTGCTGTCCGGCATCCCGCCCATCCCCTGAGGCGGCACCGCCGCGCGTTTGACCGCCCCGCCCTCCGGCGCGTATCATTGACCGGGTGTGCGCTCATGCGCTCCTTGTGCCGTGCCTTCGCAAGTCGGGGCGGAAGCGGGGGCCCGGGCCGCACATCTCAGGGACCGGCCTGCGAACAGGTCACCCCCACGGCATATCCACCACGACACGCGCGACGCGATCGCGTCGGGCCCGGTGGGTCCACGTGAGCCCGCGACACCGGATCAGCAGATCGGATGCCGCGGGGGAGACACGAAGCTGTCACCGTGCAGCACAACAGAGAAGGAAGAACGTGCCAACCATTCAGCAGTTGGTTCGCAAGGGGCGCACGCCGAAGGTCTCCAAGACCAAGGCGCCGGCGCTGAAGTCGAACCCGCAGCAGGCGGGCGTGTGCACCCGCGTGTACACCACCACGCCCAAGAAGCCCAACTCGGCCATGCGCAAGGTCGCCCGTGTCAAGCTCCGCAACGGCACCGAGGTCACTGCGTACATCCCCGGCGAGGGCCACAACCTGCAGGAGCACTCGCTGGTGCTCGTGCGCGGCGGCCGTGTCAAGGACCTGCCGGGTGTGCGCTACAAGATCGTCCGCGGCGCCCTGGACACCCAGGCCGTGAAGAACCGTAAGCAGGCTCGGTCCCGCTACGGCGCGAAGAAGGGTTGAGATAGATGCCTCGTAAGGGTCCCGCCCCCAAGCGTCCCGTCGTCAACGACCCGGTCTACGGCGCGCCCGTCGTCTCGCAGCTGGTCAACAAGATCCTCGTCGACGGCAAGAAGTCCCTCGCCGAGTCGATCGTCTACGGCGCCCTGCAGGGCGTCGAGGCCAAGAGCGGTCAGGACGCCGTCGCCACGCTGAAGAAGGCGCTCGACAACGTGCGCCCCACCCTCGAGGTCAAGAGCCGCCGCGTCGGCGGCTCGACCTACCAGGTTCCGGTCGAGGTCAAGCCGCACCGCGCCAACACGCTGGCGCTGCGGTGGCTGGTCAGCTACGCCAAGGGGCGTCGCGAGAAGACCATGACCGAGCGTCTGCAGAACGAGATCCTCGACGCCTCGAACGGCCTGGGTGCCGCGGTCAAGCGCCGCGAAGACACCCACAAGATGGCCGAATCGAACCGCGCGTTCGCCCACTACCGCTGGTAACACACATCCCCCGGTCGCCCGCGAGGCCCGCAGGGCCGGGTCGAGACGCGTTTCGACCCGCGGCTGACGCCGCTCGCCGGGCGACCGAGTAAAGACAAGGAAGACATCCCGTGGCACAAGACGTGCTCACCGACCTCAAGAAGGTCCGCAACATCGGCATCATGGCGCACATCGATGCCGGCAAGACGACGACGACCGAGCGCATCCTCTTCTACACGGGCGTCAACCACAAGATCGGCGAGACGCACGACGGTGCCGCCACCACCGACTGGATGGAGCAGGAGCAGGAACGCGGCATCACCATCACCTCCGCCGCGGTGACCTGCTTCTGGAACGGCACCCAGATCAACATCATCGACACGCCCGGCCACGTCGACTTCACCGTCGAGGTGGAGCGTTCGCTGCGCGTGCTCGACGGCGCGGTCGCGGTGTTCGACGGCAAGGAGGGTGTGGAGCCCCAGTCCGAGACGGTGTGGCGCCAGGCCGACAAGTACGACGTGCCGCGCATCTGCTTCGTCAACAAGATGGACAAGCTGGGCGCCGACTTCTACTTCACGGTCTCGACGATCGTGAACCGACTCAAGGCCAAGCCGCTCGTGCTGCAGCTGCCGATCGGCGCCGAGAACGACTTCGTCGGCGTCGTCGACCTGGTCGAGATGCGGGCCCTGGTGTGGCCCGGCGACGCCAAGGGCGACGTGACCATGGGCGCCAAGTACGAGGTGCAGGAGATCCCCGCCGACCTCGCCGACAAAGCCGCCGAGTACCGCGAGAAGCTGCTCGAGACCGTCGCCGAGTCCGACGAGCACCTGCTCGAGAAGTACTTCGGCGGTGAGGAGCTGTCGGTCGCCGAGATCAAGGGCGCCATCCGCAAGATGACCGTCGCCGGCGAGCTGTACCCGGTGCTGTGCGGTTCGGCGTTCAAGAACCGCGGCGTGCAGCCGATGCTCGACGCGGTGGTGGACTACCTGCCTTCGCCCGAGGACGTGCCGGCCATCGAGGCCCACGACCCGAAGGACGAAGAGAAGATCATCGAGCGCCACCCGAGCCGCGACGAGCCGTTCGCCGCGCTGGCGTTCAAGATCGCCGTCCACCCGTTCTTCGGCCGTCTCACCTACGTGCGCGTGTACTCGGGTCACATCGACTCGGGCGCGCAGGTGATCAACGCGACCAAGGGCAAGAAGGAGCGCATCGGAAAGATCTTCCAGATGCACGCCAACAAGGAGAACCCGGTCGACTCGGTGACCGCCGGTCACATCTACGCCGTCATCGGCCTGAAGGACACCACCACCGGTGACACCCTGGCCGACCCGGGCGCGCCGGTGGTGCTGGAGTCGATGACCTTCCCCGAGCCGGTCATCGAGGTGGCCATCGAGCCCAAGACCAAGGCCGACCAGGAGAAGCTGGGCATCGCGATCCAGAAGCTGGCCGAAGAGGACCCGACGTTCCGCGTCGAGCAGAACGCCGAGACCGGCCAGACCGTGATCAAGGGCATGGGCGAGCTGCACCTCGACATCCTGGTCGACCGCATGAAGCGCGAGTTCAAGGTCGAGGCCAACGTCGGAAAGCCCCAGGTGGCGTACCGCGAGACGATCCGCAAGGCCGTCGAGCGTCACGACTACACCCACAAGAAGCAGACCGGTGGTTCGGGCCAGTTCGCGAAGATCCAGTTCGCGCTCGAGCCGCTCGAGGTCACGGCCGAGAAGACGTACGAGTTCGAGAACAAGGTCACCGGTGGCCGCATCCCGCGCGAGTACATCGAGCCCACCAACCAGGGCTTCCAGGACGCCATGCAGGTCGGCGTGCTGGCCGGCTACCCGATGGTCGGTGTGAAGGCCACCCTCATGGACGGCGCGTCGCACGACGTCGACTCGTCCGAGATGGCGTTCAAGATCGCCGGTTCGATGGGCTTCAAAGAGGCCGTCCGCAAGGCGAACCCGGTGCTGCTCGAGCCGCTCATGGCCGTCGAGGTGCGTACGCCCGAGGAGTACATGGGCGACGTCATCGGCGACCTGAACAGCCGTCGCGGGCAGATCCAGGCCATGGAGGACGCGCAGGGCGTGAAGGTCGTGCGCGCGCTCGTGCCGCTGTCCGAGATGTTCGGCTACATCGGCGACCTGCGGTCGAAGACCAGTGGCCGTGCCGTCTACTCGATGGAGTTCGACAGCTACGCCGAGGTTCCTCGCGCCGTGGCCGACGAGATCATCCAGAAGAACAAGGGCGAGTGATCGCCCGGATGCCGCGGGCCTGCGCGTGAACGATCGCCCGGCCCGCGGCATCCACCCCCGACAACTTCACATCAAAGAACCAGAACCCTCTCTATTACACTGAGAGACATCCCCGTAGCGAGCCGGTCGCAATCCAGTGCCCGGATTCCCTACACGACCGTCCTGAGGAGGACCCAGTGGCTAAGGCCAAGTTCGAGCGGACCAAGCCGCACGTGAACATCGGAACGATCGGTCACGTCGACCACGGCAAGACCACGCTGTCTGCCGCGATCTCCAAGGTGCTTGCCGACAAGTACCCGTCGGACGTGAACGTCGTGCGCGACTTCTCGTCGATCGACTCGGCTCCGGAAGAGCGTCAGCGCGGTATCACCATCAACATCTCGCACATCGAGTACGAGACCCCGAAGCGCCACTACGCTCACGTGGACGCCCCGGGCCACGCCGACTACGTCAAGAACATGATCACCGGTGCCGCTCAGATGGACGGCGCGATCCTCGTGGTCGCGGCGACCGACGGCCCGATGGCGCAGACCCGCGAGCACGTGCTGCTGGCCAAGCAGGTCGGCGTGCCGTACCTGCTGGTCGCGCTGAACAAGTCCGACGCGGTCGACGACGAAGAGATCCTTGAGCTCGTCGAGCTCGAGGTCCGTGAGCTGCTGGCCAGCCAGGGCTTCGCCGAGGACGCCCCGGTCGTGCGCGTCTCGGCGCTGAAGGCGCTCGAGGGCGACGAGAAGTGGACGCAGTCGATCCTCGACCTCATGCAGGCCGTCGACGACAACGTGCCCGACCCGGTGCGTGACCGCGACAAGCCGTTCCTGATGCCGATCGAGGACGTGTTCACGATCACCGGTCGTGGCACCGTCGTCACCGGCCGTGCCGAGCGTGGCACCCTGGCCATCAACTCCGAGGTCGAGATCGTGGGTCTGCGCCCGACGCAGAAGACGACCGTCACCGGTATCGAGATGTTCCACAAGCAGCTCGACGAGGCCTGGGCCGGCGAGAACTGTGGTCTGCTGCTGCGCGGCACCAAGCGTGACGAGGTCGAGCGCGGCCAGGTCGTCGCCAAGCCGGGTTCGGTGACCCCGCACACCGAGTTCGAGGGCACCGCGTACATCCTGTCGAAGGACGAGGGTGGCCGCCACAACCCCTTCTACACGAACTACCGTCCGCAGTTCTACTTCCGCACCACCGACGTGACCGGTGTCATCACGCTGCCCGAGGGCACCGAGATGGTCATGCCCGGTGACACCACCGACATGAAGGTGGACCTGATCCAGCCGATCGCCATGGAAGAGGGCCTCGGCTTCGCGATCCGTGAGGGTGGCCGCACCGTCGGCGCCGGCACGGTGACCAAGATCATCAAGTAAGTCCTGCGCGACTGAACCGTCAGGGGCCGGATCCTTCGGGATCCGGCCCCTTTCGCATGTCCGCGCCCGGAGCGGAGAGCCCGCGCACTCAATTGTTTACGCTCTAAGCTCCTGTCAGCGAAGACGCGATGTCTGCACAGGCATTATGCATATAGCTCCGGGCCGTATCGCAATGCCCCGCACATAAGGTGGAAGTGTTCGACGGGCCACGGGTTCTGGGAGGTCCAGGCACATTCGTCGGCGATTCGGTGACGCATGAATTCCGTGCGCACACCCGAGACTGGGGTCAGGGATATGTCGATAGGCACACCACACAGCTTTCCACCGACGTGCGACGAAATGCGCCGTGAAAAAGAAAGCAGATCATTACGGCGCCGGTATTGGATGCGCGGCGGCATCGCATCGATCGCCGTCACCGCGCTGCTGATCGGCGGGGGAACCTCGGCGGCGATCGCGCTCGACGACGGCACGCCACCGACAGCGCCGTCGATCCCGATTCACCCGCAGCCGGCGCCGCCGGCCACCGACCCGGCGCCGGCCGAGGCCGAGCGGCCGGCCGCGCCTGAGCAGCCGGCCGCGCCCGGGCAGCCGGCCGAGGTCGGCGAGACCGACACCGACGCCGAGACGCCTGACGCGGGTGGCCCAACCGGCGGTGCCGCCCTCGCGACGCCCACCCCCTCGAAGGCGCCCGCCGCGCGCCCGGCGGCCAAGCCCGCCACGATCACGGTGCACACGCAGGTGTTGCGCAACAGCACCGAGCACCTGCAGGGCGCCACCTTCCGGCTGCACGACGACACCCACGGCGCACCCGGTGCGGCCGTCACCGACAGCTGGGCCACCTGCACGGTCGGCACCGGGGCCCGTTCGTGCGACATCACCGTGCCGGCCGACCACGTGAACCGCACCTACTGGGTGGTCGAAGACAAGGCCGCAGCCGGCACCTATGCGCTCGGCGAGATCGCCACGGGCGGTGCCACCGGCAACCTCACCGCCAAGCCCTACCCGGGCAGCGCGGGCAAGGTCGCCTCGGGTGCGCACATCAGCGTGCCGCGCACGTCGGGTGTGGGCACCGACCTCGCCGGCATCGGCACGACCGTGAACGGACTGGTCAACCCGACCGTGGCACCCACCTGTTCCGGGGGCCTGACGGTCGGCCTCGTGCTCGACCTGTCGAGCTCGATCGACGCGACCGAGGCACGCAGTTACGCCGCCGCGATCAAGGCGCTCGTGAACGCCCTGGCCCACCAGCAGGGGCAGATCTCGATCGACACGATCACGTTCCACAGCACGGCGACGGCACAGCCGAACCTCAGCGGCCCCGCGAGCAGCGCGCTGGCGAACCGGCTGTCGGACTACCTGCTGAACACGCACAATTACGCAGCGGCGACGAACTGGGATGCCGCGTTGCAGCTCGCATCCGAACGCCACAACGATGTGGTGCTGATGGTCACCGATGGTGCACCGACCGCAAGTCGTTCGCACGCGGCCGACAGTGTGCGCGTCATGCACGTCGAGAATGCCGTGCTGTCGGCGAATGCCGTGAAGAACGCCGGAATGCCCGTATTGGCGGTCGGCGTCGCCCTTCCGAAGGGGTCGGACACGAACCTGCAGGCGATTTCAGGAAAGCGCGACGGCGAGGACTATTTCATCGCGGAATGGGAGCAATTGGAGACCAAGCTCGCCAAGATCGCACTGGGTCTGACCTGCCAGGTGCCGCTCAGCGTCGACAAGACCGAGGTGTCGGCGCTCGGCACCGAGCGTCCGCTGGCGGGCGGATGGCACTTCGACGCCACGCGCAGCGGCGACGGCACGCTCAGCGCCGCGCCCGGTTCGGACGGCACGACCCCCGCGGGGGGATCCGCCACCTGGATCCAGCGCTTCACCGAAGAGGGCCAGCGCGCCACGGTGACCTTCACCGAGACGCCCAAGGACGGCTGGGTCTTCGACAGCGTGGTGTGCACGGGCGCCACCCCGACGCACGAGCCGGGCACGAACACGTGGACTGTCGGCGTCGGGCTGCACGACGCCGTGGACTGCACCGTGCGCAACCGCGAGTCGCGCGCCGCAGACATCACCGTCGACAAGACCTGGGTGATCGACGGCACCGCCTACGACGAGGGCGCCCAACCCGACGGGTTCTCGGCGCAGCTGAAGCTCACCGGCCCCGCCGGCACAGGTGCCACCGATCAGCCGTGGGGCAAGCCCCGCACCGGTTACCTGGTGGGGCAGTCCACGACCCTGTCCGAGCAGGTCACCCTGCCCGGCGGTCGGCAGTGCACGGCGAGTGCCGGCACCATCACCGAGCTGAACGGAAAGCCGGTGAACCTGCCCGTGGGCAGTGTGCAGCTCACACAGACGCACACCACGGTCAGCGTGACCAACACCGTCACGTGCGACCAGCGGCTGACGCTGGTCAAGAAGGTGGACGGCAGCGCAGACCCCCGACTGTGGACGCTCACCGCGACCCCGCCCGGCGGCACCGGCGGCGCCGGTCTGAGCGGCACCACCGGGGTGACCGGGCCCGTCGTCAGTGGCATCCGTTACACGCTCGCCGAAAGCGGCGGCCCGGCGACCTACGTGCCGGCCGCGGACCGGCCGTGGATGTGCGTCGACGACCGCACCCAGGGTGTCGTACCCGTCGACGGCGCGCACACCGTGACGCTGCAGCCGGGCCAGAACGTGACCTGCACGGTCACGAACACCACGGCACGGCTGACCCTGCTCAAGCATGTGGCCGGCACGGGCCTGCAGCCCGAGTGGTTCGAGCTGACCGGCACCCCCGCCGCGATGGGCGGCCTGACCGCCGCCACCGTGACCGGCGCCGACCTCACCCCGGGTGCGGGGGTCGACCTGAGCGCACAGACCGTCGAGGTGCGACCCGACTGGGAGTACCGCCTCAGCGAGCAGCTGGGCGCCGCGGCATCCGGTGCCGACGTGCCCTACCTGCAGACGAGGCTGCAGCGCTGGGACGGTGCAGCGTGGGTGGATGTCACCGACGCGACCGTGCGCGTGGCGCCGGGCGAGCACGCCGTGTACCGGTTCGTGAACGAGGCGGTGCCGGCGGTGACCCTGCCGCTGACCGGCGGGACCGGCAGCCTGCTGTTCGTCGTGCTGGGCGGCGGCGGATTGGCGATCGCGCTGGCGCTGCTGGCGGTGCAGCGCCGCCGCGCGAGAAGGGACGCACAGTGACGGCGGCCTGATGTGACACAGACAACGCAATGTCCGCGCCCGACCGGGCGAGAGACCGGATTCTGACTGGGGAATGAACACAATGAACGACAACACGAAACACCGCCTGCTCACGCGCGCGGTCGCCGCTTCCGGCGCGATCGCGGTGGGCCTGATGGGACTGGTCGCCGTGGGAGCGCCGGCCTCGGCCGCCGAGGTGCCGAACCTGCCGAAGGGGCCGTACTCCCTCGACATCCACAAGTACGAGCAGCCCAACCCGGGCTGGGACCTGCCGAACGACGGCACCGCGCAGACCGTGCCCAGCGGCGCGAAGCCGATCGGCGGCGTCGAGTTCACCGTGCAGAAGGTGACGAACATCGACCTGACCACCAACGCGGGGTGGAAGGCCACCGAGGGACTGAAGCCGGGCGACATCGCCCCGGGCGACCTCGGCACCGCGCGCACGCTCACCACCGATCGCACGGGGCTGGCCACAGGCTCCTTCGCCGAGATGGGCGTGTACCTGGTGACCGAGGCCAAGGCTCCGGCGAACGTCGTCGGCAAGGCGGCGCCGTTCCTGGTGACGCTGCCGTTCCCGCACGCGGGCGGGTGGCTGACCACGCTCAACGTGTATCCGAAGAACGTCGTGGCCTCCGACCCGCACAAGACGGTGGACGACTCGGGTGCGACCGGGTTGGGTGACACGGTCACCTGGACCGTGACCGCCACGGTGCCGAACCTGGCGCCCGAGCAGACCGTGCGCAGTTTCACCGTCAGCGACACGCTCGACGGCCGGCTGGCTGCGCCGGCGGCGAAGGACGTGGCGGTCACGTTCGCGGTGAAGGGCGTGAACGTGCCGCTGAGCGCGAACCACTACTCGGTGACGGTGAACGGCCCGAAGGTCGTCGTGGCATTCACCGCTGCGGGGCGGGCGCTGCTGAGCACGTCCGACCACCAGGGCGGCGTCGTGTCGGTGAAGATCCCGACCGCGGTGACCGGCATCGGCGGTGACGGTGACATCCCGAACAGCGCGATCGTCGAGATCGACGGCACCCGGATGACCACCGAGTCGGTGCACACCACGTGGGGTTCGCTGTTGCTGAAGAAGGTCGACCGGGATGACGTCTCGATGACGCTGGCCGGCGCCGAGTTCCAGGTGTTCCGCAGTGCGCAGGATGCCGCGGCCGGGCGCAACCCGGTCGCCGTGCTGGTCGACGGTGCCGAGCGCACGACGTTCACGTCGGGTGCGAACGGCCTCGTGCAGATCCCGGGCCTGAAGGCCGCCACGGGCGGCACGACCTACTGGGTCGTCGAGACGAAGGCGCCGGTCGGCTACGACATCGACACCGCGTACCAGACCGGCAAGGCCGTGACGGTCATCCCCGGTCCGGCCGCGCCGTCCGCGCCGGTGATGGTGCTCGACCCCAAGGTGCCGGCGTTCGAGCTGCCGCTGACCGGCGGCGGCGGAACCGCGATCTTCGTCGGCGCGGGCATCACGCTGGTGCTCGTGGCCGCGGGCGTCGCGCTCCTGGTCGCCGGCCGGCGTCGTGAGGCGTCGAACCGATAACCGCTGAGGCGACGGATGCCACGGGGCCTGGCCCCGTGGCATCCGTCATGCCGGCCCGTGGCAGCGGGAGCGGCACGGTCGGTCGGCACGCGACGCGACGGTTCGGACGGCGAGCGAGGGGCCGCGCGGCCGGCCCCGACACGCCGGGCGACCGGATTTGACACGCGTCACGTCCCTCCCCTAGATTCAGCGTGATCGGTGTTCGAGGTTCTGGGGAACCTCGTGCTGGGAGCCGGTCACTGGGGGTCCGCACCGCGCGGACTGTTTTCAGAGCTTTCTGGGGAAGATCTGTTGTTCGCTTTCGCGCGTCATTCGACGACGTCTGCTCGTCGACCGGGAATCCGTCCGCTTTCGTTCGGCGTCGTGACGGCGCTCGTCGCAGCACTGGCGTCTGCCTTCACCATCGGTCAGCTGACGACCGGTGCCTCCTCGGCCTCCGCCGCGACCGTGCCGGTGACCGGCGGAATCCAAGCCCAGATGAGCGGGCACGTCGGGTACACGTTGAACGGTAGCGCCAATCCGACGACGAGTGACGACTATCGCTACGGCACCGCGTTGAACCGTACAACGAGTGGTGAGATCAGCAACACCGGCGGATCGAACGGCACGAACTCGTATCCCTCATATCGTTCTCGTTCCGATGGCTACACCGCTTGGGTGAACTCGGGCAGTACCGCATGGACGGCTCACGGCCTGCTCTCGAGGTCGGGCGGCGACCTCAATCTCTCGAATCAGAGTGCCCTCGGATTCGCGCCTGCTTCGGTTGCGAGCATCACACCGGGTCAGCTCTTCAACGTCGGAAGAATGGCACACAGCAACAACCCGGTGAGTGCCGCGAACGAGTACTTCCGCGGCTCCATGAACGTCAAACTGCTCGACATGCAGCTGCAATACCAGTGGCAGATGCACGAAACACCCAACGACTGCTCTGGCAAGGGCTGCTCGGATGACTTCGTGAACTTCCTCAACCAGATTTCCGACCAGACGTTCACCTACAACGGAATGACCTACACCCTGGTCATTGCCGGGTTCACTGAGCCTCAGGGGAACAACAACACGTGCTTGCCGACGCCGAGCGACGTGGGTGGCGTGATCAACCAATTCCGCACCAAGGAGAACACTGTCACATACGGGTGTCTCTATGCGTCCATCCAGCAGATCCGCCCGTTGACGATCGTCAAGCAGGCCGAAGCGCCCTACGGCGCGCCCGACAGCATCCCGTCGTTCTCGTTCGACTCGAGCAGCAACCTCGCCGGCTCGCCGTGGGCGACAGACTTCACGCTCCGCCCCTCGGCGGTCGGGTCATCCGGCACCGCCTCGGTGACCCACGACTTCGTGGTCGGTCAGACGGTGAAGATCACAGAAGCGAATCCGACCAGCCCCTGGGGCTTCACGAGCCTGCAGTGCAGCGACGGCGTGGGCAACCCCGTCGGCTCCGTGAACGGCAACTCGCTGACGCTCAGCGGAGACCTGTCGACGACGGATCCGGACGCAGCTCGGATCACCTGCACCTACGTCAACACCTACACTCCGAACGCCCGACTCACGGTGATGAAGAACGTGCAGGGGCGCCTCGCTCCCGCGGATCAGTTCACGCTGACGGCGGCCAAGGGCATGACGCAGATTGCGACCGCGACGACGTCGGGCACCGCCACCGGACTGCAGGACCAGAAGATCGACGCAGTTCCCGTGTTCGCCGGGCAGACGTATTCGATCGGCGAGGCCATGGCTCCGGGCTCGGTATCGAGTATCGGCGAGTATGGCTCCGGCTGGGAGTGCCTGGACAACAACGGGAAGAGCATCGCCACCGGGAACAAGCCGCAGGGTGAAGTGGCTGTGCCGTCCAGTGTCACGGGACAGTCGCGGGTGGAAGTCACCTGCGTCTTCACGAACACCCCGCTGAGCACGCCGGTCACGATCTCGAAGACCGTCAAGGATGCTGCCGGCAAGAACGCGGCACCCGGCAAGGACTGGACCGTCGGACTGAGCGCGAAGGCGACGTCCGGGACCGTCACACCCATCACGCCGGCGACACAGAACACCGACGCGAAGGGCACGGCATCCTGGACCATCCGCTTCGGCACGTCGGGCTCCAGCGCCGAGATCGCCGTGCATGAGGACCAGAAACCCGGCTGGAAGTTCGTGTCCGGTCAGTGCGTCATCACGCCGCTTGCGGGTGACCCACGCACCGTGACGCTCACGGGAGCCGCCGCGCAGACGGTGCCCGGCATCAAGCCCGGTGACCGAGTGGCGTGCGGATACGTGAACCAGCCTCTGGCGGCCGAGCTGACTCTCGTCAAGCAGATCTCGCTCGGCGACAAGGACCTCGCCGACCAGTGGAAGCTCTCTGCCGATGGGCCGTCCGACGCACTGCCTGGCCCCCGTGGAATCACCGGCTCGACGACGGCGACCGCGCTGGTCACCCCCGGCAAGACGTATGCACTGAGCGAAGAACTCGTCGACGGTGCCGACGACGCGACGGCACTGTATGCGCAAGCGGGCGAGTGGCAATGCCGCGCCGGCGATCAGACGCTTCCCGTCACGGACGGAGCCGTTGCGATTCCGGCCTCGGCTGACCAGGCGAAGATCACGTGCACCGTCACCAACGCGACCGCACTGCTCACCATCCTGAAGCACGTGCAGGACGCGGAGTTCGCCCCGTCCGACTGGACGCTCAAGGCGACGCCGGACTCGAGCACCTGGAACCTGCCGACGAAGTCGGTGAAGGGTGCAGACACCGACCCGCAGAACGCGCCGCAGGCAAGCACCGTCGAGGTGCGCCCGGGCACGGACTACACGCTCAGTGAGACGTATGCCGGGCAGGGTGCCACGCCGCCGTACCTGCAGCTGAGTCTCGAGAAGTGGAACGCCGAGTCCAATGCCTGGGAGCCCGTGCTCACCGGCGCCAAGATCAGCGTCGCACCCGGCGAGCACGCGTACTACCGGTTCGTGAACTCCGAGGTGCCCGCGGTCACGCTGCCGCTCACCGGCGGACTCGGCACCCAACTCTTCCTCGCCTTGGGCGGCGGGGGACTCCTGATCGCACTTGCCCTGCTGGTCGTTCAGCGGCGGCGGAAGGCGAGGACGAACAGGGCATGAACTGATCGATCCACCTGCAACACAGCAACACCGCCCCTCGGGGCACACACCACAACCCTTCTGACTGGGGAAGAAGAGAGAGAATGAACACACACAAGACCGCAAGCCGTCTGGGGCGGCGCGCGATCGCCGTCGCCGGCGCGCTGGCACTCGGTTTCATGGGGGTCGCCGCCGCCATGCCCGCTTCGGCGGCGGAAGTCGGCAACGTCCCGCCCGCGCCCGACGGTGGCTACACGCTCAACATCCACAAGTACGAGCAGCCGAACCCCGCATGGGACCTCGACAACGACGGCACCGAGCAGACCGTTCCGAGCGACGCGAAGCCGCTCGACGGCGTCGAGTTCACCGTCGCGCACGTGAACAACATTGACCTGACCACGGCCGCGGGCTGGCAGGCGACCAAGGGTCTGACGCCCGCCGACGTCGCGGACCACCTTGACGCCGGCACCGTCCTCACCACGAAGGACGGCGGCCTCGCCACCGGAAAGTTCCCGCTCGGCGTCTACCTGGTGACCGAGACCAAGGCACCCGCCAACGCCGTAGGCACGACCGCTCCGTTCCTGGTGACCCTGCCGTTCCCGAACCACGACGCGTGGCTGACGACGCTCAACGTGTACCCGAAGAACATGGTGCAGGGCCAGCCCACCAAGTCGGTCGATGACAGCACGGCACTCGGCCTGGGCTCGACGGTGTCGTGGACGATCGACACCACCGTTCCCGCGGTGTCGCAGGGCAACAGCATCACCACGTTCGTCGTGACCGACGACCTTGACAGCCGCCTCACGCCCACGGGCGTGACGGTCGCGCTGACCGACGCTCACGGCACCCCGGTCGAGCTTTCGGACGAAAACTACACCGTGACCACCGGCGACCCGCTCAAGGTCACCTTCACCGACAAGGGTCGGGGCATCCTTGAGAAGAACGCCGGTGGCACGGTCACGGTGACCATCACCACCACCGTCACCTCGGTCGGCGACGGCCAGATCCAGAACACCGCGGTCACCAACGTCAACGGCAAGGACTTCGACTCCAACACGGTGCAGACCAACTGGGGCTCGCTCACGCTCAAGAAGGTCGCTGGCACCGCAGATGGCAACGCTCTGAAGGGCGCCAAGTTCCAGGTCTACTCCGCCGTCGACACCAGCGGCCACGTCACCGGAGACCCGGTGAGCATCAATGGCAAGGACGTCTTCGAGTCGAACGCGGACGGCATCGTGAACATCGCCGGCCTGCGCACCGGTGAGAACGGCACCGGTACCAGCACGTACTACATCGTCGAGTCCGAGGCGCCGGTCGGTTTCGACGTCGCCGCCGGCTTCGCCCCCGAGAAGCCGCATGCGGTCACCGTCAAGCCCGGCAGCACGGCCAACGGCCAGATCGTCGTCGTCGACCCGCAGGTGCCGGCCTTCGAGCTGCCGCTGACCGGTGGCGGCGGAACCGCGATCTTCGTCGGCGCGGGGGTCACCCTGGTGCTGATGGCCGCGGGTGCCGCGTTCCTGGTCTACAGCCGCCGTCGTCAGGCGACGCACCAGCAGTGACGCAGTGACCGGATGCCACAGGCCCAGGTCTGTGGCATCCGGAACCACCGGATGGGAGGCGCCGCGAAGGCGTCTCCCATCCGTGCGTGAGAACATGCCTGTGAAGGAGCATGCCGTGACCGTGACAGCGCCCCCGCCGGACCAGCCGGCCCTGCGCCGACGCCGCCCGAGATGGCGCCTGTCGGGGCTGTCGGTGGTCATCGCGGCGATCGCCCTGGTCGGCGTGCTCGTCATGCTCTACCCGGCCGCCGCAAGCTGGTTCTCAGACCTGCTGCAGTCCCGCCAGGTCAGCTCGTACACCAGCGAGGTCACCTCGATCGGGCCCGACGTGCGCGACGCCGCGATCGACGAGGCCGTCGCCTACAACGCGTCACTGACCGGCGGCGCGCTGGTCGCCGCCAACGAGCGCATCCCACAGGCATCCACCGCACACAAGCCCGGCGACTTCGACTACGCCAAGCTGCTGCACGCCGACGACTACGGTCTGATGGCGCGCATCCAGATCCCGTCGATCGGCGTCGACCTGCCGGTGTACCACGGCACCAGTGACGAGACCCTCGCCAAGGGCGTCGGGCACCTCGAGGGCACTGCGCTGCCGGTCGGCGGCATCGGCACGCACGCCGTGCTCACCGGCCACCGCGGGCTGGCCTCGGCGACCCTGTTCACCGACCTCGACAAGGTCAAGATCGGTGACACGTTCACCATCGCGGTGTTCGGCGAGGTTCTCACCTATCGCGTCGCGAACACCCAGGTGGTCGACCCCGACCAGACCCAGTCGCTCAACCCGGTGCCCGGCAAAGACCTGGTCACCCTCGTCACCTGCACTCCGCTGGGCATCAACAGCCAGCGCATCCTGGTGACCGGTGAACGCGTCACCCCGACGCCCGTGCACGACGTCGAGGCCGCACAGGCACCGCCCGCCGGCCCGGGCTTCCCGTGGTGGGCGCTCGTGCTCGCTGCCGTGCTGGTGGCCCTCGGTCTGTACATCTGGCTCTCGGGCCGCCCCTCGCGCGCACAGCGTCGGCAGGGGCCGGATGCTCCGGCCCCGACGTCGTGACACCGGCGCGCCGACGTCGGGGTCTGGTGCCCACGGTCGGCAGCGGCCATACTTTGTGCAGGACGCCGCCGTGGCGCCCGAGAAGGGGGACCCTATGGGATTCGACGACATCGTGAACAAGGGCAAGGAACTGTTCGAGCAGAACAAGGAGCGCATCGACGACGCCCTGCACAGTGAGCAGGCCGAGTCGATCAGCGACAAGGTGCTCGACGGCGCAGCCGACCTCGCCAAGAAGGTCGCACCCGACTCGGTCGACGGAAAGATCGACGAGTTGCGCGACAAGGCGGACGGCGCCATCGGCCAGTAGCCCGGGCCGCGAGACTCACGGGGGCGGATGCTGTGGCATCCGCCCCTTCGTCGTGTCGGGGATCGTGCCGGACCGAACTCGGGTGAGAGTTCTTTCACAAAATGCTTGACGGGGGTCGGGGCAGGGGAGTACGGTCCCGAAACAGGGACTGGGTACACGTCGTTCGAGGATCTGGGGAGAACCTCCGACGTTCGGGTGCGCAGCATCGATGCGACACAACAGCGTGCCGCGATTCCTGAAGACTGGGGTCAGGGGAAATGTCCAACCATGCTGGGGATTTTGGTGGGAAGTCTGCGCGTAAGGCCGTGCGCCGACAGCAGGAGCAGGAGCACAAGCTCGTCCTGAGGCATCGCTGGTACGCCGGCATCGTGGCGACGCTGGTCAGCGGCGCGATGATGATCGTCGGCTATGTCCCGGCGTTCGCGGACGATGCGGTGCCCAGTCCCGCTCCGAGCAGCTCGTCGGCAACCGGGGGCGCGGGCGGCGACGCCGGCGACGCCGGCACGGCCGGCGGATCGGGCGGCACCGACGCGGGCAGCTCCGACGCCGGGTCCGGTTCCGACACCGGGGCGGCTTCCGACACCGGCGCAAAGGGCACCTCCGACGCGAAGGGCGCGTCCGGCGCGAAGGGCAGCACCGACGCGAAGGGCACGTCCGACGCGAAGACGGATACCACCACCCCGCCCTCGTCCGACGCGAACGGCGATCAGCCGTCGCCCGAGGCATCCACCCCGGCGTCTGACGACACGTCCGGCACCGACGCCGGCAAGACCGACGCGAAGAACGACGGCTCCACGACCGCGCCCAAGCAGCTGACATCCAAGGGCGTGACGGTGGCTCCGTTGGCTTCGGAGAAGAAGACGGTGACGATCACGGTGAACGTCGGCGGCATCCGACAGACCAACAGCGTCAGCGGACTCGCCGGGGCGACCGTCACGGCGACGTCGGGCAACAACAGCGCGACGTGTCTTTCGGATTCGAACGGCACGTGCAAGCTGTCGGGCCTTCCGACCGGGTACAAGTGGAACATTTCCATCATGGCCGTGCCGACGCCGGGCTGGTTTGCCAACTCGGAGCTGGCGACCGGTGGAACACCGTCGCAGACGACATATCGGTTCCGCACCGACACGGTCAACAGCGACACCACGGTTCCCGGAACAGGGACCACGAACTACGACGACGCCGGCGGGACGTTCAGCAACATGCTCGCCGCCTCGCTGGCGAACCCGCAAGCACCGAAGCAGTGCGGCATCTCCATCGCCATGGTGCTCGACCAGTCGGGGTCGATGGGCGACGACAATAAGCAGGCGAACCTGAAGTCGGCAGCCAAGGAGGCTGTCAACGCCCTCGTCGGCACGCCCTCGAGCGTGGCGATCTACACCTTCGGCACGACCGATGACAGCCAAGGACATCAGGCCTCGACGTCGACGGCCACCACAGCGAGCGCGGCCCCCCTGATCAGCTTCATCAACGGCCTGCCTGCCGGAAACCAGCTGAACTCGGCGACGAACTGGGACCGTGGCCTGTCTCAGGTGCCGGCCGGATTCGATCTGGTCCTGTTCGTCACCGACGGCGCCCCCACCGTCTGGGGCACGAGCAGCACATCGGGCGGCAACACCTCGTTCCAAGACATCGAGAACGGCATCTTCTCGGCCAACAAGGTCAAGAGCCAGAACGGGGCGACCGCCGGACACAAGGAACGCATCGTCGGTCTCGGCATCGGCCTCGGCGATGCTGCCGTCAACCTCGCATCCGTCACCGGTCCCACCCCCGGCGTCGACTACTTCACCGCCACGGCCGGCGGCTTCGGCGATGTGCTCAAGGATCTCGCCACCGGCAACTGCCAGAACGCACTGACGATCCACAAGCAGATCGAGACCGTCGACGGTACCGTCCTCGCCGACTCGGCCGACGCGAACGGGTGGAGCTACGGACTCAGCACCACGCAGGGCACGCTCGGCGACGCCTCCGTGACGACGTCCCAGCAGTCGGGGCAGAACGGATTCGCGTCCACGACGTTCACGGCAACCGCGACGGCGACGCCGACGATCTCGGTCACGGAGCACCTCAAGAGCGGCTACACGATCGACACCGACAAGACCCTCTGTCTTGTCGACGGCAAGAAGGCCACCATCTCGTGGAGCGGGACGACGGCATCCTTCTCGGGCAAGCCGGGCGTCAGCATGAGTTGCACGTTCGTCAACAAGGTCATCCCCCGTCAGAACCTCACGGTCACCGCGACGGCCACGCCGAGCTACGACCGTGACTACGACTGGACGATCAGCAAGGACGTCGACCGGACCAGTGCCGAGGTGGTTCCCGGGCACGACGCGACCTTCCACTACACGGTGACCGCGACGAAGTCCGCGGCGAAGGACTCGCACTTCGTGGTCGCCGGCACGATCACGGTGACCAACCCGAACAACGTCGCCGTGCCGCTCACCGGCATCAGCGACACGATCCCGGGGGCGACCTGCACCATCACCGGGTCGACGACGGTTCCCGCGAACGGCCACATCGACGTCGCCTACACCTGCACGATGCCCGCGAGCACCGCCGCCACCTCCACGGGCACGAGCACGGCCACCGTGACCTGGGCGAAGACGGACTTCCCCGGCACCACCGGCAGCGCGACCGCGACGGCCGGCTACGACTTCGCGTCGGTCACCCCGACGACCACCGACGACACCGCGACCGTGGGTGACTCGGCCACCGAGTTCGGCGGCGACCGGACGATCGACAAGACCACGACCTTCCCGTACACGGTGGACTTCGGCAAGGACGTGCCGGCCGGCCAGTGCGACACCTACGACAACACCGCCACGCTGACACCGTCCGACTCCGCCGCAACCACAGCGAAGCAGTCGGTCAAGGTCTGCGCCGGTGCCGACCTCACCGTGTCGAAGACGGTCGTCTCGTCGCTCACCCGCACCTACGCGTGGTCGCTCGACAAGCAGGTCGACAAGACCACGGCGACCGCCAATGACGACGGCACCGCCACCTTCCACTACACAGTCACCGCCACGCCCGGCGCCTACACCGACTCGCTGTGGGCGATGAGCGGCACGATCACCGTCGCCAACCCGAACGCGTGGGACGTCACCGCAACGGTGACCGACGCGCCCGACATCGGCGGCGGCGTGCAGTGCACGGTCACAGACGGCGTGGATGTCGTCATCCCGGGCAACGGCTCGAAGACCTTCCACTACTCGTGCACGTTCACCAGCGCGCCGCACCTGACCGGGACGAACGTCGCCACCGTCACGTGGGATGCCACGGCCGCGCACACCGCGAATTCGTCGGCGACCGGCAATGCAGACATCACCGCGTCGACGTGGACGACCACCCCGGTGAACGACACCGTCACCGTGGTCGACGACAAGACCGACCCCGACAACCCGGTCGACCTGGGCACCGCCACCTGGAACGCCGAGCACACGGCGACGACCTTCACCTACGATCTGACGTTGCCCGCGGCATCCGGCACCTGCACCGACTACACGAACACCGCGAACCTGAATCAACTGCCGGGCACCACCGCCGAGCAGAAGGTCACCGTCTGCAACTACAGCGACCTGACCGTCACCACCACGGCCGCGCCGAGCTTCGTGCGCGACTACACGTATTCGATCGACAAGACCGCGGCCGCGACCCGGCTCATCGCCGACCCGAACACCGGCAAGGCGACCGCCGACTACACCGTGACGGTGACCGACGGCGCCACCGTGGACTCCCAGTTCGCCGTCACCGGCACGATCACCGTGCACAACCCCAACGATGCGGCCGTTGAGCTCACCGGTGTCACCGACGCGATCACCGATGCGACCTGCACCATCCAGAGCGCCGCGCGCACGGTACCGGCCGGCGGCGACCTGACGCTGGGGTACACCTGCACCATGCCCGACGGCACCACCGCGGCCACGACCGGCACCGACCAGGTCACGGTGACCTGGGATGCCAGCGGCCTGCCCGGCAGTGACGGCACCGCGACCGCGGCGCAGGGCTTCGACTTCGCCCACGCGACCATCACCGACGGTGTGTCGAAGACCGTCACCGTGGTCGACGACATGACGAACCCGACCGCGAACCCGCTGCCGCAGCTGGGCACCCACACCTGGACGAAGCTCGGCGCGACCCAGACCTACACCTACACGCTCACCCTCGACGGCGGCACCGCAGGCCAGTGCACCGACTACACCAACCACGCGTCGATCCGCGAGACGCAGCAAGGTGCGAGCGAGAAAGTCTCGGTCTGCACGCCCACCGGCACGGTCGACAAGACCGTCGACAGCGTCGCCCAGAACGCCGACGGCACCTGGACCGTGGTGTACGGGCTGACGGTGACCAACCCGTCGCCGACGGTCGAGTTGCGCTACGACCTGCGCGACACGTTCGACTTCGGCGCCGGCTTCACCGTGACCGGCACGCCGCAGATCACCGCTCCGGCCGGTGTGACCACGCGACCCGACTGGAACGGTTCCACCCAGCCGGTCATCGCCTCGAACGTGGCCCTGCCCGGCGGCGACGGTCCGCACCACTACACCGTCACCGTGCGCGTCGCGTTCGAGAAGACCACCACGAACCCCGGCCTGGTGTGCCAGGACGGCACCGCAGGCGCGTTCGGCAACGTCGACGCGCTGTACCGCACCGGCGCCACGACGCCGCTCGACACCGCCCACGCGTGCGCCGAGCCCGGCTCGCCGACGGTCACCAAGACCGCGCAGGACGCGCACCAGAACGCCGACGGCAGCTGGACGATCGGCTACACGGTCGACGTGCACAACACCACCGGCACCACCCTCGCCTACACGGTGACGGATGCCGCAGCCCCGCTGCCGGCCGGCGTCACCGGTGGTGCGTGGCAGGCGTCCGGCCCCGACGCGGTCCCGGCCGGCGACGTCGCGACCCTGGCCGACGGCTGGAACGGCTCGGGCACGCTGGCGACGGGTCTGATCTCGGCGGGCGCCACGCACACCTACACCGTCACCCGTACGGTCACGGTCGGCACCACGGTCTCTGAAGCGAGCCTGGTGTGCGGCGACGACCACACCACGGGCATCTGGAACACCGCCACCGTCAGCAACGGCATCGGCGGCGACAGCTCGTCGGATTGCGCCACGGTGCACACCGCAGACGTCGCGCTCGCGAAGACCGTCACCTCGGTCTCGCAGGCGGCCGACGGCACGTGGACGGTCGTCTACGACCTGACCGCGACGAACACCTCGTCGTCGTGGATCGCCCGCTACGACCTCACCGACACGCTCGCGTTCGGCGGCGACATCACCGATGTCGCGGCATCCTTCACGGGAGCTGCCACGGGCACGTTCACCGGTGACTCCGCGACGCTGGCCACCGGCAGGGTGCTCTCGGCCGGCGCCACCGACACCTACACGGTCACGGTGACCGCGACGGTGCCGCCTGCGGCTTGGCAGGGCGACACGCTCGCCTGCGAGCCGGGCGACCAGCCCGGCGCCGGCGGATTCCTGAACACCGCGCAGCTGCTCGCCGGCGGCCACACCGCCGACGCCGACGCGTGCGACACGCCCACCCGGCCCACGGTGAGCAAGACCGGCGTCAGCGCGGTGCAGAACCCCGACGACGCCGACCAGTGGACGGTGACCTATGACATCACCGTCGACAACACCGCCGGCAAGGCCACCGTGTACTCGCTGTCCGACACGCCGCACTTCGCCGCCGGCGTCGCCGTCACCGGCGGCACCGCGACCGGCCCGGGGATCTCGGGCACCGGCGTCGCGATCACCGCGGGCGACGACTTCGCCACCGACGTCGCCCTGCCCGCCGGGGCCGTGCACACCTACACGGTCACCTGGACGGTGCGGCTCGGCGACGACTACTCGGCGCAGAACGAGCAGTGCACCGGCCGGTCGGGCCACGGGTTCTTCAACACCGCGACCATGACCGTCGGCGGCGACGCCACCGACACCTCGGCCTGCATCCCGGTCACCGAACGGGTCTACCCGACGGTCGCCAAGACGGCCACCTCGGCGACCCAGGGCGATGACGGGTCGTGGACCATCGTCTACGACGTGACCGCCACCCTCGCGCCCACCGGCGACGCCAATCCCGCAGGGCTCTCGGCGTCGTACGACCTGACCGACACGCTGGCCTTCGGCGCCGGCATCCACGTCACCGCCGCCACCTGGTCGGGCGCGAGCTCGGGCACCTACAGCGGCGACACGGCGACGTTCGCCCACGACCGCACCATCAAGCCGGGCGCGACCGACACCTACACGGTCACCGTCGTCGCCACGGTCGCGCAAAGCGCGATCGACGGCCAGACCACCCGGTGCGCGGCCGGCGGCGGCTTCGTCAACACCGCCGCACTCACGTCGGGCGGGCAGACGCAGGATGCCTCGGCCTGCGCCGAGCCGCAGTTCCCGAGCGTGAGCAAGGCACCGGCATCCACCGTGCGCAACGCCGACGGCACGCAGACGGTCAGCTACCTGGTGACCGTGGCGGTGCCCGCGCACAACGCGGTGCCCACCGACATCGCTTACACGCTGAACGACACCCCCGACGCCCTGCCGACCGGAGTCACCCTCGCCGGCGACAAGGCGTGGCACGCCACCGCGACCGGCGGCGCACCGGCCCCGCAGACGCCGACCTGGGACGGCACCGGCCCGTGGACGATCGCATCGGGCGTGTTCACCGCCGCCGACATCGCGCGCGGCGACACCGCCCGCTCGTACCGGGTGTCGGTGACGGTGGATGTCGCCGCCGCACACGCCGAGTCCACCCGCTGCGCACCGGCCGAGGCCGACGGCATCGTGCTGTGGAACACGGCCACCGTCGCCTCGGGCGCCTACAGCGACGACGACCGGGCCTGCAACGTCGTGCACGTGGTCGACCTCGGCATCGTCAAGACCGCGTCGACCGCGGGCCCCGTCGACGACGACCCGGGCGCGACCAGCCGGTTCGCGTACACGCTGCGCGTCACCAACCACGGTGACCAGGACGTCACCGACGCCACCGTCACCGACCCGCTGCCGAGCCTGGTCGAACTCGACACGGCGGCAGGCACCGACGGGCTCGAGCTGCCCGCCGGGTGGACGGCCACCGTGACCGGCGGCAGGATCGTCGTGACGATCCCCGAGCTGGCAGCGGGCGCGTCGGACGACATCGTCGTGCACGTGCTCGTCACCCCGGTGGTGCGGGTGGCGACGGTGGTCGATCCCGGTGTGGCCGGCCCCGCCGACATGCTCCCGCCGTCGAGCATCGAGAACACCGCGTGCGTCGCGGTGGCGAACGATGTGGACGCGTCCAACGACTGCTCCACGGTGACCGTGCCGCAGAAGGCCGTCGAGGCGAACATCTGGGTGCAGTGCACGGCCGACGTGCCGAGTCTGCACTACAGCATCCGCACCACCGAGAACATCGCCGGTGACCCGGTGAGTCTGGTGTGGGCGGCGTCCGCGCCCGGACAGAACGGGGTTCCGGTCACCGATCTGCCGGCAGACCCGGCATCCGTGAGCCGTCAGTTGCACGACGGCGACTCCGGGTCGATCCTGTGGCCGGGCGGCGCGGTCAACGCGCAGGGCGTCGGCATCGGGTTCCCGGGCTGGCGACCGCTGACCGCGGCCGACTACAACGCCGACGGCACGCTCGCCTTCCCGAGCAGTCAGGTGTTCGCAGGCCTGGTGTACGACCCGGCGACGGTCGCGACCGACGCGTGGCGGTACGGCTCGACGGTGACGGTGAGCGTCAACCCGACGACGACCTACACGGTCTCGTTCCCGCCGTCGACCGAAGCGTGCGCGGTCAAGCGGCCCACCGACCTGACGATCGGCAAGACCGCGAGCGTCACCCACACCGCCCCCGGCGGGTCGTTCGACTACCGGATCGACGTGGCGAACGTCGCTTTGGGCGCAGCCTCGCCGGTGACGATCACCGACCCGATCCCGGCCGAGGTCAAGGTCGATCAGATCTCGACCTCCACCACGGCGTTCCCGCAGTGGCAGGACTGCCAGGTGACGGGTCGGGATGCCGCGGGCTACGGCGGCACGCTCACCTGCAGCCTGTTCGGGCCGCTGATGCTCGACAGCGCGGCGCCCACCATCACGCTGCATGTGACGGTGGATCCGTCGACGACGGTGAAGGCCGTCACGAACACCGCGACCGTGGACTGGAAGAACTTCGACGATCCCGATCAGACGGGTACGGCGAGCTCTTCCGTGACGGTGGCTGTGACCCAGCCGGACATCGAACTGCCGCTCACGGACGGAACCCCAGTTCTGCCGCTCACCGGTGGAACCCCGATGTTCCCGCTGTTGCCCTTCGGCATCCTGGTGATTCTGGCCGGCGGTCTGCTGCTCAGCACGCGCCGGCGCCGTAGGGGCCCCGCGCAGTCCTGACCCCAGGCCGGGTGGTCCACAGCACCACCGATGCACCCTCGGCGCCCCCCGCCGAGGGTGCATCGTCGTGTCCGTGCGGCGCCTGGCGCGGGGCGCCCGGCGGGAGGCGCGGTGCCTGACGCGCGGGGCACCCGGCGCGAGTTGCGAGGTGCGCTGCGACCGTGTAGAGTCGTATCTGTTCGCCCCAAAGGGTTGAGCGAAGCGGCCGGAAGGCCCCGCCCCCTCAAGCAGCGAACGACTCCCATCTCAGAACATCCTCGATGTGCTGCGGATGAGAGACCCGATCCGCTCCGCGGACACCGGTCCGGCGCCTGGCGCCGGCGGGTGGCAGATGCGGACGAGATCGGGTATGGTTGTGAGGTTGCCTTCTGGTTGCTGCTCCTGTGGGGGTGGTGCTGGTTGTGTGTCCGATCCTTGAGAACTCAACAGCGTGCACTTGTCAAATGCCAAATAACCTCGTCCTGGCCCT
>NZ_AULS01000007.1 GCF_000422405.1 Microbacterium luticocti DSM 19459
CGGCGCGACCGCCGCGTTCCTGGCGAGCAAGATGATCGTCGCCCGGGTGCGCGACGAGCGGATGAGCCTGTGGGACACGATCGCCGCCGAGACCGTCGCGCAGACCCAGCTGGCCGCCACCGAGGACTACCGCGAGGGGTTCGCCGCGTTCCAGCAGAAGCGGCGGCCCGCCTTCCGCGGGCGCTGACCGGGGCAACCGGGCCCCGTTCCCGGGCACGCGCGCGCCCGGCACACGGCCCAGGGCGTACTGCCGACGCGTGCCGCGTGCACAACTGCGGGGATTTTCGGCGACACGCCGGGGACGGATGCCGCAACCGCGGCGTGTCGCGCACGATCCCCGCAGTTGTGCACGGCCGTGCATCACCGACATCCGTCGCAGATCACCGGCATCCGTCGCAGATCACCGACATCCGTCGCAGGCGGGCTCGTCACGGGTTTCCGCCGCATGCCGCCCCGCCCCGACATGACGGGGTCGCTCCGGCCTCGTGGACCGACACGTGTCGATACCGATCGATATCATGGGCCATGCTGATGGATGGCCAGCAGGGATGATCGCGAAGAGCAGACCGTGCGGATCGGCGAGGAGGATCCAGTGAAGCGTGAGATCACCCGCTTGCCGGTGTTGCGTGTTGCCGTGGGCGTGGCCGCCCTGCTCGTCACGGCGGTGCTTGCCGGCTGCGCGGCACACGACAGCGATTCCGTCCAGCCGACGCCGAATGTGCTCTCGCAAACGGATAAAGACCGGATCACACAGGCCACATTGGACCAATTGTGGACTGAATCGGGTCTACCTGACACACAGCGACCCACAAATATCTCGCGAGTCCGCTATATCACTCTTGATGAGTGGGCAGACGTGATGGCCGACTGCATGACGAAGCAAGGTGCGCCCACCGAGGCTGATCAGGGAGGGCTGACGTACCGGAGCACAGATGCAACCGACGGTCAGTACGCCCTCGCGCGGTACGTATGTGAGAGCATGTACCCGACGGACCCGGTGATGCTCTCCCCGCTGAATGTCAGTCAATTGCGCTATTTGTATTCCTACTATATCGGGCCGTTCCGGGAATGCATCAAGAAGCATGGATACGACATCAGCGAGCCGCCGTCCGAGAAGGTGTTCGTCGAGAATTATCGACGAACGCCATGGAATCCTCTCAACGGCCAGAACGATCCCGCCTTGTCGCAGCTCACCGCACAATCTGGCCCTTGTCCCCAGCGGCCCGCAGGACTCTATGGCAAGTAGTCGACCGTTCGTGACCGAGCATCGGCACCTGACTCACTGTCGATGACGTCAGTCGTGTCCGAGAGGCCGACGCGGCCACCTGATAGACCAGAGGGTCCGCTGCCTTCGGTGCGTCTGCGCGAGCGAGAGCGCCCCCGCGTTCGCCCAGAGCGCACACCCGGACGTTGCGGAGTGAGTGCTCACTCATTACGCTCGGACTCCGTGGACGCGACCGATCTCTCCGATGCGACGGCGCCCGCCGACACGGGCGACACCGAGCAGGCGCGCACCCGCGCCGAGCCGATGCCGCCCGAGCAGCGCCGCGCGATGATCGCCGAGCAGGCGGTGCCGCTGTTCCTTGAGCACGGTTCCGCGCTGACCACCCGCCAGCTCGCCGAACACCTCGGCATCGCCGAGGGCACCGTCTTCCGCGCGTTCGGCGACAAGGAGTCGCTCACCCGCGCCGCAGTCGAGACCTTCTTCGCCCAGTCGCGGGCGCGTATGGAGGAGGGCCTGGTCGACCCGACGCTGCCCCTCGAGCAGAAGGTCGCGGCCCTGGTCAGCGGCACGCGCACCTGGATGAGCCGGATGATGCGGATGCTGTCGCTGATCCCGCGCGAAGAGATCCCACAGCTGCTCTCGGGCCCCGGCGACACCGCCTACCGTGAGGCGATCGCCGCCGTGTTCGCCCCCGACGCCGACCAGATCACGGTGCGCAGCGACCGGCTCGGATCGATCATGCGCATCGCCGGGATGGCCGCCAACGCCGCCCGGTTCGACGAGGACGCCGGCCTCACCGACGACGAACTCGTCCACTTCATCCTCTACGGCATCGCGGGCGTGCCCCGCGGAAAGGAATGACCGTGCTGGGCAGACTCCTCGTGCGATACCTGCGCCCCGGCTGGGCGCTCATCATCGGCGTGCTGGTGTTCCAGATCGCGCAGTCACTGGCATCCCTGTGGCTGCCGACGCTGCAGGCCGACATCATCGACGACGGCGTGCTCAAAGCCGACATCGGCTTCATCTGGCGCACCGGCGGCATCATGCTCGCCATCAGCCTCGTGCAGATCCTCTGTGCGATCGCCGCCGTCTACTTCGGGTCGCGCCTGGCCATGGGGCTGGGTCGTGACATCCGCTCCGACCTGTTCCACCGCGTCGTCGCGTTCTCGCAACGCGAGGTCGGACAGTTCGGCGCCCCGTCGCTGATCACGCGCAACACCAACGACGTGCAGCAGGTGCAGATGCTGGTGCAGGTCTCGGCCACGCTCATGGTCTCGGCCCCGATCCTCGCCATCGGCGGCGTCATCTTCGCCATCCAGCAGGATGTCGGTCTGTCGTGGCTCATGGCCGTGTCGGTGCCGGTGCTGCTGATCATCGTCTCGCTGATCGTCGTGCGCATGGTGCCGGCCTTCCGCGCCATGCAGCGCCGCATCGACCGGGTCAACCAGATCATGCGCGAACAGCTCACCGGCATCCGCGTGGTGCGCGCCTTCGTGCGCGAGACCCAGGAACGCGCCCGGTTCGAGAAGGCCAGCTCCGACGTCATGGAATCGGCCGTGCGCGCCGGCAACCTGATGGCGATCATGTTCCCCGCCGTGATGCTCGTGTTGAACGTGTCGAGCGTCGCGGTGATCTGGTTCGGCTCGTTCCAGGTGCAGAACGGCGACACCCAGATCGGCACCCTGTTCGCGTTCCTCAGCTACATGATGCAGATCCTCATGGGTGTGATGATGGCGACGTTCATGTTCGTGATGATCCCGCGCGCCGCGGTGTGCGCGAACCGCATCGGCGACGTGTTGGGCACCGAACCGAGCGTGGCCGCCCCGGCCCGCCCGGCCGAGCCGCCGGTGCCCGCCGGCCGTGTCGTGTTCGACCACGTCGACTTCGCCTACCCCGGCGCCGACGACGCCGTGCTGCACGACATCACGTTCACCGCAGAACCCGGCACCACCACCGCCATCATCGGCTCGACCGGTTCGGGCAAGACCACCCTGATCGGCCTGCTGCCGCGGCTTTTCGACGTCACCGGCGGATCGGTGAGCCTCGACGGGGTCGACGTGCGCGAATACGACCCCGACGAGCTGTGGAAGCGCATCGGACTCGTGCAGCAGAAGGCCTTCTTGTTCTCGGGCACGATCGCCTCGAACCTGCGCTACGGCGATGCCGAGGCATCCGACGACGACCTGTGGGAGGCGCTCGAGATCGCCCAGGCCCGCGACTTCGTCGAGGCGATGCCCGACCGACTGCAGGCGCCGATCGCCCAGGGCGGCACGAACGTGTCGGGTGGGCAGCGGCAGCGGCTCTCGATCGCCCGCGCGCTCGTGCACCGCCCCGAGGTCTACATCTTCGACGATTCGTTCTCGGCGCTCGACCTGCGCACCGACGCCGCGCTGCGCCACGCGCTCGACGAACGCCTGCCCGACGCGACACGCATCGTCGTCGCGCAGCGGGTGTCGACCATCCAGCACGCCGACCAGATCGTCGTGCTCGACCACGGACGCGTCGTCGGCATCGGCACGCACGACGACCTGGTCGAATCCAACGAGACCTACCGCGAGATCGTGGAGTCCCAGCTTTCTGCGCAGGAGGCGGCATGAGCGGCACACAGCAGCAGCGACGCGGCCCCGGTGGCGGCCGCGGGCCCTTCGGCGGGGCCGGCGCGCCCACCCAGAAGGCGCAGAACTTCGGCCCGAGCGCCCGACGACTGCTCGGGATGCTGCGCCCTGACGCGCTGTGGCTGTCGCTGGTCGTCGCATTCGGTGTGGTCAGCGTCGCGCTCAGCGTCGTCGGCCCGAAGCTGCTCGGCCAGGCCACGAACGTGGTGGTCGCCGGGTTCATCTCGATGCAGTTCAAGGACCTGCCCGCCGGGGTCACCAAGGACCAGATCATCGCCCAGATGACCAAGAGCGGTCAGGGGCAGTTCGCCGACATGCTGCGCAGCGTCGATTTCACGCCCGGCGCCGGCATGGACTTCGCCAAGCTCGGCTGGCTGATCGCCGCCGTGCTGAGCGTGTACGCGATCTCGGCCGTGTTCATGTGGTTGCAGGCCCGCATCCTGAACGTCGTGGTGCAGCGCGCCATGCACCGCATCCGGATGCTCGTGGAAGACAAGCTGCACCGGCTGCCGCTGTCGTACTACGACCGCATGCAGCGCGGCGAGCTGCTCAGCCGGGTCACCAACGACGTCGACAACATCGGCCAGACCCTGCAGCAGAGCATGTCGCAGGTGGTGATCTCGCTGCTGACCGTGCTGGGCGTGCTGATCATGATGTTCTCGATCTCGCCGCTGCTGGCGGCGATCGCGCTGGTCACCATCCCGCTGACCATCGTCATCACGGTGCTGGTCGCCAAGCGCTCGCAGAAGCTGTTCGTCGCCCAGTGGGCGGCCACCGGCGTGCTCAACGCCCGTGTCGAAGAGACCTTCTCGGGTCACTCGATCGTCAAGGTGTACGGTCACCAGCGCGACGTGGAGGCCGACTTCCGGCGCGAGAACGATGCCGTGTACCGCGCCAGTTTCGGCGCCCAGTTCGTGTCGGGCATCATCATGCCGGCGATGATGTTCGTCGGAAACCTCGTCTACGTCGCCATCGCGGTCGTCGGCGGGCTGCAGATCGCCTCCGGGGCGATCTCGATCGGCGATGTGCAGGCGTTCATCCAGTACTCCCGGCAGTTCACCCAGCCGCTGAGCCAGTTGGGCTCGATGGCCAACCTGCTGCAGTCCGGCGTCGCCAGTGCCGAGCGGGTGTTCGAACTGCTCGACGAGCCCGAAGAGACGCCCGACCCCGACCCGGCGGCCACCCTGCCCGACGAGGCGAGCCACCTCGCCTTCGACGACGTGTCGTTCCGCTACCTGCCCGACAAGCCGCTGATCGAAGACCTCGACCTGTCGGCCGAGCCGGGCAGCACCGTCGCGATCGTCGGTCCCACCGGCGCCGGCAAGACGACCCTGGTGAACCTGATCATGCGCTTCTACGACGTCGACTCCGGACGCATCCTGCTCGACGGCGTCGACACCCGCACCATGACCCGCGGCGACCTGCGCGGACGCACCGGCATGGTGCTGCAGGACACGTGGCTCTTCGCCGGCACGATCCGCGAGAACATCGCCTACGGGCGGCCCGAGGCATCCGACGACGAGTTCATCGCCGCCGCCACCGCCGCCTACGTCGACCGGTTCGTGCACGCCCTGCCCGACGGGTACGACACCGTGCTCGACGACGAGGCCACCAACCTGTCGGTGGGCGAGCGGCAGCTGGTCACCATCGCCCGGGCGTTCCTCGCCGACCCGCGCATCCTCATCCTCGACGAGGCCACCAGCTCGGTCGACACCCGCACCGAACTGCTCATCCAGCGGGCGATGTCGAACCTGCGCGCCGACCGCACCTCGTTCGTGATCGCGCACCGACTGTCCACCATCCGTGACGCCGACCTCATCCTGGTCATGGAAGAAGGACGCATCGTCGAGCAGGGCACGCACGATCGGCTGCTGGCGGCCAAGGGTGCCTATTGGCGGCTGTACAACGCGCAGTTCGAAGCCCCCGTCGTCGACACCGGTGCCCCGCCCGTGCCGGCCGTGGTGGGTGCCGGGCCCGTCGGTGTGGCCCCGGTCGTCGCCGACGCCGATCCCGACGGTGGGGAGGGTGTCAACTAGGATGTGAGGCGTCGTCGGCCACCCTCGGCGGCGCACCCTGATCAGGGAGGACACCGCGTGCCCGACGTGCGCACCCGATTGCGAACGGTCCCATTGGCCGATGGGACCGTCCGGCTCGCCTGGGCCGCCGCCACCGATGTGGGGCGGCGGCGCGAGGTGAACCAGGACGCCGTGCTGGCCGAATACCCGCTGTTCGTCGTCGCCGACGGCATGGGCGGTCACATCGGGGGTGAGATCGCCTCGACCAGCGCCGTCGACCGGCTGCGTCCGGTCGCCGAAGCCGGCACGGTCGGGCCGAAGGTGATCGAGAAGGCGCTCGGCCGGGCGGTGAAGGACATCGCCGCGCACGTCGGTGACACCGACGAGGGCACCGGCACCACGGTGACCGGTGTGTACCTCGACGCCGACCGGGCCGACCCGCACTGGGTGACCTTGAACATCGGCGATTCGCGCGTCTACCTGCTGCGCGACGGGCAGATCGTGCAGATCACCACCGACCACTCCGTCGTGCAAGAGCTCGTCGCCTCGGGCCGGCTCAGCCCCGAGGAGGCCGAGAACCACCCCTACGGCAACGTGATCACCCGTGCGGTCGGCCCCTCCGACAGCGTCAAGCCCGATTACGTGCGGCTCGACCTGGTCGACGGCGACCGGTTCGTGATCTGCTCGGACGGGCTCACCAAAGAACTCACCGACTACGGCATCCAGCACTTCCTGGGCGAGCACCCCGACCCGGGCGACGCGGTGACCGCGATGCTCGAGGCGGCTCTCGAGAACGGCGGCCGTGACAACATCTCGATCATCGTGCTGAACGTCGGCGTCGAACGCGCCGGGCAGGCGACACCGGCGCCGGACCCGGCCGCCACGGTGACCGACACCGCAGGCGAAGCCGAGGCGACGGATGCCGCGGGCGAGCCCGTCGGCGATTCCTCCCCAGATCGCGCCTGACCCGCCGACGGGCCGATCTGTCCACAGATCGGCGGCGACCGCCCCACCGGCCGGTGGCGGCCGCTTGACTGGAGCGCATGTTCCGGCAGCGCGCGCATCCCGTTCCCGATCGACCCGAACGCGACGCGCCGCCCGCAGACCCGTTCCCCCATGCCGGATCGGGAACCGGCGGCGCGGCGCAGGCGTGGCCGGACGTGCTGGGCGGGCCCGACGCCGATGCGCCGCTGCGACTGCCGACGCCGGCGCCCCCGCCGCGGCGCAGCGGCGTACCGCTGGTGGCGTCGGCGGTGCCGGTGCTCGGAGCCCTCGCGCTGTGGCTGGCCACCGGAACCGTGATGATGCTCTGGTTCGCGGCGCTCGGTCCCCTCATCGCGGTGGCGTCGCTGCTCGATGCCCGCCGCACCGCGCGGCGCGACCGGCGCCGGGCCGCGGCGGATGCGGCACGGGCGCGACGCCGTGCCGCGTCGGCCGTGGCTTCCCGGCACGAGCATGAGCGCCGGGCGCTGTGGTCGCGGCATCCCGATGTGCACGGGCTCCTGCGGCCGGCCGCGCACGGCGGCGATGAGGTGTGGCGCGCCGTCGCCGGGCGCGGCGACGACCTGGTCGTCGGCCGCGGCGCCGCCCGCAGCGCCGTGCGGGTCGAGGGAGGGGACGAGGGCGCCGAGACCGCCGCGCTGCGCAGGCGGGCCGCGGTGCTCGACGACGCCCCGGTCACCGTACGGGCCGAGCACGGCGTCGCGGTCGTCGGGCCCGAACCGGCCGCCCGCGCCGTGCTGCGTGCGCTGGTGCTGCAGCTGTGCCTGGCCCTGCCGCCCGACCGGCTTCGGGTTGTCGAACCGGCCGACCCGGCCGACCCCGACGCGGCCTGGCTGGCACGACTGCCGCACGCCGGCACCGGCCCGGCACGCGACGGGGTGCCCACGCTGGCCGTGACCGCGCCCGGCGACGGACCCGTCGACGCCGACATCGTGCTCGCACGGGTGCGTCCCGGCGAACCCGCGCCGCCCCGCTGCCGCTGCGTGCTCACCCTCACCGGTGTCGGCCGGGCCCGGCTGCGCGGCGACGGCGACGTGCGCGACGTGCGTGTCGAGGCCGTCGGCGCCGGGCAGGCGCACGCGATCGCCGCCGCACTGGCCGCCCGCGCCGAGGCGGCGTACGGGTGGGCGGAGCGCGACGAACCGGTGGGTCTTGCCGATCTGCTGCCCGACGAGTCGGCACCCGCCGGTGGACTGGTCGCCGTGGTCGGCACCGCCCGTTCCCGCCCGTTCCGCATCGACCTGGTCGCCGACGGGCCGCACGCGGTCGTGGCGGGCGTGACCGGGTCGGGCAAGAGCGAGCTGCTCACCACCTGGGTCACCGCGCTGTGCGCCCGGTACCGCACCGACGAGGTGGCGTTCCTGCTCGCCGACTTCAAGGGCGGCACCGCGTTCGACGCCCTCGCCGGGCTGCCGCACGTCACCGGGGTCATCACCGACCTCGACGCCGGGGGTGCGCAGCGTGCGCTGCAGAGCCTGCGGGCCGAGTTGCGCCGCCGCGAGGCCGAGATCGTGCGCGCCGGCGCGCGCGACATCGACGGCACCGGCCTTCCTCGCCTGGTGATCGTGGTCGACGAGTTCGCAGCGCTCTTGGCCGGGCATCCCGAGCTGCAGGACCTGTTCACCGACATCGCCGCACGCGGCCGCGCCCTGGGCATGCACCTGATCCTCGGCACTCAGCGGGCTGCGGGGGCGTTCCGCGAGGGGCTGCTCGCGAACTGTCCGCTGCGGATCAGCCTGCGGGTGACGGACGCCGCCGACAGTCGCCTGCTCCTCGGCTGCGACGATGCGGCCGTGCTGCCGGGCACACCCGACCAGCGGGGGATCGCCCTCGTGCGCCGCGCCGCCGACACCACCCCGCACACGGTGCGCATCGCGCTGTCGTCCGCCCAGCTCGTGGCCCGCACCGCCGCGGGCGCGCGCGGGCCGGTGCCACGCCGCCCCTGGATGCCGCCGCTGCCCGAGAGCCTCGCCCTCGACGAAGCCGCCGTCGACGCACCGGAGGGCATCGTGCTCGGCCGTGCCGACGACCCCGACCGGCAACGCCAGGACCCGGTCGTGCTCGGTCCGCTCGAGCGCGGGCTCGGCGTCGTAGGTCGGGCAGGATCGGGGCGCACCGCCGTGGCGGCGTTGGTCGCGGCCCAGGCACGACGGCCGGTGTGGATCCCCGCCGACGCCGAGGCCGCCTGGGACGAGATCGACCGGCTCGCCGAGCATTCCGTCACGCCGGGCACGGTCGTGATCGTCGACGACCTCGACGCGCTGCTCGCGCGGTACCCGCTCGATTACGCGCAGGCGGTCGCCCAGCGGCTGGAACGAGTCGTGCATGCCGCGGGCCCGGGCGGTGGGCAGGTCGTGTTCACCGCCCAACGGCTCGCCGGCGCCACCGCTCGACTGATCGAACTGCTGCCGCGCCGGGCGTTGCTGGCGGCCGCCTCGCGCGCCGAGTTCGTCGCCGCCGGGGGGCCCGGTGACCGCTTCGACGAGCGGATGCCACCCGGTCGCGCCCTGCTCGAGGGCCGTCTCGTGCACTTCGCCCTGCCCCCGGTACCACCACCGGTACCGCACACCGCGCCGACGGTGTGGGACCCGCGCGGGCGCGTCACCGCCGTCGTGGCGCGCCCCGGCCCCGCCGCCCGTGCCGTCACGGCGGTCGCGGCACGGCACGGTGTACCGGTGCTCGACGTCGAGGCCGCCGCCGCCGACACCGTACACCCCGCCGCCACCTCGCACCCCGGCGACACGGATGCGCCGGCGCCCGCGGTGATCGTCGGCGACGGCGACGGGTGGCAGCGCGCCTGGCGGCTGCTGCAGACGGTGCGCGGCACCCACGACCTGCTCGTCGACGCCGCGTGCGCCGCCGAGTACCGGCTGCTCACCGGACTGCGCGAGCCACCTCCGTACTGCACCCCCGGGCGGTCACGCGCGTGGTTGCTGCACGCCGGTGGGCCGCCGGTGCGCGTCGTCGTCGACGATGGCGACGAGGCGGCGACCGGCCGGGCACCTCACGAGACGAGGTAGGCGCGCTCCAGCTGCTTCTGCAGCACCGTCACCGGTTCACCGTGCGGCGAGATCAGCACTTCGCGGAGCAGCCCGGTGTACGGGAACGGCGCCTCGTACCGGTCGCTGACCGGCGTCTCACTGTCGAAACCGCAGCAGAAGCCCTCACCGGTCAACCCGTAGTTGAACGGTACGGTCCGCTCCACGGCCACCTGTCCGGCCACAGTGCCGTCGACCAGCACGGTCGCCGTGCCCCGCACCCCGCGGATGCCGTCCCGGCTCAGCGCCGGCGAGATCTCGAACGTGCCGTCGACGGCGAACTCCAGGCCCAGCAGCACGTCGCCGGCCGGGATCGGCTGCGCCGACCGCACCCGGTAGCGCGCTCGCCCCAGATAGTTGTGCTCGAAGTGCAGACGGTCCTCGTCCACATACAGCGTCCAGCCGCCGAACCGGCCACCCTGCGCGACGAGCACGCCACGATCTCCCGCCGCGAACCGCACATCGGCGACCACCGAGAACGACCGCATCCGTACGTCCACCGCCGCCTCGTTGTCGATCCGCGACGTACCCGGCCAGTACCGGAACACCTCGCGTCGGCCGAACGGACTGGGCCGCAGCCCCTTGTGCTGACGGGCGTGCAGCGGCAGCACCCCATACCGCCCGGCCTCGACGTGCCACATCGCCTTGAGCTCCTCGACGAGGCGTGGCAAGGCCTCGGCCAGGTCGTGCACCTCGGACGGGTCGGTGCGCACGTCGTACAACTCCCACGCATCGTCGAAGAACGAGGCATCCGGATCCCCCGGCCCATCCGAGGGATGCGCCGGGGGAGCGGCGTGGAAGGTCACCGCCTTGTAGCCGTCGCGGTAC
Organism: Microbacterium luticocti DSM 19459; assembly: GCF_000422405.1. Lineage (GTDB taxonomy): Bacteria > Actinomycetota > Actinomycetes > Actinomycetales > Microbacteriaceae > Microbacterium > Microbacterium luticocti. The sequence continues at coordinate 10,724 of NZ_AULS01000007.1, forward strand.
AGCGCCCGCGACCCGTACATCTCGTAGTACTGCAACCGGCGCGACTGTGGGGCGTCGGCGTCGGTGAGGCTGGCCGCGAAGCTGACCCCGGCGACCTCCTCCTGCGGCACACCGCGCAGCATCGCCGGAAACTCCGTCCCCAGCAGGTCGAGGATCGTCACCGGCACGTCCACGGCGTGGATGTACTGGTGACGGATGCCGCCCCCGGGCACCGCGCGCGGCCACGACAGGATGAACGGGTCGGCGATGCCGCCGTTGTGCACCTGGCGCTTCCAGCGTCGGAACGGCGTGTTGCCCGCCATCGTCCAGCCCACCGGGTAGTGCCCGTACGTCTGCGGACCGCCCAACTCGTCCAGCTGGGCGAGGTTCTCGTCGAGCGACGCGTGCAGCCCGTTGAACATGAGCACCTCGTTCACCGAACCGTCGAACCCGCCCTCGCCGCTGGCACCGTTGTCCGAGACGACCACCACGAGCGTGTTCTCGCGCTCGCCGAGCCGGTCGATCGCCGTCATCAGCCGGCCGATCTGCTCATCGGTGTGCGTGAGGAACCCGGCGAACACCTCCATCATCCGCGCGTACAGCCGTCGCTGCGGCTCGCTCAGCGAGTCCCATGCCGGGATCCAGTCCGGGCGCGGCGACAGCTCGGTCTCGGGCGGGAACAGCCCCAGCTCACGCTGCCGGGCGAACGTGCGCTCCCGCCAGGTGTCCCACCCCTGGTCGAACCGCCCCCGATAGCGGTCGATGTACTCGCGCGGCGCCTGATGCGGGGCATGGCATGCGCCGGGGCAGAAGTACAGGAAGAACGGCTTGTCGGGGTCGACCGACCGCAGATCGCGGATGTCGCGGATCGCCTCGTCGACGAGGATCTCGGTCAGGTGTCGTCCGTCGTCGGGGTCGGCGTCGATCAGCGTGTTGTCGCGCACCAGATCGGGCGCGTACTGGTTCGTCTCGCCGCCGAGGAAGCCGAAGAACCGCTCGAACCCCTTGCCCAACGGCCAGCGGTCGAACGGACCCGCCGCGGTGACCTCCTCGGACGGGGTGAGGTGCCACTTGCCGACCGCGTATGTCGCGTAGCCGCGCTCTTTGAGCACCTGGGCGATCATGCCGCTGGTTTCGGGCACCACCCCGTCGTACCCCGGGTAGCCCTGCGCGAGCTCCGAGATCATGCCCAGCCCGTTGGTGTGGTGGTTGCGCCCGGTCAGCAGAGCCGCGCGGGTCGGCGAGCACATCGCCGCGGTGTGGAACCGCGTGTACCGCACGCCCGCGTCCGCCAGCGAGTCCATCACCGGGGTGTCGAGGTCGGAGCCGAAACAGCCCAGGTGCGCGAAGCCGACGTCGTCGAGCACGATCACCACGACGTTCGGGTCGTCCGGTTGCGCCCGCGGCGGCATCCGCCATGCCGGTTCGGACTGCTCGGTGGTGTACCCGATGCGTCCCGAAAAGCGTGCTCCCTGCCAGCCCATGATTCCCCCCGGATCCCGTCGAACTCTTCTGCCACGATAGGGGAGGACACGCCTGCAGCCCAACGCATCTGAAACGATATGATCGGCTGCAGAGAGGATGCCTCATGCCGCGCGACGCGCCCCGCCCCACCATCCGCGACGTGGCCCTGGCCGCACGGGTGTCGACGGCGACGGTGTCGCAGGCGTTCAACCCCGAGGGCCGGATCGCCGCCGCCACCCGTGCGCACGTGCTCGCGGTGGCCGAGCGGCTCGGATACCAGCCCAGCTCCGTCGGGCGTGCCCTGCGCACCGGACGCACCGGCGTGCTCGGCGTGGTGCCGAGTTTCCGCGAGGCGTCCACCGACCGCAGCGCATACCTGGGACGGCTGCGCGCGGTCACCGCCGGCGTCGTCGAGGGTGCCGCCGCGCACGGCTGCGGCGTGGTCGCGGCGCAGGCCGGCGGCGACGGTCGCGTCACGGCCCCGCTGGCCTACGACGGGCTGGTGCTGGTCGACCCGATGCCCGGCGACCCGGTCATCGAGCGCGCCCTGCACGCCAAAACCCCGGTGGTGACGGTGTTCGGCGCGGTCGACGAGCGCGACGCGCGCGCCGTGCGCTCGGTGGCCGTCGACATCGCCGCACCGCTGGTCCGGTATCTCGACCGGGTGTCTCAGACGGTCGACGACTTCCGTCCGGCGATCTTCGTCGGCTCGCGCCTGGACGCCTTCACGCACGAGGCGCTGCGATCGTTCCAGGCGTGGTGCGCCGGGCGCGGCGTCACCGCCGCCGGTGCGGCGCTGCAGCCCGGCGAGACCGCCGCCGACGGCGCGCGCCGGCTGCTGGGGGTGCGCGTGCCACCGACCGTCGTCGTGTGTCTGGACGAGCCGTCCGCACGCGCGGTGCGGGTCGAGGCGTGCGGTCTGGGCATGGCGGTGCCCGACCGGGTGCGCGTCGCCGCCGTCGGCGACGCGCACCCGTTCGACCCCGCCGGCGGCGTCGACGTGTTCGCGGTCGACGCGGCGGCGTGCGGCGTGGCCGCCGCCGAGGTGCTGGCCGCCCTGATCGGACAGGGCGATGCGCACAGCGTCCGCATCCGCCCGGCCGACCCGATCGATGAGAAATCGTTCATGAGGTCGCGGGGGCGCTGATCCGGCCCGCATAATCGAGGTACCCGCCCGGGGCTTGTAAAACGATTTGCATCGTGTGGCCGTCGGGCGTGGCACGCAGGACCACCGTCCGGCGGCGCTCGATCGGGGGGCCGTGCGCCTCCGGACGGTTCCTCCCGGGCCGGGATGCGCGAACGCCCCCGGCCCGGGTTCTGCTCACGGCCTCGGCGCGGGCTCAGCCCAGCAGCTGCTCGGCGGGCGTGTGTGCCAGGGCGTGCGCGGCGGCGACACCGGCATTGGCGAGCTCGCCGGCGGCGGTGTTCAGTCCGGCCGCCAGCGCCGCATCCGCCCGCAGCGCCTGCCGCCAGCCGCGCCCGGCGATCTGCCGGATGTACGGCAGGGTGGCGTTGGTCAGCGCCGAGGTCGACGTGTTGGGCACCGCCCCGGGCATGTTCGCGACGCAATAGAACACCGTGTCGTGCACCCGGAAGGTGGGGTCGTCGTGCGTGGTCGGGTGGGTGTCGGCGAAGCATCCGCCCTGGTCGACCGCGATGTCCACCAGCACCGACCCCGGCCGCATCCGCGCCACCATCTCGTTCGTCACGAGCTTGGGCGCCTTCGACCCCGGGATCAGCACCGACCCGATCACCAGGTCGGAGCCCGCGACCGCGCGGTCGAGGTCGAGAGGGTTGGATGCCGCGGTCTTCACCCGTCCGCCGAACAGCTCGTCGAGGTACCGCAGCCGGGCCACGTTGGTGTCGAACACGGTCACGTCGGCGCCCATGCCGGCCGCGATCACCGCCGAGTTCGATCCGGCGACCCCGCCGCCGATGATCGTCACGGTCGCCGGCCGGGTGCCGGGGACCCCCGACATGAGCAGGCCGCGTCCGCCTGCCGACCGCAGCAGCGTGCCCGCGCCCACCATGGGCGCCAGCCGCCCGGCGACCTCGCTCATCGGGGCCAGCAGCGGCAGGCCGCCGCCGGGCAGCTGCACGGTCTCGTACGCGATCGCGGTGACCCGATCGGCAAGCAGCCGCTCGGTGAGCGGACGGTCGGCGGCCAGGTGCAGATAGGTGAACAGCACGAGGTCGTCACGGAAGTACCCGTACTCGGAGGCGATCGGCTCTTTCACCTTCAACAGCAGCTCGGCGCGGGCCCACACCTCGGCGGCGTCGTCGAGCAGGGTTGCGCCGGCATGCGCGTATTCCTCGTCGGGCATCGACGAGCCGGCACCCGCGCCACGCTGCACGAACACCTCGTGGCCCGCCGCAACGAGATCGTGCACACCCGCCGGAGTGAGTGCCACGCGGTACTCGTTGTTCTTGACCTCGGTGGGGACGCTGATCCTCATCGTGGATCCTTTCCGCTCCTGATGGGAGCTCGTCGGGCTCCGGTGCGGAGCCGCCTCTAGAACGCCGGCCGGATGGCGCCGACGTCCACTCCGCCGCCGGTGACGACCAGCGGAAGCTGCGATGCGGCGGCGGCGACGTCGGCCGGCGCGAGCGCGCCGGCCAGTTCCAGCAGTCGCAGCGCGACCACCGCTCCCGCACGGTTCGCACCGTCGAGCATCTTGAGCGCCACCGTGGTGCCGTCGGGCGCGACCATCACCTGCACGCCTTCGGCGCCCATCTTCGAGAACACGCCCAGCCGCTCGGTGAGCACGGTGTCGCCCCGCCCGGGTCCGGCGATCGTCCACGGGTGCTCCCGCACGGCGCGCACCAGGGCGCCCGCGTTGCGGTGCAGTGCGAACGGCGAGCTCGGCGACGAGGTGCCGATGCGGTGCACGGCTTTGGCGAGACCGGCGAGGCTGACCGCATACACCGGGGCACCGCATCCGTCGATCGCGGTGGCGGCGGTCTTCTCACCGGTCATCCGTTCCACCAGCTCCCGAATCTGCACCTGCAGCGGATGGGCGGGGTCGAGGTAACCGGCCACATCCCAGCCGGCGGTGCGGCAGGTCAGCAGCATGGCCGCGTGCTTGCCGGAGCAGTTCATGCGGATGCGGGCCGGCTCCGAGCCGTCCCGCACCATCTCGTCGCGGGTGGCGGCATCGCCCGGCCACGCCGGCGGGCAGCCCAGGTCGTCTTCGCCCAGACCTGCGGCGGCGAGGATGTCACGGACCACGGCGACGTGCCGGTCGGTGCCCGAGTGACTCGCGGTGGCCATGGCCAGGCGCTCGCCGTCGAGGGGTGCGCCGGCGGCCAGGCAGGCCAGCGCCTGGATCGGTTTGAGCGTCGAGCGGGGCAGGACGGGTGCTGCCGTGTCGCCGTACTCGCGCAACGGCTCGCCGTCCGGGCCGAGCACGATCGCGGTGCCGACGTGACGGGACTCCACGAAGCCGCTGCGTTCGACGACGGCGAGCTCGACGGCGGCGGTGGCGGCGAAGGTCTGCGGCACGCTCCCAGCCTAGCGCCGCGGCGTGCCTGCCAGACTGGGCGCATGATCGGCGAACACCATTACCGGCTGCGGGCCGTGTGGACCGGCGACCGCGGCACCGGCACCAGCGGCTACCGCGACTACGACCGGCTGGTGACGCTGTCGGCGGCGGGAAAGCCCGACCTGCTCGCGTCGTCCGACAAACCGTTCCGCGGCGACCCGACCCGGTGGAACCCCGAAGACCTGCTGCTGGCGGCCCTCAGCGAATGCCACCTGCTGTCGTACCTGCACGCGTGTGTGGCCGCCGGTGTCGTGGTCGTCGGCTACACCGACGACGCGTCCGGAGTGATGACCGAGGACGGTGCCGGCGGGGGAGCGTTCACCGAGGTGGTGCTGCGTCCGCACGTGGTCGTCGCCGAGGCATCCATGGTCGAATCGGCCACGGCGGCGCACCACCAGGCGCACGAGTGGTGCTTCATCGCGAACTCGGTGAACTTCCCGGTGCGCATCCAGCCGGTGATCGAGGTCAGCGGCGCTCGTGCGGAAGGACCTGCTTGATCCGTTCGATCGGGGTGTGCGCGGGCACCTCGTTGTACGCGTGCGCGAGCTCCTGTCCGCTCAGCTCGTGGATGGCCGCCATGATCTGGTCGGTGGCCAGCCGCCGTGCGCGACCCGAGGTGGCCGGCCCATGCGCCGACACGTCGATCGGTGCGCCGAACGCGATCGTGACGCGCGGGCGCAACCGCGGGAACTTCGCCCCCACCGGCATCGCCTCGTTCGTGCCGACCAGGCCGACCGGCACGACCGGTGCGCCGGTCTGCAGCGCCAGGAACGCGACGCCGGTGCGCCCCTTGTACAATCGGCCGTCCAGCGACCGGGTGCCCTCGGGGTACAGCGCGATGGCCTCGCCGGCTTCGAGCAGCTGCTTCTGCTGGTCGAGTGCGTCGAGCGCCGCCTGCCCGGCGCCGCGGCGCACCGGGGTGGCTCCCAGCGCGGTGAAGAACGTGCGGCTGAACCAGGTGCCGACGCCGGTGCCCTCGAAGTAGGTCGCCTTCGCCAGAAAGCGCACGTTGCGGGGGGATGCCACCGGGATGGCGATCGAGTCGATGAACGACAGGTGGTTGCTGGCGAAGATCACGGGGCCGGTGCGCGGCACGTTCTCGCGCCCGGTGATCTTCGGGCGGTACAGCACGCGGGCCAGGGGGGTGAGCAGAAAGCGCCCGAGCGCATAGGCGAACGCGACCGACGGCGGTGACGACGGCGTGGGGGCGTCGGGGGCGGGCGTCTCCGGTTCGGTCACCCATCGAGGGTACTGCCGAATCCATGCCGCGACGGGCATGGCCGGTCGCTCTCAGCAACGTCATGAGAAAGTGCGCGAGGATGGATGCTTCCGCCAGACCCCGATTCTTGAGGATTCCCGTGCGCACCCGCCCCATCATCGCCCTGTCCGCCGCCGTCGTCGCGGCCCTCGCCCTCGTCGGCTGCACCGCACAGTCCGCGCCGACGACGTCGCCGAGCGCGACCGCCGCGGCGAACCTGTGCACCGCCAAGGTCGCCTCGGGCGCGACCTCCGATGCGGTCAAGGTCACCGGCGAGGTCGGCAAAGAGGCCAAGGTCAGCTTCAGCAAGCCGCTGGAGGTGAAAGACCTGCAGAGCACGATCGTGACCGAGGGCACCGGCCCCAAGCTCAAGGCCGGTGACCTGGTGCAGTTCGCGCTCACCGAGTACAACGCCAAGACCGGCGCCAAGAACGGCTCGATCGGCCAGGGCGAGGGCAGCCTGCTGCCGCAGCAGATCTCGCCCGACTCGATCCTCGGCCAGGTGCTCGGTTGCGCCGGGGTCGGCACCCGCGCGGTCGCGACGATCCCCGGCGACGAGTCGAACCCCGCCAGCGTCGACGTCGTCGACGTGCTCAAGGTGATCCCCGGTGCGGCATGGGGCACCGACGTCGCCGCCCAGCCGGGCTTTCCGACCGTGAAGCTCGCCGCCGACGGCACCCCGTCGGTCACGCTGCCCAAGGGCGACGCGCCCACCGCGTTCGAGAAAGAGACCCTGAAGAAGGGTGACGGCGCCAAGGTCGCCACCGGCGACGCGGTGCTCGTGCAGTACTACGGCTACTCATGGACCACCGGCAAGGAGTTCGACAAGAGCTGGGGAACCCAGCCGTTGCCGTTCCAGGTCGGGCAGGGTGTCGTCGAGGGCTTCAGCAAGGCCGTCGAAGGCGAGACCGTGGGGTCGCAGATCGTCGCCGTGCTGCCGCCGTCGGTCGCCTACGGCGAGGGCAAGGTCAACGACAAGGACCTCAAGGGCCAGACCCTGGTGTTCGTGATCGACATCCTCGCCGTGCAGCACGCCGCCGCACAGTGACCGCATCCGCATCGGCACCGGCGGGGAATAGGCTGGCCGCATGCGGCGCGTGATCGTCCTCGGCTCCACCGGATCGATCGGCACGCAGGCGCTGGAGGTCATCCGCGCCAATCCCGACCGGTTCGAGGTCGCGGGGCTCGCCGCAGGCAGCGACCGCGACGCGCTGGCGGCGCAGGCCGACGAGTTCGCCGTCGACGACCTCGCCCTCGGCGAGGTCGAGGCAGAACAGCTGGTGCGCGATGTCGAGGCCGACGTGGTGCTGAACGCCATCACCGGTTCGGTGGGGCTCGGCCCGACGCTCGCCGCGCTGGAGGGCGGGCGCACCCTCGCGCTGGCGAACAAGGAGTCGCTCATCGTGGGCGGCGAACTCGTCACCGCCGCAGCGGCGCCCGGCCAGATCGTGCCGGTCGACTCGGAGCACTCCGCGATCGCCCAGGCGCTGCGCGCCGGCACCGCCGACGAGGTGCGGCGGCTGGTGCTGACCGCCTCGGGCGGGCCCTTCCGCGGCCGCGACCGGGCCGCGCTGGCCGACGTGACCCCGCAGCAGGCGCTCGCCCATCCCACATGGCAGATGGGTCCGATGGTGACCACCAATTCGGCGACGCTCGTGAACAAGGGACTCGAGGTCATCGAGGCGCACCTGCTGTTCGAGGTGCCGTACGACCGCATCGATGTCGTCGTGCACCCCCAGTCGATCGTGCACTCCATGGTCGAGTTCGTCGACGGGTCGACGATCGCGCAGGCGTCCCCGCCCGACATGCGGCTCCCGATCTCGCTCGGGCTGGACTGGCCGCAGCGGGTGGCGGGCGCGGCACGACCGCTGGATTTCACGACCGCGTCGAGCTGGACGTTCGAGCCGCTCGATCACGACGCGTTCCCGGCGGTGGCCCTCGCCAAGCGTGCGGGGGCGGCTGGGAGCACCTATCCGGCCGTGTTCAACGCCGCCAACGAGCAGGCCGTCGCCGCCTTCCACGCTCGCCGCCTGTCGTTCCCGGGGATCGTCGACACCGTGCGCGCCGTCGTCGAATCCCACGAGGCGCCCGGCGCGCTCACGCGCGAGGCGCTCGCCGAGGCCGAGCGCTGGGCGAGAGCCGAGGCCGACCGCCTGATCGCCGCCGGGTGAGTCAGGCGGGGCGCTCGGGGTCGGATGCCGGGGTGGAATCGGCCGGATACGGCACCGGCCAGCTGGGTTCGGGCACCGGCCAGCCGGCGTCGCGCAGCGCTCGACGGGCGAGCTCGCGCGCCGAGTACGGGGCGCGCCGGCCGCGGATGTCGCGGTAGTCCTGGTGGCCGGGCCCGGCCCACAGGATCGCATCGCCCTCGCCGACCATGGCCACCGCCTCGCGGATCGCGCGTTCGGGCGGCGAGAACTCGTGGATCTGCGCATCCGGCCGGGCCCGACGTGCGCCTTCGATGAGCGTGGCCCGGATCGAGTCAGGGTCTTCGAAGCGGGGGTGGTGGTCGGTGATCACGAGGATGTCGCTGCCCTCGACGGCGGTGCGCCCCATGTCGTGCCGCTTGGTGGCGTCGCGGTCGCCGTCGGCGCCGAAGAGCATGAGCACCGTGCCGGGCGTCACCCGGCGCACCGCGGCCAGCGTCTTCTCGAATGCGTCGGGGGAGTGTCCGAAGTCGACGTACACCGCGGGGCCGGACGGGCCCGACACCAGCTGGGTGCGACCGGGCAGGTGGGCGTCGATGCGCCCGCCGTCCAGGGCGGCGACCAGCGACGACCACGGGTAGCCGGCCTCGAGGATCATCACGATCGCCAGGCCCGCGTTCGCGGCCATGTGTCGCCCGATCGTCGGCACCACCGTGGTCAGTGCGCGGCCGTCCGGTCCGCGCAGCGTGAACGTCGTGCCGTCCTGGCGTTCATCGACGATCTCGACCGTCCACGACGCCGTCGTGTCGGGATCGGCGGCGATCGCGGGGGTCGTGATGGTGGTGTACGGCACTTCGCAGCGGGCCGCGATCTCGGCCCCGGCGGGCGAGTCCAGGCAGATCACTGCACGGCGGGCGCGCTCGGCGGTGAACAGCATCGCCTTCGCCTCGAAGTACTCGCGCATGTCGGCGTAGTCGTCGAGGTGGTCGTGCGAGAGGTTGGTGAACCCGGCCACGTCGAACACCAGGCCGTCGACGCGATGCCGGGTGAGGGCCTGCGCGCTGACCTCGACGGCCACCGCCTGCACGCCGCGCTCGCGCATCAGCGCCAGCAGGGCATGGAACTCGGATGCCTCGGGTGTGGTCAGCCGCGACACGATCACCTCGCCGGCGATGTGCCGCTCGGCGGTCGACGAGAGCCCGGTCACGACGCCGAGCTGACCGAGGATGCCCTCGAGCAGGTGCGACACGCTGGTCTTGCCGTTCGTGCCGGTCGTTCCCAGCAGCAGCGGCAGGTCGTCGTCGGCGCCCGTCCCGTACGCCCACGCCGACAGGTCACCGAGCACCGCGCGCGGGTCGTCCACCACGACGATCGGCAGTCCGGCGTCGGCGGCGATGCGGGCCCCGTCGGCGTCGGTGATCACGGCGACGGCGCCGGCGGCGGCGGCAGCGGCGGCGAACTCGGCACCGTGCCGGTTGGCGCCGCGGATCGCGACGAACGCCTCGCCCGGGCGCAGATCGGCCGTCGCGAGCGTCACCCCGGTCAGCTCGACGTCGCCCCCGCGCAGCTGCCCGCCGATGCGGGCGGCCCCGTCGGCCAGCGAGCGGACGGGGGGATGGGCGGGACGCAGGACCGGCGGAAGGTTGGCGGGTGCGGGATCAACGGCTGACATGACGGGTCAATCATCTCATCCGGCGACCCGATGCCCGGCCGCCCCGTGTTCTGGTTCGGGGCGCGGCCGGGCATCGGCCCGGTCAGCCGTGGGCGCGGTCCCGGCGGCGGGTCGTCGCGACGAGTGCCACCACGAGCCCGGCGACGCCGGCGACCAGGCCGCCACCGGCGAGCCAACGCGCCACCGGGTCGGACGCCGCGGCGCCGGTCGACGCCGCGCTGCCCGGATCGGCCGCGCCGGTGGCGTGGTCGCCGTGCGACGAGGCGCCGGTGGCGGCCGCCGGCCCGACCGTGACGACCGGTGCGGGGTGGTCGAGGTCCTCGGCGCTCTGGCCGTCCTCGGCGACCTGGCTCCACGAGGTCGAGCCGGTCACGCACTTCTGCACGACGGGGAACACCAGCGTCTTGCCCGACGCGGCGGTGTCGAACAGCACGTCCACCGACACCGACGCGGCCACACCGGTCTGAATCGGCGTGTCGGCGGTGAAGGTGATCGAGGTGGGCACCTTGTTCTCGCCGAGCGTGCGGTCGATCGTCCAGCCGCCCTCGTACACCGGTGTGGCGTTGCCCACCCCCTCGGGGATGGTGATCGTCAGCGACGTGGTCGGCGAGTCGTCGCAGCCGTGGTGGAACCCGAAGCTCAGCGGCGTGGTCGCTCCGGCCGGGGCGCTCGCAGGATCCACTTCGACATGGGCGGATGCCGCCAGAGGCAGCGCGATCGCCAGCGCGGTGCCGGCGAGCACGCCGGTGGCCAGGCGTGCGGAACGGGGAAAACGGGTCATCGATGTGTCTTTCGTTCGGTCGCAGACGCGACGGATGCGGCGGCGCGCGACGGCGCGCACGGCGGACCGGTCGCCGCCGCGAAGGGATGTGGGAGGATGCGTGCCCGCGAGCGCGGGTCAGAACGCCGGCTGCGGGGGCCCGCGCCGCGACAGCACCGACGCCAGCTGCGGTGCCGGGCGGTGCGCGACCACGAACACGGAGCGGATGCGGCGTCGCACCACCGGCTGCGGCGCGGTGAGCACCAGGCGGGGCAGCAGGCGACGGATGCCGCGGCCCAGTGCCTGCAGCATCCGTTCGCCGCGATGCAGCAGCGCCACCGTGACCAGTGCCGCCAGCACGTGCGCGAACAGCATCGGCGAGCCCGGGGACATGTCGTGCATGCCCGAAGAGGCATGCATGATCGTCATCGTGGGGGCGGCGTGCATCGCCGCGTGGTGTGACAGGCCCGCCGCCGGTGTGTAGGCGACGGCATCCGTGTCGGCGAACAGGGCGAACAGCACGTGGAACACCGCCTGGGCGGCCAGCACCGCCGCCGATGTGCGGAGCACCGAGGCACGTCGGCCGACCAGCGCGACCGCGGGCGGGGCGGCCAGCAGCGCCGCGCCGGCCACCAGCAGTGGGGCGGGAGCACCGGACCCGGCGAGGGTGTGCGCGGTCGCGGCGACCAGGGTGGTGACCGTCGATGCCGTCACCCCGCGCACCGCGCGCAGCCGACGATCCGCACCTGCATCCACGACACTCAGCGTACCCGCGGGCATCCTGTGGCGTGCCCCGCCGTACGGCTGGTTCAAAGCCGGTGCCGGTAGCGTGTGGGCCGTGACCGTCCTCGCCTTCGTCATCGGCATCGTCCTCATGGTGGTGGGCCTTGCCGTCTCGATCGCCCTGCACGAGCTCGGCCATCTCGTGCCGGCGAAGCTGTTCGGCGTGCGCGTCGGCCAGTACATGATCGGCTTCGGTCGCACGCTGTTCTCGCGCCGCAAGGGAGAGACCGAGTACGGCATCAAGGCGATCCCCCTGGGCGGCTACATCTCGATGGCGGGCATGTACCCGCCCTCGCCGAAAGAGGCCGCCCGCGGCGGCCGGGCCGGCGGCGGGTTCTTCGCCACGATGGTGCAGGATGCCCGCGACGCCAACGATGAGACCCTCGACGGCGACGACGACGCGCGCACGTTCTATCGCCTGCCGGTCTACAAGCGCATCATCGTGATGCTCGGCGGCCCGGTGATGAACCTGGTGCTGGCGATCGTGCTGTTCACCCTCGTGTTCAGCGGCATCGGCGTGCAGACGGCGACCACCACGATCGCCCAGGTCAGTGCGTGCCTGCCCGCGTCGACGACGACCACCCAGTGCGAGGCATCCGACCCTGCCTCGCCCGCCGAGGCCGCCGGATTCGAGCCCGGCGACAGGATCGTCTCGGTGGACGGGGTGCCGGCCGCGACCTTCGCCGACGCGTCCGCGGTGATCCAGCGCTCGGCGGGCGAGACGGTGCCGGTCGTGGTCGAGCGCGGCGGCCGCGAGCAGACGCTCATGCTCACCCCGGCCGCGCGCACGGTCGACGGCAGCACGATCGGGTTCGCCGGCATCACCGCGCAGATCGACTATGTGCGCCAGCCGATCTGGTCGGGGCCGGCCGCCGCGTTCCAGAACGTCGGGGCGGTCGCCCAGATCATCGTGCAGTTGCCGCAGAAGCTGTACGGCATCGTGCACTCCACCGTCACCGGGTCCGAGCGCGACCCGAACAGCCCGCTGTCGCCGGTGGGTGTCGGGGTGCTCGCCGGTGAGGCGGCGTCGGCGTCGGCACCGGTGCTCGATCGGGTGTCGTTCCTGCTGATGATGCTCGGGTCGCTGAACGTGTCGCTCTTCGTGTTCAACCTCGTGCCGTTGCTGCCGTTGGACGGCGGCCACGTGGTCATCGCGCTGTGGGACGGCGTCAACCGGGCCTGGGCGAAGCTGTTCCGCCGGCCGCCGCCGAAGCCGGTGGACGCCACCCGACTGGTGCCGGTCACGTTCGTGGTGGTCGTGTTGCTGGTCGTGATGGGGGCGGTGCTGATCCTCGCCGACCTGATCAACCCGATCCGGCTGTTCTGACTCAACCCGATCCGGCTGTTCTGACCGGTGACCGCGCCGCTGATTCCTCTTCACAGACTTCGGAGGATCGCACGAAGTTCGGAGCGAACCGCCGGTTCGGCTCCGAAGAAGGCGCGATCCTCCGAACCCTGTGAGGGGCGCCGCGGGGCCACGCGGGGTGTCAGGCGGCGGGATGTCAGTCGGCCAGCGCGTGCGCGACCAGGCGCTCGAGCGTCTGCATGCCGTCGCGCGAGAGGATCGACTCGAGGTGGCCCTGCACCGAGGCGAATCGCGGCCCGCGCAGCGCGTGGACCGCACCGGTGGCATCCGCCGCCACGTCGACCCCGGCCACCCGCGCCGTCCCCGCTGGGACGACGGCGGTGAACGTGTTGTAGAAACCGATCGAGGCAGGCGTCCCGAACACGTCGACGGTCTTCTGCAGCCCCTGGTGCGGCTGCGCCAGCGGCTGCAGCGCGAGCCCCACCTGATCGGCGAGGATCTGGTGGCTCAGGCACACCGCCAGCAGCGGGGCGTGCGCGTCGCGGCGCCGCCGCACCACCTCGCGCATGCGCGCGATGCGCGGGTTCGTCTTCTCGCGCGGGTCGCCCGGGCCGGGCCCGGCCACGACGAGTTCGGCGGCGTCGATCTCGCCGTCGGTCACCGCGTCCCACGGCACGATCCGGGCGTTCAGGCCCAGGTGGCGCAGCTGGTGGGCGAGCATCGTGGTGAAGCGGTCTTCGGCGTCGACCACGAGCGCCGAGGTGCCGGTGAACGGTGTCGTCTCGGCCGGTCCCTGCGGGTTCAGCCAGAACGGGGCCAGGCGCGCGTTGCGCGAGGCGAGCAGAGCGGCCACCCCCGGATCGTCGGCCAGCAGGCGATGCGTGGCCGGCTCGTCGGGATCTGCGGCATCCGCCCGCGGCACCGCCCCGATCGCCCCGAGGACCCCGGCCGCCTTGCCGTGGGTCTCGCCCACCTCGCCGTCGGGGTCGGAATGGCGCACCAGGGTGGCGCCGACCGGCACGCGCAGCCGCCCGTCGACCAGGTACGCGGTGCGGATGAGGATCGGGGCGTCGAGGTCGTGCGTGGGCTCTCCGCTCGCCGGCGCGGCGCGGGGCGTGAACAGGGCGGCGACGCCGGAGTAGTAGCCGCGGGGGGTGGCCTCGTGCCGGGTGATCACGGTGCACGCGTTCTGCATCGGCGAGCCGGTGACGGTGGGTGCGAACATCGTCTCGCGCAGGATGTCGCGGGGATCGGTCGTGCTGCGCCCCCGCAGCATGTACTCGGTGTGCGTGAGCCGCGACATCTCCTTCAGGTGCGGTCCGGTGATCCGGCCCCCGTCGGCGCAGACGGCGCTCATCATCTTGAGCTCTTCGTCGACGACCATGAACAGTTCCTCGGTCTCTTTCGTGGACTGCAGGAACTCGCTCAGGGTCGCCACGGTGGCACCGCCCGCGGGGTGGCGGAACGTGCCCGAGATCGGGTTCATCGTCACCACGCCGTCGCGGGCGATGACGTGCGCCTCCGGGCTGGCGCCCACGCACACATGACCCGGGGTCACGACCACGAACGTCCAGTACGCGCCGCGCTCGTGCTCGAGCAGGGCGCGGAACCAGGTGAGGGCGGCGGTGACCGCATCGGCGTCGACGGCGGCGGTGAAGTCGCGGCGGATCACGAAGTTCGCGCCCTCGCCGCGGCCGATCTCGTCGGCGATCACCGTCCGCACGATCCGGGCGTATTCCTCGTCGGGAATGTCGAAGCCCGCATCCCGCAGCGGCACGGTCTGCGCGGGCAGCGCGGCGACCACCTCGTCGCGGCCCAGCGTGTGGTGCTCGTCCACCACCAGGCAGCGCAGCGGCGCGCCGTCGTCGTGGCACGCGAAACCGCGCTCTCGCACCTGGCGGAACGGCACGAGCGCGAGCACCTCGCGGGCGCGGCCTGTGGCATCCGTCAACGGGATCTCGGCGAGCAGGTCGACGTCGACGACGTGCCCGCAGAGCACCTCGACGGTGTCGGCGTCCCGAGCCAGGAGCGCGAACGGGCGGTCACCGGTGCGCAGGGCGTCGAGGGATGCGTGGACGTGGCTCGGGGTCATCGCCGGCCTTTCGGGTCGTCGGGCGGCCTCGACAGGAAAGACCGCCACGCGGGCGGTCTGTCGTTGGGTAACGCGAACACACCGCCTCAGCGGGCGGGCCACCAGGTGCGGTTCGCGATCATGCGGTCACGATAGCAGAGACGCCGATGCGCCGTCCGGGCTGTGACGGGCGGCCGTGACGGGCGGCCGCGGGGGGATCGCGGACCGCCGGCTGTGGCTCTGTTGCTGCGCAGCGGCGGGCCGGCCCGCCCTCTCCGCCGTCTGCGGCGCGGCGTAGGCTGGGCGCGTGCCAGCAGTGAATCTCGGGATGCCGCAACCCCGCCCCGTGCTCGCCCCGCGCCGGCGCAGTCGGCAGATCCGCGTCGGCAAGGTGCTGGTCGGCGGTGACGCACCGGTCAGCGTGCAGTCGATGACGACCACGCCCACCACCGACATCAACGCCACGCTGCAGCAGATCGCCGAACTGACCGCGGCCGGTTGCGACATCGTGCGGGTCGCGGTGCCCAGTCAGGACGACGCCGACGCGCTGCCGATCATCGCCCGCAAGAGCCAGATCCCGGTGATCGCCGACATCCACTTCCAGCCGCGGTACGTGTTCGCCGCGATCGACGCCGGTTGCGGCGGGGTCCGTGTGAACCCCGGCAACATCCGCCAGTTCGACGACAAGGTGGGCGAGATCGCGAAGGCGGCGAAGGATGCCGGCGTCTCGCTGCGCATCGGAGTCAACGCCGGGTCGCTCGACAAGCGGCTGCTGCACAGATACGGCACCGCCACCCCTGAGGCGCTCGTCGAGAGCGCGGTGTGGGAGGCGTCGCTGTTCGAGGAGCACGACTTCCACGACTTCAAGATCTCGGTCAAGCACCACGACCCGGTGGTGATGGTGAAGGCGTACCGGCTGCTCGCCGAGCGCGGCGACTGGCCGCTGCACCTGGGCGTGACCGAGGCGGGTCCCGCCTTTCAGGGCACGATCAAATCGGCCACGGCCTTCGGCATCCTGTTGGGCGAGGGCATCGGCGACACGATCCGGGTGTCGCTGTCGGCGCCGCCGGTCGAAGAGGTCAAGGTCGGGCTGCAGATCCTGCAGTCGCTGGGTTTGCGCGAGCGCACCCTCGAGATCGTGTCATGCCCGTCGTGCGGGCGCGCGCAGGTCGACGTGTACACCCTCGCCGACTCGGTGACCGAGGGCTTGAAGGATCTCACCGTGCCGCTGCGGGTCGCCGTGATGGGATGCGTCGTGAACGGCCCCGGCGAGGCCCGCGAGGCCGACCTGGGGGTGGCATCCGGCAACGGCAAGGGGCAGATCTTCGTGAAGGGCGAGGTCGTCAAGACCGTGCCCGAGGCCGAGATCGTGCAGACCCTCATCGCCGAGGCGAACCGGATCGCCGCCGAGATGGGGCCCGACGCCGGCATCGGCACCGCCCAGGTCGTCACCGCCTGACCGCCCCGCCGGGTTGGTAGTCTCGCTGAGGCAGAAGGAGGCCCATGTCGGCGACGATCGTGACATTCCCCGAGGGTGCGGTGACCGGTGAGGCCACCGTGGTGCAGGTGGCCGGTGACGTGGTGGTGCTGGACGCCACGCCGTTCCACCCCGTCGACCACACCTGGCCCGACCAGCCCGGCGACGACGGCCTGCTGCACGCCGGCGGCGAGAACGCGCGCGTGGTCGAGGCGGTGATGGCGGCGACGGATGCCTCGGGCTCCCTCTTCGTCGGCGAGGACATCCCCGTCAAGCGGGGTACCGAGGGGTGGACCTGGCTGGTCGGGCACCGGCTCGACAGGCCCGCGCCCGCGTGGCTCGCGCCCGCAGCGGTGGTGCACGCCGAGGTGGATGCGGTGCGCCGCGGCGGACTGAGCCGCGGGCACACGGCCTGCCACCTGGCATCCCTCGCCCTCGATCTGGCCCTCGCCGATCTGTGGCGCAAGGACCCCGGCCCCGACGCCCTGGGCAATCCGGACTTCGAGGGACGCGCGAACCAGACCAGCCGCATCCATGAAGACGGCGCGGTCGACGAGTATCGGCTGGGCAAGAGCCTGCGCAAGGCGGGGTTCGACACCGAGGGATTCGCCGCGACGCTCGCCGACCGGCAGCAGCGCATCAACGCGCAGCTGGCCGCATGGGTGGCGGCGGGGTCGGCGAGCCGGGTCGTGACCGACGGCCCCACCATCATCGACCGGCGCCGCTGGGAGTGCGACCTGCCCGAGGGCACCGCGTCGATCCCGTGCGGCGGCACCCACGTGCACGCCCTGTCGGAGTTCGCCGCGATCACGGTCGAACTCGACCTGCCCGACCCACAGCTGCTCGTGATGACCACCACCGCCACGCCGCGGTGAGCCCTTCGGCCGGCGCGGCTCAGTGCAGCGCGCCGCCGGGAGTCGCCGCATCCGTCGCCTCGTCGAGCGCGGTGCGCGCGGCGATCACCAGGGCACGTGCCATGTCGGCGACGGGCAGCTCGGGCTCGCCGCGCGGCGCCTGCCCGGTGCCCCACGGCACATGGATGAACCCCGCCCGCACGCCCGGCCTGGCGGCATCCATCGCGTGGGCGAACACGTGGTTGCACACGTAGCTGCCGGCCGACAGCGACAGTGCGCACGGGATGCCGCTGCCCGACACCGCGGCCACGATGCGCTTGACCGGCAGCGTTGCGAACCAGGCCGGCGGGCCGCCCGGCACGCACGGCACGTCGACCGGCTGCGCGCCCGCGTTGTCGGGGATGCCGGCGTCCACGAGGTTCACCGCGACCCGCTCCACGCTGACCGCCGGCCGGCCGCCGGCGAGCCCGGTGGCGATCACGACGTCGGGGTCGTGCGCGGCGATGAGCTCGCGCAGCCGGCGCGCGGCGCCGTCGAAGGTCACCGGCAACACCGCCGTCACCAGCGGCTCCGGTCCCGGCCACAGGTCTGCGGCCAGGCGCACCGCCTCGGCGGACGGGTTCACCCGGTCGGTGGCGAACGGCTCGAAACCGGTGAGCAGGATGCCGGCCATCAGTGCGCCTCCTCGGATGCGGGGACCATGACGATCTCACCGGTGGCGATGTCGGCGCGCTGCAGCCGCACCTGCACCGTCGACCCCGGTTCAACCTCGAGCCCGTCCACCACGACGCTCACCAGCGGGTCGTCCAGCTGCACCCGCACGCCGTCGCCGCGGCGGCCCAGTGCCACGCCGCGGAACGTGCGCCCGATGCGGCCGTGCAGCACCGCCGCCTCGACGCGGTCGATGCTCGCGGCATCCAAGCGGGAGGCCAGGCCGTTGCTGCGCCCCATGATCTTCGGCAGTTCGGTCAGGCTCTCGCGTGCCCACCCCGGCACCTCGCGCCCGTTCGACAGCGCCTCGCACACCACCAGACACCACCGGTCGACCAGCCGTCGCAGCGGGGCCGTGGTGTGCGCGTACGGTGCGGCGATCGCCGATTGCAGCGGGTCGGCGGGCGGCGTGCCGTCGAACGCGGCATAACCGGCGCCGCGGAACAGCCGGGTCGCGGCATCCCGGATCGCCAGTGTCTTCGGGTCGTCGCCGCGCAGCGTCCGCAGATACTCGCCGTACCCCATCCCGCTCGGCCACGGCGTGCCCAGTGCCACCGTCTGCGCACGGAACGTCGCGACGTCGTCGGCATCGGCCGCCGGCATGGTGCGCAGGATGCCGACCCCGCCGTCCAGCATGATGCGGGCCGCGGCCATGCCGGTGAGCAGCGACACCTGCGCGTTCCAGTCCTCGATCGGCAGGGTCGCGCGTCGTCGCAGCTCGTACCCGGTGGGCGTGGCGGCCACCTCGATCTCGGGGGAGTTCAGGCTCGCGCCGCCCCGTTCCTGCTCGCGCTCGGCCCGCGCGGCGCCGAACCACGGCAGCGCCGCCAACGCCGCCGGGGCGCTGCCGTCGTCGACGGCCCGCTGCGCCTCGGGGTAGCTCCACTGCCGGCGCGACCGCACCACGGCGCGGGTCAGCGTGACCTGAGTCGGCTCGGCCCGCTCGTCCAGCTCGAACCGCCACACGAACGCGCGCCGGTCCACGCCCGGCAACAGCGACGCTGCGCCTTCGCTCAGCACACGCGGGTGCAGCGGGATCGTCCCGTCGACGGCGTACAGCGTCTCGCCGCGGGCGCGGGCCGCGGCATCCACCGCGCCCGCCGGCGTCACGAACGCGGGCACGTCGGCGATGGCGTAGTGCAGGATGCCACCGGTCGCGGTCCGTTCCAGATGCAGTGCCTGATCGAGGTCGCGTGAGCCCTCGGGGTCGATGGTGAGGAACTCGATCTCGCGCAGATCGGCCAGCTCGGCCGACGGCGTCGCCGGCACATCGCGGGCGGCGGCATCCGCCTCGGCGGTCACCTCGTCGGGGAAGGGGCCGGGCAACTCCAGCTCGTCGTGCAGGGCGGCCAGCGACGCCGCCAGGGCGTTGCCGGCGGCGGCGGAGATCAGGTGAGGGCGACGACCGGGCACGCGCCAAGTGTACGCATCGTCATCGCGCGGGCCGCGGCATCCGTCGCCCGTAGACTGGGGGATCGTGGTCACTCGTCTGTCGAAGTTCTTCGTCCGCACGCTCAGGGAAGACCCCGCCGAGGCGGAGGTCCAAAGCCACAAGCTGCTCGTGCGCGCGGGGTACATCCGGCGGCAGGCCGCGGGCGTGTTCGCCTGGCTGCCGCTGGGGCTGCGGGTGAAGGCGAAGATCGAGCGCATCATCCGCGAAGAGATGGATGCGGCGGGTGCGCAGGAGGTGCACTTCCCCGCGCTCATGCCGCGCGAGCCCTATCAGGCCACCGGCCGGTGGGACGAGTACGGTGAGCTGCTGTTCCGGCTGCAGGACCGCAAGGGTGCCGACTATCTGCTCGCGCCCACCCACGAAGAGGCGTTCACGCTGCTGGTCAAAGACCTGTATTCGTCGTACAAGGACCTTCCGCTGTCGCTGTATCAGATCCAGGACAAGTACCGCGATGAGGCGCGCCCCCGCGCGGGCCTGCTGCGCGGCCGCGAGTTCACGATGAAGGACGCGTACTCGTTCGACGTCGACGAGGCCGGCCTGGACGCCAGCTACCAGGCGCAGCGCGACGCCTACGAGCGCATCTTCACGCGCCTGGGGCTCGACTACGTCATCGTGCAGGCGGATGCCGGTGCCATGGGCGGATCGCGCAGCGAAGAGTTCCTGCACCCGACCCCGGTGGGGGAGGACACCTTCGTGCGCTCGGACGCCGGATACGCCGCGAACGTCGAGGCGTTCACCACGGTCGCCCCCGACCCGATCCCCGTCGACTCTCAGCCCGCACCGGTCATCTTCGACTCGCCGGACACGCCCACGATCGAGACTCTTGTCGCCCACTCGAACGCGGTGCTGGACGGCGAGTACACCGCCGCCGACACCCTCAAGAACGTCGTGCTCGCCCTCACCCACCTCGACGGCACGCGCGAACTGGTGGTGGTCGGCATCCCCGGCGACCGCGACGTCGACGACAAGCGCGCCGAGGTGGCCTTCGCCCCCGCCGCCGTCGAAGCGGCCACCCCGGAGGACTTCGCGAAGCATCCGGGCCTGGTCAAGGGCTACATCGGTCCGTGGTCCGAGTCGGGCCCGGTGCTCGGCGAGCAGTCCACGACCGGCATCCGCTACCTGCTCGACCCGCGCGTGGTGGACGGTTCCCGCTGGATCACCGGCGCGAACATCGACCAGAAGCACGTGCACTCGCTCGTGGCCGGGCGCGACTTCACCGCCGACGGGTACGTCGAGGTCGCCACGGTGCGCGAGGGCGACCCCGCGCCCGACGGCTCCGGCCCGGTGACCCTGGCCCGCGGCATGGAGATCGGGCACGTCTTCCAGCTCGGCCGCAAGTACGCCGAGGCGCTCGGGCTGAAGGTGCTCGACGAGAACGGCAAGCTCGTCACCGTGACCATGGGTTCGTACGGCATCGGTGTGACCCGCATCCTCGCGATCATCGCCGAAGAGAACAACGACGAGAAGGGTCTGATCTGGCCGGCCTCGGTCGCGCCGTTCGACGTGCACGTCGTGGCCACCGGCAAGGACCAGACCGCGTTCGCGCTGGCCGAACGGGTGTCGGCACAGCTCGAGGACGCCGGACTCGACGTGCTCTACGACGACCGGCCGAAGGTCTCGCCGGGGGTGAAGTTCGGCGACGCCGAGCTGATCGGCGTGCCGCACGTGCTCGTCGCCGGCCGAGGCGCCGCCGACGGCGAGGTCGAGCTGTGGAACCGCCGTACCGGTGCGCGCGAGACGCTGCCGGCCGCCGAGGCGGTCGCACGGCTGTCCGCCCGCTGACGCCGGCACGGCGCCCGATCGGGGCGGTCGGCGGCAGGCGCCGGGGGGATGTCACAGACCGAACTCGCGGCGGATCCGGTCGCGGATCGACACGTCGTCGCGGCGGTCCCAGAAGAAGCGCAGCTTGCGGGCGATCACCGAGTCGCCCTCGGGCTTGTCTTCGAGCACGAACGCGGCGAACGATTCGGCGTAGTCCTCGACGACGTTGGTGGCGGCGTAGTCGCTGACGAAGTCGTCCTCATGGCGTTGGTAGAACCGCCGGGCGCGGTCGGCGTCGTCGTTCTCGGGGCCGGGGGCGTTCGTGTAGTGCGACCAGAACTGTTCGTCGAACTGCGTGAGCGCGGCGCCGGGCCGCAGGCATCCGTCGCTCAGATCGACCGTGCGGCAGCGGGTGCCGGCGTCGTCGTACTGCGATGGCTGCAGGCTGCGGATGTGCGCGTACTCGTGGATGAACGTCTCCAGCAGCAGGTCGCGGTCGTCGGCGATCGCGGCGTTGGCGGCGAGCGTCCAGCGGCCGGGGTCGTCTGTGTCCGCCGTCACGTAGGCGAGCGTGTCGCTGGTGGGTGCATCGCCCACCCGGTAGCCGCTGATCACCTGCGCCGTGTAGGCGGGGGTGAGCACACGCCGGAACATCTGCCACATGCGCAAGGCGGCGCCGGTCGCCGCCGGGTGCAGGTCGCCGCGCCGGTCGACCCGATAGACGGTGACCGAGCCCAGGTCGTCGTCGTGCTCCCACACCCGGTCGGCCGCGGGTCCGGGCCGGAACGAGACGGCACCGCACCCGGTCACAAGCAGGCACAGGGTCAGCAGCAGCACCGGGACGGCGCGGTACGGCCGTCCGGCACGGGCACAGTGATCTCGCATCGCGCCATACGCTACCCGGGGATCGCACGGTCATCGCCCGGTGTCCGGTGTGCGAGAGCGAAGACGGCACACATCGGTGGGAAGGTGGACGCATGGTTGACTCCCACACGGTGCCCCACGAGGTCACCGAGGCGCTGCGGCAGGCGATGGATGCCGCGGGCATCACCGAGCACACCGACCTGATCGCCCGGATCCTGGCCACCGGCATCGGCCTGGGCATGGACGACACCGACCGCCTCGACCTGAAGATCAGCTCGGCCGCCCTCAACGAGATGCGCGCCGCGTTCGGACTGTTCGCGCCGTACCGGGACGTGCCCAAGGTCACCATCTTCGGGTCGGCGCGCACCCAGCCGGACGACCCGCTGTACCGGCAGGCACGGGCGGCCGCGCACCGGCTGTCGGGCCGCGGCTGGATGGTGGTCACCGGCGCCGGCCCCGGCATCATGCAGGCCGCCGCCGAGGGCGCCGGGCCCGGGCGGTCGATCGGCGTGTCGATCCGGCTGCCGTTCGAAGAAAAGCCCAACGCCGTCGTCGCCGACGGCGGCAATCTGGTGTCGATGAAGTACTTCTTCACCCGCAAGCTCATGCTCATGAAGGAGTCGCACGGGTTCATCTGCGTGCCCGGCGGCTTCGGCACCCTGGACGAGATGTTCGAGCTGCTCACGCTGCAGCAGACCGGCAAGGCCGAGCCGATGCCGATCGTGCTGCTCGACGAGCCCGGCGGCACGTTCTGGGGCGGGCTGCGCCGGTTCGTCGACCAGCACCTGGTGCCGGCCGGCGTCATCGACGCCGACGACTTCGACCGGGTGCTGGTGACCGACTCGGTCGGTGCGGCCGTCGACCACGTGATCGCGTTCTGGCGCAACTACGACTCGCTGCGGTGGGTGCGCGACCGGCTGGTGCTGCGCATGCGCACCGGCCCCAGCGACGCCCAGCTGGCTGAGCTCAACGACCGGTTCGGGCACCTGCTGACGGCCGGCGCCATCGAACGCACCGCGCCGTTGCGCGACGAGCGCGAGGACGACGACCGCCTCGACCTGCAGCGCCTGGTCATGCGGTTCAACCCGTTCCGGGTGGGGCAGCTGTACCGGGTGATCGGCGCGATCGACTCCTGGGCCGACGCACCGGGCTGACCGGCGGGCCGCCTGACCTATCATGGCCCGGTGGCCGGGGAGCAGGTGTCGAGACGGTGGAGCGTGCTCCCTCGGCTGCTCGCCCAGGCGCCGCCCCGCGCCCGCATCGCCGTCGGCGTCGCGGTCGCCGTGCTGGGCGTGCTGATCGTCGCCCGCCCGCTCACCTCGCTGCTGCTGCTCGGCGTCTACGTCGGGGTGAGCGCGATCGTGTCGGGACTGCTCGAGCTGGTCACCCCGCCGCAGCGCAAACCCTGGTGGCAGCGGGTGCTGTCGGTGGCATGGATGCTGGCGGGCCTGGTCGTGCTCGTGTTCCTGGGCGCGAGCCTGAACCTGCTGCCCACGGTGCTGGCGATGCTGCTGCTGCTGGGCGGGATCGCCTCGCTCGCCGAGGCCGCCGCGTCGCCCGGTCGTCGGCTGCCGGTCAGCTCGCGCGTGCTGGCGGCCACCTGGGGCGGAGCGCAGATGGCCTTCGGCATCCTGTCGCTGACCTGGCCGAACGTGACCGTGCTCGTGGTCGCGGTGGTCTTCGGCGTGCGCACCCTGGTGTTCGGGCTCGTGCAGCTGGTGCGCGGCATCGTCACGCTCGCACGCCGGCCCGACCGCGGCGGGCGGGTGCGGCATCCGCGCCCCCGGCGCCGCTGGCCCGCCGACGCGGGGCGCTACGCGCTGGCCGTGCTGCTGGTCGCGGTCACCGTCGCCGGCGGGTTCCTCAACGGCTGGCTGCAGGACGGCGCGCCCGTCGTCGACGCGTTCTACGACCCGCCGGCGCGGCTGCCCGACGGCCACGGTCAGGTGATCCGGTCCGACGACTACCACGGCACGCTGCCGCCGGGTGCGCGGGTGCTGCGCATGCTCTACACGACCACCGACGAGTTCGGGGCGCAGGTGCCCGCCAGTGCCCTGGTGATCGTGCCCGACACCGATACCTGGCAGCCGCGCCCCGTGGTGCTGTGGAACCACGGCACCACCGGCGTCGCCCGCGGCTGCGCCCCCAGCCTGCGGGACGACACCGCCACCCGCTGGGCGATCCCGGCGCTGAACGACGCGCTCGCGCACGGCTGGGTCGTGGTCGCCCCGGACTACGCCGGGCAGGGCGCCCCCGGGGTCTTCCCGTACCTGATCGGCGAGGGTGAGGCGCGGTCGGCGCTCGACGCGGTGCGCGCCGCCGCGCGTCTGCCCGGGGTGTGGCTCTCGGACGAGGTGGTGGTGTGGGGTCACTCCCAGGGCGGGCACGCGGCCCTGTGGGCGTCGCAGATCGCCCGACGGTACACGCCCGACCTGCACGTGCTGGGCACCGTCGCGCTCGCGCCGGCCGCCGAGCCGCTGTCGCTGGCACGCGATCTGACCAGCGGGTACGCGAGCGTGCAGCTGACCGTGCTGACCGCGTGGGTGCTGGTGCCGTACTCCGAGACCTACCCCGACGTGCAGATCGCCGATTACGTGTCGCCGGGCACGCGGGCCGTGGTGCGCGAGCTTGCGCAGCGGTGTCCGAGCGAGCCGGGGCTGATCGTCTCTGTGGTGGCGGCGCTGGGCGTGTCGGAGCGACAGCCCCTGTACATCGGCGACCTGACCGCGGGCGCCCTCGGTCACCGGCTCGCGCAGAACGGGGTGCGCGGCACGTGGGACTCCCCGTTGCTCATCGCGTGGGGCGACCGCGACGAGGTCATCCCGCGCAGCCAGCAGACCGCGCTCGTGCGGCGGCTGTGCGCGGCCGGCAACGATGCACAGGGCATCTCGTATCCGACCATGACCCACCAGCGCATCCTGCAGCCGGGTTCGCCGCTGCTGCCCAAGCTCGTCGACTGGACGGCGGGACTGTTCGCGCACCGGCCCGAGGACGGCTCGCACTGCCCGCGCGACTGAGGCGCCGTCGGCGGGCACACAGCTTCACCGCCTGCGGCATCCGGTAACGTAGTGGGGATGTCGGCGCGTACCCTCGCGCCGGTGAAAGCTGAAGAGGGAGGGCGCGATGGACATCGATCTGGGTCTGCTGCGGACGGTCGAGCGCGAGAAGGAGATCCCCTTCGACGAGCTCGTGCACATCATCGAGCAGGCGATCCTGACCGCCTACGGCAAGCACACCTCCCCGACCGGCGCCGTGCCCGAGGGTGCCCGTGCGCACCTGGACCGCAAGACCGGCCACGTCGGCGTGTTCGTTCCCGTGCACGACGAGGACGGCGCGGTCATCGGCGAAGAAGAGAGCACCCCCGAGGACTTCGGCCGCATCGCCGCGTTCGCCGCGAAGCAGGTGATCAGCCAGCGGCTGCGCGACATCGCCGACGACGCGGTGCTCGGTGAGTTCCGCGGCAAAGAGGGCGACATCGTCGCCGGCATCGTGCAGCAGGGCCCGAACCCGCGCATGGTGCACGTCGACCTGGGCACCGTCGAGGCGATCCTGCCGCCCGAAGAGCAGGTGCCGGGCGAAGACTACGCCCACGGCACCCGCATGCGCGTGTACGTCACCAGCGTCGCCAAGGGTGCCAAGGGCCCGGCGATCACGGTGTCGCGCACCCACCCCGGGCTGGTGCGCAAGCTGTTCGCGCTCGAGGTGCCCGAGATCGCCTCGGGCGTGGTCGAGATCGTGTCGCTGGCCCGTGAGGCCGGGCACCGCACCAAGATCGCGGTGAAGGCGAACGACCCGTCGGTCAACGCCAAGGGCGCCTGCATCGGCGAGCTCGGCCGGCGGGTGCGCGCGGTGACCGAGGAACTGAACGGCGAGAAGATCGACATCGTCGACTACGACGGCGAGCTGGCACGTTTCGTCGCGAACGCGCTGTCGCCGGCGAAGGTCACCTCGAGTTTCGTGTTGGATGCAGCCACCAAGGCGGTGCGCGCGCTGGTGCCCGATTACCAGCTGTCGCTGGCCATCGGCAAGGAGGGGCAGAACGCGCGCCTGGCCGCCAAGCTGACCGGTGCGAAGATCGACATCCAGCCCGACTCGATCATGGACGAGGGCTGAGCACGGCCGCGCCCGGCGCGGTGCGGCCGGGAGTGTAGAATGGAACCTGTACGAACGTGCGTCGGATGCCGCCGACGTTCCCCTCGATCCGCGCTTCTGCGGGTCGTGGTCATCGATTCCCGCCTCGTCCCCGACGAACGCGCGGCGATGCCCGGCCGGGGAGCGTGGGTGCACGACACGCAGGCGTGCCTGGATGCCGCGGTGCGGCGCCGGGCCTTCGTACGAGCATTGCGTGTGTCAGGCCCGCTTGACACGCAGACCATCGAACAGCGCACACAGCGAAAAGGCTGAACGGCTATGGAAACAAAGTGAACGGCTCGAAATGAGACCCGTCACCGACTAACGGTCTGCCCTGCCTGGGGGAGACCTCAGACAGGAGAATTGTGGCTAAACCACGCGTGCACGAGATCGCCTCCGAACTCGGCGTCGACAGCAAGGTCGCCCTGGCCAAGCTCAAAGAGCTCGGCGAGTTCGTGAAGAGCCCCTCGTCGACCATCGAACCGCCGGTGGCGCGCAAGCTGCGTGCCGCCCTCGAAGCGGACGGTGTCAAGCCCGCCGCCGACGCGGCCGCGGCGCCCAAGCCCGCCGCCGTCCCGGTCGGCCGTCCCGGCCCCGTGCGTCCCGCGGCGCCCAAGGCCAAGACCTCGGCCAAGCCGGCGCCCGCCGCCAAGCAGGCTCCCGAGCCGGCGGCATCCGCCCCGGCGCCGGCTGCGCCGCAGGCCGAGACGAACACCCCGGCCGCACCGGCCGGCGGCCCCACCCCGGGTCCGCGCCCGGGCGGACCGCGCCCGGGCAACAACCCGTTCTCGTCGGCGCAGGGCATGGGCCAGCGCCCCGCCGGTCCGCGCCCGGGCAACAACCCGTTCGCGCCCGCGCAGGGCATGGGCCAGCGCCCGAGCCCCGGCAACATCCCGCGCCCGCAGGCGCCGCGGCCTCAGCCGCCGCGCCCCGGCTCGCCCCGTCCCGGCGCCCCGCGTCCGGGCGGCGCCCGCACCGGCGGCGGCGCGGGTCGGCCGGGTCGCCCCGGTGGCGGCGCACCGTTCCAGCAGCGCTCCGGCCGGCCCGGTGCCGGCGGGGGAGCAGGCGGCGGCGGGTTCGCCGGTCGCCCGGGCGGCGGCTTCGCCGGTCGTCCCGGTGGCGGTGGCCGTGGCCGCGGCCCCGGCGGCGGCACCGCAGGCGCGTTCGGCAAGGGCGGCGGCAAGAGCAAGCAGCGCAAGTCGAGGCGTGCCAAGCGGCAGGAATTCGAGATGCGGTCGGCGCCGGTCGTCGGCGGCGTCAACGTCCAGAAGGGCAACGGCGAGATCATCCGGTTGCGCCGCGGTGCGTCGATCGCCGACTTCGCCGACAAGCTCGAGGCGCTCAAGGGCTACACCGTGCAGCCGGGCACCCTGGTGACCATTCTGTTCAACCTGGGTGAGATGGCCACGGCGACCGAGTCGCTGGACGAGGCCACGTTCGAGGTGCTCGGCGAAGAGCTGGGCTACAAGGTGCAGATGGTCTCGCCCGAGGACGAGGACAAAGAGCTGCTCGAAGGCTTCGGTCTCGACCTCGAGGCGGAGCTCGCCGAAGAGGACGAGTCCGACCTGGAGATCCGGCCCCCGGTGGTCACCGTCATGGGCCACGTCGACCACGGCAAGACCCGTCTGCTGGACGCCATCCGGCAGACGAACGTGGTGGCGGGCGAGGCCGGCGGCATCACCCAGCACATCGGTGCCTACCAGATCTGGACCGAGCACGACGACATCGAGCGGGCGATCACCTTCATCGACACCCCGGGTCACGAGGCGTTCACCGCCATGCGTGCCCGTGGCGCGCAGGTGACCGACATCGCGATCCTCGTGGTCGCCGCCGACGACGGCATCATGCCGCAGACGGTCGAGGCCCTCAACCACGCCCAGGCCGCCGGTGTGCCGATCGTGGTCGCGGTGAACAAGATCGACAAGCCCGACGCCAACCCGGCCAAGGTGCGCCAGCAGCTCACCGAGTACGGTCTGGTCGCCGAGGAGTACGGCGGCGACGTCATGTTCGTCGACGTCTCGGCGCGCGAGAACATCGGCATCCAGGAGCTGCTGGATGCGGTGCTGCTGACCGCCGATGCCGGGCTCGACCTGCGGGCCAACCCGAACAAGCCGGCGCGTGGTGTCGCGATCGAGGCCAAGCTCGACAAGGGCCGCGGGTCGGTCGCCACCGTGCTGATCCAGTCCGGCACGCTGCGTGTGGGTGACGCGATCGTCGCGGGCACCGCCTACGGCCGGGTGCGGGCGATGGTCGACGAGAACGGCGATGCGGTCGACGAGGCCGCGCCGTCACGCCCGGTGCAGGTGCAGGGTCTGAACTCGGTGCCCCGTGCCGGTGACACGTTCATCGTCACCGACGAAGACCGCACCGCCCGCCAGATCGCCGAGAAGCGCGAGGCCGCCGAGCGCAACGCACAGCTGGCCAAGGCCCGCAAGCGCATCTCGCTCGAGGACTTCACCAAGGCGCTGCAGGAGGGCAAGGTCGAGTCGCTCAACCTCATCATCAAGGGTGACGTGTCCGGTGCCGTCGAGGCGCTGGAGGAGTCGCTGCTGAAGATCGAGGTCGACGACTCGGTGCAGTTGCGCATCCTGCACCGCGGTGTGGGTGCCATCACCGAGTCGGACGTGGACCTGGCGACGATCGACAACGCGATCATCGTCGGCTTCAACGTGCGGCCCGACCAGAAGGCGCGCGCCCGCGCCCAGCGCGAGGGCGTCGACATCCGGTTCTACTCGGTGATCTACGCGGCCCTCGAAGACATCGAGAACTCGCTCAAGGGCATGCTCAAGCCCGAGTACGAAGAGGTGCAGTCCGGCGTCGCCGAGATCCGCGAGGTGTTCCGCTCCTCGAAGTTCGGCAACATCGCCGGTGTGCTGGTGCGCTCGGGCACGATCACCCGCAACGCGAAGGCCCGCGTCATCCGCGACGGCGTGGTCGTCGCCGACGGGCTGGCCATCGAGTCGCTGCGCCGGTTCAAGGACGATGTCACCGAGGTCCGCGAAGGCTACGAGGCCGGTATCGGCCTGGGCAAGTTCAACGACATCCAGATCGGTGACGAGATCGAGACCACCGAGATGGTGGAAAAGCCCCGCGGTTGAGTCCGCCTCGCGGGGGATGCCTTCGGGCGTCCCCCGCGAGTCCGCTGAGGAGTAATCATGTCTACAGAGCGACAGGCACGCCTGGCCGACCGCATCCGCGTGCTCATCGCGCAGCGGCTCGAGAAGGGGCTGCGCGACCCGCGGCTCGGGTTCGTCACGATCACCGATGTGCGGGTGACCGGTGACCTGCAGCACGCGTCGGTGTTCTACACCGTGCTCGGCGACGAGAAGGAGCGGCAGGACACCGCCGACGCGTTGCGGGCGGCGACCGGGATGCTGCGCAGCGAGGTGGGCCGTCAGCTCCAGGTGCGGCTGACCCCGACACTGGAGTTCATCCCCGACGCGATCCCCGAGAACGCCGGTCACATCGAGGACCTGTTGCGCGAGGCGCGGGAGCGCGACGAGGCGGTGGCAGGCCTGGCCGCCGGCGCCGCGTACGCCGGCGAGCCCGACCCCTACCTCAAGCCCCGCGAACTCGACGAGGCCGAGTAGTCAGAAACCGCTGCCGTCAGCGGGGCAGGTGCAGCAGCCCGTCGGATGCCTCGACCAGACCGTCGGCGACCAGCGAGTCGATCGCGCGGTCGCGCTGGGCCGCATCGGGCCAGCCGGCGATCACATCGTCCTGCGCGAGCGCGTGGCCCGCGGCATCCCGCAACGCCCTCAGCACCGCCCCGCGCGCCTGCCGGTCGCTGCCCTCGTAGCGGGCCTGCCGCCGCCGGGTGTCGCCGGTGTCGGGGTACCCGGCCACCCGCCACGCGCACGCATGCGCGATCGGGCATATGTCGCAGCGGGGCGTGCGCGCGGTGCAGACGACGGCGCCCAGCTCCATGGTGGCCGCGTTCAGCACGGCCGCGTCGGCGTCGTCCGCCGGAAGGAGCGCCGCCATCGCGTCGAGGTCGCGCGGCGACGGCGGGCCGGGCTGCGAACGTCCGGCGACGGCGCGGGCCAGCACCCGCCGGGTGTTGGTGTCGACGACGGGATGCCGCTGCCCGTACGCGAACACGGCGACCGCCCGTGCGGTGTAGGGGCCGATGCCGCTCAGCTCCAGCAGGGCATCGACGTCGGCCGGCACGATGCCGTCGTGCCGGTCGCGGATCTCGACGGCCGCGCGGTGCAGCCACAGCGCGCGGCGCGGATAGCCCAGGTTCGCCCACTGCCGCACCGCGGCCGCGGGCGGCTCGGCGGCCAGATCCGCGGGCGTCGGCCACCGGGTCAGCCACGCGTCCAGAGGCCCGATGACGCGCGTGGCGGGCGTCTGCTGCAGCATGAACTCGCTGACCAGTACACCCCAGCCGCCATAACGGGAGTGGAAACCGGCCCGCCGCCACGGCAGGTCGCGGGCGTTCTCGCGGTACCACGCGATCAGCGGCCGGGCGAGGTCGGGGACGGTCACGGCGTCC
Organism: Microbacterium luticocti DSM 19459; assembly: GCF_000422405.1. GTDB lineage: Bacteria > Actinomycetota > Actinomycetes > Actinomycetales > Microbacteriaceae > Microbacterium > Microbacterium luticocti. The sequence goes on from NZ_AULS01000007.1 coordinate 41,455, forward strand.
ACCCTATGCGGCCGGTGTCGTGCCCGGGCGCACAATAGGCTGGAGGCATGCGCCTGCCGATCACGCCCGCGAACACGCTGCTGCGTGAGCTGCGCGCACAGCTGCGGCAGCACCAGCCGGCGGGGCGTGTGCTCGTCGCCGTCGACGCACTGCCCGTGGTGCACACCGCGGCGTTCGCCGACGCGTTCGCGGCGATCATCGGCGAGGACGGTGCGGCGGTGTTCCGCGCCCATGCCGACGACTTTCTGCTGCCGCGCGCCGACCGGGCGGGCACCGAGCAGGCGCCGGGATGGTTCGACGAGGAGACCTTCCGTCGCGTGCTGATCGACCCGTTCCGCAGCGGCGTGCACACCTCGGCGACCACCGGGTTCCAGCTGCAGGGGTGGGACGCACGACGCGACCAACCGGCCGAGGCGCGCTGGGTCACCGCCCCCGACGACGCCGTGCTCGTGGTGGACGGCCCGTTCCTGAACAGCCCGCAGCTGCGCGGCATCTGGCACTTCTCGGTCTGGCTCGAATGCTCCGACGCGGTGCTCGCCGCCCTGCCCGGCCGCTCGATCGACACACCGTACACCCGTGTCGAACTGGCGTATCTGCGCGAGCAGCCGGTGGCGCGCGCCTCGGCGCTGGTCGACGTGTCCGACCCGGCCCGGCCCGTCCAGGTCTTCCGGGACTCCTGCTGATGGCGGATCCGAACGGCATCCTGCTCGTCGACAAGCCGGGCGGCATGACCAGCCATGACGTCGTCGCGCGTGCCCGCCGCGCGCTGGGCACCCGCAAGATCGGCCACGCCGGCACCCTCGACCCGATGGCCACCGGCCTGCTCGTCCTCGGCATCGGCGGGGCCACCCGGCTGCTCACCTACCTGGTCGGCCTCGACAAGACCTACACCGCCACCGTCCGGCTCGGCCAGTCCACCGACTCCGACGACGCGGACGGGCAGATCACCGCGCGGGCCGCGGCATCCGCGCTCGCCGCCGTCACCGACGACCGGATCGCCGCAGGCGTCGCGGCCCTCACCGGCTCGATCGCGCAGGTGCCCAGCCGCATCTCGGCGATCAAGGTCGACGGCCGCCGCGCCTACGACCTGGCCCGCGACGGCGTCGAGGTCGATCTGAAGGCCCGTGACGTCCGCATCGCGCGCTTCGAGGTGCTCGCCACGCATGCCGGTGACGGATGCCTCGACCTCGACGTCGTCGTCGACTGCTCCAGCGGCACCTACATCCGGGCGCTCGCCCGCGACCTGGGCGACCGGCTCGGCGTCGGCGGACACCTCGTCGCGCTGCGCCGCACCCGCATCGGGCCGTTCCCGGTCGCGGATGCCGCGGGCCTGGACGAGCTGGCCGGCGCACCGCTTCGCAGCCCGGCCGACACGGCGGCGGCGATCATGCCCGCGGTGCGCGCCGACGCCGCCACGGCTCGCGACCTGCGTCACGGCAAGCGCGTGACCGCGCTGGATTTCACCGGACCGCGTGCGGCCGCCATCGACCCCGACGGCCGCCTCATCGGCGTCGTGGAACGCCGCGGCGACCAGGTCAAGAGCGTCATGAACATGCCCGAGGAGCCTGCATGATCCTGTGGTTCACCGTCGTCACCCTGATCGTCGCCGCCGGCGGCGGGTTGCTGTGCGTCGTGCTGGGGCTGGCCGGGCGCCGGCCCAGCGACCTGAGCGTCGGCGCGCTGGCGCTGCTGGAGGTGCTGCTGATCGCGCAGGTGGTGATCGCGATCGTGGCCCCGTTCGCCGGCAACCCGACCAGCGGCAGCCTGCTCGAGTACTGGGTGTACCTGGTCTCGGCGGTGCTGCTGCCGCCAGCCGGCGTGGTGTGGGCGCTCGTGGAACGCAGCCGCTGGAGCACCGTGATCATGGGGATCGCGGCGCTGGCGGTCGCGGTGATGGTGTGGCGGATGCAGGTGATCTGGACGCTGCAGGGCGCCTGAGCCGGGCCCGGCCGGGTCTGCCCGGGGCGCGGGCGCGACCTAAGATGGGACGGTCATGACCACGCCCCACACCTCGACACCGCAGCCGGTGACACCGCCCGCGCCGAAGCGGATGACCGGCATCGGCCGCGTCCTCGTCATCGTGTACGCGGTGCTCGCCCTGGGCGCCACCGGCCGCTCGCTCGTCCAGATCATCGAGCGCTTCGACCACGCCCCGCTCGCGTTCACGCTGTCGGCGGCCTCCGCGCTCGTCTACATCCTCGCCACCTGCGCCCTTGTCTTCTCGGCGTCGGTCGCGTGGTACCGGGTGGCCTGGGTCGCGATCTGCTTCGAGCTGGTCGGTGTGCTCGCGATCGGAACGCTCAGCCTCATCCGCCCCGACCTGTTCCCCGAGCCCACAGTCTGGTCGTTCTACGGGATGGGGTACGTGTTCATCCCGCTGGTGCTGCCGTTCTGCGGCCTGTGGTGGCTGCTCACGCACCGGCCGGCGGCAGTGGCCGCCCCCGAGCCCGTCGCCGCGCGATGATCGTCTTCCACGATCCCGCCGAGGTGCCGGCCGGGTTCGGTCCGTGCGTGGTCGCCATCGGCAAGTTCGACGGCGTGCACGCCGGGCACCGCGCCGTGCTCGAGAAGGCGAAGACGGATGCCGCGGCCGGGGCCGCCAAGGTCGTCGCGGTCACCTTCGACCGCAACCCGCTGGCCACGCTGCGCCCCGAGATCTGCCCGGACGACGTCATCGGCCTGCACCAGAAGCTGCGGCTGCTGGCGGCCACCGGCATCGACGCCACCCTCGTGCTGCGCTTCGATCAGGCGATGGCCGCACAGCCGCCGGACGAGTTCGTCGCGCAGGTGCTCGTGACCGCCCTCGGTGTGCAGACGGTCATGGTGGGGCGTGACTTCCGGTTCGGTCGCGGCGGCGCGGGCACCCCCGACCTGCTCGCCCGGCTGGGGGAGCGGTTCGGCTACCAGGTCGACGTCATCGACGACGTCCGCGCCGACACCGGCGAACGGCGCGTGTCGTCGACGTGGATCCGCGAGGCGCTCGCCGCCGGCGACGTCGAGACCGCTGCCCGGCTGCTCGGTCGCCCGCATGCGGTGTGGGGCGAGGTGGTGCACGGTCTCAAGCGCGGCCGCGAACTCGGGTACCCGACCGCGAACCTCTCTCCCGCTCTCGAGGGCTTCGTGCCCGCCGACGGCGTGTACGCCGGGTGGCTGGTCGACGAGGGAGCTCCTGCCGACGGCGCCGATCCGGAAGCCGACGCCGCACCGGCCGACGCCGCCGATCCCGGCGTGGTGACTGGCATCCGGTACCCGGCCGCCATCAGCGTCGGCACCAACCCGACGTTCGACGACGTGCCGCGGCGCGTCGTCGAGGCGTACGTGCTCGATGAGACCGACCTCGACCTGTACGGGCACCACGTCGAGATCGAGTTCACGCACCGGGTGCGCGGCATGGTCGCGTTCGACGGCGTCGAGGCGCTCACAGCGCAGATGGCCGACGACGTGCGGCGCGTGCGCGCGCTGCTGGCCTGACCGCCGCGCGGCCGGGAACCTGAAGGATGTGCCGACGGATGCATGGATGCTCTCACCCCGCGTATCCTCGGGGGGAGGAGGCATGATGGCCGACCCACCCGCCCGCACCGGACCCGTCTCGATCCTGCGGCGCATCGTGGTGGCCGTGATCGTGGTGGCCTTCACGATCGCCGCGATCGGCGGCATCGTCGTGCTGCTGGGTGCCGAGCTCGGCAGCACCGCCGCCCGGGTCATCGGCACCACCGCCGTCGTGGGCGCGTTCAGCGTGGCGCTGCTGTGCTGCGCGGCGCTGCTGGGACGGGTGCTGCAGCCGGTCGGGCTGGCCGGCGTCATCGTCTCGGCGGTCGCGGCCGCCCTGGTGGTCTGGACGATCTGGTACGACGGGGAGTACACACCGGCGTGGGAGAACGTGCAGAAGGCGACATGGACCGCGGTGACGCTCTCGGCCGCGCTCGCCCTGGCATGCCTGCTGCTGCTCCTGGCCGACCGCCGGCGCGTCGCCGTGCGCGCCGGACTCGTCGTCACCCTCGCGCTGTTCGCCGTCGTGGTCGCGATGATCGTGTACCTGATCTGGGCATCCGACACCGTCGACGACGAGATCTACCCGCGGGTGCTCGGCATCGCCGCGATCCTCGCCGCGCTCGGCGCGGTGGTGGTCCCCGTGCTTTCGCTGCTGCTGCCCGATGCCCGGCCCGACGCGCTCTCGCCCGCCGCGATCGCACGGCTGGAGCACGCGGCGCGCGCCCGCGGCATCCGCCCCGACGACCTGGTGACGAGCATGCTCGCCACCGCCGACCCCGCATCCGGAGGGACCCATGACCACACGTGAACTCAGCCGCCGCACGGTGCTGCAGGCCCGGGGGGTGGACGTGGTGGGCGGCACGCCCGACGACGCCACGCTGCGCCGGTTTCTGCACGGCCTGCCCGGTGTCGACGCCGTCGGGCTCGAGCAGCGCGCCGCCGCGCTCGGCACCCGCTCGGTCAAGACGACGTCGAAGGCCTGGGCGCTCGACCGCATCATCGGCCTGATCGACCTCACCACCCTCGAGGGGGCCGACACCCCCGGGAAGGTGCGCTCGCTGGTCGCGAAGGCGCAGCATCCCGACGCCGGCGACCCGTCGTGCCCCGCCGTCGCGGCGGTGTGCGTCTACGGCGACATGGTGCCGTACGCGATCGAGGCGCTGGGAGGCAGGCACGGCGACCCCGACGACGGCGGCATCTCGGTCGCCGCCGTGGCCACCGCGTTCCCCAGCGGCCGCGCGTCGCTGGCCGTCAAACTCGCCGACACCCGCGACGCCGTCGAGGCCGGAGCCGACGAGATCGACATGGTCATCGACCGCGGCGCCTTCCTCGCCGGCCGCTACGGCCTGGTCTACGACCAGATCGTGCAGGTGCGCCAGGCGTGCGAGCGCGCCGACGGCACGGCGGCCGCGCTGAAGGTGATCCTCGAGACCGGCGAACTGAACACCTACGACAACGTCAAGCGGGCCTCGTGGCTGGCGATCCTCGCCGGAGCCGACTTCATCAAGACCTCCACCGGCAAGGTCGCCCCGGCGGCGACGCTGCCGGTGACCCTGCTGATGCTCGAGGTGGTGCGGGACTGGTTCCGGCTCACCGGTGAGCGCATCGGCGTCAAGCCGGCGGGCGGCATCCGCACGTCGAAGGATGCCGTCAAGTACCTCGTCACGGTCGCCGAGACCGCCGGGGAGGACTGGCTGGTGCCGCACTTGTTCCGCTTCGGCGCCTCGAGCCTGCTGAACGACGTGCTGCTGCAGCGGCAGAAGATCGCCACCGGCCGGTACTCCGGCCCCGACTACGTCACCCTGGACTGAACATGAGCTTTCTCGACTACGCCCCCGCGCCCGAATCCCGCAGCATCCTGAACCTGAAGGACCGGTACGGCCTGTTCATTGACGGCGACTTCGTCGACGGCACCGGCGGTTCCTTCACGTCGATCTCACCCGCCGACGAGTCGCCCATCGCCGAGATCGCGATCGCGTCGGACGCCGACGTCGACGCCGCCGTCGCGGCGGCTCGGCGCGCGCACACGGAGGTGTGGGCGAAGCTGAACGGTCGCGACCGCGGCAAGTACCTGTTCCGCATCGCCCGATTGGTGCAGGAGCGGGCCCGTGAGCTCGCCGTGGCCGAGAGCCTCGACAACGGCAAGCCCATCAAAGAGAGCCGCGACGTCGACGTGCCGCTGGTGGCCGCGTGGTTCTTCTACTACGCCGGCTGGGCCGACAAGCTCGACCACGCGGGCCTGGGCGCCGACCCGCAGCCGCTGGGCGTGGCCGGCCAGGTGATCCCGTGGAACTTTCCGCTGCTGATGCTCGCCTGGAAGATCGCCCCGGCCCTGGCCGCCGGCAACACCGTCGTGATCAAGCCCGCCGAGACCACGCCGCTCTCGGCGCTGATCTTCGCCGAGATCCTGCAGCAGGCAGACCTGCCCCCGGGCGTCGTGAACATCATCACCGGCGCCGGAGCCACCGGCGCGGCGCTGGTGCGGCATCCCGACATCGACAAGGTCGCCTTCACCGGGTCGACCGCGGTGGGGCGCGAGATCGCCCGCACCCTCGCCGGCACCGGCACGTCCCTCACCTTGGAGCTCGGCGGCAAGGCCGCGAACATCGTGTTCGACGACGCCCCGATCGACCAGGCGATCGAGGGGATCGTCAACGGCATCTTCTTCAACCAGGGCCACGTGTGCTGCGCCGGCAGCCGGCTGCTGGTGCAGGAGTCGATCCACGACGAGGTCGTCGACCGGCTCAAGCACCGGCTGTCGACGCTGCGGCTGGGCGACCCGCTCGACAAGAACACCGACATCGGCGCCATCAACTCCGCCGAGCAGCTGGAGCGGATCCGGCAGCTCAGCGACATCGGCGAGGCCGAGGGCGCCGAGCGGTGGACCGCGGCGTGCGCCATCCCCGACAAGGGGTTCTGGTTCGCTCCGACGGTGTTCACCGGCGTCGAGCCGTCGCACCGCATCGCCCGCGAGGAGGTGTTCGGACCGGTGCTGTCGGTGCTGACCTTCCGCACCCCCGCCGAGGCGATCGCCAAGGCGAACAACACACCGTACGGGCTGTCGGCGGGGATCTGGAGCGAGAAGGGCTCGCGCATCCTCGCCGTCGCAGACAAACTGCGGGCCGGTGTGGTGTGGGCCAACACGTTCAACCGGTTCGACCCGGCCTCGCCGTTCGGCGGCTACAAGGAGTCCGGATACGGCCGCGAGGGCGGCCGGCACGGGCTGGCCGCCTACCTCAGGCCCGCCGGTGCGGCTGCACCGCATGCCTCGCGAGCGCACCGAGACGAGACGACGCCCCGCAAGACCCGCAAGGAGACCAGCCGATGAGCGCGCGACTGACCGTGCCGAAGACGTACAAGCTCGCGATCGGCGGGGCATTCCCGCGCAGCGAGTCCGGGCGCACCTTTCAGGTGCTCTCGGCGACCGGCGACTTCCTCGCGAACGCCGCGAAGGCCTCGCGCAAAGACGCCCGCGACGCGGTGCGCGCCGCGCGGTCCGCGCAGCCGGGGTGGGCCGGTGCCACGGCCTACAACCGCGGCCAGGTGCTGTACCGGGTGGCCGAGCTGCTCGAGGGGCGTCGCGCCCAGTTCGTCGACGAGATCGTCGCGCAGCAGGGCGTGTCGGCTGCGGCCGCGGCGGCGCAGGTGGATGCCGCCACCGATCTGTGGGTCTGGTACGCGGGATGGTGCGACAAGTACGCGCAGGTCGCCGGGGGTCTCAACCCCGTGGCGGGCGCCTACTTCAACATCTCGGCGCCCGAACCGACCGGGGTGGTGGCGATCGTCGCGCCGCAGGACTCCGCGCTGCTGGGCTTCAGCGCCGTGGTGGCGCCGGCGCTCGTGGCCGGCAACACCGTCGTGGCGGTCGCGAGTGAGCGGTACCCGCTGTCGGCGATCAGTCTCGCCGAGGTGCTGACCACCAGCGATGTGCCCGGCGGCGTGGTGAACGTGCTCACCGGGTCGCCGGCTGAGCTCACGCCGCATCTGGCCGACCACGCCGACGTCAACGCCCTCGATCTGGCCGGCGCCGGCGACATCGACTGGGTCGACCTGCAGCTGCGCGCGGCCGAGACCCTCAAGCGGGTGCTGCCGCCCGGCGAGCCGACGCCGTCGCCGCAGCGGATCGCCGCCTTCACCGAGATCAAGACGGTCTGGCACCCCAAGAGCATGATCTGACGCGCCGCGCGCGCGCCGGGTGCGCCGCGGCGACCGGGTGTGCCGCGGCGACCGGGTGCGCCGCGCGGGCCGGGTGTGTCGCAGGCCGTACCTCCGGTTCCGCCTCACCGACGTCGGAGGATCGCACGAAGTTCGGAAGCGATCACCGTTTCGGGTCCGAAGAAGGCGCGATCCTCCGAACCCTGTGAGGGGCTACGCGGGCGCGGGCGTGGCATCCGTCACCTCGCGCGGCGGGTTGCGGATGCCGAGGAACGAGATCACCCCACCGATCGCCATGAGCGCCGCGGTCACCGCTGCGACCCGCCAGAACCCGACGAGGTCGAGCACGCCGCCGACGATCGCGCCCAGGGTCGCGACGGTGATCAGCCCGGCGACCCTGGCCACGGCGTTGTTCACCGCCGAGGCGATGCCCGAGCGGGCAGGGTCGATCGCCCCCAGGATCGCCGCGGTCAGCGGCGCGACGGTGACGGTCAGCCCGATTCCGAACACCACCACCGACGGCAGCACCTGCGTCCAGTAGTCGAAGTCCTCGCGTACGGTCAGCAGCAGCGCGACGCCGCCCGCCATCACCAGCGGCCCCACGGTCATGAACAGCCGCGGCCCGAGCCGGCCGGCCCAGGTGCCCACCTTCGAGCTGAACAGGATCATGATCACCGTCGAGGGCAGGCTCGCCAAGCCCGCCAGGGTCGCCGGCAGCCCGGCACCCTGCTGCAGGTACAGCGCGAGCACCAGCCCGTTCAACGACAGCGCGCCGTACACGAACGCCGTGGCGAGGTTGCCGGCCGAGAAGTTGCGCACCCGGAACAGCGACAGCGGCATCATCGGCTGCGCCGCGAATCGCTGCCGCACCACGAAGCCGACCAGACACAGGATGCCGCCGGCCGCACTGGCCCAAATCACCGGCGACGACCAGCCCAGGCGCTCCTGCTCGATCAGGGCGAACACGGTGCCGGCAAGGCTCGCCGTGCACAGCACCGCCCCGATCCAGTCCACACGTGCGGCCGGGTCGCGCACGTCCCGCCGGCGCAGCACGACCAGCAGCCACAGCGTCGCCGCGATCGGCAGCACGTTGATGAGGAACACCACCCGCCACGACACCAGGTCGACGAACACGCCGCCGAGCACCGGCCCGACCAGCATCGCCGCCGTGGTGGCTCCGGTCCACGTGCCGATCGCCCGCGCCTGCGCGGGCCCGCGGAAGGTCGAGGTGATCAGCGCGAGCGAACTGGGCACCAGCAGGGCCGCGGCCACTCCCTGCACGCCGCGCGCCAGCACGAGGAACAGCGGGTCGGGCGCGGCGGCGATCGCCACCGACGCGATTCCGAAGCCGACCAGCCCTGCCCGCAGCACGACGATGCGGCCGAACACGTCCGACAGCGATCCGGCCACCAGGATCAATGCGCCCAGCGTGATCAGATAGGCGTCGACCACCCACTGCTGCGTGACCAGCCCGCCGCCGAGCTCCCGCTGGATCGCCGGGAGGGCGACGTTCACGACCGTGCCGTCCAGGAACGACACGAACGAGGCCAGGATCGCGATCAGCAGCACCAGGCGCTGCGCGCGCGGGCCGGTGGCATCCGTCGTCTGCTCCACACCGCCACGATACAACCTGGCGGGAATACCCCCAGGGGGTATAAGGTTGAGGTGATCGCAACGATCCCACAAGGAGGAACACCATGAGCTTCGCCACCTACCGCGTCGAGGGAATGACCTGCAACCACTGCGTGCAGGCGGTCACCCGCGAGGTGCAGGCACTGGCCGGGGTGGACCAGGTCGCGGTCGATCTGCAGGCCAAGACGGTCGCCGTCACCGGTACGGCCTCGCCCGACGACATCGCCGGCGCCGTGGCCGAGGCCGGCTACACGTTCGCGGGTCCGGCGTCATGACCGACCAGCGTGAAGCCACGCTCGACATCGAAGGGATGACCTGCGCCAGCTGCGTCGCCCGCGTCGAGAAGCGTCTGCGCAGCGTCGACGGCGTGAGCGCCGCGGTCAACCTGGCCACCGAGTCGGCGCGGGTCGTCTACCCCGCCGGCGTCGATGAGCAGCGACTGATCGCCGCGGTCAAGCAGGCCGGGTACGACGCCACCGTGCGCCGCAGCCGTGCGCTGGGCGCCGCGCCGCAGGCGGATGCCACGGCTGCACCGCAGGGGGATGCCGCGGCCGTGCCGCAGGCGGATGCCGCGGCCGTGCCGCAGACGGATGCCGCGACCGCACCGCAGACGGATGCCGCGGCCGCACTGCAGGCGGATGCCGCAGCTGCACCACAGACGGATGCCACGGCTGCACCGCGGACGGATGCCGCGGCCGCGCAGCCGGTCGTGCACGCGGAGGCTGAGGCATCCCACCCCCACCCGCACCACGCCCCGTCGGGACACGTCCACGACACCGCCGACGCGCCCGGCCGCACGACACTGCGCACCCGGGTGATCGTCAGCGCGATCCTCAGCGTCCCGGTGGTCGCCCTCGGCATGGTGCCGGCGTGGCAGTTCGCCGGCTGGCAATGGGTCTCGTTGGTGCTGACCACACCCATCGTGCTGTGGGGCGGATGGCCGTTCCACCGCGCCACGTTCGCGAACCTGCGCCACGGGGCGATGACGATGGACACCCTCATCACCCTGGGCACCGGCGCCGCCTACCTGTGGAGCGTGTGGGCGCTCGTGTTCGGCACCGCCGGCGAGATCGGCATGCGACACTCGTCGTCGCTGTTCGACCACACCGCGCCCGCATCGTCGCTGGTGTACTTCGAGGCCGCCGCCGCGGTGACCGTGTTCCTGCTGCTCGGCCGGTTCATCGAGCAGCGGTCCAAGCGGCGGGCCGGCAGCGCCCTGCGCGCGCTGATGGAGCTCGGGGCGAAGGACGTCGAGCTGGCCGACGGCACCCGGGTGCCGATCGAGCGGCTGCGCGTCGGTGACCTGTTCGTCGCCCGCCCCGGGGGAAAGGTCGCCACCGACGGCGTGGTGCGTCAGGGTGAGGCATCCGTCGACCAGAGCATGCTGACCGGCGAATCGGTGCCGGTCGACGTCGCGCCCGGCGCGGATGTCACCGGCGGCACCATCGTCGCCGACGGCCGGCTCGTCGTCGAGGCCACCTCGGTGGGCGAGGACACCCGGCTGGCACGCATCGCGCGGCTGGTCGAAGACGCGCAGGCCGGCAAGAGCCGCGTGCAGCGGCTGGCCGACCGCATCTCGGGTGTGTTCGTGCCCGTGGTGATCGGCCTGTCGGTGCTGACCCTGCTGGCATGGCTCGTATTCGGCGGGTCGGTGGCGGCGGGGTTCACCGCCGCGGTCGCCGTGCTGATCATCGCGTGCCCGTGCGCGCTGGGACTGGCGACGCCGATCGCGATCCTGGTCGGCACCGGCCGCGGCGCCCAGCTGGGAATCCTCGTCACCGGGCCCGAGCCGCTCGAACAGGCCGAGCGCATCGACACCGTCGTGCTCGACAAGACCGGCACCGTCACCAGCGGTCGCATGAGCCTGGCCTCGGTGTTCACCGACGGCGACGATGCGGCCCGGGAGCGTGCGCTGCACCTGATCGGCTCGCTCGAGTCGGCCAGTGAGCACCCGGTCGCCCGCGCCATCGCGGCGCAGGTCGACGCACCGGCCGAGGTCACCGGGTTCCGCAGTCACGCCGGCCGTGGCGTGACCGGCACCGTGGACGGTGTGGCCGTCTTCGCCGGACGCCCGTCGTTCGCGGCCGCGCTCGCCGCCCCCGAACCGGCAGCGCTCGCCGCCCCCGAACCGGCCGCGCTCGCCGCCCCCGAACCGGCCGGGATCCCGGCCGCGTTCGCCGGCGCGGTCGCCGACGCGCAGCGCCGCGGCACCGCGATCGTCGCCGGCTGGGCCGAGCCCGGGCAGGCGCCGCGGGTGCGGGCGGTGTTCGCGGTCGCCGACACGGTGCGACCCGAGAGCCGGGATGCCGTCGGCGCGCTGCGGGCGCTCGGCCTTCGCACCGTGCTGCTGACCGGCGACAACGCCACGATCGCCGCCGCGGTGGCCGCCGAGGTGGGCATCGACCAGGTGCGCGCCGAGGTGCTGCCCGAAGACAAGGTCGACCAGGTCGCCCGGCTGCAACGCGACGGGCATCGGGTGGCGATGGTCGGCGACGGCGTCAACGACGCGGCAGCCCTGGCCACCGCCGACCTCGGCATCGCCATGGGCGGCGGCACCGACGCCGCGATGCACGCCAGTGACATCACGCTGGTGCGCGACGACCTGTCGGCCGCCGTCGACGCGATCCGGCTCAGCCGCCGCACGATGCGCATCATCCGCGGCAACCTGTTCTGGGCGTTCGCCTACAACGTGGCGGCGTTGCCGCTGGCGGCCTTCGGCCTGCTGAACCCGATGATCGCCGGGGCGGCGATGGCGTTCTCGAGCGTGTTCGTCGTGCTCAACAGCCTGCGGCTGCGCCGCGCGCCCTGACCGGGCCGGCGGCGCGCGCGATCATGCGTGGGCACGCGGGGCGGGATGCATTAGAATAATGCGCAGGGGCGCCCCAGGCACACCGCAGAAGCGGTGCATGCCAAACGGCGCTTCCCGCCCCGTGTGTGTCCCGGCATCCGAGCCGCCTGCGGGGCACCGCAGCCCGACCCGGCCCACCGGCGCTCCCGGTCCGGCCGGCACCACGCTCAGGAGGAGCATGCCGACCACGGCACCCGCGCCCACATCCGCGCGCCGCAGACCCTCGTCGTCCGCACGCCGCGACGACGAGGCGCCCATCATCCCGATCCTCGCCCGCAAGGTGCGTGAGGTCGAGGCCAAGGCCCAGCGCGGCAAGCTCGGCCCCACCAACCGGGTCAAGTTCCAGGTGATCGCGTTCCTGGTGCGCGAAGAGCGCGCCCGTGTCAAGGCCGACACCGAGCTGGGGGATGCCGCCCGAGCCGAACTGCTCAAGCGCCTCGACGGTGTGGCGACCATCCTCGCCAAGACCGCCGCGCGCGACACCTCGCTCATCCAGCTGCTCGAGGTCGACCAGGCCACCTCGCCCGTCGCCAAGCGCATGCGCCGCGACTGGCTGCTCGAGTCGGGCGCGGAACTGGCGCCCGACGAACTGATCATCACCGACGTCGCCCCGGTCGTGGCCGCGCCGGTCGTCCCCGCCGCGCTCGCCGAGCGTCAGGTCGTGCCGCCGCAGATCGAGGCGCGCCGCGAGGCCAACCCGTTCCTGGCGCCCGACCTCGCGCTGCACGTCCACAAAGACACGCCGCGGCGGCGCCTCGACAGCTGGGAGCTCATGGGTCCGCTGTACAAGGCGTTCGAGTCCGGCGCCGGCGGCGGGCAGGCCACCATGGACCTGCCCCCGGTACCCGAGTTCGACCGGCTCTCGCCCCGCGGGCGCGAGATCATGCCTCACCAGTCCCGGTTCCTCGAGGCCGTCCGTGCGGGCCACCGCACGTTCCTGCTCGCCGACGAACCGGGCCTGGGCAAGACCGCGGAGTCGGTGCTCGCAGCATCCGTCGCCGACGCCTACCCGCTGCTTGCCGTCGTCCCCAACGTCGTGAAGATGAACTGGGCGCGCGAGGTCGAGCGGTGGACGCCGCAGCGGCGCGCCACCGTGATCTCGGGCGACGGCGAAGACATCGACGCGTTCGCCGACGTCTTCATCGTCAACTACGAGATCCTCGACCGGCACCTGTCCTGGCTCGGCTCGATCGGCCTGAAGGGCATGGTCGTCGACGAGGCCCACTTCATCAAGAACCTCACCTCGCAGCGCTCGCAGAACGTCCTCGCGCTGGCCGGCCGCATCCGCGAGCAGACCAGTGACCCGCTGCTGCTGGCCCTCACCGGCACCCCGCTGATCAACGACGTCGAGGACTTCGACGCCATCTGGCGTTTCCTCGGCTGGACCAACGGGCAGAAGCCCGGTCCCGAGCTGATGGCCAAGCTCGACGCCACCGGTCTCACCCCGGCCGACAAGGCGTTCTACCCCGAGGCACGCGATGCGGTGATCTCGATGGGTATCGTGCGGCGCAAGAAGAAGGATGTCGCCAAGGACCTGCCCGACAAGCTCATCGCCGATCTTCCCGTCGAGCTGGACGACGAGTACGGCCGTTCGATCCGGCAGGCCGAGCGCGAGCTCGGCGAGCGGCTGGCGGCGCGCTACCGCCGCATCATCGACGCCCGTGGCGACCGGGGCCTGGCGCCCGGCGAGATCGACGACGACATCGTGCGGCTGGTCGCGCAGAACGAGCTCGACGAGTCGAAGGCCGCCGGCACCGGCACCGAGAACGTGTTCACCATGGTGCGCAAGATCGGTCAGGCCAAGGCGCTGCTCGCGGCGGACTACGCGGCACAGCTGCAGCGCTCCGTGGGCAAGGTGGTGTTCTTCGCCAAGCACATCGACGTGATGGATGCCGCGGAGGCGCACTTCGCGGCATCCGGTCTGCGTTCGGTGTCGATCCGCGGCGACCAGTCGACGCCGGCCCGTCAGCAGGCGATCGACGCGTTCAACAACGACCCGGGGGTCGGTGTGGCGGTCTGTTCGCTGACGGCCGCGGGTGTCGGGCTGAACATGCAGGCCGCGTCGAACGTCGTGCTGGCCGAGCTGAGCTGGACCGCCGCCGAGCAGACGCAGGCGATCGACCGGGTGCACCGGATCGGTCAGGACGAGCCGGTCACCGCATGGCGGATCATCGCCGCGCACACGATCGACACCAAGATCGCCGAGCTCATCGACTCCAAGCAGGGCCTTGCGGCGCGCGCGCTGGACGGCGCCGCGGTCGACGAGACCTCGAGCGACTCGGTGCAGCTGGCGGCCCTGATGCACTTGACCCGGCAGGCGCTCGGCGCCGCCTGAGGGGGCCGGGCGCGGCGGTGCCGCCTGAGGCGGCCGGGCGTGGCGATGCCGCCGGAGACGGCCGCGCACGATGGTGGCGCCGCCTGAGACGGTCGGGCCGGACGGTGCCGCCTGAGGCGGCTGGGCGTGGCGATGGTGCCGTCGGTGATGGCGGGGCGGGTGCGACGGTGGCGCCGGAGACGGTCGGGTGCTCGGTGCCGCCTGAGACGGCCGGGCCCGGCGGTGCCGCCTGACATGGCCGGGCGTGGCGATGCCGCCGGGGACCGCCGCGCCCGACGGTGGCGCCGCTGGTGGCCGGGTGCGACGGTGCCGTCGGTGATGGCGGACTGGGCGCGACGATTCCGCCGGTGGTGGCGCGACGGTGCCGCCGCTGGTGGCCGGGTGCGACGGTGCCGCCGGTGGTGGCGGGCCGGGCCCGGGCAGTAGTGTCGTTTCAGGCAGCGTCGCCGGCATCCTTCCCCCTTTCCATCCGAGGACGACAGCATGAAGATCGGCATCCTGACCAGCGGCGGCGACTGCCCCGGACTGAACGCGGTGATCCGTGGCGTGGTGCTGAAGGGCACCACCGCGTACGGGCTCGAGTTCGTCGGCATCCGGGACGGCTGGCGCGGGGTCGTCGAGGGCGATTTCTTTCCGCTGACCCGGCACGAGGTGAAGGGCCTGTCGAAGGTGGGCGGCACGATCCTCGGCACCAGTCGCACCAACCCGTACGAGGGGCCGCGCGGGGGAGCCGAGAACATCGCGAAGACGTTGTACGGACATCGCATCGACGGGATCATCGCGATCGGCGGCGAGGGCACCCTGGCCGCGGCCGACCGGCTGTCGAAGGACGGCATCAACGTGCTGGGCGTTCCCAAGACGATCGACAACGACCTGCGGGCGACGGACTATTCGTTCGGTTTCGACACCGCAGTGAACATCGCGACCGACGCGATGGACCGGCTGCGCACCACCGGCGACTCGCACCAGCGGTGCATGGTCGCCGAGGTGATGGGGCGCCACGTCGGCTGGATCGCATTGCACGCGGGCATGGCCGCCGGCGCGCACGCGATCTGCATCCCCGAGGTGCCGCTCTCGATCGACGAGGTCTGCGACCTGGTCACCAAGGCCCACGACCGCGGCCGGGCGCCGCTGGTGGTGGTGTCGGAGGGGTTCACCCTCACCGGCATGAGCGAGGCCTACAGCGACAAGGGACTCGATGCGTTCAACCGGCCGCGGTTGGGTGGCATCGGCGAGGTGCTGGCACCCGAGATCGAGCGCATCACCGGCATCGAGACCCGGTCGACCGTGCTCGGCCACATCCAGCGCGGCGGGTCACCGTCCGCGTTCGACCGGGTGCTGGCCACCCGGCTCGGCCTGCACGCCGCCGACGCGATCGTCGACGAGGCGTGGGGCCAGATGGTCGCGCTGCGCGGCACCGACATCGTGCGGGTGCCGTTCGCCGAGGCGCTCGGCGAACTGAACACCGTGCCGCGCTACCGCTACGACGAGGCCGCCGCGCTGTTCGGGTGAGAGGCGACGGATGCCACGCCCCCGGCATCCGCTCGTCGCCCGGGATGTGGCATCCGCTCGTCGCCTGGGATGTGGCATCCGCTCGTCGCCCGGGCTGCGGCATCCGCTCGTCGCCCGCGTGTGATCGGTGACTCTCGGGATCAGGAGATATCTCGGGTTCAGGAGAATCTGCGGTAGATCCTCCTGTCGCGGTGATTTGTCCTGTGCTCGTGCGCGGCGATGAGTCCTCCACAGGATGCCGCGACCCCGACGTTGTCCACATTTCCGGCCCGCGCAGCCAGCGGCGGGGACGGGGTAGGGCACGGTGGGGGATGAGGTCACCGCAGGAGTTCAGCACCTGGCTCGCCGCGCGCGGCGCAGCCCATACCTCGGCTGCGCGGGCGGCGGGGTTCACGGTCCACGCCATGCGCTCCGCGATGGCCGTCGGAGATGCGGAGCGGCTTCGCCGCTCGTGGCTCGTCGCTCCGAGCTGCGATCCGGACCTGCGACGGGCCGCGGCGGAGGGCGCACGTCTCACCTGCCTGAGCGCCGCGCGGCGCAGGGGCCTGTGGACCCCCGATCACGAAGGACTGCACGTCGCCGTCGCCCCCACGGCATCCCGATTCGACACGACCGGTCTGCATGTGCACTGGTCGACCGGACCTGCACCGGTCGCGCGCGCCGCTCTCGAGGACGAGATCATCAACATCCTCTTCCACGTCGCGCGCTGTGCCGCGCCGCCGGACGCCCTGGCGGTATGGGAGTCCGCGATCCGGGCCCGTCACGTCGATCCGGATGTGCTCGCCCGCGTCGCGTGGCGCAGTGAACCGGCTCGCCGGCTCGCCGCGGTGGCCTCGCAGCTGTCGGATTCGGGCGTCGAGACACGCTTCATGGACCTCATGCGCGGGATCGGCGTGACCGTGCGACAGCAGGTGCTCATCGACGGGCATCGTCTCGATGGGCTCATCGGCGAACGTCTCGGCATCCAGATCGACGGGTTCGCGTATCACCAGGCGGCCGATCGGCGCCGTGACCTGCGGCAGGACACCCGCCTCGTGCTGCGCGGCTACACCATCCTCCGGTTCGACTACTACCAGGTGCTGTTCGACCCCGCCTACGTCATCGCGACCGTGACCGCGGCGATCGCTCAAGGTCTGCACCGTGCTCCCGCGGTGGCCGTCCGCTAGATCTACAGCGAGAGCCCTGCCGTCGCCGCACGAGTACAGGAGATCTCACCGGCACAGGACGATCTGCGGCGGATTCTCCTGACCCGGTGATTTCTCCTGTGTCGCAGATGCCACCGCGCCACCGCGCCGCACGGCGCGCGGCCGCAGGCGACGGATGCCGCGCGCCGCACGAGCACAGGAGATCTCACCGGCACAGGACGATCTGCGGCGGATTCTCCTGACCCCGTGATTTCTCCTGTGCCGCAGATGCCACCGAGCCACCGCACGCCGCACCGCGCGGCCGCAGTCCCCGGATGCCGCGGCTACGCGTCGGCGACGCCGAGCACGTCGAGCAGCCAGGCCAGCTCGAACGCCCGCTCGCGCCAGGCGTTGTACCGTCCGCTGACGCCACCGTGCCCGGCCACCATCTCGCACTTCAACAGCGCGTCTGCACCGACCTCGCGCAGCCGTGCCACCCACTTGGCCGGTTCCACGTACAGCACCCGCGTGTCGTTGAGCGAGGTCACCGCCAGCACGCGCGGGTAGCGCACCCCGTCGCGCACGTTCTCGTACGGCGAGTACGACTTCATGTACGCGTACACATCCGCGTCGTGCAGCGGATCACCCCACTCGTCCCACTCGATCACTGTCAGCGGCAGCGACGGGTCGAGGATCGTGGTCAGCGCGTCCACGAACGGCACATCGGCGAGGATGCCGGCGAACAGCTCCGGCGCGAGGTTCGCCACCGCGCCCATCAGCAGCCCGCCGGCCGACCCGCCTTCGGCGACCAGGCGATCGGATGCCGTGAATCCGGCGTCCACGAGGTGCCGGGCGCAATCGACGAAGTCGGTGAACGTGTTGCGCTTGTGCAGCAGTTTGCCGTCTTCGTACCACTGGCGGCCCATCTCGCCGCCGCCGCGGACGTGCGCGACCGCGAACACGACGCCGCGGTCGAGCTCCGAAAGCCGTGCCACCGAGAAACCCGGCTCGATGGAGTGCTCGTACGACCCGTACCCGTACAGGTGCAGCGGCCGCGGCTGGTCGCCTGGCCGACCGAACGAACGCTTCCACACCAGCGAGATCGGCACCCGGGTGCCGTCCGCGGCGGTGGCCCACACCCGCTCCTGGTCGTAGTCGGCCGCCTCGTACCCGCCCAGCACCGGCTGGCGCTTGCGCAGCAGCAGCGCTCCGGTGGCCACCTCGTAGTCGTACACGGTGCTGGGCGTGACGAACGACGCGTACCCGAGCCGGATCACCGGGGGAGCCCACTCCGGGTTCCCCGCGGTGCCGGCCGCGTACAGCGGTTCGTCGAACGCGATCTCGCGCACCGCATTCGAGGTGTAGTCGAACATGCCCAGCCGGGCCAGCCCCTCGCGCCGGTACCCCAGCACGCCGAAGTCACGGAACGTCGACAGGCCGAGCAGGCGCCTGCCCGGTTCGTGTGGCACGACCACCTCGCGGGCACCGGTGGGGTCGGATGCCGCGACCCGCACCAGCTCGAAGTCCAGCGCGCCGTCGTTGTGCAGGATGTACAGCACGTCCTCGCCGTCCACCACCGCGTGGTCGCTGTCGTACTCCACCCCCTCGACCCGCGGCCAGACCACCCGCGGCTCGCTGCGCAGGTCGGTGGCATCCACCAGCCACTCTTCGCTGGTGATCGACGAGCCGACGCCGATGACGAGGTAGCGGTCGCTGCGGGTGAACCCGGCGCCCACCCAGAACCGCTCGTCGGGCTCGTGGAACAGCGTCGCGTCGGAGTCCACCGGCGTGCCCAGCTCGTGCAGCCACACGGTGTCGGGGCGCCAGGCGTCGTCGACGGTGGTGTAGACGATGAACCGGCCGTCCGGCGAGAACGAGGCGCCGGCGAATGTGCCGGCGATCTCATCGGGCAGGTTCTCGCCGGTGCGAAGGTCGCGCACGCGCAGCGTGTACCGTTCGTCGCCGGCGACGTCGACGCCGTACAGCATGAGCGTGCCGTCGTTCGAGACCTCGAAGCTGCCGAGGGAGAAGAACTCGTGGCCTTCGGCCTCGGCGTTCGCGTCCAGCAGCACCTGCTCACCGGGCACGGGTGTCTCGGGGGTCAGCTCGGGCGGGGTCCAGTCGTCGGGCGCGGCCAGCGGGGCGCGGCACTGGATGCCGTACTGCTTGCCTTCGACGGTGCGGCCGTAGTACCACCAGGCGCCGCGCCGGATCGGCACCGACAGGTCGGTCTCTTGGGTGCGGTCCTTGATCTCGCCGAAGATGCGCTCGCGCAGGGGCTTCAGGTGCGCGGTGCGCGCGTCGGTGTACGCGTTCTCGGCGTTCAGATGCGCGATGACGTCCGGGTCGTCCTTCGCGCGCAGCCACTCGTACGGGTCGGCGAACACGTCGCCGTGGTGGGTGCGCCGGGTGGGGCGCTGTGCGGGGACAGGGGCGGATGCCGCAGCGGCGGTGTCGACGTCGGTCACGGTATTCCACGGTAGCGCCGTCTGGCGCCGGCGTCGCCTCGCCGGGCGGTTCACACAAGCGCGGCTGACGTGAGAGGATTTCTACGGCCCGGGAAGCCGGGGAGCAACCGATCCGTGAACTCTTCGTTCGCACCGCCGGCATCGTCGGCATCCTTGTCCCTGAATCCCGGAAAGCGAACGGTGGAAACCGCAGTCCTGATCGTCGTGCTGGTGATCGCACTGGCCCTGTTCTTCGACTTCACCAACGGGTTCCATGACACCGCGAACGCGATGGCCACGCCCATCGCGACCGGAGCCCTGAAGCCCAAGGTGGCGGTCGGGCTGGCGGCCGGCCTCAACCTGGTCGGTGCGTTCCTGTCCACCGAGGTGTCGCAGACGATCTCGCACGGCATCATCCGCGAAGACCAGATCACCGACCACACCGCGTTCCTGGCGCTCATCTTCGCGGGCCTGATCGGTGCGGTCTCGTGGAACATGCTGACCTGGCTGCTGGGCCTGCCCTCCAGCTCGTCGCACGCCCTGTTCGGCGGCCTGATCGGCGCCACGCTCGTGGGCGTGGGCGTCATGGGCGTGAACTTCGGTGAAGTGCTCGGCAAGGTCATCCTGCCCGCGGTCATCTCACCGATCACCGCCGGGGTGATCGCGTTCCTGGTCACCCGCATGGCGTATGCGATCACCCGCCGCTACGACGGCAAGCCCGACGGTCGCAGCGGCTTCCGCTGGGGCCAGATCTTCACCTCGTCGATGGTCGCACTGGCGCACGGCACGAACGACGCGCAGAAGACCATGGGCATCATCACGCTCGCGCTGATCATGGCGGGCTGGCAGAACAAGGAGCAGGCCGACCCGCACCTGTGGGTGATCTTCGCGTGCGCGTTCACGATCGCGTTGGGCACCTACCTGGGCGGTTGGCGCATCATCCGCACCCTCGGCAAGGGCCTCACCGACGTCAAGCCCGCCCAGGGCTTTGCGGCCGAGACCTCCACGGCCGCGACGATCCTCGCCTCCAGTGCCCTCGGGTTCGCGCTGTCGACCACACAGGTCGCCTCGGGCTCGGTGATCGGCTCGGGCCTCGGCCGCCGCGGGTCGAAGGTGCGCTGGGGCACGGCCGGCCGGATCGCGGTGGGGTGGTTGCTCACCCTGCCGGCGGCGGGCGTGGTCGGCGCGCTCGCCGCGCTGATCGTGCAGTGGTTGGGGATGTGGGGCATCCTTCTGGACGCTCTGCTGGCTCTGGCCGTGATCGTCGGGCTGTTCTGGCGCTCGCGCCGTGACGCCGTCACCGCGGCGAACGCGATGAGCGACGTGGCCGAGTCGGCCCGCGCGGTGAAGGTGAAGAAGAACCCGCCGCCCACCCGCCGCCAGCGCGCCATCCTGCGCGAGCAGGAGCGGATCAAGGCCGAAGAGAAGGCCCGCCGCAAGGCCGCCGAGCGCGAACGCGAGCGTCGCCGCGCCGACGAGCAGGCCCGCGCGAAGGCCGAGAAGAAGGCCAAAGCGAAGGCCGAGGCCAAACGCAGCGCCGACGAGAAGAAGGACGCGAAGAAGAAGGCGGATGCCGCCAAGAAGGCGGGCGCCGCCAAGAAGGCGGATGCCACCACGAAGG
Organism: Microbacterium luticocti DSM 19459; assembly: GCF_000422405.1. GTDB lineage: Bacteria > Actinomycetota > Actinomycetes > Actinomycetales > Microbacteriaceae > Microbacterium > Microbacterium luticocti. The sequence goes on from NZ_AULS01000007.1 coordinate 62,621, forward strand.
CGGATGCCGCCAAGAAGGCGGGTGCCGACAAGAAGCGGCACCCGCAGCGCGAAGGCAAGGGCAAGAACACCACCGCGGCCGCCGGAAAGGACGCGCGATGACCATCGAGATCAACTGGTTCGCGTTCGCGCAGGTGTTCGCCGCGGCGCTGGTCGGCGCGTTGCTCGTGGTCGGCTTCTACGCGATCGGGTTGCGGCTGTTGGTGCGCGCCGGGCGGGTGCCGGTGGTGGCGCCCGCCGAGTTCACCGACGCGCTCACCGTGATCACCCCCAAAGAGGCGGCCCGCGCCGAGAAGGCCGCGGCCAAGGCCGCCAAGAAGAACCCGCTCACCGAGGCGCAGAAACGGCTGGCGTTCGTCGGCGCGTGCGCATCGTTCGCGCTGTGCGGCGTGGCGGTCGCCGCCGGCATCGTGCTCATCGTCGTCGGTCACTGACGCCGTCGGAGGGGGCGCTTAGGCTGGGGGCATGGATGCCGCAGCCGTCCGCTTCGGGTCGCACCCGCCCGCGCGGCGCACGATCGTGCACCTCAGCGACACCCATCTGCTGGGGGGAAACCGGCCGTTGGGCGGCCGGTACGACACCGCACAGAACCTGCACGCGACACTCGACGCGATCGAGCGGCTCGGCATCCGCCCCGACGCCTTGGTCTTCACCGGCGACCTCACCGACCTCGGCGAGCCCGAGGCGTACCACGCCCTGAAAGACGCGGTCGAGCCGGTCGCGGCCCGGCTCGGCGCCCCCGTGGTGTGGGTCGCCGGCAACCACGACGAGCGTCCCTGGCTGCACCGCGACCTGCTCGGTGGCGAGCCCACCGAGCGGCCGGTGACGGGCGTGTGGGACCTCGGCGGGCTGCGCGTGGTCGCGCTGGACACCTCGGTGCCCGGCTGGCACCACGGCGACCTCGACGACGAGCAGTTGTCGTGGCTGCGCGAGCAGCTCGCCACCCCCGCGCCGTTGGGCACGCTGCTGGCGATGCACCACCCGCCGCTGCCGAGCCATCTGCCGCTGTTCGACATCCTCGAGTTGCGGCACCAGGATGCGCTCGCGAAGACCATCCGGGGCAGCGATGTGCGTGGCATCCTGGCCGGTCACCTGCACTATTCCACGCACGGCATGTTCGCCGGTGTCGAGGTGAGCGTAGCGGCCGCCACCTGCTACACGATGAACCTCGCGCGCCCGGCGGCCCGGGTCAACGGCATGGACGCGGGGCAGTCGTTCCACCTCGTGCACGTCTACGACGACACCATCACGCATGCGGTGGTGCCGGTGACGGATGCCGCGACCGCGGACTTCTTCGACGAGGCCTGGCTCGCCCGCATGGCCGCGCTGAGCCCGGCCGAGCGGCTCGACGCGTTCTCACGCAAACCATCACGGTGATCCGCCCTCGGGTACAGCGGCCGCGGCCCAGCTGTACGCGGCGTACAGCGGCCGGTCGGGTGCGCGTGGGTAGGATCGAAGCATCCCGATCCACTGTCACCCACAAGGACGCCACGACATGACGTTGGACGCAACGACGCGCACCCGAACCGAAACCGACTCGCTCGGCTCGATGGAGATCCCGGCAGATGCCTATTGGGGCATCCACACCGCACGGGCCCTCGAGAACTTCCCCATCGCGAAGCGACCGATCTCGGTGTACAGCGACTTCGTCCGCGGCCTGGCGATGGTCAAGCAGGCCTCGGCCCGGGCCAACCGCGAGATCGGTGTGCTCTCGGCCGAGAAGGCCGACCTGATCGACCGCGCCGCCCAGCTGGTCATCGAGGGCAAGTACCACGACCAGTTCGTGGTCGGCGTCATCCAGGGCGGCGCCGGCACCTCGACCAACATGAACGCGAACGAGGTCATCACCAACATCGCGCTCGAGCTGGCCGGCCGCGAGAAGGGCGACTACGCCTTCCTCGCCCCGATCGACGACACCAACCGCAGCCAGTCCACGAACGACGTGTATCCCACGGCGATCAAGGTCGGCCTGTCGCTGCTGCTGCAGAGCCTGCTCGACGAGCTCGACCTGCTGCGCAAGTCGTTCCTGGCCAAGGCCGTCGAGTTCCACGACATCCTCAAGGTGGGCCGCACCCAGCTGCAGGATGCCGTGCCGATGACCCTCGGCCAGGAGTTCCACGGGTTCGCCACCACGCTCGGCTACGACCACCAGCGGCTCACCGAGAACGCCCGACTCATGTTCGAGGTGAACATGGGCGCCACCGCCATCGGCACCGGCATCACCACGCACCCCGGCTATGCGCCGGCCGTGCTGCGCCACCTGCGTGAGATCACCGGTCTCGACCTGGTCACCGCGTCGGATCTGGTCGAGGCCACCAGCGACACCGGGTCGTTCATGTCGTTCTCGGCATCGCTCAAGCGCAGCGCCATCAAGCTCTCGAAGATCTGCAACGACCTGCGGCTGCTCTCCAGCGGCCCGCAGGCGGGTCTGGGCGAGATCAACCTGCCGGCCAAGGCCGCAGGCTCCTCGATCATGCCGGGCAAGGTCAACCCGATCATCCCCGAGGTCGTCAACCAGGTCGCGTTCTCGGTGGCGGGCGCCGACGTCACCGTCACCATGGCCGCCGAGGCCGGGCAGTTGCAGCTGAACGCGTTCGAGCCGGTCATCGCGCACTCGATCTTCCAGTCGATCACGTGGATGCGACAGGCGATGTGGACGCTGCGGGTCAACTGCGTCGACGGCATCACCGCGAACAAGGAACGCCTGGGCGCCATGGTCGGCTCGTCGGTCGGCGTCATCACCGCGCTGACCCCGTTCATCGGCTACGCCGCCTCGGCCGCCCTGGCCAAGACCGCGCTGCTGACCGGCCGCAATGTCGCCGACCTGGTCGTCGAGGCCGGGCTGATGAGCCGCGACGAGGTCACCAAGCAGCTCTCGCCGGCCCGGCTGTCGGGGCTCGAGACGATCACCGAGACGATCCCGATCGTGCAGCCCGCCGAGAACCTGGTGGCCGACGAGACGGTCTGAACGATAGCGTTGAAGGGTTCGACCGTAAACCGGAGGTAACCCATGTCCAACGTCCCCGACTCCGAGAACCCGCAGCCGCCGGCGTCACAGCCTCCGGCCGGCGGTGAGGTGCCGCCGGCACCAGACGCGGCTCCTGCCGCCCCCGAGGTGCCGCCGGCCCCGGCCGCCGACGCCGTGCCGCCGGCCCCGGCCGCCGACGCCGTGCCGCCGGCCCCGGCCGCCGACGCCGTGCCGCCGGCTCCGGCCGCCGACGCTGTGCCGCCCGCCCCGGCCTACGGCCAGCAGCCGGCCTACGGGCAGCAGCAGCCGGCGTACGCCCAGCAGCCGGCGTACGGGCAGCAGGCACCGTACGGCCAGCAGGCCGCGTACGGGCAGGCCCCGTACCCTCAGGCGCCGGGTTACGCCGAGCCGGCCACGTCGACGACCTACCCGGGCAAGACCATGGGCATCGTCGCGTTCGTGCTCTCCCTGGCCGGCCTGATCACCAGCGGCGTCACCTCGCTGGTCGGTCTGATCCTCGGCATCGTCGCGCTCAGCCAGAGCAAGAAGGCCGGGCAGAAGAACGGCCTCGCCCTGGCGGCGATCATCATCGGCGCCGTCATCGTGGTGCTCGGCATCATCGGCATCATCGTGGCGATCTCGTTCTTCGCCTCGTTCGCCGGCGCGGTGAACCAGTGCTACACCGACCCGGGCGGCATCGTGCAGGTGTTCGGCATCACCTTCAACTGCGAAGACCTGCTGAACGGGCGCTGACCCGCACTCGCGTCACGTACGTAGGGGCGTCGGGCACAAGCCCGGCGCCCCTGTCGTGCACCGCGGCCTCGATCGTGCACCGCGGCGTCGGTCGTGCACCTCGGCCTCGGTCGTGCACCACGGCCTCGGTCAGTCGACGATGCGGCAGTGCGTGGTCAGCTCGCCGATCCCGTCCACACCGACGGTCACCGTCGAGCGGTCACGCAAGAAGATCTGCGGATCCCGCGAGTAGCCGGCGCCCCCGGGCGACCCGGTCGAGATGAGGGTGCCCGGAAGCAGCGTCGCCGACTGCGACAGGTGCGCCACCAACGTCGCCACCGACCGGATCATCTGCCCGGTCGAGGCATCCTGCACGCGGTGTCCGTCCACCACGGTCCAGATGTGCAGGTCCTGTGGGTCGCCGACCTCGTCGGCGGTGACGGCGAACGGGCCGGTCGGGGTGAACCCGTCGAACGACTTGCACCGCGACCACTGCGCCTCGGAGAACTGGATGTCACGCGCGGTGATGTCGTTGACCACGGTGTAGCCCCACACGTGGTCGAGGGCGTCGTCGACGGTGACGTCTTTGGCGGCGCGACCGATGATCACGCCGAGTTCCGCCTCGTAGTCGACCGACTCACTCAGCGACCGCGGCCATGTCGTGGTCGCCTCGTGACCGGTCAGCGAGTTCGGCCACAGCGTGAACACCGTGGGCGCGGTGTCGGCCTTCAGGCTCAGTTCACTCGCGTGCGCCGCATAGTTCAGGCCGACCGCGAGCACGACCGGCGGGGCCAGCACGGCCGAGGCGTATCCCACCTGTGACAGCGGGATGCCGCCGCCCGCGCCGGCCGCGGCATCCCGCACCCGATCCAGCAGCGCGTCACCGCCGACGATCAGCTCGTGCAGCGTCGCCGGCCCGTCGGCGAGCAGGTCGCGCACCACCAGCGCCGTCTCGCCCTGAACGACCGCCAGTACGGGACGGGGCTGATCGGGGACGGTGACGTGGGCGAAGCGCATCCTTCAACGCTACCGCGCCGATCTGAAAGCGCCGTTGCCGGGCGAGAGGCCGGCAGCCCCCTATGCTGAACGCCATGTCGTTCCCCTCTTCGCTGGCCCGCGGATACCCCGACCGGGCGGCCCCGGTCGCCGCGCCTGCGCAGCCCGTGACGGCTCTTCCCGCACTGGCCGCTCGTGGGCGTAGCGCGGCACCGTGGCTCGTCGCCGTGCTCGCAGTGGTGTTGCTGTGCCTGATCTCCTATTTCACGCAGACGCTCGGGACCGCTGCCTCGGCCGTCGGCATGGTCGTCGCGCTGTTTCCGATGGCGGGCGTCCTGTTGGCCGTGAAGCTCGTCGACCGGTGGGAGCCCGAACCGCGGTCGCTGCTGGTGCTGGCGTTCGCGTGGGGCGCGATCGCCGCGGTCGGCATCGCCTTGGGCGTCGACCTGCTGCTGTCGATCGGGTTCGGGCTGTCGGATTCGCCCGCGCGCGAGGCGATGCAGTCGGTGATCCAGGCGCCGATCGTCGAGGAGTTCGCCAAGGGGCTCGGCGTGTTCCTGATCTACGTCACCGCGCGCCGCGCGTTCGACGGGCCCGTGGACGGCATCGTGTACGGGGCCATGGTCGCGGCCGGGTTCGCGTTCACCGAGAACATCCAGTACTTCGCCATCAGTGCGATCGAGGGTGGTGCGCGCGAGCTGACGTTCACGTTCATCCTGCGCGGCATCCTGTCACCGTTCGCGCACGTCATGTTCACCGCGGTCACCGGCTACGCCCTGGGGTTGGCCGCCCGACGTGGGGCCAGTGCCGCCGCGGCGGTGCGGCCGTGGGTCGTGGGCATGGTCGGGGCCGCCCTGCTGCACGCGCTGTGGAACGGGTCGGCGCAGTTCTCGGACTTCTTCTCGCTGTATGTGACGCTGCAGGTGCCGCTGTTCCTGCTGTTCATCCTCGGGGTGGTGCTGCTGCGCCGGGAGGAGGAACGGCTGACCCGCCAGCGCCTGGGCGAGTACGCGTCGGCCGGCTGGTTCACCCCGCAAGAGGTCGACATGCTCGCCACGCCGCGCGGGCGCCGGTCGGCGATGGCGTGGGCGCGCACGCTGCGCGGTGACCGCAGCGCGGTGATGAAGGGCTTCATCGCGGATGCCACGACCCTGGCGGCCGCGCGGCAGCGCATCGTCACCGGCCGCGACCCGGGCGCAGCGGCCGACCAACAGGTGCTGCTGGCCCGCACCGTCGCCGCCCGCAGGGCGCTGTTCGCGCCGTGACCTGCGGCATCCGGTCGCGGGCGGGCCGCCGGCCGCCGTATCCGTCGCTCGCGCCGGCGCGCCGCGGGCATCGCGCCGCGGGCATCCCCGCAGCAAGACTCAGCGCCCGGTGCCGCGGCGATGCCGGCGTGTCTCCCGAGCGCTGAGTTGATCTGACACCAGGATGACACGGCCTCACCGACCGGTCAAGACCCCGCTTGAGGCTTTGACCGACGGTGCCGCGTCGGGTTGGATGGAACCATGACAGACAACCGCACGAAGCCCGAGATCGACGCACCCGAGGGCCCGGCCCCGTCCGACCTCGTCATCCGCGACCTCATCGTCGGCGACGGCGCCGAGGCCAAGCCCGGCGACACCGTCACCGTGCACTACGTGGGCGTCGAGTACGAGTCGGGGGAGGAGTTCGACTCGTCGTGGAACCGCGGCGAGTCCATCCAGTTCCCGCTGCGCGGCCTGATCCAGGGCTGGCAGGACGGCATCCCCGGCATGAAGGTCGGCGGCCGTCGCGAGCTGGTCATCCCGCCGCACCTGGCGTACGGCCCGGCCGGCGGCCACTTCCTGGGCGGCAAGACCCTCATCTTCGTCATCGACCTCATCTCGGTCGGCTGACCCGACAGACACCGACGGGCGGATGCCTCTGGCCGAGGCATCCGCTCGTCTTTTGCATTCATCGGAATAGATGACGGTGTGCTCCCGTTGCATCGGTGTGAGCGCGCATCGCGCGCGATCCGACAGCGGAAGGACCGACATGACCGACACCACCATCGCCCCCGAGATCGCCGGCTACAAGCCCGGAACGTGGGTGCTCGACCCCGCCCACAGCGACGTGCAGTTCAGCGTGCGTCACATGATGATCTCGAAGGTGCGCGGCACGTTCGGCGTGAAGAGCGCGACCATCGTCGCCCCCGAGAACCCGCTCGAGGCGCAGATCACCGCGACCGTCGATGTGGCGTCGGTGGACACGCGCGACGAGAATCGCGACGCACACCTGCGTTCGGCCGACTTCTTCGACGCCGAGACCTACCCCACCATGGAGTTCCGCTCCACCGGCGTGCGCCTGGAGGGCGGCGACTTCCTCGTCGACGGCGAACTCAGCCTGCACGGCGTCACCAAGCCGGTGACCTTCACCGTCGAGTTCGGCGGCTTCGGCACCGACCCGTACGGCAACTACAAGGCCGGCGCCACGGCCAAGGCCGTCATCAACCGCGAGGACTTCGGCCTGACCTGGAACGCCGCGCTCGAGACCGGCGGCGTGCTGGTCGGCAAGGACGTCACCATCGAGCTCGACCTGCAGGGCTCGCTGCAGCAGGACTGACACCTCTCGAGGGGCGGATGCTGCGGCATCCGCCCTTCGTCGTCTCAGGGCTCGGGGTGCAGCGCGTCGTACGCGCGGAACCGCGGGTGCAGCCGCACCAGCAGCGACACCAGGCCGACGATCACCAGTCCGCCCGCGAGCGGCGGGAACCACAGTGCCGACACCGTGGCCAGGGCGCCGGCGTAGAGCGCGCCGATGCGCGGACCGCCGGCGACCACGACGATGAAGATGCCCTGCAGCCGTCCGCGGATGGCGTCGGGCACCGCCGACTGCATCATGGTGGACCGGTAGATGGCGCTGATGTTGTCGGCGGCGCCCGACACCGCCAGGAAGACCGCGCCCGCGCCGATCAGCACGACGTTCGCGGAGTGATCGCCGATCCGGTCCGGCGCGAACCAGCCCAGCGCGGCGACGCCGAGCACGAGCCCGAACGCGAAGATCGCCGCCCCGTACACCTGCACGGCGCGTTCGATGCCCAGACCGTGCCGCCGCACCCGGCCGATCGGGCCCGAGAACAGGCTCGAGCAGAACGCGCCCACGGCGAACGCCGCGGTGAGCACGCCGGTGGTGATCGCGCCGCCGCCCAGCAGCACCGCCCCGATCGCCGGGAACAGCGTGAGCGGCTGCCCGAACGTCATCGCGGTGATGTCGACGAGGTACTGCACCCGGATGTTCGACGCGCGCCGCAGGAACCGCCAGCCGTCCTTGAGCGACTCGAGCCCGGGCCGCACGATGGTGCCCTCGGGCCGGATCGACGGCAGCGTCCACAGCCCGAGGAACAGCGAGGTCATCATGATCACGTCGATCGTGTACGTCCAGCCGTAGCCCGAGACCGCCACCAGCACGCCGGCCAGGGCGGGTCCGGCCATGACCATGAGCCCCGACGAGATGCCCTGCAGCGCGGATGCGGCCGGCAGCAGGGCGATCGGGATCAGCCGCGGCACGATGGCCGCGCGGGCGGCCATCACGATCGAGTTGGCGGCCGAGTTCACGATGCTCAGGCCGTACAGCCACCACTGCGTCTCCCACCCGCCCCAGGTGAGCACGGCCAGAAGCAGCGTCGAGGCGAAGGTGACGGATGCCGCGAGCAGCGCCACCACGCGGCGGTCGAACGCGTCGGCGAGCATGCCGCCGTACAGGCCCGCCAGCACCATCGGCACGAGCCCGGCCACGGCGATCATCGACACAGCGAACGTGTCGTGCGTGATCGCGTACATCTGCAGCATCACCGCGACGATGGTCAGCTGCCCGCCCAGGCCCGACAGCGTCGATCCCACCCACAGCCGCGCGAACGCGGGCGAGGAGGTCAACGGCCGCAGGTCGATGAAGTGCTCGCGGCCGAGCCTGGCCATCACCGCGGCATCCGGAACACACGTCGCACGGATCGAGAGTACCGGCCGGCGCGACGCGCCTAGGTGTCGGTGTCGATGTCGATGCGCTTGATGCGCGAGGTGTGCCCGCGCACGATGCGCACCCGGCTCGGGGCGGTGTGAAAGTGCGCGGCCAGCGCGCGCTGCACGCCGAGGTTCGCCGCACCGTCGGCGGCGCGCTCGCGGACGTGCACGATCAGGCCGTCCGCATCCTTCTCGACCAGCGGCCCTTTGCGGCTGCCGGGTTTGACGCGCACGGTGACCTGCATGCTGCGAGCGTAGCCCGCCGGCACGCCGGGAGTCGGCGGGGACGGATGCTGTAGACTGATGCGGTTGCCGTGAGAATCGGCCGCGGATAAAGAGAGCTCGCGCATCCGGCGACGGGCACCGCGCAATGGACAGAGAGGGGACCGCTTTATGGCACTGGATGCAGACGTCAAGAAGGCGATCATCGAAGAGTACGCGACGCACCCCGGTGACACCGGTTCCCCCGAGGTGCAGGTCGCGATGCTGACGCAGCGCATCAAGGACCTCACCGAGCACCTGAAGGAGCACAAGCACGACCACCACTCGCGTCGTGGCCTCTTTCTACTCGTCGGTCAGCGCCGCCGTCTGCTCGGCTACCTCCAGGACATCGACATCGAGCGCTACCGCTCGCTGATCGAGCGTCTCGGACTGCGCCGGTAAGGCACGCGACCAGCGTTCAATCGCGCAAAACGTTCTTGGAAGGCCGCTCCGAGGTGTCGGGGCGGCCTTCGTTTTCGTCCACGGGCGTCGGTGGCCGCGTGCACAACTGCGGGGATTCTCGCCCGCGCACGGCGTGTCGCGCCGCCCGGGCGGCGTGTCGCCGAAGATCCCCGCAGTTGTGCACGGATGCCGCGCGGCGATGCCGCGACTGGCACCTGAGCCCGGCCCTCCGACCGGGCCCTGCGGCCGGGTCCTCCGGGCCGATGGTCGGGCCGCGGTCAGTCGAACATCCCGGCCGCCAGATAGGTGCCGCGGGCAGGCGCCGGCGGGCAGAAGAAGATCCCCGACCCGACATGGGTGATGTACTCGTTCAGCGCGTCGGATGAGCCCAGGCGCCGTTGCAGCCGCTCGAAGTGGGCCGGATCGTTCTGGTAGCTGATGAACAGCAGCCCGGCGTCGAGGAACCCGTACTGGTTGATGCCGTCGGTGTAGTTGAACCCGCGGCGCAGGATCTTCACGCCGTCGTTGTTCTCGTGCGCGGCCAGCCGGATGTGCGAGGTCGGATCGATGACCGGCTGCCCATCGGGGCCGGTGGCCGCGAAGTCCGGGGTGTCGAACTCGTGCGCACCGGTCAGGGGAGCGCCGCTGATCTTGTGACGGCCGAAGATGCGGTTCTGGTCGCTGACCGGGTCGGTGTCCCAGTTCTCGATGTGCATCTGGATCTTGCGCACCACCTGGTAGGTGCCGTGCCGGGTCCATGCCGGTCCGTCGTCCACCCACACGTACCGGTCGAAGTCGTCCTTGTCGAAGATGTTGCGGGTGCCGTCCTTGTACCCGAGCAGGTTGCGCGGCGTCGACTGCCCGCGACCGGCCGAGGCACGGCCGAAGCCGATCACCGTCCACCGGGTCGCGGCCGACCCGGCCTCCTTGCCGATGCGGGCCAGCACGCGGATCGCGTGGTACGCCACCTGCGGGTCATCGGCGCACGCCTGCAGCGACAGGTCGCCGCCGCTCCACTCGTCGTGCAACGACCCCGTCGGCAGATCGAGCTCGCGCAGCAGCGGCGGCCGGCGTGCCGCCAGCCCGTACTCGTCGCCGAACACGCGCGGCCCGAGCCCCAGGGTCACGGTGAGCGAGGCGGGATCCAGGTCGAGGGCCTCTCCGGTGTCCAGCCCGATCCCGTCGGTGCGGGCCGGTTCCACCTGCCCGACCGTCTTTCCGGCCATCAGCTGCGCGATCGCCGCCGACCAGCGCGCCAGCAGCACCTGCAGGTCCTGCGCCAGCGAGGTCGTCAGGTCGAACGTCATGAACACGCTGTACCGCTGCACCGGGGTGCTGATCCCGGCCTGCTCGGCCGAACCGTAGAACGGATGCCGCCCGGACAGGTCGATCGCATCCGCCCCGTCGCCGGGCGAATCCCCGCGCCCGAGCGCCGTCGCGGCGGCTGCGCCGCCGGCCGCCCCGACCAGCAGCCCGCCCGCGCCCGCGGCCGCCGCCGACAGCAGCAGGCCGCGTCGCGACACGCCGCGGACCGCGCCCGGACCCCGGGCGCCGTCCGCTGTGGTGGGCTCGGTCATCCCGCGGTCGCCACCTTCTCGGCGATCCGCGAGAGCGGCTCCTGCAACGCCTGCACGGCCTTGCTCAGCTTCGCCGAGTCCGCGGCGCGCAACTGTGCGGTCCACTCCTTGTAGCCGCCGAGCGCGGCCGGGTCGCGGTAGGTGTCCAGCAGCGTGGTCACCGCGCGGAACCGGTCGGCGACCTGGGTGGCCAGGGCGGCGTCGATCTTGTCCAGACCCGGGCGCAGGAACGCGAACGCCTGCTGGGCGCCCTCGACGTTCCCGGCGAAGTCGACGAGGTCGATGTGGCTGTACGCCTCTTCCTCGCCGGTGATCTTGCCCGACTGCACCTCTTCGAGAAGGCCCGCGGCGCCGTTGGCGAGATCCTCGGGCTTGTACTCCAGCGTCTGCAGCAGGTCGTTGAGCTTGCCGGTGTTGGTCACCAGCTCCGCGGCGAGCTTCTTGGTGTCGTCGGTGATCGCCCCGCGCTGGAACAGGTCGCGCTCGATCGCGTGGAAGCCGTGCCAGCCGACCTCGGGGTCCGGCGGCGTCGAGGCGCGCATGTCGAGCAGGTAGTCCAGGTTGCCGTGGTTGTCGTCGGCGGCGAAGCCGGGCAGCACGAACCCGTCGACGTCGGACTCGATCTTCTCGTAGAACGGTCGGGCCAGCGCGTACTTCTGCTTCGCGGCGGCCAGGTCACCGGCATCCACTGCGTCTTTGAGGGCGGCCACGGCGGTGACCATGTCGCCGGCGACGCCCTTCGCGTAGTCGGCGTATCCGGCGGCGCCGTCCGCCAGGATCGACGCGATGCTGCCGGTGGGGGACGCGGCGGCCTTGCCGGTCACGGTGAATGGCTGGGTCTCGGGGTCGGCTCCGGGGCAGTAGATCTGGTAGTCGCCGCCGTCCAGCCGCACCGTGAAGCTGACCGGCTTGAGCCCGGGCGCGAGGTTCTCCTTCTCGCCCAGGATCCGGTTGCGGCTCTGCAGCTCGACCTCGGTCAGCGCCGTCGAGTTCGTGTTCTTCACGGTGAAGGTGACCGGGCCGGCGGGCGCACTCGCGTAGTCGAGCACGCACCTGTCGCCGTCGTCGCCGGTGAGCGTGATCGTCACCTGCGCGGCACCGCTGTCGCCGGTGGGGGCGGCGGATGCGCCGGGGCTGCCGCCGGTGGCGGGGCCGGACGAGCCGGCGCAGCCGGCGAGGGCCAGGCCGCCGATGAGGATCGCCGTGACGGCGGCGGCGCGGGCGCGCCGGGGGCTAAGGGACATGGATGCTGCTCCTCGAAGTGGGCTCGGGACGGGACTCGGGGGAAGGCGTGGGCGGTGTCGCCGCGGCGACACGCAGGCGGCGGGAGCCGCGCACCGCGCGGGCCAGCAGCACACCGGCGGCGATCACCAGCAGCGCGGGCAGGTACAGGCCCCACAGCCGGCGCTCGTCGGCGGCCGACTGGGCGTCGGCGATCGTGTCGGCGGCCTTCTGCACGGCGGCGTCGGGCACATGCCAGCCGCCGTCGGTGAGGGTGACCGTACGCGGGGTCGACAGCCCGCCGCCGCTGAGCGTGGCGACCGCGCGGTCGGTGTGCGACACGTCGAGCAGCGCGCCGTCGGCGGTCCAGACGGTCTGGGTCTGCGCGCCGCTCCAACTCACCTGGAACGGGCCGGGCTGGCGGGCGCGGTCGATGCCGATCGGCAGCCGCCCGCCCGAGCGGGCGGCCACCTCGTCGAGGGTCATCGTCCGCGGTGCGTCGGGGTCGGCGGCATCCGTCGAGCGCTCCCAGCGCTGCGCCGCCAGTCCCGCGTGCTGGTCGGGCTGGGCGGCATCCGGCGCCAACCGCACCGTCTGCGCGGCCGCGCCGTGAAGGCTCACCGTCACCGCGTCACCGTGCAGCGCCGCCGTGCCCACCTGCGTCCCGGCCTGGTCGACAAGCGGCAGTGCCCCGGTGTGCACGGTGGGCAGCATCGCCATGGTGATCGCCAGCGCGGCGGCGGCGACGGCACAGCCGGCCGCCAGCGACGCCTGCAGCGCCGCCGCGCCGCGTGCCGACGGGCGCCGCGCGGCCGGCCAGTACACGACGAGTGCGACCGGGATCAGGTAGGCGAGCCAGCCGATGACCTCGATCAGACGCGGGTCGGCGGGGATGCCGAGCACCCCGGTGATCAGCGCCGACCCGATCGACCCGGGCCGCACCAGCCACGACAGGTCGAGCACCTGCTGCTGCCCGGCGTTCAGCCAGCCCGCTTCGTGCGCGGTGCGCAGCACGGTCATCACCAGGCCCGCCGCGACGAGGATGAGGAACCCACCGGTGATGCGGAAGAACCGGCTGAGGTTGAGTCTGACGCCGCCGAGGTAGATGCCGATGCCGACGGCGACCGCGACCGCGATGCCGAGCACCGCACCGATCGCCGCGAGCAGGGCGCTCGTCGAGGCCGAGAACGTCGCCAGCAGGAACACGCTGGTCTCGAACCCCTCCTTGAGCACCGCGAGGAACGCCATCCCGGCCAGCGCGAACGCGTGGCCGTCTTTGAGCGCCTCGCCCGCCTGCTGTTCGAGTTCGCGCTTCATGCCGCGGGAGTGGTGCTGCATCCACACGAGCATGCTCGTCACGAAGAACACCGCGACGATGCCGATGATCGTCTCCATGCCCTCCTGTGCGGCCTGGGGGAGCGCCTGCTCGACCGCGGCCAGGGTGATGCCCACCGCCAGGCTCAGGGCCAGGGCGATGCCCACGCCCAGCCACATCGCCGTCAGGCGGCGCCCGTTGCGGCGCAGGAACGCGGCGATGATGCCGACGATGAGAGCCGCTTCGAGGCCTTCGCGCAGGCCGATGACGAAGGTTGCGAGCACGGTCTTCCTCAGACGGGATGATGCGGGCCCGAGCGGGTCCGGAGGTAAGGATAGCATACCCACACGCTACCGCCCTCACTCGATCGAGGGGCGTGTGCCGTGGGCGCGTCGGCCCGGCGGGGCCTTCGGCGCCGCGATAGCCTGCTGTCGGAGGCCCGATGACCACGATCGACGAGCATGTGCGCCGTGACGGCGCCCTCGCCGACATCGACTGGCACGTCTTCCCCCCGGGCACGGTCCGTGACACCGTCGCCACGCCCAGCGGCGCGCTGGCCCGGGTACGGGTGGGGGATGCCTCCGGTGACCGGGTGCTGCTCGTGCCCGGCGTCGTCGGGTCGAAGGAGGACTTCGTCCGCATCGTCCCGCTGCTGGTGCAGCAGGGCCTGCGTGTCGAGTCGTTCGACCTCGCCGGCCATTACGAGTCCGAGCACGCCCCACCGCTGCGGGACGGCCACTACGACTTCGCCCAGTACGTCGACGATCTGATCGCGGTGCTGCGCGCCGACCCGGCGCCGGCCCATGTGGTCGGCTACAGCTTCGGTGGGTTGCTCGTGCAACAGGCGGCCGTCGCCTGTCCCGAGTTGATGCGCACCGTGACGCTGCTGTCGTGCCCGCCGGCGACCGGCCAGGTGTTCCGCGGCGTCGCGCACATCGGCCCGCTCTCGGACATGGACCCGCACCGGGCGGCCGGCCTCATCCTCTGGGGCATCCGGTACAACCTCAACCGTGAGCGACCGCAGCGCATCGCGTTCGTGCGGGAGCGGCTCTCGCGCATCCCGCGCAGCTGCATCGACGACGTCATCGGGATGATGATGCACACCCCCGACGTCACCGAGGCGTTCGCGGCCCTCGGCCTGCCCACGCTGATCGCGGTCGGGCGGCGTGACCTGTGGCCGGTCGCGCAGCACCGGGCGTACGCGCGGCGCATCGGCGCCCGGGTGGCGCTGTACCCCGGCGGGCACGCGCCGTGCGAGACGGCGCCGCACCAGCTGGTGCGCGACCTGGTCGGCCTGTTCCGGGAATAATCGGCGCGGCCCCGCGTTGCACGATATACATTCATTTGCATAGAAACGGATGCCACCGGCATCCGGGAAGCGGGAATCAGATCGTGAGCGAGACCAGCACCTGGCCGGGCATGCAGTTCGGCATCTTCTCGGTGAGCGACATCACGCGCGACCCCACCACCGGCGTCACCCCGAGCGAGGCCGAACGCATCCAGGCGACGCTGGCGATCGCCCGGCACGCCGAAGAGGTGGGCCTGGACGTGTTCGCCATCGGTGAGCACCACAACCCGCCGTTCTGGTCGTCGAGCCCGACCACCACCCTGGCGTACATCGCGGCGCAGACCGAACGGCTCATCGTCTCCACCGCCACGACCCTGATCACCACCAACGACCCGGTGAAGGTCGCCGAGGACTTCGCGGTGCTGCAGCACGTGTCCGGCGGCCGCGCCGACCTCATGCTCGGCCGCGGCAACACCGGACCGGTCTACCCGTGGTTCGGCAAGGACATCCGGCAGGGGCTGCCGCTGGCGATCGAGAACTACGCGCTGCTGCACAAGCTGTGGCGCGAGGACGTCGTCGACTGGGACGGGAAGTTCCGCACGCCGCTGCAGGGGTTCACCTCGACGCCGCGGCCGCTGGACGGTGTGCCGCCGTTCGTGTGGCACGGGTCGATCCGCACGCCCGAGATCGCCGAGCAGGCCGCGTACTACGGCGACGGCTTCTTCGCGAACAACATCTTCTGGCCGGCCGAGCACTTCCAGCGTCTCATCGAGCTGTACCGGCAGCGGTGGGCCCACTACGGGCACGGCGCGCCCGAGACGGCGATCGTGGGCCTGGGCGGCCAGGCGTTCATGCGCAAGAACTCGCAGGATGCCATCAACGAGTTCCGCCCGTACTTCGACAACGCGCCGGTGTACGGACACGGTCCGGCGATGGAGGACTTCATGCGGATGACCCCGCTGACGGTCGGTTCGCCGCAGCAGGTCATCGACCGCTACGCGGGCATGCGCGACCTGTTCGGCGACTACCAGCGCCAGCTGTTCTTGATGGATCATTCCGGGCTGCCGTTGAAGACCGTGCTCGAGCAGCTCGACCTGCTCGGCGGCGAGGTGGTGCCGGTGCTGCGTCGCGAGCTGGCGAAGGACCGTCCCGCCGCCGTGCCGGACGCACCCACGCACGCGTCACTGGTGGCCGCGGCGTACGGCGACGGCCCGGTGCGCCAGGCGCGGCCGAACGAGAACCGCGGCGACAACGTCACCGGCGGCTCGCCCTACCAGGACACCGCCTCGTCCGCGGGGGCGGCGTTCGGCCTGGGCGGTGCGCGATGACCGCCCGCCGCATCGCCGTGGTCTCGGCGGGCCTGTCCACCCCGTCGTCGACGCGGATGCTCGCCGACCGGCTGGCCGCGGCCACCGTGCGCCGGCTCGCCGAGCGCGGCGTCGAGGCATCCGTCGACACCGTCGAGCTGCGCGATCACGCGCACGCGATCACCGACAACATGCTCACCGGGTTCGCCGCGCCCGAACTGGAATCGGCGATCAACACCGTCGTGTCGGCGGATGCCGTGATCGTGGTGACGCCGATCTTCACGACCAGTTACTCGGGCCTGTTCAAGTCGTTCGTCGACGTGCTCGAGCCCGACGCCCTCGCCGGCAAGCCCGTGCTCATCGGCGCGAACGCGGGCACCGCGCGGCACTCGCTCGCGATCGACTACGCCATCCGGCCGTTGTTCGCCTACCTGCACGCCGAGCCCGTCTCGACCGGGGTGTTCGCCGCGTCGGCGGACTGGGGCGGCACCGGCGACCAGGTCGCGACGCTCGGCGATCGCATCGAGAAGGGGGCCGGCGAGCTCGCCGAGGCGATCGTGCGCCGCGGCGAAACCGCGACCGGCGACCCGTTCGACCCGCGCACCTACCTGCGCGGCGGCGACTCGTTCGGCCACCTGCTCGGCGGGCTCGCCGACCAGTGAGGGCCGACCGGCGACGGATTCCGCTCAGCCCTCGAAGCCGCCCTCGAACCCGTCGACCTCGTACTGACCGGCCTCGATCGCCGCCTCACGCTCTTCGGCTTCGACCTCGTCCTGTTCGGCCTCGATCGACTCGCGGTCGTCGAGCGTCGGCGGCGGCAGCTCCAGCTCCACCTCGTCGTCGACCGGCACCTCGCGCTCGTCGTCGGCGATCGGCTCATGGAAATCGCTCATCGTGCCCTCCCGGTATCACCCGCTCTTGCGGCGGAACTCGCGCTTGTGACCGGCACGTCCGTGCGGCTCGTGCACCGCGCCGCCGGCGTCCAGATGTGCCTCGCCCGCGTGCTGGCGGGCGTTCTTCTTGTCCAGCGCCTCGCGGAACCTGCGCTTCATCTCGTCGGATGCAGCCCCTGCGGCGGTGTCTTCGTCGCTCATGTCCTCACCCTAGGCCAGTGCACCCGCGGTGTCACCCGGCCGGGCACAGGAACCCCTGATAGGCTCGGTGTGGGTGCCCTGTGGCATCCGCTCAACTGAACACCGAACTCCATCCCGAGTTCACCGAGCAGGCCGGCAGGAAGCTGGTCCCCTGTGGTGGGTTCCTCTCCGTTCGGAGGGTGATCTTCTACTGGTGGCCAGCGCAGGCGGCACACGCGATGCGTTCGCGCGCCCATATCTGCCCGTTCCTGCTCCTTCGCACGATCTCGCCCGCGAAACGCGCGGACGAGTCTAAACAAAGAAGGAGAGACCTCTTGGAAGGTCCTGAAATCACCGCCGCCGAAGCCGTCCTCGACAACGGCCGCTTCGGCACCCGCACCATCCGGTTCGAGACCGGACGCCTCGCCCAGCAGGCGCAGGGCGCCGTCGCCGCCTACTTGGACGACGAGACCATGCTGCTGAGCGCCACCAGCGCCGGCAAGCACCCCCGTGAAGGGTTCGACTTCTTTCCGCTGACCGTCGACGTCGAAGAGCGTTCGTACGCCGCCGGAAAGATCCCCGGCTCGTTCTTCCGTCGCGAGGGGCGTCCGTCGACCGACGCGATCCTGGTGTGCCGCCTGATCGACCGTCCGCTGCGCCCGTCGTTCGTCGACGGCCTGCGCAACGAGGTGCAGATCGTCATCACCGTGCTCTCGATCGCGCCGGGTGAGTTCTACGACGCGCTCGCGATCAACGCGGCCTCCGCGTCCACGCAGATCTCGGGTCTGCCGTTCTCGGGCCCGATCGCCGGCGTGCGCCTGGCGCTCATCCCCGGTCACGGCGAGCACGAGGACCAGTGGGTCGCGTTCCCCAACGCCAAGCTGCTCGAGGAGGCCGTGTTCGACCTGGTGGTCGCCGGTCGCGTGCTCGAGGACGGCGACGTCGCGATCATGATGGTCGAGGCCGAGGCCACCGAGCACAGCTGGAACCTCATCAAGGCGGGCGCCACCAAGCCCTCCGAAGAGGTCGTCGCGCAGGGTCTGGAGGCGGCCAAGCCGTTCCTGAAGGAACTCGTCGCCGCGCAGAACGTGCTGGCGAACACCGCCGCCAAAGAGATCCAGCCCTACCCGGTGTTCCTGCCCTACTCGCAGGCCACCTACGACTTCGTCGCGCAGCGCGCGTACGACGAGCTGGTCGGCGTCTACCAGATCGCCGACAAGATCGAGCGTCAGAACGCCGACGACGCGGTCAAGGAGCGGGTGCGCGGCGAGCTGGAGGCGGCCATCGCCGCCGGCACCGTCGACGGGGTCGCCGCGAGCGAGTTCTCGGCCGCGTACAAGGCGGTCACCAAGAAGATCGTGCGCGGCCGCATCCTCGCCGAGGGCGTGCGCATCGACGGGCGTGGCCTGGCCGACATCCGTCCGCTGGACGCCGAGGTGCAGGTCATCCCGCGCGTGCACGGCTCGGCCATCTTCCAGCGCGGTGAGACCCAGATCCTGGGCGTGACCACGCTGAACATGCTGAAGATGGAGCAGCAGATCGACTCGCTGTCGCCGGTCACGCACAAGCGCTACATCCACCACTACAACTTCCCGCCCTACTCGACCGGTGAGACCGGCCGGGTCGGCAGCCCCAAGCGACGCGAGATCGGCCACGGGTTCCTGGCCGAGCGCGCCCTCGTGCCGGTGCTGCCGAGCCGCGAGGAGTTCCCGTACGCGATCCGTCAGGTCTCCGAGGCGCTGGGCTCGAACGGCTCGACCTCGATGGGCTCGGTGTGCGCGTCCACGCTGTCGCTGCTGAACGCCGGTGTGCCGCTGCGCGCGCCGGTGGCCGGCATCGCGATGGGTCTGGTGTCCGACACCGTGGACGGGCAGACCCGCTATGCGGCGCTCACCGACATCCTCGGTGCTGAAGACGCCCTCGGCGACATGGACTTCAAGGTCGCCGGCACCAGCGAGTTCGTCACCGCGATCCAGCTGGACACCAAGCTCGACGGCATTCCCTCGCAGGTGCTCTCGGCGGCGTTGCAGCAGGCGCACGACGCGCGGATCACGATCCTGAACGTGCTGAACTCGGCGATCGACGCGCCCGACGAGATGGCTCCGACCGCACCGCGCGTGATCAGCGTGCAGATCCCGGTCGACAAGATCGGCGAGCTGATCGGCCCGAAGGGCAAGACGATCAACGCGATCCAGGACGAGACCGGCGCCGACATCTCGATCGAAGAGGACGGCACCGTGTACATCGGGGCCGTCGACGGCCCGAGCGCCGAGGCCGCCCGCGCCCAGGTGAACGCCATCGCCAACCCGACCAACCCGGAGGTGGGGGAGCAGTTCCTCGGCACCGTGGTGAAGATCGCGACGTTCGGTGCGTTCATCTCGCTGCTGCCCGGCAAGGACGGCCTGCTGCACGTCAGCGAGGTGCGCAAGCTCACCGGCGGCAAGCGCGTCGAGAACGTCGACGACGTGCTGAACGTCGGGCAGAAGCTGCTCGTGCGCATCACCAAGGTCGACGACCGCGGCAAGCTGTCGCTCGAGCCGGTGCTCGACGAGAACGCGACCGCCGAGGGTGAGACCGAGGCGGTCCCCGCCGAGGCCTGATCGCGGCCGCATCCGGATGCCCGTCCCCGCTGTGGGGGCGGGCATCCGGCGTCGGGGCGAGTTACGGTGTCCCCCGAACAGGGGACGATGCGGGATGCCGTGACCAAAGCGTTACGGAATGTTTACCGAAGGGTTGCCGCGCCGTGGGGTGCCGTTGCGCAACTGACCTACCCTCGAAGTACGCGCCGGGGGGCGCGCACAGCGGACACGGATCTTCGTCGATCCGTGAGGGGGTGGGCAATGACCGCCGTCGGCGACGGTTTCGTCACACGGGCGACCGGGACGCGCCCGGTGGCCGGCGTGCCCACCCCACACCCGTCCGCCCCGATCCCGGTGCAGGGCGATCCGGTCGGAGCGCACGTGCGCGTGCCGCTGGGTGAGACCGGCCTCGAGGTGTTCCCGGTCATGCTCGGTGGTGCCGAGTTCGGCTGGAACGTCGACCTCGAGTCCAGCCACGAGATCCTCGACACCTATCTCGACCTCGGCGGCAATATCGTGCACACCGCCGACAGCTTCGCCGGCGGGCGCAGCGAGCACATCGTCGGCGAGTGGGTGCGCACCCGCGGGGTGCGCGACGACGTCGTGCTCGCGACCCGCGTCGGCGCCCATCCCGACAACCCCGGTGTCGATCCGGTGAACCTGGTGCGTGCGGTCGAGGCATCCCTGAACCGCCTGGGCACCGACCGCATCGACGTGCTCTACCTGAACGGGTCGGCGGGGGTGGCATCGGTCGAAGACACCCTGGCCACCGCCGAGTGGCTGGTCGAATCCGGCAAGGCGCGCAGCATCGGGGCATTCGGGTTCACCCCCGAGCAGCTGGTCGAGGCACGCATCCTCGCCTCGGCCGGGTATCCGCGGCTGACGGTGCTGGATGTGCCGTACAACCTGTTGCGCCGTGCCGAGTTCACCGGCGACCTGCGCCTGGTCGCCGGCGCGCAGCAGATGGCCGTCACCCCCTCGCACGCGCTCGAGCACGGGTATCTCGCCGGCAGGCACCGCACCCGCGCCGAGGTGGGCCGGAGCGTGCGCGGCACGCAGCTGGCCGCGAACATGAACCGGCGCGGATCCCGCACGCTGCGGGCACTGGACGCCGTCGGCGCAGAGCTCGGCGTGCCTCCGGCGGCCGTCGCGGTGGCGTGGCTGCTGGCGCAGCCGAGCGTGGTCGCCCCGATCGTGGGCGCCTACGCGCCGGCGCACGTCGAGGAGTTCGTGCAGGGCGCGGGGGTGCGGCTGGGCCGCGCGCAGCTGGCCGAGATCTCGCGCGCCGCCGAGTGACGGCGCCGGGGGCCGAAACCTCGCATAGGGTGGAAGAGGACCTTCGGGTCCGGCATCCTCCCCCGATGAAGAGAGACGGCGTGACGCATTACATCTACCTGGTGCGCCACGGTGAGCACCAGGACGCCGAGCAGGGAGTGGCCGACGGCCCCCTCTCGGCGCGCGGACGGCGGCAGGCCGAGGCGCTGGCCGACCGGCTGTCGGGACTTCCGCTGTCGGCGGTGTGGCATTCACCGTTGGAACGGGCCGCCGAGACCGCCCGGGCGGTGGCCGACCGGCTTCCTGCGGTGGACCCGCAGCCGTCGGCGCTGCTGTTCGACTGCGTGCCCACCGGCATGACCGACCAGACCCCGGCGGTGTACGAGCCGTTCTTCGGCTCGGTCAGCGAGGCCGAGATCGAGGCGGGGCGGGCGCAGATGAACGACGCGATCAACGCGTTCCTGGTGCGCAAGCCCGGCGAGGTGCACGAGGTGCTCATCACACACAACTTCGTGATCAGCTGGTTCGTGCGCGAGGTGCTGCAGATGCCCGAGTGGCGGTGGATGACACTGAACCAGGCGCACTGCGGATTGACGGTGATCGCCCAGAAGCAGGGGCGGCCGTGGAGCCTGGTCACCCACAACGACCTCGGCCACCTGCCGTTCGAGCTGCAGACCGGTCTGCCCGAGCCCCTGCCGGTCTGATCCGTCAGCCCCGCAGGGTCTTGCCGTACCAGCGGGTCGCGTTGGGGTTGTCGTTGTAGGGCTCGATCGCCGCGAAGCCGCTCGCGGCGTACAGTCCGCCCGCGGCCTGAAGGGTGTGGTGGGTGTCGAGCACCAGTTCGGCCGCGCCCCAGCCTCGCGCGTACCGCTCCAGCTCATCCAGCAGCATCCGCCCCCAGCCGCGCCCGCGCGTCGCCGGCTGCAGGTACAGGTGCTTCACCTCGTACCGGATGCCGGCGTCCGAATCCGCGATGCGGCGGATGCCACCGCATCCCACCGCCGCGTCGTCATCGTCGTGCACCACCAGGAACACGCCCGCCGGCGGTTCGAACATCTGCCGTGGGGGGTGCGCCGGAGTGTACTGGCCGGGGAAGGATGCCGCCCGCATCGCGACGTACTCGTCGAGGAGCGCCTGGGCGGCCGGATCGTCGACGGGGACGGCACGCAGCGACACCATGGTCCCAGCGTAGCCGTGCGTCTGATGCCCGTTCGCGCCACGTAGGCTGGAGACATGACGACACGCGTCGCGATCGTGGGCGGCACCGGCAAGCTCGGGGGCATCATCCGCGCCGTCGTCGAGGCCGAGCCGGGCTTCGAGGTGCACGCCACGCTGTCGTCCCGCGACGACATCGCGCGGATCGACGGTGCGGACCTGGTGGTGGATGCCTCGACCCCGGCGGTCTCGGTCGACGTGGTGCGTGCGGCCGTCGAGCGCGGCATCAACATCCTCGTCGGCACCTCGGGCTGGTCGACCGAGCGGATCGCGCTGGTACGGCCGCTGGTCGAGGCCGCCGGCACCGGCGCCGTGTTCATTCCGAACTTCTCGCTCGGCTCGGTGATCGGCTCGGCGCTGGCCGCCGCGGCCGCCCCGTTCTTCCCGTCGGTCGAGATCGTCGAGGCCCACCGCGACACCAAGGTCGACTCGCCCAGCGGCACCGCCGTGCGCACCGCCGAGCTGGTCGCCGCCGCGCGCGGCGAGCAGGGGCCGGTGCTCGCCCCGCACGTGGACCAGCGCGCGCGCGGGCAGCAGGTCGCCTCGGTTCCGGTGCACTCCCTGCGCCGCCCCGGCGTGGTGGCGCGGCAGGAGGTCGTGCTCTCGGGGCCCGGCGAGTCGCTGTCGATCGTGCACGACACGATCGAGCCGGCCGCCGCCTATGCCCCCGGCATCCGCATCGCGTTGACACACGCCGTCGACGCCCGCGGGGTCGTCGTCGGGCTCGACAGCTTCATCGACCTGGGCATCGGGCGCGCCGGTGCCGTGGCGGCCGGCGCATGACCACACGCCTGGCGGTCGCGCTGATGGCCGCCGTGCTGCTGCTGTACATCGCGGTGACCGCGCAGCTGGCCTACCTCATGCTCACCAGCGGCACACCCGTGGCGATCGCCATGGGTGCGGTGCTGGTGGTGATCCCGATCGTCGCGGCATGGGGGCTGATCCGCGAGCTGTGGTTCGGGGTGCGTGCCGAGCGGGTCGGGCGCCGTCTTCAGGCCGAGGGCGGGTTGCCCGAGGACGAGGTGGCGACCCATCCCAGCGGGCGGGTGGTGCGCGAGGACGCGGACGCCCTGTTCGGGGATTACCGAGACCAGGTGCAGCAGCACCCGGACGACTGGCGTGCCTGGTACCGGCTCGGCCTGGTCTACGACGCCGCCGGCGACCGCAAGCGGGCCCGTCAGGCGATCCGTCGGTCGCTCACGCTCGAAGCGTCCGACCGCCCCGCATCCTGACCGGGAACGACGGCGGCGATCGCGGAGTCGACCGTGGTATGTCGGAAGCGGAATCCGGTGGCCTCGAGCACCGCGGGCACGACGTGCGCGTCGGTGAGCAGAACCGCGTCGGCGGCAGCCGACCCCAGCACCGCCCGCAGCGTCCAGGCCGGTGCACGGAACAGGAAGGGACGGTTCATGCGCACGGCGAGGGCGATGCCGAGGTCGTTCGCGGTGGCCCGCACCGGGCCCGACAGGTTCACCGGCCCGTCGATCTCGGCGTCGATGACGTGGCGGATGGCGCGGACCTCGTCGACCAGCGAGATCCACGGCCAGGCCTGGGTGCCCCGCCCGATCGGGCCGGCAAGTCCCAGACGGGTCAGCGCGATCAGGGGCCGCAGCACCCCGTCCGGGTGCACCACCGGTGCGGTGCGCAGCAGCGCGACGCGGGTCTTGCCGTCGGCGGCGAGTGCGGCCTGCTCCCATTCGCCACACAGATCGGCGAGGAACGTCTCGCCGCGGGGAGCGTTCTCGGTCAGCACCCGGCCCGGTGCGCTGCCGTAGTAGCCCACCGCCGACGCGCTCACGAAGGCGGGCGCGTCGTCGCCGAGCGCGTGGATCGCACTCGCCAGGGTGCGGGTCGGCGTGATCCGCGACCACAGCAGGGTGCTGCGGTAGCCGGCCGTCCACGGCATCCGCCCGATGCTGGCCCCGTTCAGCCCGACGACGGCGTCGGCTCCGGCGAGCACGCCGGGGTCGAGCGGACGCGTGTCGGTGAGCCATTCCACTTCGTCGGGGGCGGATGCCGTGCGCCGCACCAGCCGGGTCACCTCGACGCCGTCACAGCGCAGCGAGGCGACCAGGGCCCGGCCGATGAGACCGGACGCCCCCGCCACCACGACATGTCGTGGCCGGGCTTCAGCCAAGCGACGCCTCGAGCGTGATCTCGATGCCCGCGAGGGCCTGCGAGACCGGGCACCCGGCCTTGGCCTCTTCGGCGATGCGGGCGAAGTCGGCGTCGTCGATGCCGGGCACCACGGCCGACACGTTGAGGTGGCTGCCGGTGATGCCGGTCCCCGGGGTGAAGGTGACCGATGCCGAGGCCTCGAGGCTCTGCGGCGGCGTGCCGTGCTCGGTCAGCGCGTTCGACAGCGCCATGCAGTAACACGAGGCGTGCGCGGCGGCGATGAGCTCTTCGGGTGTGGTGACCGAGTCGGATCCCTCGCTGCGCGCCTTCCAGTTCACCGGGTACGGGCCCTGACCGGAGCTGGTCAGGCTGACCTGGCCGGAGCCGTCGAAGAGGGTTCCCTTCCATCCGGCGGTGGCTTCACTCGTGACGCTCATGTGTGCTCCCTCGGTCGGTGTGCGCCCAGCCTAACCGGGCCGCGCGTGCGAGGGGAGCCCCTACCCGGCCGCGCGGCCGACGAGTCCGGCGCGCTGCAGCAGCAGGTAGACCTGGCAGCCCAGGCAGAATCTGAATGCGGCGTTCAGGAACGCGGCGACGAAGGCGACGGCCGCCGCGATCGGCAGCCCCCAGGGCACGCCCAGAAGCTGCAGTGCGAGGCCGACGACGCTCACGAGCAGGCCGATCCCCTGCGCGAAGCGCGGCGGGCGCGGATCTTCGAGCTCCGCCGGCGGCGAGAGCCGCGGCCGCACCATCCGGCGGAACAGCACGCCCCACGGGGCGGTGCGCGGCCAGGCGACGCCCCACAGGAACAGCGCCGCCACGACGAGCAGCAGCAGGAACGCGGGGTCGAGGATGCGGGCCCACAGCGGGGTGTACATCAGCAGCAGGGCACCGGGGAAGAACGCATCGCCGGCGAGGGGCTGGTAGGCGAACCAACCGAACGAGGCCGGCTCGGCGGCCGGGGTCCAGACCAGACCCAGCACGACCGTCACGAGCAGCAGCGCGGAGGTGATCGCCGCCGCGAAGCGCGGGCCGCGGGGGTCGATCCCGGGGATCTCAGACATGCACGTGCTCTCCGATGAGGCGATCCAGTTCGGCGGTGATCGCGTCGGCCGCCGGTACACCGGCGAACCGGGTGCGCACCAGTCCGTGCGCGTCGAGCACGAACACGGTGGGGGTCTGCAGGATGTGCAGGCGCCGGGCGACGTCGGGCCGGTGGGTGAGGTCGACCTCGGCGAACGCGACGCCGTGGGTGCGATCTGCGATCGGCTGCAGCATCCGTCGCACCTGCGGGCAGCGCGTGCACAGTTCGGTGCTGAACTGCACCAGGGTCGCATGCGAGCCGCGCACGTCGGCGGCGACCGGGACGGTGAGGTCGCCCGTCACGGCGCGGGCGCGGCCGTCGCCGCGTCGCAGCGCGAACCCGATGAGCGCCGTCGCGGCGACCAGTGCGACGGCGAGCAAGGCGGCGGTCCAGACGGGCATATCGGTCACGGTACCGGCGGCGCGCCCGGCGGGGGCCAGGATGACGGCGTGTGTCGGCGGTATCCTCTCGGGTGTGAGCATCCCCACGCCGTACGAGGACCTGCTGCGCGACGTGCTCGCGCGCGGCACGCACAAGAGCGACCGCACCGGAACCGGCACGACGAGCGTGTTCGGCCGCCAGATCCGGTTCGACCTGGCCGACTCGTTCCCGCTGATCACGACGAAGCGGGTGCATTTCAAATCGGTCGCGTACGAGTTGCTGTGGTTCCTGCGCGGCGAGTCCAACGTGCGGTGGCTGCGGGAGCACGGCGTCACGATCTGGGACGAGTGGGCGGACGACGCCGGCGAGCTCGGACCGGTGTACGGCGTGCAGTGGCGGTCGTGGCCGACGCCCGACGGCGGGCACATCGACCAGATCGCGCAGTTGATCGAGCAGATCCGCACCAGCCCCGATTCGCGGCGGCTCATCGTGTCGGCGTGGAACGTGGCGCAGATCCCGCAGATGGCGCTCGCCCCCTGCCACACGCTGTTCCAGTTCTACGTCGCCGACGGCAGGCTGTCGTGCCAGTTGTATCAGCGCAGCGCGGATCTGTTCCTGGGAGTGCCGTTCAACATCGCCTCGTACGCGCTGCTCACGCTCATGGTCGCGCAGCAGACCGGTCTTGCGCCGGGCGAGTTCGTCTGGACAGGTGGCGACTGCCACATCTACGACAACCACCTCGAGCAGGTGCGCGAGCAACTGGGCCGCGACCCGTATCCGTATCCGACGCTGCGGTTCGCGCGCACGCCCGCCTCGATCTTCGACTACGAATACGACGATTTCGTCGTCGAGGACTACCGGCACCACCCGGCGATCCGCGCCGCGGTCGCGGTCTGACGCCGGCCGGGTCGGCATGACGATCGGGCTGATCTGGGCGCAGGCCCGCGACGGCGTCATCGGCGCTGCCGGCGGGATGCCGTGGCACGTGCCGGAGGATCTGGCGCACTTCAAGCAGCTCACGCTCGGCCACCCCGTGGTGATGGGCCGGCGCACCTGGGAGTCGTTCCCCGACCGGTTCCGCCCGTTGCCCGGGCGGCGCAACATCGTGATCACCCGGAACGGCGCCTGGACCGCCGAGGGCGCCGAGCGGGCGGCATCCGTCGACGAGGCGCTGGCACTGGCGGGGGCGGACGGCCCGGACGTGATCTGGGTGATCGGCGGGGGAGAGGTCTTCGACGCGACCATCGACCGCGCCGACGTGATCGAGGTCACCGAGCTCGACCTCGACGTGACCGGCGACACGGTCGCGCCTGTGGTCACCGGCCGGCGGCTCGTCGCCGCCGACCCGGCACACGGCTGGCAGAGATCGCGCACCGGGATCCGCTACCGGTTCCTGCGCTACGAGCGCCCGGACCTGCGGTGACGACATCGCGCCGCGACGCCCCCCTGCGAACGGATAACCTGAAACCATGACGCATGCGGGCAATCCCTTCGGACAGGTACTGGTGGCCCTGGTCACGCCGATGACGGCGGACGGGGAAGTGGACTGGCCCGCCGTCGCCAAGCACATGGACGACGTCATCGTCGCCGGCGCCGACGGCATCGTCGTCACCGGCACGACCGGCGAGACCAGCACCCTCACCGACGCCGAGAAGATCCGGCTCGTCGAGGTGGGCAAGGATGTCGCGGCCGGCCGGGCGAAGATCATCACCGGCGGCGGGTCGAACGAGACCGCGCACGCCATCGAGCTGTACAAGGCCAGCGAGAAGGCCGGGGCCGACGGCATCATGATCGTCACGCCGTACTACAACAAGCCCACCCAGGCCGGCATCCTCACCCACTTCCGGCTCATCGCCGACTCCGCCGACCTGCCGGTGATCCTGTACGACATCCCGGGCCGCACCGGCGTGCCGATCGCGTACGAGACCATCCTGCGGCTGGCCAAGCATCCGAACATCCTGGCCGTCAAAGACGCCAAGGGGAACTTCAGCGAGGTCTCGCGGGTGCTCAACCAGACCGACCTGATGTACTTCTCGGGCGACGACGCCAACGTGCTGCCGCACCTGTCGATCGGCGCCACCGGCCTTGTCGGGGTGACCGCCAACATCGCCGCCCAGCCGTACCGCACGATCGTCGACGCGGTCAACCGGGGAGACCTGGCCGCCGCGACCGCCGCGCACCGCAAGCTCGAGCCGCTGGTGCGCGCGGTGATGACGCACGTGCCGGGCACGGTGTCGGCGAAGTACATCCTGCACGGCCTGGGTCGCATCTCGAGCCCCCGGGTGAGACTGCCGCTGGTGGGCCCGGAGGAGTGGGAGGCCGCCAAGATCGAGGACGAACTGGCCCTGGTGACGGACGTGGACGGCGCGGACTTCTCGAACTTCCGGCCCGACCGGAATGCGGCCGCCGGCGGCGCGCTGCCCAAGGTGTCGGGGACGACCCGATGATCGCCGACCAGGTGGCCGCACCCGCCCCGCTGCAGCCGGGCACCCTGCGGATCGTACCGTTGGGCGGGCTCGGCGAGGTCGGGCGCAACATGACCGTGTTCGAGTTCGACGGCAAACTGCTGGTCGTCGACTGCGGGGTGCTGTTCCCCGAAGAGAACCAGCCCGGCGTCGACCTGATCCTGCCCGACTTCGAACCGATCCGAGACCGGCTCGACGACATCGTCGCGGTCGTGCTCACGCACGGTCACGAGGACCACATCGGTGCGGTGCCGTACCTGCTCAAGCTCAAGGGCGACATCCCGCTCATCGGCTCGGGACTGACCCTGGCGCTGGTGGAGGCCAAGCTCAAAGAGCACCGGATCAAGCCCTGCACGCTCACCGTGAGCGAGGGGCAGCGCGAACGGGTGGGGCCGTTCGACCTCGAGTTCGTCTCGGTGAACCACTCCATCCCCGATGCGCTGGCCGTCGCGATCCGCACCCCCGCGGGGCTGGTGCTGGCCACCGGCGACTTCAAGATGGACCAGCTGCCGTTGGACGGCCGGCTCACCGATCTGCGCGCCTTCGCGCGGCTGGGTGAAGAGGGCGTCGACCTGTTCATGGTCGACTCCACCAACGCCGACGTGCCCGGCTTCACCGCGCTGGAGCGCTCGATCGGCCCGGTGCTCGACCAGGTGATCGGCAAGGCCCCGCGCCGGGTGATCGTCGCCAGCTTCTCGAGCCACGTGCACCGGGTGCAGCAGGTCATCGACGCCGCGCACGCGCACGGGCGCCGGGTCGCGTTCCTCGGCCGCAGCATGGTGCGCAACATGACCATCGCCGAACAGCTCGGGTACCTGCACGTGCCCGAGGGCGTGCTCATCGACTACAAGAAGGCGAAGGACCTGCCCGACGACCGCATCGTCTACATGTCGACCGGATCGCAGGGTGAGCCGATGGCCGTGCTCAGCCGCATGGCCAACCTCGACCACGCGATCGAACCGGGCCCCGGCGACACGGTGATCCTGGCATCCAGCCTCATCCCCGGCAACGAGAACGCCGTGTACCGGGTCATCGACGGGCTCACCAAGCTCGGCGCGACCGTCGTGCACAAGGGCAACGCCAAGGTGCACGTGTCGGGCCACGCCGCCGCCGGCGAACTGCTGTACTGCTACAACATCGTGCAGCCGCGCAACGTCATGCCCATCCACGGCGAGCACCGGCACCTGCGCGCGAACGCGCAGCTCGCGCAGGACACCGGCGTTCCCGCCGAGCGCACCATCCTCGGTGAGAACGGTACCGTCGTCGACCTGCGGGACGGCGTCGCCCGGGTGGCAGGGCAGCTCGACATCGGCTTCGTGTACGTCGACGGCTCGACCGTCGGCGAGATCACCGACGCCGACCTGAAGGACCGCCGCATCCTCGGCGAAGAGGGCTTCATCTCGGTGATCGTGGTGGTCGACTCGGCGACCGGAAAGATCATCTCGGGGCCCGAGGTGCACGCCCGCGGCTTCGCCGAGGACGCCGCCGTGTTCGAAGACGTCAAGCCCAAGATCGCCGCCGCGCTCGCCGAGGCGGCGCACTCGGGGGTGCGCGACCCGCACGCGCTGTCGCAGGTGGTGCGCCGCACCATCGGCCGCTGGGTGAACCAGTCGCTGCGTCGCCGCCCGATGATCGTGCCGTTGGTGATCGAGGCTTAGCGACAACCCGCGTCGTTTCCCGGCAGAGTCGGTGCCGCGCGGTACCGTGGAGCAATGCCCAGGAGCAGCACGAGCAGTCGCACACCCGCGAAGGCCTCGTCGTCGCGCGCCCGCAAGCCCGCGCCGGCTCCGAAGCGCTACGTCGGCGAGCCCGAGAAGCCCCCGGTGCCCGTGCGCATGTGGCTGGGCATGGCCCATGCCGTCGGGGGACTGTTCCGCGCGTTCGGCCCCGAAGACCTCGAGAAGGACCAGCGCCGCGACGGCTTTCCGTTCCTGCTGGTGCTGCTGGCGATCGCCGGCGCGGTCGTCGAGTGGTTCCTCATCGGCACGGATGCCTCGGAGTTGATCAGCGCGTACTCGGTGGGCCTGCTGGTGGGCCGTACGGCCTTCATCCTGCCGGTGCTGCTGGTGCTGTTGGCAGGCTGGCTGTTCCGGCATCCGCCGTCGGTGCACGACAACGGCCGCATCGGCATCGGATTCGCGGTGCTCGTGCTGTCGATCGCCGGTTTCTGCCACGTCTTCGGGGGACGACCTGCCCCGTCGGAGGGGATGCCCAAGCTCAGCGCCGCCGGCGGGCTGTTCGGCTGGATGATCGGTGAACCGCTCAGCGCTCTCACCCGGTTCGGCGCCTCGGTCGTGCTGGGTCTTCTGGCCGTGCTGTCGGTGCTGATCCTCACCCGCACCCCGCCCAACCGCATCGGCCGGCGCCTGGGCGATCTGTACGCGTGGATGTTCGGGGCCGAACGCGCCCCCGAGGCCGCTGAGCGCTCGACCGGTCCGACCGCCGTGCTGCCGGCGTCGGACGACGACGGCGACGACAAGCTGCCCTGGTGGCGGCGCAACAAGACCGGACGGGAGAAGGACCCCGACGACGGCACCGGTGCGGACGACCTCACCGAACTGCTGGGTGGCGACGACCACGGCGGGTTCGACCAGTCGGTGGCGACCGTGCTGCCCGAACCGCCCCTGGCCGACGCGGTCACCGAGATCATCGACCCCGCCGTGCTGGCCGGGGCGCAGCGTCAGGTGGGCGCCGGCGGGGCGACCGGTCTGCACGAGGACGGCGACACCGGTCCGATCGACGATGGCACGCTGCCGGGGCTCAGCGGCATCGGCGGCAGCGGCGAGCACCTGCCGTCGGCTCCGTACCGGTTGCCTTCGGTGCAGGCGCTGGCAGCGGGTGAACCGGGCAAGACCCGCTCCGAGGCGAACGACCGCGTGGTCGCCGCAATCACCGGTGTGCTGCAGCAGTTCAAGGTCGACGCGAAGGTCACCGGCTTCTCGCGCGGACCGACGGTGACCCAGTACGAGATCGAGCTCGGCCCGGGCGTGAAGGTCGAGCGGATCACGGCGCTGACCAACAACATCGCGTACGCCGTGGCATCCAACGAGGTGCGCATCCTCGCCCCCATCCCCGGCAAGAGTGCGATCGGCGTCGAGATCCCGAACACCGATCGCGAGATCGTCACGCTCGGCGACGTGCTGCGCTCGCAGGCCGCCGCGAATTCGACGCACCCGATGACGATCGGGGTGGGCAAGGACGTGGGCGGCGGCTACGTCGTCGCCAACCTCGCGAAGATGCCCCACCTGCTGGTGGCCGGCTCCACCGGGTCGGGCAAGTCGAGCTTCGTGAACTCGATGATCACGAGCCTGCTGATGCGTGCCAAGCCCAGCGAGGTGCGCATGGTGCTGATCGACCCGAAGCGGGTCGAGCTGACCAGCTACGCCGGCGTGCCGC
Organism: Microbacterium luticocti DSM 19459; assembly: GCF_000422405.1. GTDB lineage: Bacteria > Actinomycetota > Actinomycetes > Actinomycetales > Microbacteriaceae > Microbacterium > Microbacterium luticocti. The sequence goes on from NZ_AULS01000007.1 coordinate 94,247, forward strand.
ACCTGATCACGCCCATCATCACGAACCCGAAGAAGGCGGCCGAGGCGCTGCAGTGGGTCGTCAAGGAGATGGACATGCGGTACGACGACCTCGCGTCGTTCGGATTCCGCCACATCGACGACTTCAACAGGGCCGTGCTCGCCGACGAGATCCGCCTGCCCGCCGGCAGCGAACGTGTGCTCAAGCCGTACCCCTACCTGCTGGTGGTGGTCGACGAGCTCGCCGACCTGATGATGGTGGCGCCGCGTGACGTCGAGGACTCGATCGTGCGCATCACACAGCTGGCGCGGGCCAGCGGCATCCATCTGGTGCTCGCCACGCAGCGGCCCTCGGTCGACGTGGTGACCGGCCTGATCAAGGCGAACGTGCCCTCGCGGCTCGCGTTCGCGGTGACGAGCGTGACCGACTCGCGCGTCATCCTCGACCAGCCGGGCGCCGACCGGCTGATCGGGCAAGGCGATGCGCTGTTCCTGCCGATGGGGGCCTCGAAGCCACTGCGGGTGCAGGGCGCATGGGTGAGCGAGCCCGAGATCGAGAAGGTCGTGAAGCATGTCACCGGTCAGGCGCGCCCCGAGTACCGTCCCGACGTGCAGGCGGTCGTTGCGCGCAAGGAGGTCGACGCCGACATCGGAGACGACCTCGAACTGCTGCTGGCCGCGGCCGAGCAGATCGTGTCGACGCAGTTCGGATCCACCTCGATGCTGCAGCGCAAACTGCGCGTCGGGTTCGCCAAGGCCGGCCGGCTCATGGATCTGCTCGAGTCGCGCGAGATCGTCGGCCCGTCCGAGGGGTCGAAGGCGCGCGACGTGCTGGTCACCCCCGAGCAGCTGCCCGAGGTGCTCGCGCGGCTGCGCGGCGAAGAGCCGCCGGCGCCCGCGGCGTCTGCGACCGACGCAACGGACCGGTACGGCGCCGACCCGGTTCAGGCACAGTTCGAGGGGATGCCGCAGGTCGACGCCGACGGTGACGAGGACGCCTGGGGCCTGACCGGCCGCGAGTGACGCCCGCCTGGAATACTGAACCCGTGACCGTCCCGCGCCAGCTGCCCAACGCGATCACCGTCGTGCGCATCCTGTGCGCGCCGGTGTTCCTGTGGATGCTGCTGGCCGACGCCGGCGCGGACGGGCCGCTGCGCTGGTGGGCCGCGGTGCTGTTCATCGTCGCGATCGCCACCGACGGGATCGATGGGGCGATCGCCCGCCGCAACGACATCGTCACCGACCTGGGCAAGATCCTCGACCCGGTCGCCGACAAGGCCCTCACCGGCTGCGCGTTCGTGGGACTGTCGATCCTCGGCGAACTTCCCTGGTGGATCACGATCGTCGTGCTGGTGCGTGAGATCGGCATCACGGTGTACCGGTTCGCCGTGGTCAGCGATCACGTGCTCGCCGCCGCGTGGATGGGCAAGCTCAAGACCGTCGCGCAGGCGGTGGCGCTCTCGCTGGCGCTGTTGCCGCTGTGGCACGTGGCGGGGGAGTGGATCTGGTGGGTGAACGCGGTCACCATGACGATCGCCGTGATCCTCACCGTCGCCAGCGGCATCGACTACGCGGTCAGTGAGGTGCGCGGCCGCCGCACGGCGCGGCCGTGACCTGCTCCGGCGAGGCGGTCGAGCTGCTGCGCCGGCTCGGCGTCCGCGGCTGGCGGATCGGGGTGGCCGAGTCGCTGACCGGCGGCCTGGTGGTGGCATCCCTCGTCGACGTGCCCGGCGCATCCGCGTGCGTGCGCGGCGGGGTGGTCGCGTACGCCACCGACCTCAAGCACAGCCTGCTCGGCGTCGACGCCGACCTGCTCGCCGCGCACGGCGCCGTGCACCCGGAGGTCGCCCGGCAGATGGCCGACGGCATCCGCACCGCCACGGCCCGGGCCGGAGAGCGCACCGAGGTGGGGCTGTCGACCACCGGTGTGGCCGGACCCGACCCGGCCGACGGGCAGCCGGTGGGCACGGTGCACATCGGGGTGAGCACCCCCGAGGGTACGCGAGTGGTCTCGACCCGGCTTCACGGCGACCGGGCGGCCATCCGTCATGCCGCAGTGCGGCGGGCGCTGCAGGCGGCGCTGGAGGCGGTGTGACCGGCCCGGAACATCGTCGGTCTCGGTTGTGTGTCATCGGTGTGTCGCGCGCGGCGATTCTGGGCCATTCCCCAGCGCACGGGATTAGTGTGGCCGACATGGGTGTTGTACTGTTGTGCACCCGGAAACAGCGAGAGCGTCAGGTGAGGAGGGCCCGAAAATGATCCTGGTTCGTCAAGAGATCGGGGAAGTTCTTCGCGACTTCCGTCAGCAGAAGGGCCACACCCTGCGCCAGGTCGCCGGTCGCGCCAGCGTCGCGCTCGGGTACCTCAGCGAGGTGGAGCGCGGGCAGAAAGAGGCCTCCAGCGAGATCCTCGCCTCGGTCGCCGACGCCCTCGATGTGCCCATCTCGACGATCATGCGCGAGGTGAGCGACCGGCTGTCGGTGGTCGAAGGCCTGCAGACCTTCCCCGACGTGGTCCCCGACGACCTCGTGGCCGAGGTCGGCCCCGAGTTGTCGTTGCGCTGACGCGTGCGACGCAGTGAGTTCCACCGCGCCGTGACCGCCGAGTTCGGCGGCCGCGGCGCGGCCCTCGTCCATGACCTGACCCTTCCGCAGCTGGGCGGGCGCACCGCCGATCAGGCGCTGGCCGACGGCGTCGACCCGCGCGAGATCTGGCTGGCGCTGTGCACCGAGACCGATGTGCCGCTCGCGCGCCGGCACGGCGTCGGCCTGCTCGAACCCCGCCGCCGCTGACCAGACGGCGCTGACCCGACGCCGCTGACCCGCCGCCGTTCACGCGACGCCGCTGACCCGCCGCCGCGATGCGGCGTGTCGTCGAAGGTGTGTTCGAGATGAGCGTAGGCTCCTGCACAGCAGGGGTCGCAGCGGCGACCGTCCACAGATCCGGGTGATGCGCCGACGGATGTCGGAGGCGACTCGTACCGTGGACAGCGTCGAACGACACCTCCGCCTTGTCGCAGCATCCGCACCACCCGGTGCGGGTCGCGACAGCCTACAGGCGACGGACACACCCCGCGGCGGAGCGACCGCCAACGGCCAGAGTGCAGAAGGAGCACATCATGCCCACACCCGCGGACCGCGAGAAGGCCCTGGAATCGGCCCTCGCCCAGATCGACCGCCAGTTCGGGAAGGGATCGGTGATGCGCCTGGGCAGCGACGAGCGCGCCCCGGTCGAGGTCATCCCCACCGGCTCCATCGCCCTCGACGTCGCCCTCGGCGTCGGCGGCCTGCCGCGCGGCCGGATCATCGAGATCTACGGGCCGGAGTCGTCGGGTAAGACGACGCTGACCCTGCACGCGATCGCCAACGTGCAGCGCGCCGGCGGCATCGCCGCCTTCATCGACGCCGAGCACGCGCTCGACCCCGAGTACGCCCAGAAGCTCGGCGTCGACATCGACCAGCTGCTCGTGTCGCAGCCCGACACCGGCGAGCAGGCGCTCGAGATCGCCGACATGCTGATCCGCTCGGGCGCGATCGACCTGGTCGTCATCGACTCGGTGGCAGCCCTCGTGCCCCGCGCCGAGATCGAGGGCGAGATGGGCGACTCGCACGTGGGTCTGCAGGCACGACTGATGTCGCAGGCGTTGCGCAAGCTCACCGGTGGCCTGAACCAGACCAAGACCACCGCCATCTTCATCAACCAGCTGCGCGAGAAGATCGGCGTGTTCTTCGGCTCGCCCGAGACCACCGCCGGCGGCAAGGCGCTGAAGTTCTACGCCTCGGTGCGGCTGGACATCCGTCGCATCGAGACGCTGAAGGACGGCACCGAAGCGGTCGGAAACCGCACCCGGGTGAAGGTCGTCAAGAACAAGATGGCGCCGCCGTTCAAGCAGGCCGAGTTCGACATCCTCTACGGTGTCGGTATCTCGCGCGAGGGGTCGCTCATCGACTTCGGCGTCGAGCACGGCATCGTCAAGAAGTCCGGCGCCTGGTACACCTACGACGGCGAGCAGCTCGGTCAGGGCAAAGAGAACGCCCGCAACTTCCTCATCAAGAACGCGGATGTCGCTGCCGAGATCGAATCGAAGATCAAGGGCAAGCTCGGCATCGGCGTGCCCAAGGCCGTCGAACCGGTCGCCGAAGACGAGCTGGCGCAGCGCCGGCCGGCCTGATCATGACCGCAGGACGCGGGGGCGAGCAGGACCGACTCGCCCCCGTCATCCCTTTGTTCGGTGGGGAACCCGCACAACCCGCCTGGCACGCGACATGGGTGGATGATGCGACGAACCCGGCGGCGTCCGCCGGTGGCGGGCCGGATGCCGCCACCGACGGGACCGGCACGGCCGAGGTGACCGGTGCAGCCGAGATGACCGGTGCAGCCGAGGTGATCGGTGCGGCCGAGCAACGCCTGCTCAAGAAGCTGCGTACGCGGTCGCTGTCGGTGCGCGAAGCGCGCGCCGTGCTCGTCGAGAACGGGATGACCGGGCCCGACGCCGACGCGCTCGTCGGCCGCTTCGTGCACCGCGGGTACCTCGACGATCGGGCACTGGCCGAGCAGCTGGTGCACAGCGCCGTCGAGCGCAAGGGCCAGGACCGTATGGTGATCGCGCGGACCCTGGCCACCCGGGGCATCCCGCGGGACGTGATCGACGCGGCCCTGGCCGAGATGCCCGACGACGACGCCGAGCGGGCGCTGGATTTCGCCCGGCACAAGGCACGCAGCATGCACGGACTGGAGCGCGATGTCGCGCTGCGACGACTGGTCGGCCAGCTCACCCGGCGCGGCTACGGCTCGGCAGCGCTCGACGCAGCACGGCAGGCGCTCGACGAGCTCTGAGCGTGGTCGGCCTTCTCTCGCCCGCCGCCTCGTAGAATGGCCTGATCATGACTTCGCCGTCCTCCGAGCCCACGCTCATCGCGCCCTCGCCCGCCGCCCACGGCGCCGACGGCCGTGCCCGCACCTACGAGGTGCGCACGTTCGGCTGCCAGATGAACGTGCATGACTCCGAACGGCTGTCGGGGTCGCTCGAAAGCGCCGGATACGTGCCGGCCGGCGAGGGCGAAGAGCCCGACATCGTCGTCATCAACACCTGCGCGGTGCGCGACAACGCCGCCGGCAAGCTGTACGGCACCCTCGGCCACCTGAAGAGCCGCAAAGACAAGCATGAGGGCATGCAGATCGCCGTGGGCGGGTGCCTGGCCCAGATGGACAAGCAGGCCGTGCTCGAAAAGGCCCCCTGGGTCGATGTCGTGTTCGGTACCCACAACATGGGGTCGTTGCCGGGACTGCTCGAACGCGCCCGGCACAACGGCGAGGCCGAGCTCGAGATCCTCGAATCGCTCGAGGTGTTCCCGTCGACCCTGCCCACCAAACGCGACAGCGTCCACAGCGGCTGGGTGTCGATCTCGGTCGGCTGCAACAACACCTGCACGTTCTGCATCGTGCCGAGCCTGCGCGGCAAAGAGAAGGACCGCCGGCCCGGCGACATCCTCAGCGAGATCCGGCTGCTCGTCGACGACGGCGCCATCGAGGTGACCCTGCTCGGCCAGAACGTCAACTCGTACGGTGTCGAGTTCGGCGACCGGCAGGCGTTCGCCAAGCTGCTGCGCGCCGCCGGCGGCATCGACGGGCTGGAGCGGGTGCGGTTCACCAGCCCGCACCCGGCCATGTTCACCGACGACGTCATCGACGCGATGGCCGAGACGCCGGCCGTGATGCCGCAGCTGCACATGCCGCTGCAGTCCGGCAGCGACCGCGTGCTCAAGGCGATGCGCCGCTCGTACCGCAGCGCGAAGTTCCTCGGCATCCTCGACCGGGTGCGCGCGAAGATGCCCGACGCCGCGATCACCACCGACATCATCGTGGGCTTCCCCGGCGAGACCGACGAAGACTTCGAAGACACCCTGCGAGTGGTCGAGCAAGCCCGCTTCGCCGGCGCGTTCACGTTCCAGTACTCGATCCGCGAGGGCACACCGGCCGCGACCATGGCCGACCAGGTGCCCAAGCACGTCGTGCAGGAGCGTTACGAGCGGCTGATCGCCCTGCAGGAGCGCATCTCGCTGGAAGAGAACGAGAAGCAACTGGGCCGCGAGGTCGAGGTGCTCGTCTCGACCGGCGAGGGCAAGAAGGATGCCGCCACCCACCGGCTGACCGGCCGTGCCGCCGACAACCGCCTGGTGCACTTCGAGGTGCCCGCCGGCTCTGAGATGCCCCGCCCCGGCGACATGGTGACGGTGACGATCACCCATGCCGCGCCGTTCCACCTGCTGGCCGATGCGCCCGACGGTGCGCCGTTGCGCATCCGCCGCACGCGCGCCGGAGACGCGTGGGACCGCACGCAGGCCGAGTCCTGCAGCACCGGCGCCCATGGCGCAGGCGGTGCCGGCGGCACGGTCGCGCTGGGCATGCCCACGATCGGCGTGCGCCCCTAGAGCGGTGAGCCGCCCCCGACCGCCACGCGCGCGCAGCCCCCGACCATCGGGCGAGCGCAGCGGGTGGAAACCCCGCCCCGAGCCCCGACGCCTGTGGGCCGTCGTCGGCGCCACCGGCACCGGCAAGACGGACCTCTCGCTCGATCTCGCCGAGGCCCTCGCCGCGTCGGGCACGCCCGCCGAGATCGTCAACGCCGACGCCATGCAGCTGTACCGCGGCATGGACATCGGCACCGCCAAGCTGCCCCCACACGACCGTCGCGGCATCCCCCATCACCTGCTGGACGTCCTCGAGGTCACCGACGACGCGGCCGTCGCCTGGTATCAGGATGCCGCGCGCCGCGCCATCGCCGACATCCACGCCCGCGGTGCCGATGCGATCCTCGTCGGCGGTTCCGGATTGTACGTGTCGAGCGTGCTGTACGACTTCCGGTTCCCGCCGCGCGACGCCGCCGTGCGCGCCGGGCTCGAAGCCGAGCTGGCAGCGCACGGCTCCGGTGTGCTCTACGCCCGGTTGCGGCGGGCCGACCCGGCCACGGCCGCCCGGATCGATCCACGCAACGGACGCCGCATCGTGCGGGCGCTCGAGGTGCTCGCCCAGGGCCAAGCCACGCACGGCGCCGCCCTGCCCGCGCAGCCGATGCTGTGGCATCCGGCCACCCGCCTGATCGGCACCCGACTCGACCGCGCCGAACTGGTCGGCCGGCTCGACGCACGTGTCGAGCGGATGTGGCGCGACGGGCTGCTCGACGAGGTCGCGCGGCTGCGTGAGGCCGGGCTGGAGCGCGGCACCACGGCCGCTCGTGCGATCGGCTACGCACAGGCGCTCGCCCAGCTGAAGGGCGAGAAGACCGAAGCCGACGCCGTCGCCGAGACCCAGGCCCTCACCCGCCGCTATGCGCGCCGCCAGGTCTCCTGGTTCACGCGGTACGCCGGCGTGCGATGGGTCGACGCAGGTGCGGGTCTGCCGGGGGCGGATGTCACCGCCCTGGCGCACTGGGCACCCTGATCGTCACGATCCGGCCCCTCCGCGGGCCGGGTGTGCCCCGCCTCTAGGATGGACGGGATGAGCCTCACCCTCCCGTTCACCAAGGGCCACGGCACCGGCAACGACTTCGTGATCGTCACCGACCCCGACGGTGCCCTCGACCTCAGCGCCGACCAGGTCGCCGCGCTGTGCGACCGCCGGTTCGGCATCGGCGCCGACGGCCTGCTGCGTGTGGTGCGCAGCGTCGCGGTCGACGACGGGGCGGATGCCGCGGCGGGTGGCGCGGAGTGGTTCATGGACTACCGCAATGCCGACGGCTCGGTCGCCGAGATGTGCGGCAACGGCATCCGCGTCTACCTGCACTACCTGCTGCAGTCCCAACTGGCCGACCTGGACGAGCACGGCATCCTCATCGGCACCCGCAACGGGTCGCTGCGGGTGACCCGCAGCGACCTCGGTTACGAGGTCGACCTGGGGGCCTACCGCATCGAGCCGGGTGAAGTGCTCGTGCGCGCCCGCGGGCTGGGCGTCGCCCGGCCGGGCCTTCGCGTCGACGTCGGCAACCCGCACGTCGTGGTGGCGTTGCCCGCCGAGGACGAGTTGGCCGGGCTCGACCTGACCGCCGTGCCCGTGCTCGACCCGGTGCCGGCGGCGGGCGCGAACGTCGAGTTCACGGTGCCGGCAGACCCGCTCGTGGTCGACGGCGTCGGTCGGGTGCGCATGCGCGTGTTCGAACGCGGCGTCGGCGAGACCCTCAGCTGCGGCACCGGCGTCGCGGCCACCGCGCTCGCCGTGCGCGAATGGGCCGGTGCCGCAGCGCCCGACCGGTGGCGCGTCGACGTGCCCGGCGGCACGCTGGGGGTGCGCATGGTCGACGGCCACGTGCTGCTGTCAGGACCGGCGACGCTGGTGTTCAGCGGTCAGATCACGCTCGCGTGAGGCTCGGACCGTCCCGTCACGGCAGCTCGATCGGCTCGGTCATCGGCGTGCCGTGCCGGCGCACCTTGAGCACCCGGTAGCCGCGACCGGTCGCGGCGCGGTGCACGCTGTATCCGTGCCCGAAGCTCGCCGCCATCCACCGCTGCAGCGAGTCCGAGCCGAGATTGCGCTGCACCACGAGCCAGGCGTCGCTGCGCTCGTCCAGCCGCGGGATCCAACGCTGAAGCATCCCGTGCAGCTCGTGCTTGCCCACACGGATCGGCGGGTTCGACCGGATCGTGCGGAACGCGATGTCGTCGGGAACATCGTCCGGCGTCACCGCGTTGACGTTGTCGAGCCCCAGCGCGGTAGCGTTTTTCCGCACCAGGTCCAGCGCCCGTTCGTTCACGTCCACCGCCCACACCCGGGCATGCGGCGCGTCCAGTGCGACGCTCAGCGCGATCGGCCCCCAGCCACAACCCAGGTCGAGGATGTCGCCGCCCGGCGGCGGGGGAGGCGTGTTCGCCAGCAGCACCGCCGTCCCGGCATCCACCCGGTCCGGGCTGAACACCCCCGCGGCCGTCGTGACCTCGAGCTCGCGTCCGGCCAGGCGCACCCGGACGGTGCGGAGGTTCTCGGCACTGGCAGGAGACGCGCTGAAGTAGTGGTCGCTGCCCATGAGGGTTCAGCGTAGCGGAAGGAGAAGGCGTGACCCAGACTAGAGTTGTGCGGATGGATGAGACCGGCGACGAGACCGTGGACCCGGTCGACCGCGTGCTGGCGCACGCCGAGTCGCGCTCCGGCGTGCGCGTGTTCGGCGCGGCGCAGGCGCTGCAGGATGCCGCGACCGCACAGGACGCGGATGCCGAACGGGCCGCGTACGACGGCGACCAGTGGGACCGTGAGGAACGCGCCGCGCTGCGCCGGGTGGCGGGCCTGTCCACCGAGCTCGAAGACGTCACCGAGGTCGAGTACCGCCAGTTGCGGCTCGAGAACGTCGTGCTGGTCGGCGTGCACCCGCAGGGACAGCAGGACGAGGCCGAGAACTCGCTGCGCGAACTGGCCGCGCTCGCCGAGACCGCCGGTGCCGTCGTGCTCGACGGCGTGCTGCAGCGCCGGCCGCACCCCGACCCGGCGACCTATGTGGGCCGGGGCAAGGCCGAGCAGCTGCGCGACATCGTCGCCGCCGTCGGCGCCGACACCGTGATCGCCGACACCGAGCTCGCCCCCAGCCAGCGGCGCGCCCTCGAGGATGTCGTCAAGGTGAAGGTCATCGACCGCACCACCGTCATCCTCGACATCTTCAGCCAGCACGCCAAGAGCCGCGAGGGCAAGGCGCAGGTCGAACTCGCGCAGCTCGAATACCTGTTGCCGCGCCTGCGTGGCTGGGGCGACTCGATGAGCCGGCAGGCCGGCGGTCAGGTCGGCGCCGGCGGTGCCGGCATGGGCTCGCGTGGGCCCGGTGAGACCAAGATCGAGCTCGACCGGCGCCGCATCCGCACCCGCATGGCGCAGCTGCGCCGTCAGATCAAGGACTTCGCCCCGGCCCGCGCGGCCAAGCGGGCCGAGCGTCGACGGCACACCGTGCCGTCGGTGGCGATCGCCGGATACACCAACGCCGGCAAGTCGAGCCTGCTCAACCGGCTCACCAGCGCCGGCGTCCTGGTGGAGAACGCGCTGTTCGCCACGCTGGACGCCACGGTGCGCCGGGCCGAAACCGCCGACGGCCGCGTCTACACGCTGACCGACACCGTCGGGTTCGTGCGCAACCTGCCGCACCAGCTCGTCGAGGCGTTCCGGTCCACCCTCGAAGAGGTGGCCGACGCCGACGTCATCGTGCACGTGGTCGATGCCGCCCACCCCGACCCGGCCGCGCAGCTGGCCACCGTGCGCGACGTGATCGGCGACGTGGGCGGGCGCGACATCCCCGAGATCGTCGTGTTCAACAAGGCCGATCTGGTCTCAGGCGACACCCGCCTGGTGCTGCAGGGCCTCGAACCTGCGGCGCTGTTCGTCTCCAGCCGCACCGGCGAGGGCATCGATGCGCTGCGGGCCCGGATCGAGGGTGCGCTGCCCCAGCCCGAGGTCGAGGTCACCGCGCTCGTGCCGTACGACCGCGGCGACCTGGTGTCGGCCGTGCACTCCACCGGGATCATCCTCGCCCAGAGCCATGAGCCCGGCGGCACCCTGCTGCACGCACGCGTGGGCGCGCAGCTCGCGGCGCAGCTGGCCGACTACGCCGCCGGTTAGTCCAGCGCCAACGGGGCGATGCCGTCGGGGGCGAACCCGAACACCGCGCCCAGGAACGCCAGTTCCTTCTCGAGCACGTCGGCGACGGTGTCGGGTCGGCGGAACCCGTGCGATTCGCCCGGGTACATCACCAGGGCGTGCGGGATGCCGCGGGCCGCCAGTGCCGCCCGGATGGCCTCGGCCTGTGCGGGCGGGACGACCGGGTCGTCCTCACCCTGCAGCAGCAGCACCGGCACCCGGAACCGCTCCGGCCGCGACAGCGGCGACCGCCGGCGGTACAGCTGCTCAGCTTGCGGCAGCGGGCCGATCAACCCGTCCAGGTAGCGCGACTCGAAATCGTGCGTGTCTTCGGCCAGCGCCCGCGCGTCGCCGACACCGTAGCGTGAGATGCCGGCCGCGAACACGTCCGTGTCGGTCAGCGCGGCCAGCACGGTCCACCCGCCGGCCGATCCGCCCTCGATCGCCAGGCGGCCCGCATCCGCCCGCCCGGCCGCGGCGAGCCCCGTCGCGGCGGCGGCCACGTCGGCCACGTCGACGACGCCCCACTGCCCGCGCAGCCGCTCACGGTAGGCGCGGCCGTAGCCGGTCGACCCGCCGTAGTTCACGTCGAGCACCCCGATGCCGCGGCTGGTGAAGAACGCGATCTTGGCGGATGCCGCGGGCGCGGTGTGCGAGGTCGGCCCGCCGTGCACGAACACGAGGTACGGGGGCTTGTCTGCCTCGGGACCGGTGATCCCGGGGGCGGTCGGAGGGTAGTCGAACGCGTGCACCGGGCCGTGCGGGCCGTCGAAGGTCACCGCCCGCGGCTGCGGCGTCCACGCCGCATCCCACCCCAGCGGGCCGCCGGCCACGCGCTCGGCGTGTGCCGGGTCGTCGGCATCCACCAGCCACACCGAGGCGGCGCTGTGCATCCCGGAGCCGGTGATCAGCACCCGGCTGCCGCGCACGTCGGCGACCGACGCGTTCGCGGTCACGTCGACGCCCAGGGCGGATGTCACGCCGGTGGCCTCGTCCACGACCACCAGTTCGTCGCCGCCGTTGGTGCGCACCGCGACGATCCGGCCGTCGGCCAGCACCCGATACCACCGGGTGCCGAGCACCCAGACCGCGCCGCCGGTGTCGGCGTCCGCCGGCGCCACCGGATGCGTGGGAAGGTCGGCCGACACCGTGACCCGCCACAGGTTCCAGCGCCCGGTCACATCGTCGGCGTACAGCAGGGCGTCCGGGTCGACCCACGTCGGCTGCACCGGCGCGCTCGCACCGCCGGCGACCGTGGCCGCGTCGACGACCCCGTCCGGGCCGATCCGCCCCACCCGCAGCCGGGCGCGGTCCCAGGGCATGTCGGGGTGGTCCCACCCGATCCACGCCAGCCGGGTGCCGTCCGGTGACAGCGCGGGGTGCGCGACGAAGTCGCTGCCGCCGGCCAGGTGCACCACGGCGGGCCGGTGGCCGGGGACGATCTCGACGATGTCGTGTCGCACCGCCCGTTCCGCGGCGTGCGTCTCGCGCACCGCCAGCAGCCGGCCGTGCTGCCAGTCCAGCCCGCCGAACCGCTCGCCGCGGTCGGGCTCGGTCAGCGGGCGCGGTGCACCGCCGGGCGAGAACTCCCACACCCGCTGGTCGGTGCGTTCGACGAAGAACAGGCGTCCGTCCTCGGACGCGGTCCACGCCCCGCCGCCGTACTCGTGCACGCGCGATCCGACGCTCCAGGGTGCGGGCAGCAGCGTCCCGAGCCGGCGTGAGCGCACCGTCATCCGGCCGCCCTCGGCGGGCACCGACTCGCCCCACCACACGTCGTCGCCGACGAACCGCGCGCCGTCGATGCGCGGTGCCGACGAGGCGGCCAGCTGCGGACTGATCGGGGAGGGCCAGGTGCCGTACTCACGCGTGCGCGACATGCTCCCACGGTAGCCGGTGCGACGAGCCCGGTCCGGGTGCCGGGCCGCGGCGGATGCCTCGTGCAACACTGCGTCACACCATGTGACCCGGGCGCGGGATGCCTCTAGCGTGGACGCATCGTCGCCCGGGCGTCCCGGGCAGGAGCGACAGCCGAGCCCGGCACCCGCCCGCACCCACCGCGCGTTCGCGCGCGGCCGCGGCCGCCCGGCTGCTGTCGCACATGCCCACCGACCAGGAAGCGCCCCATGACCCTCGCCGACGACCTGCGGCACGCGTCACCGACCGTGCCCTTCTCCTTCGAGGTGTACCCGCCGCGGACCGCGGCCTCGACCACCGCGTTGCACGCCACCCTCGCCCGGCTCGCCGAGGCCGGGCCGCGGTTCATCTCGGTCACCTACGGCGCCGGCGGATCCAGTGGTGGCCGCTCGCTCGAGGTGCTGCGGCACCTGCGGGCGCACACCGGCGTCGAACCGCTGGCGCACTTGACCTGCGTGGGCAACACCTACGCGGGTGCGGCGGCGCTGATCCGCGAGTTCCTGGATGCCGGCATCCGGAGCTTTCTCGCTCTGCGGGGTGACCCGCCGGCCGGCGCCCGCGAGGGCGACCCGTTCCTCGGCGACCTCGAGAGCGCCGCGCAGCTGGTGCAGCTGATCGACCGGGTGCAGGCCGAACGCGCGGCGTACGCCGAAGCCGGGATCCGCGGGCTTCCGGGCGCGGCGCGGGTGGTGCCCGGGCAGCGGGTCGAGATCGCGGTCGCGGCGTTCCCGCACGGCCACCCGCGCTCGCGCCATCCCCGCCAGCACATCGATGCGCTGCTGGCCAAGCAGGCCGCCGGCGCCACCTTCGCGATCACGCAGCTGTTTTTCCACGCCGACGACTATCTGGCCTTCGTCGACCGGTGTCGGGCTGCCGGGGTGCGCATCCCGATCCTGCCGGGCATCATGCCGGTGACCTCGCCCGCCCGCCTCGCGCGGGTGCTGCAGCTGACCGGGCACGAGGTGCCCGCCGAGCTGTCCATCGCCCTGCAGATCGAACCCGACCCGCACCGGCAGCGTGCGATCGGCGTCGAGTACGCGGCACGCCTGGCCGCCGAGGTGGTCGCCGGCGGCGCCCCCGGTGTGCACCTGTACGCGTTCAACAGCCACGAGACCGTCCTCGCCGTGCTGCGCGAGGCCGGGATCCCCACCGCCATCCGGAACACCCAGAAGGAGACAACACGATGACCGCATTCCCCGCCGGGACCATCCTCGGCTACCCCCGCATCGGCCGCCGCCGTGAGCTCAAGCGCGCCGTCGAAGCGTACTGGGCGGGCCGGCTCGACCAGGCCGGGCTCGAGCGGGCCGCCGAAGACCTGCGCCGCGCCACCCGTGAGCGGCTCGTCGAGATCGGACTCGGCCGTGACGACTCGTCCATCCCCGAGACCTTCTCGTACTACGACCAGGTGCTCGATGCCGCACTGGCCGTCGGCGCCCTGCCCGAGCGGTTCGCCGACCTGCGCGAGGCGGACGGTTCGATCGGCCTGCGCGCCCTGTTCGCCGCCGCCCGCGGTGACAGCGAGCATGCGCCGCTGGAGATGACGAAGTGGTTCGACACGAACTACCACTACCTCGTGCCCGAGATCGGGCCCGACACCGCGTTCGCCCCGTCGGGCGAACGGCTCGTCGCCCTGTTCGCCGAGGCGCGCGCGGACGGCGTCACCACCCGACCGGTGCTGGTCGGACCGGTCACCCTGCTGGCCCTGGCCAAACCCGCCGACGGCGCCCCGGCGGGGTTCTCGCCCCTGTCGCGGTTGGACGACGTGCTGCCGGTGTACGCCGCCCTGCTCGCGCAGCTGCGCGAGGCCGGTGCCGAATGGGTGCAGCTGGACGAACCGGCCCTGGTGAGCGAGACGCTCGACGCCGACCCGGCCGAGCTGGCCGCTGCCGCAGCGCACGCGTACGCCGTGCTCGGCGCCGCGGCCAAGCGCCCGCGCATCGTCGTCGCCGCCGGATACGCGCAACTGAGCGCCGACAGCTGGCGGGCCCTGGCTGCCGCACCGATCGAGGCCATCGCGATCGACGTGACCCGTGGCGGCGTGCCCGAGGCGGTGCCCGGCCTGGCGTCCAAGACGGTCGTGGCCGGTGTCGTCGAGGGCCGCAACATCTGGCGTGGCGACCTGGAACGGGCGTGGACGGTGTTGCAGCAGGTCGACGCGCTGGGGGCGGCATCCGTCGCGGTCGGCACCTCCACGTCGCTGCAGCACGTGCCCCACGACGTCGCCGACGAGCCCGACCTCGACCCGCGGCTGAGCTCGTGGCTCGCTTTCGCCGACCAGAAGGTCGGCCAGGTTGCCACGCTCGCCCGCGGCCGCACCGCCGGCCGCGAGCAGATCGAGGCCGACCTCGCCGCCGCGAGCGCCGCGCTCGCCGACCGCGCCGCCGCCGTGGGGGTGCACGACGGCGCCGTCCGGGTGCGGGCGGCCGCACTGACCGATGACGACGTCGCCCGTGCGCCCCGCGTTCAGCGCGACGCCGCGCAGTCCTCGCTCGGGCTGCCGCTGCTGCCGACCACGACGATCGGCTCGTTCCCGCAGACCGGCGACATCCGTCGCGCCCGCGCCGCACACGAGCGCGGTGAGCTGTCGACGGCCGAGTATGAAGACGTGCTGCGACGCGAGATCACCTCGGTGATCGGCCTGCAGGAGGAGCTCGGTCTCGACGTGCTGGTGCACGGTGAGCCCGAGCGCAACGACATGGTGCAGTACTTCGCCGAGAACCTGGACGGGTTCGCGGTGACCCGTAACGGCTGGGTGCAGTCGTACGGCACCCGCGCCACGCGGCCGTCGATCCTGTGGGGAGACGTGTCGCGCCCGGCGCCGATCACGGTGCGCTGGTCGCAGTTCGCTCAGTCGCTCAGCGACAAGCCGGTCAAGGGGATGCTCACCGGCCCGGTCACGATCCTGGCGTGGTCGTTCGTGCGCGACGACCAGCCGCTGGCGGCGACCGCCGATCAGGTGGCGCTGGCGCTGCGCGACGAGATCGCCGACCTGCAGGACGCGGGCATCCGCATCATCCAGGTCGACGAGCCCGCGCTGCGCGAGCTGCTGCCGCTGAAGAAGGCCGACCAGCCGGCCTACCTGGACTGGTCGGTGCGGTCGTTCCGGCTGGCGACGGCGGGGGCGGATGCCGCCACCCAGGTGCACACGCACCTGTGCTATTCGGAGTTCGGTGTGGTCATCGACGCGATCGCCGCCCTGGACGCCGACGTCACCTCGATCGAGGCCGCGCGCAGTCGGGGTGAGGTGATCGGCGACATCGCGGCATCCGGGTTCGCCGCGGGGATCGGGCCCGGGGTGTACGACATCCACTCGCCCCGTGTGCCGGCCGTCGATGAGATCGTCGAGTTGCTGGAGCGGGCCGTCGCCGAGCTGCCGCTGCAGCGGGTGTGGGTGAACCCGGACTGCGGTCTGAAGACCCGTGCGTACCCCGAGACCGTCGCGGCCCTGACGAACCTCGTGGCCGCCGCCGAGCGCGTGCGCGCAGGCGTACCGGAGCGGCAACCGGCCTGAGCGCAGGCCGTCCCGGGGGTCATCGGCGGTCGCCGGTGGCCCCCGTCGTCGCGCCCGGAAGAGCCACGTCCCGGCAGAACGGGAGGCTGCGCATCAGACCGCGCGCAACACCGCCACGACCTTGCCGAGAACGCTGGCGTCATCGCCCAGGATCGGCTCGAACGCCGAGTTGCGCGGCAGCAGCCAGGTGTGGCCGTCGCGCTGACGGAACGTCTTGACCGTCGCTTCGCCGTCGAGCATCGCCGCCACGATGTCGCCGTTGTCGGCCGTGGACTGTGCGCGTACCACCACCCAGTCGCCGTCGCAGATGGCCGCGTCGATCATCGACTCGCCCTGCACCTTCAGCATGAACAGCTCGCCCTTGCCGACCAGCTGCCGCGGCAGCGGGAAGATCTCCTCGACCTGCTGCTCCGCGGTGATCGGCACCCCGGCGGCGATGTGGCCGACCAACGGCACCAGGGCGGCGTCGCCGACGGCCGGCCCGGAATCGGCCGGGTTGTCGGTCGAGGCCGCGCCCGGCAGGTCGATCAGCACCTCCATCGCGCGGGTCTTGCCGGCGTCGCGGCGCAGGTAGCCGCTCAGCTCGAGCTGGTTGAGCTGGTGGGTGACGCTCGACAGCGACTTCAGCCCCACCGCATCGCCGATCTCGCGCATGCTGGGCGGGTACCCGTAGCGGGCGATCGAGCGCTGGATGACCTCGAGGATGGCCATCTGCTTCTCGCTCAGGCTCTTGCGCCGCCGCGTCTGCCGGCGCGGCTTCGCGCCCGCCGGCGCGGTGTCGTTCGCAGTGTCGCTCATGTCAGCTCCCGTCGTGCCGCATCTCGCAGCGTCTTCGAATGTCGGAGGTCGGTGATGGGGTGTCCTCATCGAAACGGTATCCGTTCCCGAAGCGGATCGCAGGCACCGCGTAGGCGTGTCGTCTTCGATCCGATGCGGGAGAAGATCCCACTTGACATCATACAGAATCGAAACTAGATTCGGAAGAGAGATTCGGGTCCGGATGCTCCCGGCCGAGTATCCGGCCCGAACCTCTCACCGTCATCAGGAGGAGCAATGAGCACCATCTCTGCGACATCGGCCCCCGTCACGACCCGGCTGCGCATCACCGCCCGCGGGCGGCGGGTGCTCGCTGCGCTGGTCGCGCTGCCTGTGGCCGCGGCCCTGGGCTGGGCGGCACTGGGCGGCGGATCCGCGCTCGCCTCGCGCGACGCGGGGGCCCCGGCCGGAACGTTCGCCACGATCACGGTGAGCGCCGGCGACTCGCTGTGGTCGATCGCCCGGCAGGTCGCCCCTGCGGCCGACCCCCGCGATGTCGTCGACGCGATCATGCGGCTGAACGCGCTTCAGACCGCGGTGGTCAGCCCCGGTGAGCGGCTCGCCCTCCCCGCCGAGTACGCGCCCGCGCACTGAGCCACGGTGGGCCGCTCTACGATGGGAGGGGTGAGCCCCCGCCTCGAAGACCTGCCCCTCCGTGACGATCTGCGCGGGATGACCCCGTACGGCGCGCCGCAGGCACCGCTGCCGGTCGCGCTGAACGTCAACGAGAACACCCACCCGGTGCCCGAAGCGGTCGCCGATGACATCCTCGACGCCGTGGCGCAGGCCCTGCACGAGGTGAACCGCTACCCCGACCGCGAGTTCACCCACCTGCGCGAGGGCTTCGCCGACTATCTCGGGCACGGTCTGTCCCGCGAGCAGATCTGGGCCGGCAACGGCTCGAACGAGGTGCTGCAGCACCTGCTGCAGGCGTTCGCCGGCCCCGGCCGCACCGTCTTCGGCTTCGGTCCCACCTACTCGATGTACCCGCTGCTGGCCCGCGGCACCGGGGCCGGGTGGGTGGCCGGGCACCGGGCGCACGATTTCACCCTGGACGCCGACTCCGCCGCCGAACAGGTCGCGGCCGCCCGGCCCGACGTGGTCCTGCTCTGCTCCCCGAACAACCCCACCGGCACCCCGCTGCCCCTGGATATCGTCGAGGCCGTGTACGACGCTACCGACGGCATCGTCATCGTGGACGAGGCGTACTGGGAGTTCGCCCCCCGCGACGAGCGCTCCGCCCTCACCCTGCTGCCGGGCCGGGAGCGCCTCGCCGTGTCGCGCACGATGAGCAAGGCCTTCGCGTTCGCCGGTGCCCGCGTCGGGTACCTCGCCGCCGACCCGGCGCTGGTCGACGCGCTTCGCCTGGTGCGGTTGCCGTACCACCTCAGCGCGATCACCCAGGCTGCCGCATCCGCCGCCCTGCGGCACGCCGACACCATGCTCGCCGCCGTCGACGACATCGTCGCGCAGCGGGACCGCATCTCGGCGACCCTGTCGGCGCTCGGCTACCGCCCCTACGAGTCGTGGACGAACTTCGTGCTGTTCACCGATGTCGCCGACCCCGCCGCCACCTGGCGTGCACTGTACGACCGCGGGGTGCTGATCCGAGACATCGGGCTCGCCCACAGCCTGCGTGTCACCGCCGGCACCGAGGACGAGACCAGCGCGTTCCTGGATGCCCTCGCCTCGCTAGACTCGGCCTCATGAGCAGCCCCCGCACCGCCGCCCGCACCCGCACCACGAGCGAGTCGACGGTCGAGCTCGAGCTGAACCTCGACGGCACCGGATCCTCGCACATCGACACCTCGGTGCCGTTCTTCGACCACATGCTCACGGCGTTCGCGAAGCACTCGCTCACCGACCTGACCGTGCGTGCCTCCGGCGACGTCGACATCGACGTGCACCACACCGTCGAAGACGTCTCGATCGTGCTCGGGCAGGCGATCCGGGAGGCACTGGGCGACAAGAGCGGTATCTCGCGTTACGGGGACGCGCTCGTGCCGCTCGACGAGGCGCTCGCCCAGGCGGTCGTCGACATCAGCGGACGCCCGTTCCTCGTGCACGAGGGGGAACCGGCCGGGTTCGAGCTGCACCTGATCGGCGGCCACTTCACCGGGTCGCTGGTGCGGCACTCGTTCGAGGCGTTGTCGTTCCACGCCGGCCTCACCACGCACGTGCGGGTGCTGTCGGGGCGCGACCCGCACCACATCGCCGAGGCTGAGTTCAAGGCGCTCGCCCGCGCGTTCCGACAGGCGAAGGCCCACGACCCGGACGTGGTCGGCATCCCGAGCACCAAGGGAGCGCTGTGACCGACCGGCCCCTGGTGGCGGTGCTCGACTACGGGTCGGGCAACGTGCACTCGGCGGTGAAGGCACTCGACGCCGCCGGCGCCGACGCCCGGCTCACCGCCGATCGCGGGCTGGTGATGGACGCCGACGGACTCGTCGTGCCCGGAGTGGGCGCCTTCTCGGCGGTGATGGCGGCACTGCGCGCCATCCGCGCCGACGAACTCATCGACCGCCGCCTCGCCGGGGGACGGGCCGTACTGGGCATCTGCGTCGGCATGCAGGTGCTGTTCGAGCGCGGACTCGAGCGCGGCGTCGACACCGAGGGGTTGGGGGAGTGGCCGGGGGCGGTCACCGAGCTGGACGCACCGGTCCTGCCGCACATGGGCTGGAACACGGTGCAGCCGGATGCCGGCAGCCGCCTGTTCGCCCGAATCGAACGGGAACGGTTCTACTTCGTGCACTCGTACGCGGCCACCGGCTGGCACCTGCACACCGAGCCGCCGTTCCCGTCTGCGGTGCTGACCTGGTGCGCGTACGGTGCCGTGCCGTTCCTGGCCGCCGTCGAGAACGGCCCCCTGACGGCCACACAGTTCCATCCCGAGAAATCCGGCCCCGCAGGCATCCGGTTGCTGTCCAATTGGATCGACGGCCTGCGCGCGGCTACCCTGTGACCTCGTGCCCAGTGAATTCGCCGCCACGCCCGAACTGATCCTGCTGCCTGCCGTCGACGTCGCCGACGGCAAGGCGGTGCGCCTGACCCAGGGCGCGGCCGGCACCGAGACCGACTACGGCGACCCCGTCGACGCCGCGACCGAGTGGGCGCGCCAGGGCGCCGAGTGGGTCCACCTGGTCGACCTCGACGCCGCCTTCGGCCGCGGCAACAACACCGGCGTGCTGCGCAAGGTGATCAAGCAGCTCAAGGGCGTGCAGGTGGAGCTGTCCGGCGGCATCCGCGACGACGACTCGCTGCACGCCGCTCTCGAATCCGGCGCCGCGCGCATCAACCTGGGCACCGCGGCGCTCGAGAACCCGGAATGGGCGGCCGACGTCATCGGCCGTTACGGCGACGCGATCGCGGTGGGCCTGGACGTGCGCGGCACCACGCTGGCCGCCCGGGGCTGGACCCGCCCCGGCGGCGACCTGTGGACCGTGCTCGCGCGCCTGGAGGACGCCGGCTGCAGCCGCTACGTCGTCACCGACGTCACCAAGGACGGCACCCTGCGCGGCCCCAACCTCGACCTGCTGCGGCAGATCACCGAGCGCACCACCAAGCCCGTGGTCGCCTCCGGCGGGGTGTCGAGCCTCGACGACATCGCGGCCCTGCGCGAACTGGTGCCGTCGGGAGTGGAGGGCGCGATCGTGGGCAAGGCGCTGTACTCGGGGGCGTTCACCCTGGCCGAGGCGCTGGATGTCGCACGGGACTGACGACTGCGCGCACGGCGCGAACACCGCCGACTCGGCCGGGGTGCCGTGGGCCGGGCGCGCGTTCGCGACCAACCCGCACGCCGGCGACGACGGCTCGGCCGACCCGGCGCTGCACGAGGCGCTGATCGCGTTCGCGGCAGGCAGCGGTGACCCGGTGGCGGTGGTCGATGCGTACCGCACCGCGCGCGTGCTCATCCCGCTGGTCGCCGAGAAGGGCGAGACCGGCGTCGCACCCGGCGGACACACCGTCGACAAGACGCAGGAGCTGTCGATCGTGACGGTCGCCGCCCCCGACGGCCGGCGCGTGCTGCCCGTGTTCACCGACGTCCAGGCGCTGGCGCGGTGGGATGCCACGGCCCGCCCGGTTCCTGTGGACGGGGTGCGCACGGCACTGGCCGCCGTCGACGACGACACCGACATGATCGTCATCGACCCCGCCTCGCCCACCGAGCATGTGCTGCGCCGCCCGGCGGTGTGGGCCATCGCGCAGCAGGCGCCGTGGGAGCCCAGCTACCGCAGCCGGGAGGTGTACGCGGCACTGCACGAGAGCATCGGGCGCGAACTGGCGGTACTCGATCTTCAGGTGGCCGGCGGTGATCCACAGTCACGGCTGCGCGGCCCCGAGCTGATCGTGCGGCTGCGTCTGGTCGACGGTCTGGACCGCCAGGCGCTGGACGCGGTGCTGGCCCGGCTGGCGAAAAGATGGGCGGCCGACGACCGCATCGCGACCCTCGTCGACTCGCTGAGCGTCAAGCTCACCCACTGACGCTCACGCGGGCCGGTTCCGGGTCAGGTGACCGGCCCGGTCCACTTCTCGCCGGGGCCTTCGCCCACCGGGTCGGGGATCGCGGACGCCTCGCGGAACGCCAGTTGCAGCGAGCGCAGCCCGTCGCGCAGCGGCGCCGCGTGGGCGCTGCTGATCTCGGGGGAGCCGGCGGTGACGAGCCCTGCCAGCGCGTTGATGAGCTTGCGGGCACCGTCCAGGTCGGTCTGCGCCTCGGGGTCGTCGGCCAGGCCCAGCTTGACCGCCGCGGCGCTCATCAGGTGCACCGCGGTCGTGGTGATGACCTCCACCGCCGGCACATCGGCGATGTCGCGCGTCGCCTCGGCGGCGGCGCGCTCCTGCTGTTCCCAGCGCGCCAGGCGCGCGGCATCCTGATCGGGTCCGTCCGGAATCGTGTCCACGTCGTACTCTCTGCTAGACTGGGCGGGCTCCGGGGCTGTCTGTCCCGGGTCGAAAGAGGATCACATCCCACCCGCGCTTGCCGTTCCAGGCTACCGGGTCGTTGCACTCCGCCGGTCCGCCGGCAGCCAGGGTGCGAAGCCGGTGCACGACGCACCGTGCGGGTGGCGTGTATCCGCCCGCGACGCACCCGCGCCGCGGCCCCCACCCGCACGAAGAGGAGTTCCGCATCAGCGATCCCCGCACCAACGAGCGCATCCGCGTCCCCGAGGTCCGACTCGTCGGGCCCAACGGCGAGCAGGTCGGCGTCGTCGCCATCCAGGTTGCGCAGCGTCTGGCTCAGGAGGCAGACCTCGATCTCGTCGAGGTCGCGCCCAACTCGAAGCCTCCCGTGGTCAAGATCATGGACTACGGCAAGTACAAGTACGAAGCCGCCCAGAAGGCGAAGGAAGCCCGCCGCAACCAGGCGAACACCATCCTCAAAGAGGTGCGGTTCCGTCTGAAGATCGAGGCGCACGACTACACGACCAAGCTCAAGCGCGCCGAGGGGTTCCTTCAGGCCGGCGACAAGGTCAAGGCGATGATCCTGTTCCGCGGTCGTGAGCAGTCCCGGCCCGAGCTGGGCGTGCGCCTGCTCAAGCGGTTCGCCGAGGACGTCGCCGAGTTCGGCACCGTGGAGTCCAACCCCCGCATCGACGGCCGCAACATGGTGATGGTGATTGCGCCGCACAAGAACAAGTCCGAGGTCAAGACCGAGCAGAACGCGCAGCGCGCGGCGAACAAGGCCGCCGCGCGCGAGGCGAAGGCCGCGGCATCCAGCAGCCCCTCGCAGACCTCCGGCTCCGACGCCGAATAGGCCCCACCGACTCCCGCACCGCGGGTCACACTTCCCGCGACAGCGGGATGCACAACGAAGGAAGAGACATGCCGAAGCAGAAGACGAACTCGAGCGCCAAGAAGCGCTTCAAGGTCACCGGCAGCGGAAAGATCATGAAGCAGCAGTCCGGGATGCGTCACCACCTCGAGGTGAAGCCCAGCAAGCGGACCCGTCGCCTGAACAAGGACGAGGTCATCTCTGGCAGCGACGCGAAGAACGTCAAGAAGCTCCTCGGGCGCTGAGCGCACCGACTGCACGTTAGGAACGAAACGAAATGGCTAGAGTCAAGCGGGCCGTCAACGCCCACAAGAAGCGTCGCGTCATCCTTGAGCGCGCCTCGGGCTACCGGGGTCAGCGGTCGCGTCTGTACCGCAAGGCGAAGGAGCAGGTCACCCACTCGCTGGTCTACGCGTACCGCGACCGCCGCAAGCGCAAGGGCGACTTCCGTCGACTGTGGATCCAGCGCATCAACGCCGCCAGCCGCCAGAACGGCCTGACCTACAACCGGTTCATGCAGGGTCTGCGCCTGGCCGACGTGCAGGTCGACCGCCGCATGCTCGCCGAGCTGGCCGTGAACGACCCGACCGCGTTCACCGCGCTGGTCGAGGTCGCGAAGAAGGCGCTCCCCGAGAACGTCAACGCACCGGCCGCCTGAGCCGGCGCGTACGCGAACGGCGTCCCGTCCTCGTGACGGGGCGCCGTTCGTCGTACGCCGGGTCGGGTGTCGGGATGCCGCACCCTAGACTGATCGCGTGCTCGAGAACCCGCGATCGGCCCGCGTCCGCGCCGTGGCGAAGCTGGCCAAGCGCCGGGTGCGGGAAGAGACCGGGCTGTTCCTGCTCGAGGGCCCGCAGGCGGTCCGCGAGGCGCTGACCTACCGACCCGACGCGATCGTCGACCTGTTCGCCACACCCGCCGCCGCCGACAAGCACGTCGACCTGCGCCGTCGGTGCGAGCAGGTCGGCGTCCAGATCGTCGTCACCGCTGAACAGGTGCTGGCCGTCATGGCCGACACCGTCACCCCGCAGGGGGTGCTGGCCGTGGCACGGCGGTTCCCGGTGACCGTGGCCGACGTGCTCGCGGCATCCCCGCGCCTTCTCGCCGTGTGCGAGCAGGTGCGCGATCCGGGCAACCTGGGCACCATCATCCGCGCCGCCGACGCGGCGGGGGCGGATGCCGTGATCCTGACCGGCCGCACCGTCGACCCGTACAACCCCAAGGTGGTGCGCTCGACCACCGGGTCGCTGTTCCACCTGCCCGTCGCCGTCGACGGCGAGGTGGCCGAGGTCGTGGCGGCCGTGCGGGCCGCAGGTCTGCACGTGGTGGCGGCCGACGTGAAGGGCGACGACCTGCTCGCCGCACGCGAGGCGGGAGAGCTGGCGCGGCCGACGGCGTGGCTGTTCGGCAACGAGGCGCGCGGCCTCGACGACGACGTGCTGGCCCTGGCCGACACCGCGCTGCGCCTGCCGATCTACGGGCGCGCCGAGTCGCTGAACCTGGCCACGGCGGCCAGCGTCTGCCTCTACGAATCGGCCTTCGCGCAGCGCGCCACGGTCACGGATCGATAAACCCCTGCCGGATCGGCCACCATTTCACCGGGGTTTTCCATAGGGTTGTCTGTATGACGATCCCCGATGACGCGGCTCCGCAGACGTCGAACATCTCGGTGCGGCGGGGCGACCCGCTGGTCGTGATCCAGAACGTGCAGAAGCACTACGGCGACTTCCAGGCCCTGAAAGACATCGACCTCACCGTGAACCGCGGCGAGGTCGTCGTGGTGATCGGCCCTTCCGGGTCCGGCAAGTCCACGCTGTGCCGCACCATCAACCGGCTCGAGACGATCACCAGCGGAACCATCAGCATCGACGGCGAAGAACTGCCGACAGAGGGCAAGGGCCTCGCCCGGTTGCGCAGCGACGTCGGCATGGTGTTCCAGTCGTTCAACCTGTTCTCGCACCTGACGATCCTCGACAACGTCACGCTCGGTCCGATCAAGGTCCGCAACATGAAGAAGGCGGATGCCGAGGCCCGGGCGCGTGCCCTGCTCGACCGTGTCGGGGTCGCCCAGCAGGCCGACAAGCTTCCCGCGCAACTGTCGGGCGGTCAGCAGCAGCGCGTCGCGATCGCCCGGGCGCTCGCGATGAACCCGAAGGTGATGCTGTTCGACGAGCCGACCAGTGCGTTGGACCCGGAGATGATCAACGAGGTGCTCGACGTCATGGTGGGCCTCGCCCAGGAGGGCATGACGATGATCGTCGTCACCCACGAGATGGGGTTCGCGCGCAAGGCGGCGGACCGCGTCGTGTTCATGGCCGACGGCCAGATCGTCGAGCAGGCCACGCCCGAGGACTTCTTCACCAACCCCCAGTCGGATCGCGCCAAGGACTTCCTCTCGAAGCTCCTCACGCACTGATCCGGCCCGCACGAAAGAGAGAGACACATGCGAAAGACCCGCATCATCGCGAGCCTGAGCGTGGCGGCCGCAGCGCTGCTCGCGCTCACCGCCTGCAACAGCGGAACACCGGGTGACAACGGCGGGAACGGGAACGCGGGCACCACCGGCAGCCAGACGCCGTGGACGGTCGCAACCGACGTCGACCTCACCGGCAGCCCGACCTTCGACCGCATCAAGAAGGCCGACAAGGTCACCATCGGCGTCAAGGAGGACCAGCCGGGGCTCGGCTACCTCGACGCCACGACGAACAAGCGTTCCGGGTTCGACGTCGACATCGCCCGCTGGATGGCGGCATCCCTCGGCTACGGCGAAGACAAGATCGACTTCAAGCCGATCGCCTCGGCGAACCGCGAGCAGGCCATCGTGAACGGCGACGTCGACTTCTACGTCGGCACCTACTCGATCACCGACAAGCGCAAGGAGCAGATCGCGTTCGCCGGTCCGTACTTCGTGACCGGTCAGGGCCTGCTGGTGGCCAAGGACAACGACAAGATCACCGGCAAGGACTCGCTGACCAAGGATGATGTGGTCTGCTCGGCGACCGGATCCACCTCGATCCAGCAGATCAAGTCGCTGACCCCGGCGCAGACCAAGGAGTACGACACGTACTCCAAGTGCGTGCAGGCACTGATCCAGGGGCAGGTCGACGCCGTGACCACGGATGAGGCGATCCTGCTCGGTTACGCCGCACAGGACCCCGAGCACCTCAAGACCGTCGGCGACGTGTTCAGCCAGGAGCGGTACGGCATCGGCCTGGCCAAGGACGACGCCGCGCTGCAGGCGTATTTCAACAACGTGCTCACCGACGGGCACGACGTGTGGCAGAAGATCTTCGACAACAACCTCGGTGCCTCGGGCGTGAAGGCCGAGCAGCCGGCGGTCGACCCGGTCGGCTGACCCGTTCCGGTCGGGCGGCGCCGTCGTGCGCCGCCCGACCGCTGCCCCGAAACCGACGACGAAAGAGGAGGCGCGATGGACGTCCCGCAGTTGTGGCTGAACGCGCTGCAGGGGACGCTGATCCTGTTCTTCGCGGGCGGCGCCCTTGCGCTGGTGCTCGGGATCATCGTCGGCACGATGCGCGTCTCGCCGATCCCGGTGGCGCGCGCGGTCGGCACGGTCTACGTGAACTGGATCCGCAACACCCCCCTCACGCTGGTGATGTTCTTCTTCGCGTTCTGCATCCCGATCCTGATGGCGCAGCGAGTCAGCTCGCTCGTGCTGGCCACGATCGCGCTGGGCGTGTACACCGCGACGTATGTGGCCGAGACCATCCGCTCCGGCGTGAACACCGTACCGGTCGGCCAGGCCGAGGCCGCCCGCGCGCTCGGCCTGGGCTTCGGTCAGGTCATGTCGCTCGTGGTGCTGCCGCAGGCGTTCCGATCCGTCATCCCGCCGATGGTGAGCGTGTTCATCGCGCTGCTGAAGAACACCACCGTCGCGGCCGGCTTCGCGGTGCTGAACCTCGGCTCGGTGGCCCTCTACCTCAGCGAGATCCGCGAGCCGGGCCGGCGCGACAACCTGCTCGAGACGATGATGTCGGGCGGAAACCTGCTGCTCACCCTCATCCTCATCGCACTGATCTTCGTCGTCATGGTGCTGCTGCTGGCCTGGCTGCAACGGGCGCTTGAGAAGAAGTGGAGGGTCGAGCGATGAGCTCCGTGCTGTACGACGTCCCCGGCCCCCGGGCGCGGGTGCGCAACCTGGTCCTCGGCGCGATCACCGTGCTCGTGGTGGCCGCGATCTTCGGCGTCGTGGTGTGGCGGCTGGCCGCCACCGGCCAGTTCGACGCCCAGAAGTGGTCGATCTTCACCTACACCCGGCCGTGGCTCCTGCTGCTCGAGGGCCTGGGCGCCACGCTCGCGGCGTTCGTGGTCGCGGCGATCGGCGCGCTCATCCTGGGCTTCGTGCTCGCCGTCGGCCGACTGTCGGACCACGCCTGGGTGCGCGTGCCCGTCGGTTGGATCACCGAGATCCTCCGGGCCATCCCGGTGCTGATCTTCATGATGCTGCTGTACTACGGCCTGCCGGTGCTGGGTGTGCGGATGGACCCCTACTGGGCCGTCGTGATCGCGCTCATCGCCTACAACGGCTCGGTGCTGGCCGAGGCCATCCGCGCCGGCGTGGAGTCGCTGCCGCGCGGCCAGAAGGAGGCCGGGTACGCGGTCGGGCTGCGCAAGAACGAGGTGATGCGCCTCATCCTGCTGCCGCAGGCGGTGCGGGCCATGATGCCGGTCATCATCTCGCAGCTCGTGGTGGCGCTGAAGGACACCGCGCTCGGCTTCATCATCACCTACCCCGAGCTGCTGCATTACATCCAGCTGCTCGGTGGCCAGGTGCCGTTCGGAACCCCGCTGGTGCCCACAGCGATCGTCGGCGGTTCGATCTACGTCGCGTTGTGTCTGCTGCTCTCGTATGTCGCCTACCGCGTCGAGAAGCGCACACGTCGCTCGCCGAAGGCCGCCCGACTGGACCCGGGCGACGGCGGCGATGTCACCACCGCGACCGAGCGCATCGCCGTGCAACGGGGCGTCGGCAAGTTCGACGGCACGTACCAGGGCCCGCAGCTCTGACAGAGGTGATCACCGCCCGCCGGTAGACTCGATTCTCGTGTCCGACGAGGTAACCGAGATCACCCCCGAGGCGGTTCAGTCCGCGGTCAGCGCCGCGCTCGACGCCATCGCCGCCGCCGGCGACACCGCCGCCCTGAAGGCCGCGCGTGCCGCGCACACCGCCGAGGGTTCGCCGCTGGCGCGGCTGAACGCCCGCATGCGCGAGGTGCCGCCCGAGCGCAAGGCCGAGTTCGGCAAGCTCATCGGCAGCGGCCGTGCACGCGTGAACCAGGCGCTGGCAGCCCGTGAGGCCGAGCTCGACGCGGCCGAGACCGCGGCACGCCTGGAGGCCGAGCGGGTGGATGTCACCGCCGTGGCCACGCGATCGCGCGTGGGCGCGCGGCATCCGCTCACCCTGTTGCAGGAGCAGATCGGCGACATCTTCGTCGGGATGGGGTGGGAGATCGCCGAGGGCCCCGAGCTCGAGCACGAGTGGTACAACTTCGACGCGCTCAACCTCGACCCCGACCATCCCGCACGCCAGATGCAGGACACCTTCTACGTCGACCCACCCGAACGACACCTGGTGATGCGCACGCAGACGAGCCCGGTGCAGATGCGTTCCATGCTCACCCGCGAGCTGCCGATCTACGTGATCTCGCCCGGGCGCGTGTTCCGCACCGACGAGTACGACGCCACCCACCTGCCCGTGTTCACGCAGGTGGAGGGCCTGGTCGTCGACAAGGGCATCACGATGGCGCACCTGAAGGGCACCCTCGACCACCTGGCCCGGCAGCTGTTCGGCGCCGAGGCGAAGACCCGGCTGCGGACCAACTACTTCCCGTTCACCGAGCCGAGTGCCGAGTTCGACCTGTGGCATCCCACCTTCAAGGACGGGCCTCGCTGGATCGAATGGGGCGGCTGCGGCATGGTCAATCCGAACGTGCTGCGCGCGGCGGGCATCGACCCCGAGGTGTACTCCGGCTTCGCGTTCGGCATCGGCGTCGAACGCGCCCTGATGTTCCGCAGCGACGTGCAGGACATGCGCGACATGGCCGAAGGCGATATTCGTTTCAGCGAGCAGTTCGGGATGGTGGTGTGATGCGCGTCCCGCTGTCGTGGTTGCGTGACTACGTCGATGTGGCACCGGATGCCACGCCCGAGGACGTCCTCGCGGCGCTGGTGTCGGTCGGGTTCGAAGAAGAGGACGTGCACCGCTTCGAGGTGTCGGGCCCGGTCGTGGTCGGCCAAGTACTCGAGGTGAACCCGGAGCCGCAGACGAACGGCAAGACCATCAACTGGTGCCAGGTCGACGTCGGCGAGGCGAACGGCGGTGTGCGCGGCATCGTGTGCGGCGCCCACAACTTCGGCGTGGGCGACAAGGTCGTGGTCACGCTGCCGGGCGCGGTGCTGCCCGGGCCCTTCCCGATCGCGGCGCGCAAGACGTACGGGCACGTCTCGGACGGCATGATCGCGTCGGCGCGCGAGCTGGGCCTGGGCGACGAACACAGTGGCATCCTGCGACTGGCCGACCTGGGCATCGACGCGCCCGTGGGCGCCGATGCGATCGCGCTGCTGGGCCTGGACGACGTCGCCGTCGAGATCAACGTCACCCCCGACCGCGGCTACGCGCTGAGCATGCGCGGGGTGGCCCGCGAGTACGCGCACGCCACCGGTGGCGTGTTCCGCGACCCGGGCGTACGCGACTGGGCGCAGGTGCAGCAGCCGGAAGGCGGCTTCCCCGTCGCCGTCGACGACGCCGCACCCATCCGCGGCAACGCCGGGGCGACCGAGTTCGTCGCGCGCGTCGTGCGCGGGGTGGATGCCACCCGCCCCACACCGCCGTGGATGATCGCCCGCCTCGTGCTGGCCGGCATCCGCTCGATCTCGGTGCTGGTCGACATCACGAACTACGTCATGCTCGAGCTCGGCAACCCCGTCCACGGCTACGACCTCGACAAGCTCACCGGCGGCATCACGGTGCGCCGCGCGCAGCCGGGTGAGAAGCTCACCACCCTGGACGACCAGGAGCGCGCCCTGCACCCCGAAGATCTGTTGATCACCGACGAGTCCGGTCCGATCGGCCTGGCCGGCGTCATGGGCGGGGCCACCACCGAGATGAGCCTCGACACGACGAACGTGCTCATCGAGGCGGCGACCTTCGACCCGGTGACCATCGCCCGCTCGGCGCGCCGCCACAAGCTGCCCAGCGAGGCATCCCGTCGCTTCGAGCGCGGCGTCGACCCGCTCATCCCGTTCGTCGCCGCCCGTCGCGTGGCCGACCTGATGGTGGAGCTGGCCGGTGGCACGCTCGACGAGACGACCGGCGGTGCCCTGTTCGCCGCATACGAACGCGAGGCGATCGCGCTGCCCAAGCCGTTCGTGCCGGCACTGATCGGCGTCGACTACACCGACGCCGAGATCACCGAGGCGTTGCAGACGATCGGCTGCGACGTGTACGACAACGGCGACCACTGGCTGGTCACGCCGCCGTCGTGGCGCGGCGACCTCACCGACCGGTGGACCCTCGCCGAAGAGGTCGCCCGCATCCAGGGTCTCGACCGCGTGCCGTCGGTGCTGCCCACCCCGCCCGCCGGCCGCGGGTTGACCGCGACGCAGCAGGGCCGACGCCGCGTGGCGAACGCGCTGGCCGCCGCCGGATACGTCGAGACGCCGTCGTTCCCGTTCACCACCGCCGCGCTCAACGACCTGCACGGCTCGGCCTCCGGCGACCGGTTGCCGGGCATGAAGCTCGCCAACCCGCTCGACGGCAATGCGCCGTACCTGCGCCGGTCGCTCGTGCCGGGGCTGACCCAGGTCGCCCACCGCAACCTCGCCCGCGGCTTCACCGACCTGGCCCTGTTCGAGCTGGGTGCGGTGTTCCTGCCCGAGCCCGGCGTGAGCTACGGCACGGCCGAGGTGCCGCCGCCCGCGCAGCGCCCCGACGCCGACGCCCTGGCCGCCCTCGACGCCGCCCTGCCCGCCCAGCCGCGCCGCGTCGGCGTGCTGCTGGCCGGCAACGCCATCGCGCGCCAGCCCGGCCAGCCGGCGGTGCCGGTGACCCTGTCCGACGCGATCGACGCGGTCCACATCGTCGCGGCGGCCGCCGGGGCGAAGGTCGAGATCGCGCAGACCCGGCGCGCCGCGCTGCACCCGGGCCGCGCGGGCGTGGTGCTGCTCGGCGGCGCCGAGATCGGCTACGTCGGTGAGCTGCTGCCGGCGGTCGCGGCCGACGCCGACCTGGTCGGGCGCGTGTACGTGGCCGAGCTCGACCTCGACGCGCTGCTGTCGGCGGCGGGCGCACCGGCGGTCGCGGCATCCCTGTCGGCGCACACCCCCGCCACGCAGGACGTGTCGCTGGTCGTGCCACACGACGTGCCGGCCGCCGCCGTGCGCGACGCGCTGATCGACGGATGCGGCGGGCTGCTCGAGTCGCTGCACCTGGTCGACGACTACCGCGGGCAGGGCATCCCCGACGGGCACAAGAGCCTCACCTTCGCGCTGCGCTTCCGCGCCGCCGACCGCACCCTCACCGCCGCCGAGGCCACCGAGGCCAAGCTGCAGGGGGTCGAGCTGGCGGCCGAGCGTTTCGGCGCCCGGCTGCGCGACTGACCGGACGCCGGATAGGCTCGGGACGGTGAGTGCAACGCCCGAGACGAACGCCCCCGCCCCGCAGGTCTCCGCCCCGCCGGTGCCGACGCCGCCGGTGTCCGCGTTGCGCCTGGCGGGTCTGGTCCGCCGATTCGGCGATACGCTCGCCGTCGCCGGGCTCGACCTCGACGTACCGGTCGGGTCGTTCTACGGCCTGGTCGGCCCGAACGGCGCCGGCAAGACCACCACGCTGTCGATGGCCACCGGGCTGCTGCGGCCCGACGCCGGCGCCGCGTTCGTGCACGGGATCGACGTGTGGGCGCATCCGGTGCAGGCCAAGCGGCTCATCGGCAACCTCGCCGACGGCGTGCGCCTGTTCGACCGGCTGACCGGCGAGCAGCTGCTCGGCTACACCGCGATGATGTTCTCGGTGCCGCGAGCCGAGATCGCCGGGCGGGTCTCGGACCTGCTCGAGCTGTTCGACCTGCGGGCGGCGGCCGGCACGATCGTCGCCGACTACTCCGCCGGCATGACCAAGAAGATCGCCCTGGCCTGCGCGCTGGTGCACGCGCCCCGGCTGCTGGTGCTCGACGAGCCGTTCGAGTCGGTCGACCCGGTCTCGGCCGCCAACATCGAGGACGTGCTGCGCGGCTACACCGCCACCGGCGGGACGGTCGTGGTCTCCAGCCACTCCATGGACCTGGTGCAGCGGATGTGCGACCACGTCGCGGTCGTCGCCGCCGGCCGCGTGCTCGCCGCCGGCACCGTCGATCAGGTACGTGCCGGCCAGAGCCTGCAGGACCGCTTCGTCGAGCTCGTCGGCGGCCGCCACGCGTCGGAAGGACCGCAGTGGTTGCGACAGTCCTGAGGCTGCGATACCGGATCCTCGCGAACACGCTGACGCGCAGTCCGTGGCGGTTGGTCGGGTTCTGCTTCGGCGTCCTGGGGGCGCTGTGGATGCTGGGGCTCGCGGCCCTGGCCGTGGTCGCCCTCGTCATCGGCGGGGTGCCGGCGGCCCGCATCGCGTTGCCGTTGGCCGGCGGCGTGCTGGTGCTGGGGTGGCTGCTCGGGCCCCTGGTGGTCGCCGGCGCCGACACGACCATCGACACCGTCCGGCTCGCGCCGTTCCCGATCGGCGAACGCGACCTGATGCGCGCCCTGTTCACGGTGAGCCTCGGCGGAATCCCCGGCATCGCCACCACGATCGTCGCGCTGCTGGCCGCAGGCGCCTGGCTGCCGCATCCGCTCGCCGTGGTCGCCGCCGTGCCGCTGCACCTGATCGGGGTGGGCACCTGCGTGCTCGCCGGCCGCCTCGGCGTCGACGTGTTCGGGGGCCTGGGCGGCAGCCGCCGCGCCCGCGAGGTGATCGGCACCGTCACCCTGGTGCTGGTCGCGATGACCGGCCCCATCATCATCGGCATCGGCGCACTGATCGGCAACGTCGCCCGCGGGCCGGCCGCGTTCGCCGCCGCGGCCGAGATCGTCGGCTGGACCCCGTTCGGCGCCGCCTGGTCGGCCGCCGGCGACATCGCCGGCGGCGCCGTGCTGCCCGCCGTCGGCAAGACCCTGGTCGCCGTCGCCACACCGGCGCTGTTGTGGCTGCTGTGGCGCCGGGCGCTGCGGACGGGCGTCGGGGCGGGGCCCCGGCCGACCTCGCGCACGGTCGCCCCCGGCCGCACCGGGCTGTTCGGGATCGCACCCACCGGGCCCGTCGGTGCGACCTGGGCGCGATCACTCACGGCCTGGACCCGTGACCCGCGCTACCTGCGCCAGCTCGTGTTCGTGCCGGTGTTCCCGGTGCTGTTCCTGATCGCCGGCGGGGGAGTGGACGGTACCCCGTTCGGGATGTCGGCCGTGCTGGTCGCGCTCGTCCTGGCGATCGCCGGGTACGCCGACGTGTCGTACGACGGCACCGCGTTCGCCACGGTGCTCGGCTCGGGAATCCGCGGCTGGGCCGACCGCGTCGGGCGGATGCTCGGCGCGGCGTGCATCGGGGTGCCCGCGGTGATCCTGGTCGCGCTGGTCACCACCGGCCTTGCCGGGGCGTGGTCCCGGCTGCCGGCCGTGCTGGGCGCCGGGCTCGGGCTGGTGCTGGTCGGCTACGGCGTGTCGGCGGTCAGCTCGGCGCTGATCGTGGTGCCCGTCGCCGCCCCCGGCGACAACCCGTTCAGATCGGTGCCGGGGCAGACGTTCCTGTCGGGCATGCTCGTGTTCGTGGTGCTGGCCGCATGCCTGCTGCTGGCGTCTCCCGCGCTGGTGATCGCCGTGATCGCCGCCGGCACCGGCTCGGCCGGGCTCGGCCTGCTCGCTGCGACCGTGGGGCTCGGCACCGGGGCGATCGTGATCGTCGCAGGCGTGATCGCCGGCGGCCGGATCTTCGACCGCAACGCCCCGGCTCTGCTGGCGCAGATCCGCGCGTTCCCGACCAGCTGACGGCGTAGCGTAGGAGCATGTCCGCCACGCTCACCCTCACCGCCCCCGACGGCGAGCCCTTCGCCGCCTACCTCGCGCGCCCGGCCGGCGAGGTGCGCGGCGGGCTGATCGTGATCCACGAGATCTGGGGCCTGACCGACCACATCCGTGCCGTCGCCGACCGGTTCGCCGCCGAGGGGTACGTGGTGATCGCGCCCGACATCCTCAGCCACGGGGGCATCGCACCGGCGCTGGGCGCCGAGCTGTTCGCCGTGATGAACTCCGCAGACGAGAGCGCCCGCACCGCCGCGCAGCCGCGCATGCGCGAAGCGCTCGCCGGCACCCGTGCCCCCGCGTACGCGCGGTGGGCCACCGGTGCGCTGCAGGCCGCCGTCGACCGGCTCGAGACCGAACCCGGCGTCGACGAGCGCATCGGCGTGGTCGGCTTCTGCTTCGGCGGCACCTACGCCTTTCTGCTGGCCACCGTCGACGACCGGCTGCGGGCGGTCGTGCCGTTCTACGGCACCGCGCCCGACGCCGAGGCGATCGCGCGCATCCAGGCGCCGGTGCTCGCCCTGTACGGCGCGCACGACCCCGCACTGATGGAGGCACTGCCGCAGGTGCGCGCCGACATGGCGGCCGCCGGCGTCGAATTCGACGACGTCGTCTACGCCGAGGCATCCCACGCCTTCTTCAACGACACCGGCACCCGCTACGATGCGGACGCCGCCGCCGACGCCTGGGAGCGGGTGCTGCAGTTCTTGGCGACGCGTCTGTGACACGCGTGATTTGCGGATGCCACGGCCCGGGCGCTATCGTCGGGCCATGCCGCAGGCTGTGCCGAACCTCGAGACGCTCGTCGTGAGCCTCGGTTCCGCGCGCCGACGCACCCGCCGCCTGGGCGACCGCCGACTGTAGGCGACCCTGCGCCGCGCCTTCGGGCGCCGTGGGTGTCGCCGTCTTCGG
The DNA here is from genome assembly GCF_000422405.1 of Microbacterium luticocti DSM 19459. GTDB lineage: Bacteria > Actinomycetota > Actinomycetes > Actinomycetales > Microbacteriaceae > Microbacterium > Microbacterium luticocti. The sequence continues at coordinate 128,823 of NZ_AULS01000007.1, forward strand.
CCCGTACCGGATCCGTCCGGCCGATCCTGGGAAACTAAGGTGGAAGAATGACCTACTCGGTCGCCGTCTCCGGCGCCTCCGGCTATGCGGGCGGCGAGATCCTCCGCATCCTCGCGGCCCATCCCGACATCGAGATCCGCACCGTCACCGCGCACGCCAGCGCGGGCCGGCCGCTGGTCGCGCACCAGCCGCACCTGCGCTCCCTCGCGCACCTGACGCTGCAGCCGACCACGCCCGAGATCCTCGCCGGCCACGACATCGTGTTCCTCGCGCTGCCGCACGGTCAGTCCGGGCAGTACACCGACGCGCTCGACGAGGTCGGGCTCGTGATCGACGCCGGCGCCGACCACCGCCTCACCTCGGCGGCGGACTGGGACGCGTTCTACGGCGGCCCGTTCCACGAGCCGTGGGTGTACGGGGTGCCCGAGCTCGTCACCGCGACCGGCAAGCAACGCGACAACCTCGTCGGCGCGCACCGCATCGCCGCCCCCGGGTGCAACGCGTCGACGGTCAGCCTCAGCCTCGCCCCGGGCGTGGCCGCCGGGGTGATCGATCCGACCGACCTGGTCAGCGTGCTCGCGGTGGGCCCCTCCGGCGCCGGCAAGAGCCTCAAACCGCACCTGCTCGCCGCCGAGGTCCTCGGCTCCGCGAACCCCTACGCGGTCGGCGGCGTGCACCGGCACATCCCCGAGGTCAAGCAGGCGCTGCGCGCGGCCGGCGCCGCCGAGGTGCACCTGTCGTTCACGCCGGTGATCGTTCCGATGGCCCGCGGCATCCTCGCCACCAGCTCGGCCCGCATCGCCGACGGCGCCACCGACACCGATGTGCGCGCCGCGTGGGAGCGGGCGTACGCCGACGAACCGTTCGTGCAGCTGTTGCCCGAGGGGGCGTACCCGCGCACCGCCGATGTGCTCGGCGCCAACACCGCGCTGATGGGGCTGCACATCGACCGCGACGCGAACCGCGTCACCGTGGTCACCGCCGTGGACAATCTCGTCAAGGGCACCGCCGGCGCCGCCGTGCAGTCCATGAACATCGCGTTGGGTCTGGACCAGACCCGCGCCCTCACCGTGAACGGAGTCGCCCCGTGACCGTCACCGCACCACAGGGGTTCGAGGCGGCCGGCGTCGCCGTCGGCCTGAAATCCACCGGCAGACCCGACGTGGCCGTGGTCGTCAACCGCGGCCCCCGCAAGGTCGGCGCGGCGGTGTTCACCTCCAACCGCGCCAAAGCCAACCCGATCCTGTGGTCACAGCAGGCCATCGCCGACGGCGTGGTCGAGGCCGTCGTGCTCAACTCCGGCGGCGCGAATTGCTTCACCGGCTCGTTCGGCTTCCAGACCACGCACCTGACCGCCGAGAAGGCCGCCGAGCTGCTCGGTGTCTCGGCCGGCGATGTGATCGTCTGCTCCACCGGGCTCATCGGCTCCGGCGACCAGACCTTCCGCGACCGGGTGCTCGACGGGGTCGACAAGGGCGTCGCGGCGCTGTCGGCGGAAGGCGGCGACGCCGCGGCATCCGCCATCATGACCACCGACACGGTGCCCAAGACCGCCGTGCGCCGCCGCGACGGCTGGACGATCGGCGCCATGGCGAAGGGGGCCGGGATGCTGGCGCCCGGGCTGGCGACGATGCTCGTGGTGATCACCACCGACGCGGTGCTCGAGCCGGCACAGGCGGACGCCGCGCTGCGCGCGGCCACGCGGCTCAGCTTCGACCGGCTCGACTCGGACGGCTGCATGTCGACCAACGACCAGGTGACGCTGCTCGCGAACGGCGCCGGCGGGGTGGTGCCCGACCTCGAGACGTTCACCGCCGAACTGACCGACCTGTGTCAGGAGCTGGCGCGCAAGCTGCAGGCCGATGCCGAGGGCGCCGCCCACGACATCACGATCGAGGTGCGGCACGCGGCATCCGAGGCCGACGCTGTGGAGGTGGGACGCGCCGTCGCGCGCAACAACCTGTTCAAGGCGGCGATCTTCGGCAACGACCCGAACTGGGGACGCGTGCTGGCCGCCATCGGCACGACGCAGGCGGACTTCGACCCCTACGACACCGACGTGTGGATGAACGGCGTGCGGGTGTGCACCGCCGGCGGCCCGGACGCCCCGCGCGAACAGGTCGACCTCACCCCGCGCGCGGTGCACCTGGTGATCGACCTGAAGTCGGGGGAGCAGGCGGCGACGATCCTGACGAACGACCTCACCCACGACTACGTCCACGAGAACAGCGCGTACTCGTCATGACCGGGCTCATCCAAGACACCGACCCGGCCGAGGCCTCGGCCAAAGCCGCCACGCTCATCGAGTCGCTGCCGTGGCTGCGGCGCTTCCGCGACCAGATCGTCGTGATCAAGTACGGCGGCAACGCCATGGTCTCCGAGCAGCTGCAGGACGCGTTCGCCGCCGACATCGCCTATCTGCGCTACGTGGGCGTGCAGCCGGTGGTGGTGCACGGCGGCGGTCCGCAGATCTCGGCCATGCTCGACCGGCTGGCGATCCCCAGCGAGTTCAAGGGCGGCTACCGGGTCACCTCGACCGAGGCGATCTCGGTGGTGCGCATGGTGCTCACCGGGCAGATCAACCCGCAGCTGGTCGCCAAGATCAACGCGCACGGCCCGATCGCCACCGGCCTGTCGGGCGAGGACGCCGGGCTGTTCGGCGGCCGCCGTCGCGGCGTGGTGATCGACGGCGTCGAGCATGACCTCGGCCGGGTGGGCGACGTCGTGCAGGTCGATCCGCAGCCGATCCTCGATCACCTGTCGGCCGGGCGCATCCCGGTGGTCTCGTCGATCGCGCCCGACCTGGACAACCCCGGTCACTCGCTGAACGTGAACGCGGACGCCGCGGCCGCCGCGTTGGCCGTCGCGCTGCACGCCGCGAAGCTCGTCGTGCTCACCGACGTGCCCGGGCTGTACGCCGACTGGCCGAACCGCGATTCGCTGGTCTCGCACCTGACCGCCGCGCAGCTGCGGGCGATGCTGCCGCAGCTGGAGTCGGGCATGATCCCCAAAATGCGGGCGTGCCTGGACGCCGTGGACGGCGGCGTCGACACCGCAGCGATCATCGACGGACGGGTGCCGCACTCGGTGCTCGTCGAGATCTTCACCCAGAAGGGCATCGGAACAGAGGTGGTGGCGCAATGACCCCGGCTTCGCAGACGCCGACGACGCAGCAGTGGCAGCACGAGGCATCCCGTGACCTCATGAACCTGGGCGGTCGACTCGCCCTGCTCGTGCGCGGCGAGGGTTCGCATGTGTGGGATGCCGACGGCACCCGCTACCTCGACTTCCTCGGCGGGATCGCGGTGAACGCCCTGGGGCACGCGCACCCGGTGTTCGTCGACGCGGTGTCGAGGCAGGCGGCGAGACTCGCCCACGTGTCGAACTACTTCGCCACGCCTCCGCAGCTCGAGCTCGCGGCACGGCTCAAGCGGCTGGCCGGCGCCGGCGAGCACGGCCACGTGTTCTTCGCGAACTCCGGCTCCGAGGCGAACGAGACGGCGATCAAGCTGGCCCGGCTGCACGGCCGCCGCACCGGCGCGACGACGATCGTCAGCCTGAACGGGGCGTTCCACGGCCGCACCATGGGGTCGCTGTCGCTGACCCCCAAGCCCGCCTACCAGGACCCCTTCCGGCCGTTGCTGCCCGACGTCGTGCACATCGACCCCACCCTCGATGCGCTCGAGCAGGTGATCGACGACACCGTGGCGGCGCTGGTGGTCGAACCGATCCAGGGCGAAGCCGGCGTCGTGCCGCTGCCGGACGGCTTTCTGCGCCGCGCACGCGAACTGACCCGCGAGCACGGCGCGCTGCTGATCGTCGACGAGGTGCAGACCGGCGTCGGGCGCACCGGTGAATGGTTCGCGTTCCAGCGCGAGGGCATCGTTCCCGATGCGATGAGCCTGGCCAAGGGCATCGCCGCGGGCTTCCCGCTCGGGGCGCTGGTCACCTTCGGCGACAACGACCTGTTCTACCCCGGCACCCACAACTCCACGTTCGGCGGCAATCCGCTCGCCACCGCCGTGGGCAACGCGGTGCTCGCCGAGATCGAGGATTCCGGACTGCTCGCGAACGTGGCCGCGCGCGGCGCCCAGCTGCGCCAGGCCGTCGCCGGGCTGCCGCTGGTGACCGGAACCCGGGGCGCGGGACTGCTGATCGGCATCACTCTGGCGGCGCCGGTGGCGGCAGCGGTGCGGGATGCCGCGCAGCGCCGCGGCCTGATCGTCAACGCGCCGACCGACGAGGTCATCCGCATCGCGCCGGCCTACACGATCGGCGACGCCGAGGTCGACGAGTTCACCGCCCTGTTCGCCGCCGCGCTCGCCGAGGTGGCGGCATCCGACCCGAACGCACGCGTCGCCACAGGCGACGGAACGGAGACGCCATGACCCGCCACCTGCTGCGCGACGACGACCTGACCCCGGCCGAGCAGTCCGAGATCCTCGATCTCGCACTCGAGCTGAAGAAGGACCGCTGGGCCAACAAGGCGCTCGCCGGCCCGCAGACGGTCGCCGTGATCTTCGACAAGTCGTCGACCCGCACCCGGGTGTCGTTCGCGGTCGGCATCGCCGACCTCGGCGGCTCGCCGTTGATCATCTCCACCGCGAACAGCCAGTTGGGCGGCAAAGAGACCCCGTCCGACACCGCCCGGGTGATGGAGCGGCAGGTGGCCGCCATCGTGTGGCGCACCTACGCCCAATCCGGGCTGGAGGAGATGGCGCGCGGCACGCGGGTGCCGGTGGTCAATGCGCTCAGCGATGATTTCCATCCCTGCCAGCTGCTGGCCGACCTGCTCACGATCCGTGAGCACAAGGGGCAGCTGGCCGGCCTGACCCTCGCGTTCTTCGGGGACGGCCGGGCGAACATGGCCCACTCCTACGTGCTGGCCGGGGTCACCGCCGGCATGCACGTGCGGGTGGCTTCGCCGGCCGAGTATGCGCCGCGCGAGGACGTCATCGCCGACGCCGACCGCCGTGCCGCCGCAACCGGCGGGTCGGTGACCCTGTACACCGACCCGAACGAGGCGGCCGCCGGCGCCGACGTGATCGTCACCGACACCTGGGTGTCGATGGGCAAGGAGGAGGAGAAGCTCCAGCGGATACGCGACCTCGGCGGCTACAAGGTCACCACCGAGCTGATGACCCTCGCCGCCGACGACGCGATCTTCATCCACTGTCTGCCCGCCGACCGCGGCTACGAGGTCGACGCCGAGGTCATCGACGGCCCGCAGTCGGTGGTCTGGGACGAGGCCGAGAACCGGCTGCATGCGCAGAAGGCGCTGCTGGTCTGGCTGCTGCGTCAGAACGGCACGTCGGCCGAGCAGCCGGCCGGGCAGCCTGCCGCGCGGTCGGCTGAGGGCGCGGCATGAGCGGGGCACCGCACGGCACCAACGAGGGGGCGCTGTGGGGTGCCCGGTTCGCGTGCGGGCCGGCACCCGAACTGGCCGCGCTCAGCCGGTCGACGCACTTCGACTGGGCGCTCGCCCCGTACGACATCGCCGGCTCGCGCGCACACGCCGTCGCCTTGCACGCCGCCGGGTACCTCGACGACGAGCAGCTGGCCGGCATGCGCGCCGCGCTCGACCGACTCGAAGCCGACGTCGCCTCCGGCGCGTTCACCGCGGCCGAGACCGACGAGGACGTGCACGGGGCGCTGGAGCGCGGTCTCATCGATCGCGCCGGCACCGACCTGGGCGGGCGGCTGCGGGCCGGCCGCAGCCGCAACGACCAGATCGCCACCCTGGTGCGGCTGTATCTGCTCAACAGTGCCCGCAGCGTGGCCCACGGCATCCTGCGCCTGATCGACGCGATCGTCGCGCAGGCCGAGGCGAACCCCGACGCGATCATGCCCGGCCGCACCCACCTGCAGCACGCGCAGCCCATCCTGCTCGCGCACCACCTGCAGGCGCACGGCTGGCCGCTCGTGCGCGACCTGGAGCGGCTGCGCGACTGGTCGGCGCGCGCGCGGGTCTCGCCGTACGGCGGCGGTGCGCTCGCCGGGTCCAGCCTCGGCCTCGACCCGGCGCTGGTGGCGCGCGAGCTGGGCCTGGACCGCCCCGCCGAGAACTCGCTGGACGGCACCTCGGCCCGCGACGTGGTGGCCGAGTTCGCCTACATCGCGGCGCAGATCGGCGTCGACCTGTCGCGCTTCGCCGAAGACGTCATCCTGTGGAACACCCGCGAGTTCGGCTTCGTCACGCTCGACGACGGCTACTCGACCGGGTCGAGCATCATGCCTCAGAAGAAGAACCCCGACATCGCCGAGCTCGCCCGCGGCAAGGCCGGGCGGCTCATCGGCGACCTGACCGGACTGCTCACCACGCTCAAGGGCCTGCCGATCGCGTACAACCGCGACCTGCAAGAGGACAAGGAGCCGGTGTTCGACCAGGTCGCCACGCTCAAGCTGCTGCTGCCCGCGTTCGCCGGCATGGTCGCCACCATGCGCTTCGACACCGAGCGGATGGCGCAGCTGGCGCCCGAGGGATTCTCGCTGGCGACGGATGTCGCCGACTGGCTGGTGCGTCAGGGTGTGCCGTTCCGCGACGCGCATGAGATCTCGGGCGCGCTGGTGCGGGAGTGCGAGCAGCGGGGGATCGGGCTGGCGGATGCCTCGGACCAGCTGCTCGCGGACGTCTCGCCGCACCTGACGCCGGCCGTGCGCGACGTGCTCACGATCGAAGGCTCGGTGGCCAGCCGCGACGGCGCCGGGGGCACCGCCCCGGTGCGGGTGTCAGAGCAGCGGGCCGAGCTCATCGCCCGGGCGCAGCAGGCCGCGCACGCCCTGGGGCTGTAGGCCGGCTCGTCCGTGCACAACGGCGGGGATTCTCGGCGACACGCCGTGAAAGGAGCCCGGAGCACGGCGTGTCGCGGAAGATCCCCGCAGTTGTGCACACACGTGCGCGCGCGACGGGCGGCGGCCGCGCCCGGGCGGCTGATCAACCCCCGAATATGAGCATAAGACTGATATTCCTGAAACATCAGTGATACCCTGATCTCATGACGGCGGCGGTGATCGTGGACATCGTCGGCTCTCGGCGCATCGAGGACCGGCCGGCGGCCCAGCGCGCACTCGACGACGCGTTGGCCGCGCTCGAGCGCGACCTGCCCGGCGCACAGGTGCCGCTGCACCCGATCGTGGGCGACGAGATGCAGGGCGTGTTCGGCGGGCTGGATGCCGCACTGCGCGCGACGCTGCTGTTCCAACTCGCGCTGCCCGACGCCGTGCAGTGCCGGTTCGGCATCGGGCTCGGGCCGGTCGGTGAGGTGCCTTCGGCATCGGGCGGCATCTCGGACGGCCCCGGCTGGTGGGCCGCACGCGCCGCGATCGAGGCGGTCGAGGCACTCGCCGTGCGCGCGGTGCCGTCCGCCCGCACCCGGGTCGCGGCATCCGGCGACGACGAGGGCATCGGGGATGCCGTCCGCCGCGCGAACGCGTATCTGCTCGCGCGCGATCAGCTGGTGGCCGGCATGAGCGAGCGCACCCGCCGGCTCACCCACGGCCGGTGCCTGGGCCGCACCCAGCGCGCGTTGGCGGCCGCCGAGGGGATCACCCAGTCCGCGGTGTCGCAGGCGCTGCGCACGTCGGGCGCCGCGGCGGTCGTGGCGGGGTTCCGGCTGCTGCAGGACTGATCCGCACCCGCCGCGTCGTGGTCACCAGATCGCCAGGCGCAGCAGCGCCCCGATGACGCACGCCCACGCCAGGCTCGCGAGCGTGCCGACGATGAACCGTTCCCGCGCCTCGGGCTCGCCGAGCTCCGAGAACCGGCCGATGCCCTTGACGGCCACCACCACGGCGATCGCCTCGGGATACCCCACCACGATCGCCACCACGGCGGCCAGCCGTTCCAGGTACCCGATCACCCGCCCGCCGCGCATGAGCGTGCGTGCCGTGCCGTCGTCGTCCTGCGCGCGCACCACGATGCCGCCGTCCTCGGTCTCGCGCACCCGGGCACCGGCGGCGATCTCGAGCACCCGGCGGGTGACCGGGTTGCCGCCGACGACTGCGACGGTCACACCCAGCAGGGTCAGAGCCAGGCCCATGAGTGCCGGTGTGTTCACCGGCGAGACGGCCACGGCCAGCAGCGCCGCCACCACGATGATCCCCGCCGCCAGCAGCGGCGGGGTCGTCGGCCGGCGCAGCGAGACCACGACCAGCACCAGTGCCGCGCACAGTGCCAGGAACAGGAAGATCGACAGGGCCGCAGTCAGCAGCACCTCGGCGTCCGGGGTCAGGGCCATGCCCGGCAGTGTGCCACGGGTCACCGACACAGACCGGCTGTGCCGCGCTGATAGCCTGAAACGCGTGTCTGATTCCGCTCTGAGCGCCCGCGCGCCCGCCAACGACCCGACGTTTCAGAACGTCTGGGATGAACTGGTCTGGCGCGGACTGGTGCACGTGTCCACGGACCGCGAGGCACTGCGTGCCCTGCTCGGCGGAGCCCCCATCACGTATTACTGCGGCTTCGACCCGACCGCCCCGAGCCTGCACCTGGGAAACCTCGTGCAGCTGCTCGTGCTGCGCCGGCTGCAGCTGGCCGGGCATCGGCCGCTGGGCCTGGTCGGCGGGTCCACGGGCCTGATCGGCGACCCGCGCCCGTCTGCCGAGCGCACCCTGAACACGAAAGAGACCGTGCAGGAGTGGGTCGCCAAGCTGCGCGCGCAGGTCGAGCGGTACCTGAGCTTTCAGGGCGAGAACGCCGCCCGCATCGTCAACAACCTGGACTGGACCGCACCGCTGAGCGCCATCGACTTCCTGCGTGAGATCGGCAAGCACTACCGGGTCGGCACGATGCTGAAGAAGGATGCCGTCAGTGCCCGGCTGAACTCGGAGGCCGGCATCAGCTACACCGAGTTCAGCTACCAGATCCTCCAGGGCATGGACTACCTCGAGCTGTACCGGCAGTACGGCTGCGTGCTGCAGACCGGGGGATCCGACCAGTGGGGCAACCTCACCAGCGGCGTCGACCTCATCCACCGTGTCGAGGGCGTGTCGGTGCACGCGATCGGCACCCCGCTGATCACCAACAGCGACGGCACCAAGTTCGGCAAGAGCGAGGGCAATGCGATCTGGCTGGATGCCGAGATGTGCAGCCCGTACCGCATGTTCCAGTTCTGGCTGAACACCGACGATGCCGACGTGATCGACCGGCTCAAGGTCTTCACGTTCCTCGGCCGTGCCGAGATCGAGGACTACGCCCGCCAGGTCGAGGCCGAGCCGCACCGCCGCGCCGCCCAGCGGCGCCTGGCCTGGGAGGTGTGCACCACCGTGCACGGCCTTCAGACGACACAGGCGGTGGCGGCGGCATCCGACGCACTCTTCGGCTCGGGCGATCTCACCGCACTCGACCCCGACGCGCTGCGCAGCGCCCTGCGCGAACTTCCGCACACCGAGGCGAGCGTCGACACCACCGTGGTGCAGGCGCTCGTCGACACCGGACTGGTCGCAAGCCGCAGCGAAGGGCGGCGGGCCATCGCCCAGGGCGGGGTGTCGCTCGACGGAGTGCGGGTCACCGACGACGGCGCGTTCGTGACCGGTGCGCTGCCCGGCGGGGTGTCGGTGCTGCGACGCGGCAAGAAGACGCTCGCCGGGGTGTTCGTCACCCGCTGACGCATGCCGTTCACCCCCAGCCACGCGATCGTCGCGTTGCCGTTCGTCCGGACGCCGCTGGTGCCGGCGGCGATCGCGGTCGGCGCGATGGCCCCCGACCTGCCGCTGTTCGTCCGATTCCTGCCGTTCTCGTATCAGACGACGCACACGAACGTCATCCTGACGGCGTTCATCGCGCTGGCACTGTTGGCGCTGTGGTACCTGATGCTGCGCCCGGCGGTACGCGAGCTGTCGCCGCGGTGGTTGGCGACGCGGCTGCCCCGGGAGTGGGATCTCACGGGGATGGACGCGCTTCGCAGCGTCCGCCCGGGATCACGACACCGGGTGTGGCGGGACCGCGCCGTGTTCGTTCCGCTGCTGGTCGTCGCCGTCTGCATCGGGGTGCTCAGCCACATCGCGTGGGACGCATTCACCCACGAGGGCCGGTGGGGGACCGTGCTGTTCCCGGCGTTGGCGCAGCAGTGGGGACCGTTCGCCGGCTACAAATGGGCACAGTACGGCTCGTCGATGCTCGGGCTGGCGGGGATCGCGGTGTTCTTCGGCGTCTGGGTCGCCCGGCGCCGACCCGAGGCGTCCCTCGTCCGCCGGCTGCCGAACGTGATCCGCTGGTGCTGGTGGATGTCCCTTCCCGCCCTGCTGCTGGGAGCCTGGCTGATCGGCATGGGCGCCTACGGACCGTTCACCGCCGACTGGACGATGCAGCACCTGGCCTACCGTGTGCTGCCGCCGGCATGCGCGGTGTGGGGCGCGCTCACGCTGGTGCTGTGCGTTGTGGTGCTGGTGCGCCGGCCACGGCGGCGGTGAGATCCGGCGGCTCAGTCGCGCCACGCGGGCGCGTCGGCTCCCCAGGGCCGCGGCGCGGCGAACGCCGTGGGCGCACCCGGGTATCGCAGGGCGGGGGATGCGGTGGTGACGACGCTCCCGTCGACGGTGAACGTCTGCGTGTGACCGGTCGCATCGGGTACTGCCGCACCCGGCTGCTCACTGCGCGGCATCCCGAGCAGTTCGGCGGCGACCCGGCGCAGCGAGGTGGTCACCGTCCACGAGCCGCCCTCGATGGCCCGTCGCCGCAGCGCCGCCATGACCCCGGCGGCCAGCAGGTAGCCGGCGGAATGGTCGAGGGCCTGCGCCGGGAGCACGCCGGGCGCGTCGGGGGAGCCCTCGATCATCGCGATGCCGCAGGCCGCTTGCACCAGGCTGTCGAATCCGCGCCGGTCGGGCTCGCCCCACGCGCTCAGCTGTGCAACCACGACGCCGGGTCGGCGTGCGGCGAGTGCGGCGGGTGTCAGGCCGAGCCGGGCGAGCGACGACGGACGGTATCCGAGCACGACGACGTCGGCCGCCTCCAGCAGTGCGTCGAAGACGGCGCGCCCGCCCGCACTTTTCACATCCAGCAGGGTCGAGCGCTTGCCGTGGCCGGTATCGAGGTGCTGCCAGGCGATCTCGACGAGTGCCGGCGGATCGATCCGCAGCACGTCGGCGCCCAGCAGCGCGAGCGTGCGGGTGGCCACCGGACCGGCGATGACACGGGTCATATCGAGCACCCGGATCCCGCGCAACGGCGCCTCGGGATCGATGGGCCCGCCGCCGGCAGATCCGACCCGCCCGGTCGGCGGGGGCGGCTCAGCGGTGCGCTCGATCGCCGCCAGTGGGAGGCGGCGTTGCCGCGCATCCGCGGCCGGGTCTTCGGGTGCGACCACGACGCACAGTCCGCCGGCCGCCGTCACCTGGGCCGTGATCGACGCGGCCGAGCGCGAGGCCACGACGGATGCCAACTCATCACGGCCGGCCGCTTCGTCCAGCCCGAGGGCGCGGCGCAGGGCGGCCGCGTGGTACGGATAATTGCCGTGCGTGCGCACCCATCCGTCGTCACAGCGGAAGAAGCCCGACAGCGGCGCGAACGCGTCGGGCGTGTGTCCGTCGATGCGGAACCACCGATCGCTGGCGTAGGCCACCGCGATCGCGTCCGGATCGGCCCTGGATGCGTGCGTGCCGGCCAGGCCCGCGGCGGCCTCGGCGCACGCGGTCACGACCGCCCAAGCCAGGGCATCCACCGCCGTGCGTGCCGGCAGTGGCACCGCGCAGCCCTCGGCACCGGCCCTGCCGGCGGCCGGCAGACCGAGATCCCGCAGGATGCGGGTCAGCAGAGCGATCGCGGCCTGGGTCTGCATGTCTGGAAGGCTACGCGAGCGCGACCCCGTGCGCGGGGAATCGGGGCAACGGACGGTGTGTCCGCGGTGTCCGCGCACGCAGCCCAGCGCGACCGCGCCCGCGGGAAATCGGGGCTGACCGGCCCGACACGCCCGGGATGCAGGGCCGATTGGCGAGGGTGCCCGCCCGTCGCGTAGAGTCTTACTCGTTCGCCCCAAAGGGTTGAGCGAAGCGGCCGGAAGGCCCCGCCCCCTCAAGCAGCGAACAGAACCCCATCCTCCACCACGACCGGTGACGAACCGGTCCGGACAGTGGTATGATGGGATGCCCGATCCGAACCGCGTGTCGATCAGACCGCCGGCGAGGTTCGGGTATGGTTGTGAGGTTGCCTTCTGGTGGCTGCTCCTGTGGGGGTGGTGCTGGTTGTGTGTCCGATCCTTGAGAACTCAACAGCGTGCACTTGTCAAATGCCAAATAACCTCGTCCTGGCCCTTTTGGGGGTTGGGTGAGATTCCTTTGGATCAATTTTATGGATGTCAGTGACATTCGTTTTTGGTCATGGTTGAACTCGCTGCAGTCTGCCGCTGTTTTCCCGGTGGTGGTTGTGGCTTTCGTTTTTTTACGGAGAGTTTGATCCTGGCTCAGGATGAACGCTGGCGGCGTGCTTAACACATGCAAGTCGAACGGTGAACTCGGGTGCTTGCACTTGGGGGATCAGTGGCGAACGGGTGAGTAACACGTGAGCAACCTGCCCTGGACTCTGGGATAACAGTTGGAAACAGCTGCTAATACCGGATATGAGCGATGGAGGCATCTTCGTCGTTGGAAAGATTTTTCGGTTTGGGATGGGCTCGCGGCCTATCAGCTTGTTGGTGAGGTAATGGCTTACCAAGGCGTCGACGGGTAGCCGGCCTGAGAGGGTGACCGGCCACACTGGGACTGAGACACGGCCCAGACTCCTACGGGAGGCAGCAGTGGGGAATATTGCACAATGGGCGCAAGCCTGATGCAGCAACGCCGCGTGGGGGATGACGGCCTTCGGGTTGTAAACCTCTTTTGGCAGGGAAGAAGCCTTTGGGTGACGGTACCTGCAGAAGAAGCACCGGCTAACTACGTGCCAGCAGCCGCGGTAATACGTAGGGTGCAAGCGTTATCCGGAATTATTGGGCGTAAAGAGCTCGTAGGCGGTTTGTCGCGTCTGCTGTGAAATCCCGAGGCTCAACCTCGGGCCTGCAGTGGGTACGGGCAGACTAGAGTGCGGTAGGGGAGATTGGAATTCCTGGTGTAGCGGTGGAATGCGCAGATATCAGGAGGAACACCGATGGCGAAGGCAGATCTCTGGGCCGTAACTGACGCTGAGGAGCGAAAGGGTGGGGAGCAAACAGGCTTAGATACCCTGGTAGTCCACCCCGTAAACGTTGGGAACTAGTTGTGGGGTCCTTTCCACGGATTCCGTGACGCAGCTAACGCATTAAGTTCCCCGCCTGGGGAGTACGGCCGCAAGGCTAAAACTCAAAGGAATTGACGGGGACCCGCACAAGCGGCGGAGCATGCGGATTAATTCGATGCAACGCGAAGAACCTTACCAAGGCTTGACATACACCGGAAACGGCCAGAGATGGTCGCCCCTTTTGGTCGGTGTACAGGTGGTGCATGGTTGTCGTCAGCTCGTGTCGTGAGATGTTGGGTTAAGTCCCGCAACGAGCGCAACCCTCGTTCTCTGTTGCCAGCACGTTATGGTGGGAACTCAGGGGATACTGCCGGGGTCAACTCGGAGGAAGGTGGGGATGACGTCAAATCATCATGCCCCTTATGTCTTGGGCTTCACGCATGCTACAATGGCCGGTACAAAGGGCTGCGATACCGTGAGGTGGAGCGAATCCCAAAAAGCCGGTCCCAGTTCGGATCGTAGTCTGCAACTCGACTACGTGAAGTCGGAGTCGCTAGTAATCGCAGATCAGCAACGCTGCGGTGAATACGTTCCCGGGTCTTGTACACACCGCCCGTCAAGTCATGAAAGTCGGTAACACCTGAAGCCGGTGGCCCAACCCTTGTGGAGGGAGCTGTCGAAGGTGGGATCGGTAATTAGGACTAAGTCGTAACAAGGTAGCCGTACCGGAAGGTGCGGCTGGATCACCTCCTTTCTAAGGAGCTACTGGATGGCCGGGTTTCCGGTTGTCCCAGTGCCTGGTTCCACGCCGGATGTGCGTGGCCAGGGCTCATGGGTGGAACGTTTGACATGGCATCAGCGCAGCTGAGTCCCGCGAGTACGCCGCACGTTGTGTGGTTGGAAGGTGGGGGTCGGTGAGCGGGGTGC